>NZ_JBIVGI010000001.1:0-775125 GCF_044748625.1 Kitasatospora sp. NPDC089913 | reverse complement strand
CAGACCGCCCCCACCTGGGTGTCCGGGTTCACGCCGATGGTCTGCAGGCCGGGAATGCCGTTGGTCTCGCGCCACAGGTCGAACACCCCACCCGCGAGCGGAGCGCCCGTCTCGGCGTTCGTCTTCAGCACCCGCACCTCACCCGTCACCGGGGGCTGCGGGGCATCGGCCGCCGTCGTCTGCACACCCGCCGCAGCGTTCTCCGCCGTCAGCACCAACGGACCGAACACCGGATTCACCGGCAACTGGTACCCCGCCGGGGCGGCGGTCTCCCGCCAGTAATAGGTACCCACCTCCACCGTCCGACGGCACAGACCGTCCGCACCCGTGGTGCAGACCGCCCCCACCTGGGTGTCCGGGTTCACGCCGATGGTCTGCAGGCCGGGAATGCCGTTGGTCTCGCGCCACAGGTCGAACACCCCACCCGCCAACGCGGCGCCCGACACCGAATCCGTCTTCAGCACCCGCACCTCACCCGTCACCGGGGTGGAGCCGCACGAGGGCAGGTCGCCGTTGAAGGGGTAGGAGTGGAACTCCTGGCCGCCTCCGCCGGTGGCCAGGCTGGTGTGGGTGAGGGAGCCGGTGGTGAAGAAGCGGCCGTTGACGCCGGCCAGGGTGACCGTGGTCTGCGAGGCCGGTTCGCCGATCAGGAAGCTGCCCTGGAACTGGCCGGTGCCGCCCAGGGTGACCGAGGTGGCGTCGGGGAAGTTCCACAGCAGGTGGTCGCGGTAGCCGTTCAGCGGGTCGTCGGAGTCGTTGATGCCGCCGCTGTAGGTGTTCAGGACGCGGGTGGCGCCGGTGACGTTGACCAGGATCGTGGCCCCGGCCGGAATGCCGGCGAAGACGATGCCCTGCTGACCCCCGGTCGGCCCGGTGAGGTCGAAGTCCGCGTTGAAGACCTGGAGTGCCGAGCTGCCGTCACCGGTGAACAGGGTCTGGCCGCCCTGGTTGACCGCAGTGCCGGTCGGGGTGCGGGGCAGGCCGCCGACCCGGGCGTAGCAGTCGGAGGCGGTGGAGAGCTGGGCGCGCAGAGCGGTGTAGGGCTGGACGGCGTTGGCGTCGGTGGTCGAGGTACCGGTCACCGTGCCGCTGACGGGCCCGGCGTGGCGGACGACGCCGCCCTCGGCCACCAGGGACTGCCCGCTCGCGACGGTGACCCCGGCGCCGGTGGTGAGGAAGTCGGCGCCGTCCGGCGGGGGGACCCGGGAGCCGACGCCGGCGATGCCGACGTTGTAGATCGAGCTGACACCGGCCTCCTTCGCCTGGTCGTAGGCGTTGAGGACGACGACGCGGCCCTCGGCCTCGGCGGCGCGGCCGCGGACCAGGAAGTCACCGCCGACGAAGACGTTGATGCCGTTGTCCCGGCCGGCGAACGGTCCGTTGTTGATCGAGGTGGGATAAGTGACGGGGCAGCTGCCGGGCACGCAGGGCCCGAGTCCGCCGGGCAGCGGGGCCGCCGCGGCACTGACCGCGCCCGGGCCGAGCGCGAGGACGGGGACGAGGGCCGTGACGAGGGTGCCCGGTACCGCCAGGGCACCGGCCCTTCGGCGTATGCGGGCGAGCAGTCGGTTCAGGGAAGCCATGCTCGTAGCGTCCGACAGTCCGTGCGAACGCGGTCACCGCTGGGGCGTCCTCCTACGCTGATGCGGTGAGCGGGCGCACCCGCCCGGACCAACCGTCACCGTCCGGAGCCGGGGAAGGGCCGCCCCGGCAACGGCAACGGTCCTGGCAACGGCACCGGCCCCGGCTCCGGCCCGGCCCCGGCACCCCGCGGCGTCAGGACGCCTCGTCCCAGGGAGAAGCGGCCCGGTTCCCGGTGCCGTCGCAGGTGCGGCAGATCTCGTCGCGGTACGCGTGCTTGGCCCCGCCCGCGTCGACCCGGTAGCGGACGTACACCCCGGTGCCGTCGCAGAGGAAGCAGTTGCCGCCGCCACCGCCGACCTCGGTGGTGCCGGTGCCCTGGCAGGTCCGGCAGCTGAGGCCGGCGGTGCGGCCGGTGCCCGCACAGATGCGGCAGACCGTGGTCATCGTCTTCCTCCTGTCGGCACGCGGAGCCTAGGTCATGCTAGGCCAGCCGCTCCACGTACGGGCCCGGGTCGGCGGGGTCAGCCCGGCAGTCCCTCGCCGACGCGGCGGGAGACCGAGATCTGCTGGAGGTCGAGCAGCCCCGGCGGTTCGGCGACACCCGGGCCGCCGGAGTGCACCCAGGTGGCGATCTCCTCGATCATGTCGTCCGCCAGCACCCAGCCCAGCCAGACCGGTCGGCCGCCGGCCGCGCGGCCCTCGCTGGAGGGGCCGACCACCACGACGTTGGAGTGCGCGCAGGTGTCCAGGCACTTCACGGCGCGGACCCGGCCGGCGTCGCCGACCGCCGCGCGCAGCCGCTCGTACTGGCCGGCGTGGTCGACGCCCGGGTGCTTCTGCTGGGTGCCGCAGCAGCAGCCCCGGCAGACGGTGACGGTCACCGGGGCGGCCGGACCACGTCCGCCCTGCTTCCCGGCCCCGCCCTGCTTGCCGGCTCCGCCCTGCTTGCCGATCCGGTCGCGCTCGCGACGGCTCATGGTTCCCCGGCCTCCTCGTTCCCCAGGGCCCGCCGCCGCGCCCGTGCGCGCGGCGGCCGCAGGCCGCTGCGGCCGACGATCACGGTGGAGCCCGCCGGCCGGGTGACACCGGGACGGCAGCCGCAGCCTACCCGGCCGCCTGCCGAGGGCCGCTCCTGGTACCGCGGCCGACATGAACCAGGTTCCAACAAAAGGGAGTTGACGACAAAGCTCTGGGCGTGGACCGGGCCCCGGGCGTAGGCTGCACGGCTGTGAACCTTCTCGCCCTGCTGATCGGGACGGTGTTCGCCGGCAGCTCGTACTGGACCGGATCACGCGCCTCGCGGACGTTCCGGATCCACCGCTTCGGCACTCGCCACCGGGCCCGCGTGGTCGCCGTGACGAGCACGCCCGTGGGCGACGAGGGCGGCTACGAGGACACCGTCCGGGTGCGGTTCGAGGTCGCGGTCGGCCCGGCGGTGGAGGCGACCACGTCGATCGCGCTGCGCGGGCCGACCGGACTCCGACCCGGCGACGAGGTCGACGTAGCCCACCTCCCGCGGTTCCCGGACAAGGTCGTCGTCCTCGGCCTCCCCAGCGCCGACGGCGTCGGGCTGCTGGGATACGCCTGCGTGCTCTTCGCCGTGATGACGGTCTTCTTCTTCTGGGTCGCCGCCGCCGACTGACCGCGTGAACCGCGTGAACCGCGTGGACCGCGTGGACCGCGCCACCCCCACCCCGCCGCCGCCTCCACCTCCCCGGCGGCACCCCGCCCCCGCGCGGCCCCGACGCAACCCTCACGGCGGCGCCCGCCCCCTGGCGGGCACCGCCCGAATTCCGCTCCGCCCCGTCTCGGAATGCATTTCGACACCCCTCGGAGCGAAATTCGGAATTCCCGCCGGAGCGCCTTCCGAAACCTCTGACGGATTTTCGGAAATGTATGCGCACAGCATGGACGACCGCGAAACCTGCCAGTAACTTACCTGTCAGTAGTAGCTGTGGCCCGGCTCGCACCACCCCCACCCACCCGTTTCTCTCCCCCAGGAGGAACCGTGCTCCGCCGTGCCCGGAATTCCCTGCTGCTCGCTTCCGCCGCGTTGGGCGCCGCACTCGCGATGACCGCCACCAGCGCGCAGGCCGCCACTCCCGCCCCCCACCGCTACGTGGCGCTCGGCGACTCCTACGCGGCCGGCGCGGGGGTTCCGAACCAGTCGGCCGGCCTCTGCCTGCGTTCCGACCGCAACTACGGCCACCTGGTCGCCGCCGCCCTGAACGCCGCCGCCTACCGCGACGTCACCTGCGCCGCCGCCAAGGTGAAGTCGATCACCGAGGCGCAGTACGACGCCTTCATCCGGGTCAACGACCCGCAGATCGACGCGGTGACCGCCGACACCGACCTGATCACCCTGGGGATCGGCGGCAACGACCTGGGCGACAGCGACCTCGGGATCGCCGACGTGATCGCCACCTGCATCGCGGGCGCCGTGGTCAACCCGCTCGGCACCCCGTGCACCGACGTCTACCATCACGGGTACTGGGACTGGTCCAGCTGGTCCTGGCAGTACGGCAACGACGACCTCGCCGACCGGATCGACCGGACCGGACCGCGGCTCGCCGACACCGTGAAGCGGCTGCGTGCCAAGGCCCCGAAGGCCCGGATCCTGCTGGTCGGGTACCCGTCGGTGCTGCCCGCCGACGGCGCCTCCTGCGTCCTGCGCCAGCCGATCGCCCCGCGCGACATCCCGTACCTGCACGAGGTGCTCGGCCGGCTGAACAGCATGCTGCAGTCCACCGCCCGCGCCACCGGCGCCACCTACGTGGACACGGCCACGCCCACCCGCGGGCACGACGTCTGCTCGTCCGACCGCTGGGTGGAGGGCGCGCTGCCCGGCTCCCCCGCCGTCCCCTTCCACCCGAACGCGACCGGCGAGCGGGTCATGGCCGACGCCGTGCTCAAGGCCCTCGGGTAACGCTTCCGGAAGACACGCCCCCACAAGCCCCGAGGGGCGGTGACCGGTCCCCGGTCACCGCCCCTCGGTCGTGCTCCGCCGGCCTCACGGCTTGATGCGGACCACCTGCGGGTCGTGGTCGCTCGCCTGCTGGGCGAACTCGGCGTTGATGTGCACCACGTCGTACTTGGCGTACCCGACCTCCGGGCTGACCAGGATGTGGTCCAGCACCTGCGAATTGCCCTGGTAGACGTAGGAGTACTGCTCCTTCTCCGGCAGCTCGTTCACCAGGTCGCGCAGCACGCCGTCCTTGGTGAGCGTGGTCAGCGCGGGCGAGAACTGGTAGTCGTTGAAGTCGCCGACCGAGACCACCTTGGCGTTCTTGTCCGCGGCCAGCAGCTTGGCGACGAACGCCTGCTCCACCGTGGCCTGGGCGACCCGCTGGGTCTCCGAGGAGCGGGTCGGCGCCTGGAAGCGGCTGTCGATGCCCTGGTCGCCGCCCTTGCTGTTGAAGTGGTTGGCGATGACGAAGACCTTCTTGCCGCGGAAGGAGAACTGACCGATCAGCGGCTTGCGGCTGTTGGTCCACGCCGCGTCGGCGGGGGCGATCCGGCCGGGCGAGGCGGTCAGCGAGGCGGCGGAGCCGGTGCCGGCCACGTCGACCGCCGCGGTGGCGGCGCCACCGGGGATGTCCGTGAAGGAGACCCGCTGCGGGTTGAACAGGAAGACCTGGCGGATGTTGCCGCCGGGCTCGCCGCCGTCCTTGCCGTCCTCCGGGTCCACCGAGCGCCAGTCGTACGCCGGGCCGCCGGCCGCCTTGATCGCGGCGACGAACTTGGCGACGGTCTCGCTCGCGTCCACCGTGCCGTCGCTCTTGGCACCGTTGTTGTCCTGGATCTCCTCCAGGGCGACGATGTCGGGCGAGCGCAGGTGGGTGACGACGCCGGCGGCCAGCTCGGCGAACTTGCTGTCGGGGTTGGTGGCCGCCAGGTTCTCCACGTTGTAGGTGGCGATGGAGAGTTCGCGGTCGGCGGTCGGGGCGGTCACCTCGCGCTGGAGGTGGTTGTCCTGGAGCGCGCCGAGGGTGCCCGCGACCAGGGTGTAACCGCCGAACTGGTTGTAGTCCAGCGGGCCGTTGGTGACGCCGGTCAGCATGTCGCCCACGTTGGCGACCGGGAAGGCCTGCTGGGAGACGAGCGCCTGCTGCTGCACCATCAGCCGGCCGACGTTCGGCTCCGCGTAGGACTCGTAGAGCACGCCGCCGCGCTGGCTCTTCTGGTCCTGCTTGTCGGCGGCGACCCACAGCTCGTTGTACTTGTCGGTGGCCTGGATCACCCGGACGTCACGGACCTCGACGAGCATGCCCTCCAGCGACTCGTAGAAGTCGAGGGTGTACTTCTCCGGGTCCAGGGTGACGCCGTTGATCGTCCCGTCCGGGCCGGCCGCCGGGGTGTAGGTGCCGGGGATGTTGCGGGTGTCGACGACCACCGGGGCCGGCAGCGGGTTGCCGGAGGAGACCACGGTGACGGCCGGGTTGGTCAGCTGGGTGAGCGACTGCGAGCCGCCGGTGAAGTTCGGGTAGTACTCCGTCACCTTGCCGGTGACCAGGACCGAGTCGCCGACCTTGACGGTCGGGTTGGCGGAGCCGGTGTAGACGAAGACGCCCTCGCTGGTGGCCGGGTCGGCGTCCGGGTTCGGGTCCTGGATCCAGAAGCCCTTGGAGCCGTACGCGCGCACGCCGGTGACGATGCCGGGCACGCCGGCGACGGTCTTGCCGGTGCGGTCGGACAGCCGGGTGCGGCCCTGGACGTCGTGGATCCGGACGGTGCCCGGCTCGGTCGGGCCGGTCGGGGTGGAGCCCTCGGCGACCTCGCCCTTGCTGTTGGTCGGCGACGGGGCGCCGGCCGCGAGGTCGGCGGCGTTGTCGTCGGTGTCCGGCAGACCGGCCTTGCGGGCGACCGAGGCGGTGTTGGAGGCGCCGGCCACCGAGGCGGAGCCCTCGTGGACCACGGCGGTGCCGAAGCCGACGAGGTCGCGCACCCGCGGGTCCGCGGCGCAGTCGGCGGCGGTCTTGCAGGTCAGCGGGTCGGTGCCGTGCACCAGCGCGACGGTGCCGCTGGTGCCGGACAGCGCCAGCGAGCCCACCGCGTCCGGGGTGGGCAGGTCGACGGTGCCCGCGGCGCCGGCGCCCTCGCCGACCAGGTAGCGCCCGCCGGGGGCGATCGAACCGGTCAGCGGGGTGACGCCCCACTGGGAGTTCGGGCCGGGCGCGGCCGATATGTACTGGACGCTCCAGCCGTCCAGGCCGAAGGCGGCGCCGCCCTTGTTGGCCAGCTCGACGAAGTCGTTCTTCAGCGTGGCGCCCGAGTTGCCGCCACCGCCGTAGACCTCGGAGATCAGCGCGTCCGCGGACGGCGCGGCCACGGCGGCGGGCAGCGGGGCCAGCACCAGGGAGGCGGCCAGACCGGCCGGGACGATGGCCGCGCGCAGCAGGGCGCGGCGCGAGCGCGGACGGGGAGCGATGGGCATGGTCACCGGAACGGGGCTCCTAGCTCGGGTGGTGCATGGGGGTGGGTCGGCGGGGCGGGTCGGCCGGACGGTTCAGCCGGACGGGTCGACGGACGGGTCGGCGGTGCGGGTCGGCCGGACGGGTGAACCTGACGCATCGGCCGGTGCCCGGCCCCGCTGTCCTGCTACCCGCGTAGAAATCCGCGCGGAAGTCGGTAACCGCCCCCCGCAGCGCCCCAAAGATACGCGCGTAGAAAATGACCGGACAAGAGCCTGGAGGTGAACTTCTCCAGCACAGCGACAGTCCGTTACCCCGAAGCTGTGACCCCGGCTACAACCAGCCGCGCTGGGCCGCCTTCAGGCCCGCCTCGAAGCGGCTGGCCGCCTCCAGACGCTCCATCAGCGCCGCCATCTGCCGCCGGACCGTCCGCACCGAGACGCCCAGCCGCTTGGCCGCCGCGTCGTCGGTCAGCCCGGTGGAGAGCAGCCGCAGCAGTTCGCGCTCACCGGGGCTGAGGCCGGTGCCGGCGTCCTCGGGGCGCGGGTCCCCGCCGAGCGGGGCGGCGGTCTCCCAGGTCTGCTCGAACAGCGCGACCAGGGAGGCGACGATCCCGGGCTCCTCGGTGCACAGGGCGCCGGCCCTGGTGTTCTCCGGGTCGATCGGCACCACGGCGGTGGTCCCGTCGAAGACCAGCATCCGCGGCGGCAGCACCGGGGCGGTGCGCACCCGGCCGCCCAGGCCGGTCATCCACTGGGTGTAGGCGAAGGTCTCCGGGTCGTTGCGGACGCTGTCCTGGTAGATGGTGCGCAGGCTGACGCCCCGTCTCAGGGCGTCCTCGTCCAGCGGGCGGGAGGCGGCCAGGCTGGCGGCGGACTGCGCGCCGCCGGGCATCACCGCCAGGCACTCGGTCGCCAGCCGGGCGGTCAGCGTCTCCAGCTTGGCCTGGATCGCGTCCAGGCCGACCAGGCGCTCGCCGCCGTCCACCAGGGTGGCCGAGCGGAGGGTGGCGTACTCCGCGACGGCGCGCGCCACGGCGGCCTTGGAGACGGCCAGCTCCTGCTGGCGGCGGGCGAGGTCCTCCTCCTGGCGGCGCAGCAGCAGCTCGAGCCCGCGCTCCGGGCTGACCGGCCAGAGCGCGCCGGGGCGTTCCCGGGAGGCGCGCAGCAGGGTCAGGTCGGCGAGGCGGTCGAGCGCGGCCCGGACGTCGGCCTCGGGCAGGTGGAGCCGTTCCCGGAGTTCGGCCACCCCGCCCTCCGGATCCGCGAGCATCTCGCGGTACACGGCTTCCGCGGTGGTGTCCACGCCCAGCAGTTCCAGCACGTCAACGACCCCTGACCGTCACGACATCACGTCTCATCGCGTCCCATCGCGGCTCGCGACGGAATTCCGGTCCGCCCCGGCGACCCCCGATCCTTCCTCCGGTGCTCCCGTCGCCACAAGACCTGATCCGGTCACCCGAACCGGACCGTCCGGTCTGTTCCGCAAAGGGTTCGGGCGGACCGGCGCCACCCCGCGAACCGCGTCCCGGGGTTGCAGCAAGCTGCCTGGCCGGATGCTGCCCGGCGAACTCCCTCCCGGCGCGGACCGGGTGACGGAAGGATGCAGTCTGCGGACGGACACCGGACCGCCCGCACCGGCACCACGCACCATCGCACACCGGCACCACGCACCGTCGCCCCGCACCGCCGCACACCGGCACCACGCACCGCCGCCCCGCCCTGAACCGCCCCGCACCGCCACCACGCCCTGAACCACCGTGCAGAACAGGAACCGCCGTGCCGAAGCCCGTCCGGCTGCTCGCCGCCGCCGCCCTCGCACTGACCCTCGCCACCGCCGTCGCTCCCGCCGCCGCCGCGCAGGCCGCCCCGCCCGCCCCCGTGACCGCCCACGCCGACGGGACCGGGATCGGCTGGGACGCCCCCGCCGTCCGGGGGACCGGAGGCATCGGCTGGGACTCCTCCCGCGCCGACGGCCCGGGCATCGGCTGGGACTGACCGTTCGGTGTTCGCCGTCCAACTGACTCTCCTGGACGTCTCGGCCGCGCCCGCCGTCGAGACCGGACCCGCCGACGTCCAGGGCGCCCTGTGGGCGCGCGCCACTCCGGGCGACGGCCTGGAGCACGTCCGCGCCCGCTCCTTCCCGGGGGGCGTCGGCGTCATGCTGTACGTCCGCGCCCCCGACCGGGAGGCGGCCGAGCTGAGGGCGTACGCCCTGCTCCGCCGCGCACTGGCGGAGGGCCCCGCGCACCGCTTCACGGTGGCGGCTCCACCGTAGGCCGCGGGGCCCTCCGCCGGGCTCGCTCCCGCCTTCCGTCCTGATTTCGGACGGTTGCGCACACCCACGGGTTTGGCCGATTCATGCCTATGGCTTGACCGGCCCCTTATTGACATGCATATGCCCATCGGCATGCCCGCGCACAGGTCCGGTCGCCCCGGGCCGGCTCGGCCGTGCCCGAACGCGGACGCGTGTCGCCGTCGAACCCCTCACCACAGACCGTCGAGGAGCTCCATGTCACAGCCGACCGGCACACCACCCCGGCACCGCGCCGGGAACACCGTGCCAGCCGCCCCCGCACCACACCGCCGCAACGGCGTCCTGCGCCACACCGCGGTCGCCCTCGCCGTGGTCCTCGCCACCCAGGCCGCCGCCGTCGTCATGACGACCGGTCAGGCCGTCGCGGTCACCCCCGAGGCCCCCGCGCCCAAGCCCGGCAAGGCCCTCGGCCCGGCCGAGGCCAAGGACATCGCCACCGCCCACCTCAAGGCCCGGCTGGAGAACCGCCGGATCGAGGTGACCGACGAGCGCGGCGAGTCCACCACCACCTGGATCAACCCGGACGGCACCACCACGCTGGACGTCGCCTCCGGCCCCGTCCGCTTCAAGGACAAGGACGGCGCCCTCCGGCCGATCGACGTCGGTCTGGCCCAGCAGGCCGACGGTTCGGTCAAGGCCAAGGGCCACCCGCTCGGCCTCACCCTGGCCGGCGCCACCGCACCCGCCGCCGCGTCGAAGTTCAAGGCCGCCGGCGCCCCGGCCGGCGATCAGCAGGCCCCCGCCGTCCCCCTGGTCTCGCTGGACAACGGCAACGGCACCAGCATGTCGCTGTCCTGGCGCGGCACCCTCCCGGCCCCCGTGGTCGACGGCACCAAGGCCCGGTACCCGAACGCGCTCACCGCGACCGACCTGATCGTCGAGTCCACCCGGACCGGCTTCGAGCAGTTCCTCGAACTCAAGGACCGCAGCGCGGTCGGCGCCAACGGCACCGTCACCATGACCCTGGACGCGGCCGGCCTGCGGGCCCGCCACAACGCGGACAACTCGGTCTCCTTCCTCGACCCGGCGACCGGCGAGGAGAAGGGCCAGCTGCCCGCCCCGGTGATGTGGGACGCGAAGGTCGACGAGCGCAGCGGCGACCACACCCGCACCGCCCCGGTCGGTCTGAAGGTCACCCAGAACGGCAACGCCGTCGACCTCACCCTCACCCCGGACGCGGCCTTCCTCAACGACCCGGCGACCCAGTACCCGGTCACCGTGGACCCGGCGGTCAACATCGGCGTCGGCTTCGACACCTTCGTCCAGCAGGGCTACGCCACCGACGTCTCCTCGCAGACCGAGCTCAAGCTGGGCAACAACGGCTCGGGCCAGATCGCCCGCTCCTTCCTGCAGTTCCCGATGGCCAAGATCAGCGGGAAGCAGATCACCAGCGGCAAGCTCAACCTCTGGAACTTCCACAGCTGGTCCTGCACCGCCAAGGGCTGGGACGTCTGGGACACCGGCAGCGCCACCACCGCCACCCGGTGGACCGCGCAGCCCGGCTGGAACCGCAAGTGGGCCACCTCCACCTCGACCAAGGGCTACTCCAGCTCCTGCAACGACGGCTGGGTGAACCAGGACATCACCTCACTGGTGCAGGCCTGGGCCGGCAACGGCAACGCCAACAACACCCTGGGCATCCGCGCCACCGACGAGAGCGACCCGTACGGCTGGAAGAAGTTCAACTCCGGCAACGCGTCCGCCAACACGCCCTACCTGTCGGTGACGTACAACACCCCGCCGGCCGTCTCCACCCTGCTCGCCCCGGCCAACGGGGCGCTCACCGGGGACGCCACACCGACCCTGTCCGCCAAGGCGACCGACCCCGACGGCGGCAACGTCCTGCTCGACTTCGAGGTCTGGGCCGCGAACGGCACCGCGGCACTGCAGTCCGGCCACACCGCCTACGCGGCCTCCGGCTCCACCTTCACCTGGACCCCGGGCACCGCGCTGCCGGCCGGCGCCTACAAGTGGCGCTCCCGCTCCTGGGACGGCACCGCCAACAGCGCCTGGTCCGCGTTCCGCACCCTCACCGTGGACACCACCGCGCCCGGCGTCACCGCGATCGCCTCCGGGGACTTCCCGGCCGGACAGTGGGCGGGCACCCCGGACGCCAACGGCGACTACAGCGGCACCTTCACCTTCACCCCGCCGACCGCCGACGTGAAGGACGTCCAGTACAAGCTGGACGGCGGCGCCTGGGTCACCGCGGCCACCACCGGCGCCCCGGTCGGCGCGAAACTCACCTTCAAGGCCGGCGCGCACACCGTCACCGCGCACACCCGGGACGCCGCGGGCAACGTCTCCGCCGACCGCACCTACACCTTCTACGCCGGCAAGGGCTCCGCCCTGGTCGCCCCCGCCGCGGGCGAGCGCCCGGCCCGCCGCACCTCGCTGCAGGCCGAGGGCAACAGCACCTACACCGGGGTGCGCTACCAGTACCGCCGCGGCGAGACCGACGCCTGGAAGGACGTCCCGACCGCCAACGTCACCACCACCGGCGGCCAGCCGGTCACCGCCTGGCCGTTCGCCGCCCCCGGTGGCAAGCCGGCCGCGCTGACCTGGAACATCACCGACACCCTGACCGAGAACGGCCCGGTCGACGTCCGCGCGGTCTTCACCGACGGCACCGCCACCGACGCCACCGAGCCCAACACCGTCACGGTGGACCGCAACGCCGGCACCGCCCCGGAGACCAAGGTCGGCCCCGGCGAGGTGAACACCCTCACCGGTGACCTCGGCCTGTCCGCCACCGACGCCGAGGTCTTCGGCCTGCACGCCGAGCGCTCCTTCTCCTCCCGCCGGCCCACCAACGGCTCGGCGCAGGAGGGCCAGGCGGCGATCTTCGGCCCGCAGTGGAGCTCCGGCACCACCGCCGAGATCACCGACGCCGACTGGTCCTACGTCCGGAAGACCTCGGCGACCTCCCTCTCGGTGGTCTCCGCCGACGGCTCCGAGACCGGCTTCACGGCCACCGGCGCGGGCGGCTGGAAGCCCGAGCCCGGCGCCGAGAACCTCACCCTGACCGGCGGCTTCACCGGGGCCTTCACCCTGAAGGACACCGAGGGCACCACGGTCGCCTTCGCCAAGGTCGACCCGGCCGCCACCACCTGGCAGGCCACCGCCTCCTCGCTGCCCAGCGACAACTCCACCACCTCCGTGGTGTCGGAGAAGGTCGTCTCCGGCGGGAAGACCCTGGCCCGGCCGAAGTACGTGGTCGCGCCCACCTCGGCGACCGCCTCCGTCAACTGCGCCGCCGTGCCGTCCACGGCCGGCTGCCGGGTGCTGGAGTACGTCTACGCCGACGCCACCACCGCCACCGCGTCCGCCCTCGGCGACGTGACCGGCCAGGTGAAGCAGATCCGCCTCTGGTCCACCGACCCCGGCGCCTCCGCGGCCACCCCCGTCGTCGTTTCGCAGTACGCGTACGACGAGCAGGGCCGGCTGCGCGAGGTGTCGGACCCGCGGACCTCGCCGGCGCTGAAGACCGCGTACGGCTACGACGCGGCCGGCCGGGTCACCACCGTGACCGAGCCCGGCGAACTGCCGTGGACCCTGGAGTACGGCAAGGCCGGCAACGCGGCCACCGCCGGCGAGGGCATGCTGCTCGCCGCCTCCCGGCCCACCCTCAAGCAGGGCAGCAAGGACGTCACCGACGGCACCGCGACCACCTCGGTGGTCTACGACGTCCCGCTGAGCGGCGCCAACGCGCCCTACCCGCTGGCACCGTCCGACGTCGCGGCCTGGGGCCAGACCGACGCCCCGACCGACGCCACCGCCGTGCTGCCGCCCGACGCCGTCCCGTCGACCCACGACGGCAAGGCGCTCGGCACCGCCGCGTACAACCGGGCCTCGGTGACCTACACCAACGCGTCCGGCCGCGAGGTCAACACCGCCACCCCCGGCGGCGGCATCACCACCACCGAGTACAACGCCTTCGGCAGCCAGGTGCGGGCCCTCTCCGCGGAGAACCGCATCCTCGCCCTGGCCACCACCGGTGACGGCCTGAACAAGCTGCGCGCCCTCGGCATCGCCGGCCGCTCCACCGCCGACCGCGCCCAGGTGCTCTCCTCGGCCTCGGTCTACTCGGCCGACGGCAAGCGGCTGGTCGAGCAGTACGACCCGCTGCAGCTGGTCACCCTGGAGCACGACCTGGCCGCCTCCGGCAGCTCCCCGGCGCTCACCACCGGCGCCGAGGTCCCGGCCCGCGCCCACACCGTGAGCAGCTACGACGAGGGCCGCCCGGCGACCGCCGCGGTCAGCGACAAGACCACCTCGGTGACGGTCGGCGCCCGGATCGACGGCTACGCCGCCGACGCCGACACCCGCAGGACCGCCACCGGCTACGACTGGGCCCAGGGCCTGCCCACCCAGTCGGTCCAGGACCCGGCCGGCCTGAGGATCACCACCGCCACCGGCTACGACGCCGCCGGCCGGGTGACCTCGCAGAGCCGCCCGAACTCCACCGGCTCCGACGCGGCCACCACGGTCACCTCGTACTACGGTCCGACCGGCACCGGCGCCTGCGCCGGCCACCCGGAGTGGGCCGACCTGGTCTGCTCGGTCGCCCCGGCCGCCCAGGTCACCGGCGGCGGGAGCAACCCGGCCCAGCTGCCGACGAAGACCTTCCAGTACGACCGCTGGGGCAACGTCTCGGTGCTGACCGAGACCGCCAACGGCGTCACCCGCACCACCACCCGCGACTACGACGCCGCCGGCCGTCCGGTGAAGGTCTCGGTCACCGGCGGCACCGGCACCGCCGTCGCCGACACCGTGCTCGGCTACGACCCGGCCACCGGTGAGCTCGCCACCGTCAACAACGGCAGGGCCACCATCACCCAGGGCTACGACAGGCTCGGCCGCCAGGTCTCCTACGACGACGGCGCCGGCAACGTCACCACCACCGAGTACGACAAGCTCGACCGGGTGGTGAAGAAGTCCGACTCGGTGCCGTCCAGCGTCACCTACGGCTACGACACCGCCAAGGACCCGCGCGGCCTGCCCACCACGCTGACCGACTCGGTCGCGGGCACCTTCACCGCCTCCTACGACGTCGAGGGCCGGCTGGTCACCCAGACCATGCCGGGCGGCAACACCCTGACCAACAGCTACGACAGCCGGGGCAGCCAGACCGGCAAGACCTACAGCAACCAGGCGGGCACCGTCCTGCTTGCCGACAACGCCGACTACACCGTGCACGGCCAGCAGGCCGGCCGCACCCAGTCCGACGGCAACAGCACCACCAGCGGCTACACCTACGACGCCACCGGCCGCCTGACCAAGGCCGCCGACAGCACCGGCCTGGCCTGCGCGACCCGGACCTACGCGTTCGACCAGAGCAGCAACCGGACCAACCGCACCAGCGTCACCGACGACTGCGACCCGGCCACCCAGGACGCCGTCACCAAGGCCGAGAACCACGGCTACGACACCGCCGACCGCCTCACCGACGCCGGCTACACGTACGACGCCTACGGCCGCACCACCACCCTGCCGAAGGGCACCCAGCTCGGTTACTACGTCAACGACCTGGTCCGCACCGAGACCCTCGGCGACACCCGCAAGACCTGGGACCTGGACGCCTCCGGCCGCCTCGCGGTGAGCACCACGGAGACCAAGGGCACCGACGGCACCTGGGCCGTCACCGCCCAGGACACCAAGCACTTCGAAGCGGGCACCGACAGCCCGTCCTGGTCCAAGGACGCGGCCGGCAAGCTCACCCGCAACGTCCTGGACCTGACCGGCCAGCTCACGGCCGCCACCGGCACCGACGGCGGCGCGGTCCTGCTGCTGACCAACCTGCACGGCGACGTCTCGGTCCAGATGTCCCCCGACGGCACCCAGGACCTCGCCGTCTACCACTACGACGAGTACGGCAACGTCGTCGACGCCACCGGCTCGACCGAGTACGGCTGGCTCGGCGGGGCGCAGCGCGAGGGCGACAGCCTCTCCGGCCTCACCCTGATGGGCGTCCGGCTGTACGACCCGGCCACCGGCCGGTTCCTGCAGACCGACCCGGTCCTGGAGGGCTCGCCGAACGCCTACGGCTACCCGGTCGACCCGATCACCATGGACGACCTGACCGGCATGTCCTGGCGCAAGAAGTGGGTCGCCTACTTCAGCCGGGCCGAGGGCAACACCATCGGCACCCTGCTCTACGTCTCGGGTCTGATCGCCAACGGCATCGGCAAGATCCTGCGCAAGCTCCCGCACATCGTCGCGCGGGCCGCCGGCTACGTGCTGTGGGCGCTGTCCTACCTGATGAAGAAGATCGGCAAGCAGTTCCTCAAGGCCGCCAACAAGCGGGGCAGCCACGGGGTGCGGTTCACCTTCGGGATCTGGCGCTCCAGCCACTGGTGGGTGCCGGACCGCCCGATCTACCGGGTGGACCCGCGGTACTGAGCCGCGCGGGCCGACAGCAGTTCCGGCTACGACGGAACCGCTGACCGGTGCTCCACCGTTGTTCCCAGTGGAAGACAGGTAAGGCCGGGCCCCGGAGGTTCTCCCCCGGGGCCCGGCCGCTTCCCGTTCTCGCGCTGCTGGCGCTCGGGCCCGGTCGGCTACTCGCCCTTGTCGGCGGCCGCGGCGGTGAGTCCGGCGGACCACTTCTCCTCGACGTTGCCGAGCTTCCAGTAGGCGATCGCCGCCACCCAGGTCAGCACGAACAGGCCGACGATGGCGTAGCCGACCAGGTTGAGGTCCAGCTCGCCGATCCAGGCGACCGGGCCGCTGCCGATGTCCAGCTTCTCGCCGAGCAGCCCGATCAGCTCGATCGAGCCGATGACCAGGGCGACCAGCACCGAGAGCCCGGTGACGGTGAGGTTGTAGTAGATCTTGCGTACCGGCTTGGAGAACGCCCACTCGTAGGCGAAGTTCATGAACGAGCCGTCGATGGTGTCCAGCAGGCTCATCCCGGCCGCGAACAGGACCGGCAGCACCAGCAGCGCGTACCAGGGCAGCTGGAACGCCGCCGCGCCGCCGGCCAGCACCAGCAGCGACACCTCGGTGGCGGTGTCGAAGCCCAGGCCGAACAGCAGCCCGACCGGGTACATGTGCCAGGGCTTGGTGACGGCCCTGGTCACCCGGCCGAGGATGCGGTTCATGAAGCCGCGCTTCTCCAGCTGGGCCTCCAGCTCGGCCTCGTCGTACTCGCCCTCGCGCATCCGCCGGAAGACCTTGAGGATGCCGTTGAACGCGCCCAGGTTGATCAGGCCGAGCGCCAGCAGGAAGGTGCCGGAGACGGTGACGCCGATCAGGCCGGTCGTCTCGTGCAGGGTGGAGCCGTCCTCCTCGACCTGGCCGGCCAGCGAGCGGATGCCGAGGGCGAGCAGGGCGCACAGGCCGAAGACGATCGACGAGTGGCCCAGCGAGAACCAGAAGCCGACCGACAGCGGGCGCTTGCCCTGGCCCATCAGCTTGCGGGTGGTGTTGTCGATGGCGGCGATGTGGTCGGCGTCGAAGGCGTGCCGCATGCCGAGCGTGTACGCGGTGAGCCCCATGCCGGCCCCGAAGACCTGGCCGCCGACGTCGTAGTGCTGCGGCGCGATGACCGCGAGCAGGGTGAACCAGCCGATCACGTGCAGCGCGAGGATGAATCCACCCATACCTGCCAGGCGGATCCACTCCTCACGGGTGAGCCGGTCGCGCCAGCGGGGGCCGGTCATCGGGGGGTCCTTTCGTGGGGCCGTAGCGGCTCCGGGGCGCCGGAGCTGGGCCATCTTTCCTTCTGGTCGTAATTAGTTGCAAGTCATGCGCAATTACGACCTGGTTACCGGGTGGCGGACGAACCGGGGGCCCACGAAGCCCTCCCCCGGACAGAGATGGTCATGAACCGTACAAGCGGCGGTAACCCGACCTGCCCGGAAGACGCCGTTCTACGCGCGGATACTCGGTCGTCCCGCACCCCAAACCCCTCCGGAGGGACGGCACATGATGCTCCGTCGAAGCACGCTCGCGCTGGCCGCGTCCGCCCTGCTCGCCACCGGCACGCTCGCGCTCACCGCCCCCGCCCCGGCCGCCGCCGCGACCTCGGCGCTCCCCCACCGCGTCCTGTTCGACAACAGCAAGGGCGAGACCGCCGGCAACGCGGACTGGATCATCTCCACCGCCCAGCCCGACCCGCGCACCCAGAACGCCAGCCCCACCACCGAGAAGAGCTGGACCGGCGCCCTCTCCGCCTGGGGCGTCGCCCTCCAGAAGACCGGCCAGTACAGCCTGAAGACCCTCCCGGCCGGCTCCACCATCAGCTACGGCACCGGCGCCGCGCTCGACCTCGCCAACTTCGACACCGTCGTGATCCCCGAGCCGAACATCCGCTTCTCCGCGGCGGAGAAGTCCGCGATCCTCCGCTTCGTGCAGAACGGCGGCGGGCTGTTCCTCGTCTCCGACCACGACCGGAGCGACCGCAACAACGACGGCTGGGACTCCCCGGCGATCATCAACGACCTGTTCACCAACAACGGTGTGAACAACAACGACCCGTTCGGCTTCTCGGTCGACGTCAAGAACATCTCCACCGACAACCCGCGCGCCGTCAACGACGCCGCCGACCCGGTGCTGCACGGTCCCTTCGGCACCGTCACCGGCTCGATCCTGCGCTCCGGCACCACCTTCACCCTCAAGCCGGCCGACAACCCCAAGGTCAAGGGCATCGTCTACCGCACCGGCTCGTCCGGGAACACCGGCGCCTTCTTCGTCACCAGCGGCTACGGCAGCGGCCGGGTCGCCGCCTGGGGCGACAGCTCCCCCGCCGACGACGGCACCGGCCAGTCCGGCAACAACCTGTTCAACGGCTGGGACGACCCGGCCGGCACCAATGCCGCGCTCGCCCTCAACGCCACGGCGTGGCTGAGCAAGGCCTGACCCCGGCCGGTCGCGCCCGGCCCGTCCGCCGGGCGCGACCGCTCCCGTCCAGCCCGTCCCCCTCCCGTCCGTCCGGCTCCTCCTGCTCCAGCCCCCGCCCGGCCCCTCCCGCTCCCCTTCGCCCCGTCCCCCTCCCACCGGGCGGGCGACCGCTTCCTCCCCTAGTGTCGGAATGATCCGCACCGATCCGCACCGACCGGGACCCGATGGGAGCGGCCATGCCCTCGTACCCGCACCGCACCACCCGCGAGGAGCTGCGCGTCCCCCTCCCCGACGGCACCGAGCTGTACGCCCGCCTCTGGCGCCCCGCGACCGACGAGCCCGTCCCCGTCGTCCTGGAGTACTCCACCGACCGGCTCACCGACTGGACCGCCACCGAGGACGCCCGCCGCCACCCCTGGCTCGCCGGCCACGGCCACGCCGCCGTCCGCATCGACGCCCGCGGCCACGGCAACTCCGGCGGGCTGCCGCCCGGCTCCGCCTCCGCCGACCTGCTCGTCGAGGACGGCGCCGCCCTGGTCCACTGGCTCGCCGGCCGGCCCTGGTGCAACGGACGGACCGGACTGCTCGGCACCGGCGCGGCGGGGGCCCTCGCACTGCGGATCGCCGCCCGCGCCCCGGACACCGTGCGCGCCGTCGTCACCGCCTGCCCCGACGGCCCGCACCGCCTCGGCCGCGCCGTCCTCGCCGCCGACGGCCACACCCGCGCCACCGCCCACCTCGCCGACGCCGCCCGCCCACCGGACCCGCTGTACGTCGGCGACGACTGGCGGGCCCGTTGGCTGGCCCGGCTCGACGCCCTCGAACCCCCGCTCGCCGACTGGCTCGACGCCCCGGCGGCCCCCGCCCCGGCCGCCGCCGTCCCCACCCTCGCCGTCGCCGGCTGGACCGATCCGTCCGCCGCGGCGGTGCTGGCACTCGCACGCGCCGGAGGCTCCACCGCCGTCCCCGTCCGCGCCGTCCTCGGCCCCTGGCCGCACGGACTCCCCGACGAACTCCTCCCCGAGGCCCTGCGCTGGTACGACCACTGGCTGCGCGACGTCGACACCGGCGCCCTCGCCACCCCCGCCCTGCGCAGCTGGCTCGGCACCCGCTGGTCCGCCGACGACCCCTGGCCGTCCCCCGGGGTCCGCGAGGTCCGGTACGGCCTCGACGGCCCGCTGCGCACCGCCGGCACCGCCTCCGAGGACCGCTGGGTGCGCGTCCGCTCGCCCCAGCACACCGGCCTCAACGCCGGTTCCTACGTCCCGCACGGCCGCCCCGCCGACCGCCCCCCGGACCAGCGCGAGGAGGACGGGCGCTCGGTCTGCTTCGACTCCCGGCCGCTGCCCGAACCGCTGGAGCTGCACGGCACCCCGGCGCTGACCCTGCGCCCGGATCCGGCGAGCGGCGGCGCCCTGGTCGCCGCCCGCCTCTGCGCCGTCGCCCCGGACGGCACCTCGACCCTGCTCACCCGGGGCGTCCTCACCCTCCCGGCCGAGCCGGCCGGCCCCGACCCGGTGGTCACGCTCGCCCCGGTCGGCGCCACCGTCCCGCCCGGCCACCGGCTGCGGCTCGCCCTCTCGTCCACGTACTGGCCCTGGCTGTGGCCCGGCGCCGACCCCGACGGCTTCGCCGTCGACCCCTCCCACTCCGCCCTCACTCTCCCGGTCCACGACCCGGGCACCCCGGAGGCGGCCCCCTTCCGCTCCCCCACCCTCCCCCTGCCGCCCCCGCTGCACCTCACCGAACCCCTCGCCGCCCGCCCCGAACGCGTCACCGTCCACGACATCGGCCGCCGCGAGTGGCGCACCGAACTCTCCCCGGCCACCGACGGCACCCGCACCCACTCCGACGGCCTGGTCCGTGCCGAGCACACCGTCACCGCCTACCGGGTCCTGACCGCCACTCCCCTCAGTGCCCAGGCCCGCACCGACCGCACCCTGCGCCTCGAACGCCCCGCCCTCGGCTGGGACGTCACCGTGCACACCCGCACCGAACTCCGCTGCGACGCGACCCACCTGCTCGCCCACACCCGGCTCCGGGCGGAGGAGGCCGGCAACGTCGTGTTCGAGAAGGAGTGGCACCAGCGCATCCGCCGGGAGAGCACCTGATCGGGCCCCTCCCCACGGACGGTCCGCGCTACCGGGAAGGTCATGACTGCGGCGCGGCATAGGAGGAGATCCCCTTCGGCTCACTCCACCAGGGCCAGCACCTCGCTCAGGTTGTGCTCGGCGATCGCCCGCATCGCGGCGCGGTGCGGGAAGTTGCCGTCGAGCAGGTGCAGCGGTCCGGCGACCAGGGGGAGGCGGATCGCCAGTCCGTAGAGGTCCGGTCCGGGGCCGTCCGGGTCGTCGGTCCCGCCCAGGCTCGGGCGAACTCCCCTTCGAAACACCGCCCGTGCCCGAACGCCGCCCGTGCCACCCCGGCCAGTTCCACCGCTCGACCCCCTGCTGTCCTGCCGCTCCCCCCGTGCGGAGCGGCAGGACAGCATAGGGGAGGGGTCCGAGAAGGGTCATTTCCGCCAGTCGGGCGCCATGACCATGGCCCTCAACTGCTCGACCGAGAGCGCCGGCTGACCGGGCCGGTACGTGTGCTCGTCCTCGCCGTTGCCCTCACTGATCAGGACGTTGCGCCCGTCGGGGTAGTACACCCACACCACCCAGTGCAGGAGCGGGTCGACGGCACTCTTGCCGTTGCCGAACTGGTTCATCACGACGAACGTGCCGTCGGGCAGTTTCTGCCTGACCTCCAGCGGTGTCGGCGTTCCCTCCTCGGCCCCCTTCTTGAATTCGATTCCACGCGGCCCGGCAGGCTCCAGATGGACGGACAGCCTGCTGGTCCGACCCTCGTACTCGACCGCCACGGCGCCGTTCTCCGCGTCCCGACCCACCTCCTTCGCGCCGGTGGGCAGCAGTCCGGCCAGCACCGCGGTCAGCTCCGGCAGCGACTCCCCGGGCGCGGGTGTGGACATGGCGGGGAAGGACGGCTCGGTGGTCGCGGTGACGGTCGAGGGCGGGGTGGTGCCTGCGGCGGCCGTCGACGGCGGGGCCGTGCGCGCAGTGGCCGTCGACGGCGGGAACGCCGGTCCGGAGGACGCCCTGGGCGCGTTCGGGTTCGCCGGCATCGCCGAGACCACCCGCCCCCACTCCGGCGCGGTCACCACTGCAGCGAGCCGTTCCGCGTCCAGCGGCGGCAGCTCCCTCGTCGGGCTCACCGGGCTTCCGTTGAACTCGACCAGGGTGACCTTCGTACCGTCCGGCGCCGCATAGACACCCCGCCACGCCCGCTGCCCCTCGAATGTGGCGTCCCTGGTCTTGTCGATCATCAGCACCGCACCGTCCGGCCGGACGGTGCGGTCGCAGGGATCCTCCGGCACCACCCGCGGGTTGCAGACGGCGGCCTGCTCGGGCGTCTGCGCTCCGCGTTCGACGAAGTAGTGGATCGAGCTCACCCCGTTGCCGTCGTCGTAGTTGAACAGTCCCGCAGTCATGTACGGGTGGTTGCTCGACTCGGTCGCGTCACCCGGGGCCGACGCGGTCGTGTCCGCCACGGTGCCCGGCGGCAGCAGACCGGCCACCAGCCGCACCACGTCGTCGCCGGTCATCGGCGCTTCCGCGGCCGGACCGAACAGTCCCGGCCCCGGTCCTCCGACGAACGCCCCCACACCGGCGACGGCGAGCACGGCGAGAGCCGCACCACCGGCGACCGCGGCCCGCCGCCGGTTGCGCCGGCGCCGTCCCAACCGCTCGGCCCCGGCCGCCAGGGTGAACAACGACTCGTCGGGCGCCAGGGCGGCCGCCCCGCGCAGCTCCCGGGCGAACCGCTCCTCGAACCCGGCCCCGATGTGGACCGCGAAGTCGTCCTCAACCGGCATGACGCAGCACCTCCTTGTCCGTGAACGCCGACCCCAACGTGTCCCGCATCCGGGCCAGCGCCCGGCTGCTGCGCGAACGGACGGCCGTACTGCTCAGCCGCATCGCCGCCGCCGTCTCCTCCACGCTGCGGTCCTCCCAGAAACGCAGCACCAGCACCGCCCGGTCCTGCGGCGGCAGTTCGCCGAGCGCCCGGAGGAGCGTGAGCCGCAGGGCGGGGTCGGGGTCGGTGACCGCGGCATCGGGCAGCACGTCGGTGACCCGTTCGGTGCTGCTGCGCCGACGGCGGTGCGAGAGGAAGGTGTTGACGAGGACGGTCTGCGCGTAGCCGCTCGGGTTGTCCAGGCGCGAGATCCGACGCCACTTCACGAAGACTCGTCCGAGCGCCTCCTGCACGAGGTCCTCGGCGAGATGCGCGTCACCACCGGTGAGCAGGAACGCCGTCCGCAGCAGATGGCGCCCCCGCGATGCCACGAAGGCCGGAAAGTCGGGCGGCGCTCCCGACTCGACCGCCGGTGCCTCCGCCCCCTGTATTTGCTCCATGCCCTACTAACGCGATCACTCGGTGGTCTTGTGGCACCGGGATTCCGGCGACCGATCCTCACACAGCGCCGGGGCCGCCCGAGCACCGGTCCCGGGCGGCCGCTGCTGCCGAATGTCTCAGTCCGACGACTCGTCCTCCTCCGGCCGGCCGGGCATCCGGCGGACGAGGACGACGCCGAGGACGACGGTCGCCAGGGCAAGGAGGGCGAGGAAGGAGAGGGCGATCCCGACCAGCAGCCGGGTCAGGGTCACGGCCGGGCCTTGAGCAGGGCGAGGAGGTTGAGGAGGGTGGCGGTCGGGGCGTTGCCGAACCGGACCAGCACCCGGCCGTCGACCACGCCTTCGGTGGTGGCGGAGGGCCAGACGATGCCGAGGGCCTTTCCGCGCTCGTGGAGTTCGGCCAGGAGCGCCTCCACCTCGACCTCGCTGTAGGTGCCGATGCGGGGGTCGTGGGGCCCGATCGGGGCGCTGTCGGGGGCGCTCACGCGGCGGAGTCCAGCTCGAACCAGACCGACTTGCCGGACCTGCGCGGGTCCGCGCCGAAGCGGTCCGTGAGCGAGCGGACGAGGTGCAGCCCGCGCCCGGAGAGCGCGTAGGGTCCGTCCGCAGTTCTCTGCTCGGGAAGGTTCGGGCACCCGTCCGCGACGGACACCCGGAGCTTCCCCTCCAGGAGGACGACGACCACCAGCGGGGCCAGCGAGCCTCCGTGCTTCCAGGCGTTGACGAACAGCTCGCACAACGCCAACTCGGCGTCGCGGAAGGCACCGTCGGACCACCCGGCGCGCACGAGCACCGCGCGCAACTCCTCACGGGCGAGCGACCAGTCGGGGGGCAGGGGGAGCGTGGACATACGGAGACCTCCGTAGGGGTGGAGTGGATTCCATCAGGCGCCTGATGATCAATCAGCTGGATCTGATCAACATGCAGCCATGGCACCAACGCGCACAGCAGCGATCGGCGATTGCCGACAGTGTGCGGCTCGTCACAGTCAGCATGGGGCCTCGGCAGGCACCTTCGCAACTCATCTTGGAATTTTGGATATATCCAAATCGAACATCAATCGGCGCCCCTACAGTGGCAGTTACCCGGTGGCGGAGGCGACCGCCACCGGGGCACACTGGTCCGGCGAGGCTCAGAGAGGGCGGGGATGGCCGCAGCAGCAGGTCCAACAGTTCGACGAAGGCAACTCGGCGCCGAACTGCGTCGCAAACGCGAAGAGGCCGGCCTCTCGCACGACGAGGTCGCCGACGCGTTGACAGGCATGAGCCAACCCAAGCTCTCCCGTATCGAGAACGGCCGCGGCGCCACCAAGGTCGACGACGTCAAGAAGCTCCTGTCGCTCTACAAGTGCGAGGACACCGACCTCATCTCGGCTCTGGTCGGCATGGCCAAGAACGGATCCCAGCGCGGGATGTGGTGGCAGAGCTACGGCGCCCACATCAACCCCACCCTCGGCGACCTGATCACCCTGGAGGCCACCGCCTCGTCAGTACGCAACTACGAGGGCGCATTCATCCCGGGCCTGCTGCAAACACCTGCCTACGCACGCGAGATCATCAAGAAGCTCAATATGCGCCCGGACATCAACGTCGAGGCGCTGGTCGATGTCCGCATGGCTCGCCAGAGCGCGCTGACCAGAAACGATCCGCTCACCCTGTGGGCAGTGATCCACGAGGCAGCCATTCGATCCCATGTCGGCGGCCCCGCCATCATGGCCGAACAGCTCTCACGCCTGCTCGACCGGGCCACGCTGCCGAACATCAACCTTCAGGTGATGCCGATCAGTGCCCCCGCGCACCACGGGATGGGCGGCGCGTTCACGATCCTCGGCTTCCCTCAGCGACAAGATCTCGACGTTGTCATGGTCGACGGCACTTTGAGCAATCTCTGGGTCGAGGACGCAGTCGATGTCGACGTATTCGCGGCGAAGTTCGACGCCATCCGGGCCGACGCGCTCGGGCTCGACGACTCGCTCGCCATCATCACCGATCAGAGAGACAAGATCACATGACGTTCCACCCCGACGCCGCAGCGCTGGATCTGACGTGGAGGAAGTCCTCCTGGAGCAACGACTCGGGCAACTGCGTCGAGTTCGCCATGCCGAACGCCCCGGTCTCGTACGTCCGTGACTCGAAGAATCCTTCCGGCCCGGCGCTGACACTCACCGCCTCCGCACACACCGCGTTCATCACTGCGGTTGCCTCGGGCGAGTTCGACTTCGACCTCTTCTGACCGGACCCGGCCTCGCCACGACGGCCCGCCCGCCATACCTGGCGGGCGGGCCGTCCCATTCCGAAAGGTCCCCGTGACGCCCTCCCCCGACCCCATCGACATGACCCGCCGCCAACTCTTCGGCGGCGTTGCCGAGATATACGACGCGGTCCGCCCCGGCTACCCCTCTGTCCTCGTCTCCGCCGTCCTGGACTACGCCGCCCTCGGCGACCGCCCCGCCCTCGAGGTCGGGGCGGGCACGGGCAAGGCCACCGTCCCGTTCGCCACCGCCCTCACCAGTCCGCTCACCTGCGTCGAACCCGACCCCCGCATGGCCGAGGTCCTGCGCCGCAACACCGCGGCCCACCCCCACGTCCGCATCGAGGTGGGCAACTTCGAGGACCGGCAGCCCACCGACACCCGCTTCGGGCTGCTCTTCGCCGCGACCTCCTGGCACTGGATCGACCCGGCCCGCCGCTGGGACCTCGCCCACGACGCCCTCGCCCCGGGCGGAACGGTCGCGCTCTTCTGGAACCCCTTGGGCATCCGCGACCCCGCCCTCCACGCCGCCCTCACCGACGTCGACCGCCGCCACGGCCTCACCCACACCCCGCACGCCGTCCTCGCCTCGGCCTTCGGCGACACTCCTGGGCACTGGCCCGACATGCTCGGCCACTGGCCGGCCGTCGACTGCGCGACGGACGACCGGTTCACCGACCTCCGCTCACTGCGCTTCCGCGAGGAGGCTTACTACGGGACGGCCGACTACCTCGCCTACCTCTCCTCCCTCTCGATGTACGCCGCCCTCCCCGCCGACCACCGCGCCCAGGCCCTCGCCGACACCGCCGCCGTCCTCGACTCCCACGGCGACGGCGTCCCGGTCGAGCACATCCACGACCTCTTCCTCACCCGCCGCCACTGACCTCCGCGCCCGCAACGATCCATTGCCCCACCCCACAGCGCGGGCCCTGCCGAATCGGCAGGGCCCGCGCCGCCCTGCGCAGGAAGTCGGCGCATCCGACTTCCTGCGCAGGAATCCAGGGCCTCGGTCCACCCGTCGGCCGAACGGCACAGCACCACGAGAGGTCCACCAGGACGTCGGTCCCGAGGTCCTGCCTTCAGGACCTCAGCTGTACGGGTTCCAGTCACCCAATCGCGCGAGCAGGTACCGGGTGTCGTCCTCGTTCAGGCCGAACGCGGCGGCGGCCTCATCGGAGCTCGCCTTGGCCCGCACGTCGTGGGCCGGCCAGTAGCCGGACCGGACGGCGGTCACCTCCAGCAGCCTGGCAGCCCGGACGGCCGCCAGCGGCGACTGCCGGGCCAGCTTCTCGATCTTCTCCGAGACGAGGCGCAGCAGGTCGGTGATGTCCTCCGGGACGGCGACGGCCGACTTCTCGACCGCGACCGTGTGCCCGTCCCACCATTCCGTCTCGCATTCCTCCGCGAGGTCCCAGGCAGCGGCCCGGAGATCCTGCTCACCGATCTGCTCCCAGTCGAGCGGGTGCTCGGTCCCGGTCCAGCCGCACGAGCACACGGCACGCAGGGCGTGTGCCCTGGGCGTGAGGCTGAAGCGGCCGTCGTAGACGCTCCACTCCGAGGTGGTGTGCCCGCCCCCTCCGGACGACAGGGGGAAGTGCGCCGGCTGCGGGACCGTGCCGTCGGGCAGGAGCACGCCGATGGACCCTTCGTGCGAGGACCCGAACTCGTCCGTGGTCCACGTCTGCCGTTCAGCCATCGACGGTCCTCCGTTGTCGGCCCGCTCGGCACGGGCCGTTCGCCGCGCCTCGTGGGCAACGATCCCGCAGCGGGCACCGGTTCAGCGGCGAAACGCCGAAAGTCCCCTCCTCCGCGCGCCCGGGCGACAACGCCCGGGGAAGAGCCTCGAAACAATTCTTCGCCGGGCTGTCACATCCGGTGCGGGTGGCGGGTCAGTGGAGTGTTCGAGCAAGTGCGGCAGGGGCGGGGCGGAGTCGGTCCGCCCGTCTCCCGCCACTCCCTCCATCCGAATCAGGGGTATTCGTCATGTCCGTCGCCCACGTCGTCCTCGCCGTTGTCAGCGCTCTCTGGGTCGGCTTCTCCGGTGTCTCGCTCGCCCGGCGGGCGGAGTTCGTCACCCAGCCGCTCGTCGAGTACGGGGTGCCGCGTTCGTGGTGGGGCCCGCTGGCGCTGGCGAAGCTCGCGGGGGCGGCCGGCCTGCTGGTCGGCCTCGCCGTCCCGGCCCTCGGTGTCGCCGCCGCGATCGGCCTGATCCTGTACTTCCTCGGCGCGGTGATCACCTGCCTGCGCGCCCGCTCCTTCAAGACCGTGGCGTTCCCGCTCCTCTACCTCGCCCCCGTCGCGGTGACCCTGGGCCTGGGCCTCGCCTCCTGACTCTCCGGTGCCGGAAGCAAGCAGGCAACCAGCCAGGCGCGGGCAAGCACGCGCAAGCAACAGGAGAACCACGATGCTGAAGTTCGCCACCCCCGCCCCGCTCACCGCCGCCGTCGACGTCCCCGCCGCCTCGGTGCGCTTCGTCGCCGCCGAACGCGCCGACACCACCGTCGAGGTCCTCCCCGCCGACGCGTCGAGGAGCCACGACGTGAAGGCCGCCGCGCAGGTGCGGGTCAGCTGCGGCGACGGGGTGCTGCGCATCTCGGCCGGACCGGCGAGGAGCCGGGCCCTGGGGAGCGCCGGGAAGGTGGCGGTGACCGTGCGGCTGCCGGCCGGCTCCCGGGTCCAGGTCACGGCAGCGCTCGGCGAGCTGCGCGGCGTCGGCCGCCTGGGCGAGGTCACCTTCGAGGGTGCCCACGGCCTCGTCGAACTCGACGAGGCCGCCGGCGCCCACCTCACCGTCCAGTCCGGCGACATCCGCCTCGGCCGCCTGACCGGCCCGGCCCGGATCAGCACCCGCAGGGGCGACCTCACCGTCACCGAGGCCACCGGCGGCGCGCTCGACCTGCGGACCGGGCACGGCGACATCACGGTCGGTGCCGCGCGCGGCACCTCCGCCACCCTGACCGCCGCCACCGGCCGGGGCCGCGTCCACGACGGCCTGACCAGGACCGGCGTTACGGGCCCGGCCGCCACGGGCCTGGCCGTCACGGCCACCACCGCTCACGGCGACATCGCCGTCCGCACCCTCTGAACGGATGCGGCTCCCGGGGTCAGGCCGCGACGAGCTCCCGCTCGCGGTCCGGCGTCCTGCCCCCCTTGGGCTTCCGGTTCGGCAGCGAGAGCCGGAAGACCTTGTGCCACGCGGAGAACACCTGCTTGGGCAGCGGCCCGGTGACGTACACCAGCTCGTACTTCTCGAACAGCGCGCGCACCTTCACCGCGACCTCCGCGTACCGGTTGCTCGGCAGGTCCGGGAACAGGTGGTGCTCGATCTGGTGCGACAGGTTGCCGGTCATGAAGTGCATGGCCTTGCTGCTGCTGATGTTCGCCGAGCCCATCATCTGACGCAGGTACCACTGGCCGCGCGTCTCGCCCTCGATCGACCGGCGCTCGAAGACCTGCACGCCCTCGGGGAAGTGCCCGCACATGATCACCGAGTGGGTCCAGAGGTTGCGGACCAGGTTGGCGGTGAACGTCGCGGCGAGGGTGGTGAGGAACGACGGGCCCGACAGCAGCGGGTGGACCACGTAGTCCTTGAGCACCTGCTTGCGGATCTTGCGGCCCACGGCCCTGACCCGGGCGCGGAACTCCGGGTTGTTGCGGCGGCGCTTGCGCAGGTTCTTGCCGAGCTCCAGGTCGTACGCGGCGATGCCGTACTCGAAGAAGCAGGCGTTGAGGAAGTTCCACAGCGGCTGGCCGAGGTGGAACGGGTGCCACCGCTGGTCCTCGTCGACGCGCATGATGCCGTAGCCGAGGTCGTTGTCCTTGCCGATCACGTTGGTGTACGTGTGGTGCAGCTCGTTGTGGGAGTGCTTCCACTGGTCGGACGGCGAGACGTGGTCCCACTCCCAGGCGGTGGAGTGGATCTTCGGGTCCCGCATCCAGTCCCACTGGCCGTGCAGGATGTTGTGCCCGATCTCCATGTTGTCCATGATCTTCGCCACGGACAGGCCGGCGGTGCCGATCAGCCAGGCGGGCGGGAAGATCGAGAACAGCAGCACACCCCTGCTGGCCAGCTCCAGCTTGCGCTGTGCCGAGATGACCTTGCGGATGTAGGCGGCGTCCTTCTCGCCTCGGTCGGCGATCACCTCGTCGCGGATCGCGTCCAGCTCGCGGCCGAGCTCCTCGATCTGCTCCGCGGTCAGGTGGGCGGTGGGGTCGATGGCGGTCACGTTGCCTCTACCGTTCGATGTCGCAGGGGCCCGCCGCGGCGGACACACAGGTCTGGATGAGGACGCCCGGCTCGGCCTCGGTGATCTCGCCGGTGCGCAGGTCGCGGACGGCGCCCGCCTTGAGCGGGGTGACGCAGCCGAAGCAGATGCCCATGCGGCACCCGGACGGCATCAGCACCCCGGCCTCCTCGCCGACAGCCAGCAACGGCGTGGTGCCGTCCGCGTCGACGGTCCTGCCGGTGGTGCTGAACGTGACCGCGCCGCCGGTGCCCTCCCCGGCCTCCCCGGCCGCCGCGGCGGCCGGGCGGAAGCGTTCGGTGCGCAGGCGCTCCGGGACGCCGTGCCCGGCCCAGTGCTCCTCGGCGGCGTCGAGCAGGCCCGCCGGCCCGCACGCCCAGGTCTCGCGCTCGGCCCAGTCGGGCACGAGCTCACCGAGACGGGCGAGGTCGAGCCTGCCGTCGGTGCCGGTGTGCACCTCGACGAGCCGCAGCTTCCCGGCCGCGACCAGGCCGTGCAGGTCTTCGCGGAAGATCACGTCGTGCGGCCGCGGCGCGGAGTGGACCATCACGACGTCGTCGAGCCCGGTGTCGCGCAGCATGCCCATCACGGGGGTGATGCCGCTGCCGGCCGTCAGGTAGAGCACCTTGGCGGGCCTGGCCGCCGGCAGCACGAAGTCACCACCGGCCTGGTCGAGCTGGACCAGCGTGCCCGGTTTCGCCCCGCGGACCAGGTGGTTGCTGACCTTTCCGCCCGGGACCGCCTTCACGGTGATCGTGATCCGGCCGTCCCGGCGGTGCGTCGGCGACGTGAGGGAGTAGGTGCGCCACAGGCGCACCCCGTCGACGTCGACGCCGATCCGCACGTACTGGCCGGCGGTGTGGCCGCGCCAGCCCCGGCCGGGCCTGATCACGACGGTCGCGGCATCCGCCGTCTCGGGGTGCACGGCCTCGATGCGCCCCCGCAGGTCGGCGCCCGCCCGCAGCGGGCTGACCAGGTCGAGGTAGTCCGACGGCAACAGCGGCGTCGTGACCGTCTCCAGCAGTTTCCACGCCCTGCTGCGGAGGGCTGTACTCGTCATGGCTCCAGCTTCATACGCCCCTCGGGGTAAAGTCTTGTCTGCAGGACGTGAATCCGGTCAGCCGAATTGTTCGCAGGGAACAACACCATGGGTCATGCCATTCGGAGCGCCAGCGAACTGGCCCTGGACGGGACGACGGTCACCGCGCTCCGGGCCGCGCTGGGTACCACCGCCGACGAGGTCGTCCAGGCGATCATCGACGAGGTCCCTCCCTACGCCAACGCCCTCTCGGGCCGCATGGGCGTCACCATCCGTCGGGCCGTCCGCACCGCGCTCGGCCACTACCTCGACCTGGCGAGCGGCAGCACCACGGGCGGCGACGCCGGGGACGCGGCCTACGAGCTGGGCCGCGGCGAGGTCCGCGACGGCCGTTCGATGGACGCCCTGCTCAGCGCGTACCGGGTCGGCGCCCGGGTGGCCTGGCGCAGCCTGGCCGCGGGCGCCGTCCCGGCCGGGCTGCCCGCCGCCGAGGTCGCCAGGTTCGCCGAGCTGACGTTCGCCTACATCGACGAACTCTCCGCCGCGAGCGCCGCGGGCCACGCCGACGAACTGGCCGCCCGGGGCCGGGTGCGCGAGCGCCACCTGGAACAACTGGCCCGCGACCTCCTCGCCGACGCGAACCCGGACGTCCTCCTCGCCACCGCCCAGCGGGCCGGCTGGCCGCCCCCCGGTTCACTGACCGCGGTCCTGCTGGCCGCCGACCAGGCCCGGCCGGCCCACCGCTCGCTCGACCCGAACACCCTCGTCCTCGACGATCTGCCGGACGCCTCCGGCGTGCTGCTCGTCCCCGATGCCGACCGGTCGCACCTCCTGCGGCAGCTGACCGACCGCACCGCCGTGGTCGGCCCGGCCCTGCCCTGGACCCGGGTGTCCGCCTCGTACGCACGGGCCGCACGCGCGCGCTCCCTCTCCCCCGACATCCGCGACACCGAGGACCACCTGCCCGAGCTGGTGCTGAGCGCCGACCCGGAGGCGTTCGCGGACCTCCGCGCCCGGGCCCTGGCACCACTGCGCACCCTGCCCCCCGCGACCGCGCGGCGCCTCGAGGAGACCCTGCGGGCCTGGCTGCTGCACCAGGGCCGGCGCGACGAGGTGGCGGCGGCCCTGTTCGTCCACCCCCAGACGGTCCGGTACCGGATGTCCCAGCTGCGGGAGCTGTTCCCCGACCTCGGGTCACCGCAGCGGGTCCTCGAACTGACCCTGGCGGTCGGCCTCCGGACCGCCTGACCCGCCCCGACGGGAGTCCTAGCGCCGCCCTTGACCCGCAGCGGCGTCCGGGCGCGAGCCCCGGACGCCGCCCGCCCGTCCCCGCCGAGGTCGGCCTCGGCGGGGACGGAAAAGCGGCGGGCGTACCGTCCTCACACCGCCGGGGCGCCGGCCTGGACCCCCGTGAAGGCGAGCAGGCGGTGCCAGGCGTCGGTGCACGCCTCGCTCCAGTCCTCGGCGCTGTCGTCGAAGAAGGAGTGCGGAGCGCCCTCGTAGACCTTCAGCTCGTACTCCTTGCCGGCCCGCTCGAGGCGCCCGGTGAACTCCGCGAACTCCTCGTGCGTCGTCACCACGTCCTCCCCCGCCAGCAGCATCAGCAGCGGTGCCGTCAGCTGCTCCGCCCGGTCGCCGAAGAAGCGCGGGACTCCGTAGAAGCCGACCGCGCCGGCCAGGCCGAGGCCGGCGGCGGCGAGGCGCCAGGAGTAGGAGCCGCCGAGGCAGAAGCCGACGCCGAACACCGGGTCACCGCTCCACTCCCGCAGCTTGGCCAGGGCGGCGGCCGCGTCGGTCTCGACGTGGGCGGGCTCCAGCAGCGGCATGTGGGTGGCCCAGTCGAAGTCGGCGTCCCGGCGGGACAGTCCGGCCGAGCGGCCGTAGAGGTCGAACGCGATGACGTGGAACCCGGCCTCGGCGAAGCGCCGGGCGAGGTCCTCGTAGAAGGGGTGCAGGCCGCGCCGGTCCGGCAGGAGCAGGATGCTGCGGCCGTTGGGGACGCCGGGGGCGGCGCGGAAGGCGTTGAACCGGTTGCCGTCGGCCGCGGTGATCTCCAGCCGGCCCTCGTCCGCGACGGTCCCGGTGACGACGGGGGCGGCGGGCGGGCGGCTGTCGGTGGGGTGGCACATGGGAGTTCCTCAGCAGGTGGGACGGTGCGGGAGCCGGCGGCTCCCTCGAACACGTCCCAGCCTGTCCGGGCCGGGCCCGACCGCCCAGGCCCCGCTGTTACGGGTACTGCCAGGGCCACCCTGAGCACCGGTCGGGCCGCCCGCGCCGGTCATACTGGCCCGCATGGACGATCACCACGGTTTCGGGGAGTTCCTCCAGGCCCGCCGGGCCCTGGTCACCCCGCAGAGCGCCGGGCTGCGCGGCGGCGGACGGCGCCGGGTGCCGGGACTGCGGCGCGAGGAGCTGGCGCAGCTGGCGGGGATCAGCGTCGAGTACTACCAGCGGCTGGAACAGGGCCGGGCGAAGCACCCGTCCGACGAGGTGCTCGACGCCCTGGCCGAGGCGCTCCGGCTGGACCGGGTGGAGCGCGAGCACCTGCACCGCCTCGCCCGGCCCGGCCGGAAGGACCGTCCCGCCGACGGGCCCGGGCCGGACCGGGCGGTCGCGGCCCGCCCGGAACTGGTGCGGCTGCTGGAGCACGTACGGGTCCCGGCGATGGTGCTGAGCGACCGCCTGGACGTGCTCGTGCTCAACCCGGTCGCCCAGCGGCTGTTCGTCCACGGCGCGTCCGCCGCGCCGGGCAGCTGGAACCTGGCCGTGTTCCTCTTCCTCGCCCCCGAGGCGCGGGAGTTCTACGTCGAGTGGGACCGGCTCGCCGCCGACACCGTGGGCCAGCTCCGCGCCACCGCCGGCCGCCACCCCGAGGACCGGCGACTCGCCCGGCTGATCGACCGGTTGCGTGCGGAGAGCGACACCTTCCGGCTGCTCTGGTCCCGGGCGGACGTCGAGGTCCGCACCCACGGCACCAAGAGCTTCCGCCACCCGGCCGTGGGGACGCTCACCTTCACCTACGAGACCCTCGACCTCTCCGGCCCGGAGCGCCAGCGCCTGGTGACCCTCACCCCCGTCCCGGGCGGGCCGACCGAGGCCGCGCTGCAACTCCTCACCACCTGGGCCACCGACTCGACGGTCCCGCCCGCCCGCCAACCGCAGGACGCCTGAGCCCCAGGACGCCTGAACCCCGGGGCGCTCCGGGGCGCGCTGGACGGTCTGACCGGCGAACACCGGCTCGCGGGCGCCGTCGTCGAGGTGGTCGATCCCGCTTGCGGGACGTGGGCCGGAGCGAGCGGCACGGCCGACGTACGGACCGGCCGGCCGGCGAGCGCCGCCGACCGGCTCCGGATCGGCAGCGTCACCAAGACCTTCACCGCCACCGTCGTCCTCCAACTCGCCGCCGAGGGAAGGCTGTCGCTGGACGACACCGTGGCGGACCACCTGCCCGACCTGGTCCGGGGCGGCGGCTACGACGGGCGCGGCATCACCCTCCGCCAACTCCTCCAGCAGACCGGCGGACTGCCGGACCACGCCGACGCACTCGCCGACGCGGACGTCGACTGGCTGCGTCACCACCATTTCGAGCCGGAGGAGCTGGTGGCGGCGGCCCTCGGTCTGCGGCACCCGAAGCCCGGCTGGCACTACTCCACCACCAACTACGTGCTCGCCGGGCTCGTCGTCGAGCAGGTCACCGGCCGGAGTGCGGAGGACGAGGTCACCCGGCGGATCATCGGCCCGCTCCACCTGCACGACACCTACTGGCCCGGGGACGCCGAGGACATCCGCGGCCGCCACTCGCACAGCTACTTCACGGCCGAACGGGACGGCAGGCCCGTCCGGGTCGACGGGACCCGCTGGAACACCTCGGCGGGCGGCGCGGGCGGCGCGCTGATCTCGACGCCCGCCGACGTCGACCGCTTCCTGGGCGCACTCCTCGGGGGCCGCCTCCTGCCCGCCGGACAGCTCGCCGAGATGCTCAGCACCGTGCCCGGCGACCCCGAACGGCTCGGCAGCGAAGGCCGGTACGGGCTCGGCATGATCACCGAGCCCCTCTCCTGCGGCGGCGTCCGGACCGGCCACACCGGCTCCACCAGGGCCGGCCATCACATCGTCACGGCCGTGGCACCCGGCGGACGGCGGGCCACCGTCGCCGTCAACGAGTCCCCGCCACCGACGCGGCCGCGAACGCCGTACTCGCCGCCCTCGACACCGCCCTCTGCGCTCCCCGGCCGTAACGGCGGGCGGAGCGGGAAGTCGGCGGGATCGACTTCCCGCTCCGCCTTCGCACCGGTCGGCGCTGACGCTCCGCAGCCGGATCCCCCGGGTTACGTGACGGTGGCCGCCGGTTTCGTGACGCTTCCGGGTGACCGGTCCCTGCCCCGGGCGCGGTAGGCGCGGGAGCGGCAGCGGGAGGAGCAGTAGGTGGGCGGCCTGCCGTTCGGGCGCTCCTGCTGGGCGAGCGACTCGCCGCAGGCGGGGCAGCGGGCCTCGGCGGCGGGATCCCCGGAGCCGGGCGCGCATTCGGGCGGGGGCGCGGGCGCGGCCCCGGGCGCGCAGTCGGGCGGGGCCGGGGAGGGCGTCGACGCCGACGCCGCTGCCGGTGCCGGATGGGCGGTGAGCCCCTGGCGCTCGGCGAAGACACCGGCCTGGAACCTGCTGTGCGCCCCGAGGCCCTCCAGGATCTCGGAGACGTGCCGACGGCAGGTCCGCAGCGAGATCCCGAGCCGGCGCGCGATCGACTCGTCCTTGAGTCCCTTGGCGAGCAGGACGAGGATGCTCTGCTTGACGGTCACGGCGATGTCGTGCGCGGCCTGCGGTCCGGTCGCGAAGGGGGTGGCGTTCTCCCAGTCGCGTGCGAAGACGTCCAGCAGATAGGACAGCAGGTCGGGTTCGCGGATCACGAGCGCGCCGCCCGACCGGGCCGGGAGCAGCGCCAGCGCCCCGTCCACGATGATCATCTGGGGCAGGACCTCGGGCAGGGTGCGGATCTCGGCGCCCGCGCCGATGAGCTGCTCCGCGTGCAGCCTGGTCGGCTGGTCGAAGCGGGTGGCGTGCTGGTACAGGCTGCGCATCCGGACGCCCCGGCCGAGCACGGCCAGGTCGCGGGGCAGGGCCTCCCGGAGCGCGGCCGGCGGGAAGGAGCCACCGTGCTTGGACACCAGGACCTCGCTGCGGCAGGAGTCGACGACGTCGCAGAGCAGCGCGCGGACGGCGAACTTGTCCGGCAGGTGGTCGATGGTGCCCTGCGGGTAGGCGTGCTGACGCGCCTGGAGGTAGACGGGCACCAGGGCCGCCAGGCCGTCGCGCTCCTGCTGGATGCGTCGGCGCTGGGCGCGCAGGGCCTCCTCCTCGGCCCGCAGGGCGGCGTCGCGGTCGGACAGCAGTTGCGCGGTGGCGGCCTGGGGGCTCACCGGCTGCCAGCCGACGGGGGCGGCACCGGGAGCCGCGGGCGGGAGGACCTGGAGGAGGCAGGCTTCCGTGAGTGCCGCGAGGGCCCGCCGGCAGTCCGTCTCGCCGATGCCGGTCTCGACGGCCGCCTGCGCCAGGGTGGCCGGGGTGAGCCGCCCGTGCACGACGGTCCAGCGGTAGAGCGTGACGGCCGCGCTGTCGACGCCGGGGATCGTGGCCGCGGCGTCGGCCGCCACTTCGGTCTCGGCTTCCATCGCATGCCTCCTAAAAGTGCCTGGCAGGCTCATGATCCCTGGCGAACGGTGCACGGACCATCCGCCGACTGGCAGGGTTGTGACCACGGCCGGGGCGGTGCTCCGCAGCGTGACTCGCGAGGTGCTCCGCAGGGCGGCGAGGACCGGCCGGCATCGGACCGAGGTCAATTTCACGGGAGTTGAGTCATGCGCGGAATCGTGGTGCGGACACTGGTCGCGGTCATGCTGGGGACCGGCGCGTGGTGGGGCGGCGCGGCCGCCGCCCTCGCGGCCGACTCCGGCCCCGGACCGGCGGTCACCGCGACACCCGGCGGCGCCCACGGCGCCAAGCCCGGGAACGCCGACAAGCCGGGCCGTCTCGATGACCGTCTCGGCGACCTCCTGGACCTCGACGGCCGCGACGGCCACGGCGGCGCCGACTCCGGCCGCCAGTGCTCCGTGACGACCGCCTGGGGCGACTCCTGGTGCCCCCGCAAGCCGCTCGACTAGAGCCGCCCGGGAGACCGGGTGAGGGGGCGACGGGTGCCATCCGTCGCCGGTTGGGTGGATGCGGGCCCGACCCCGGTCTCGGCGCCGAACAGGCGCACAGGCTCCCGGCACAGCACAGCACACACCACCAGCACGCCTCCGGGAGCCCAGGACGACGGCCCCGGACAGCGTCCGACGAGAGGAACACCATGACCTTCGGCATGCGCGCGATCCCGGTCCGCAGACTGGCCGCCACCCTGGGCGCGACCGTCGCCCTCCTCGCGGTCGCCACCGGCGCCGCGAGCGCACAGACGAACGACTACCGGGTCTACGGCGGCCACTACGGCACCTACGCCCAGTGCAACCAGGCCGGTTCGCTCAGCGTCGCACTGGGCCTGTACAGCCGCTTCGAGTGCAACCCGAACAACACCGGCAGCAGCTTCGACCTCTGGTACGTCGAGTGACCGCAGCAGTCCACGCCCGCTGACCCGACGGCCGCCCCCGGCCACCCCTCCCCCTCCAGGCCCCTCCTCCCCATCCTCGAAGGGATTACTTGTCATGCCCACGCTCGCCAGCTCCACCCGCTGGGCCGCCTCGGCCGCCCTGCTCACCACCCTCCTCGGCGGCGCGGCCGCCCTCGCCCCGACCGCCCAGGCCGCACCCACGCCCAGCAGCCTCACGGCCGCCCCCTCGCCCGACACCGTCACGACCGCCCCCGCCACCGGCGCCGTCACCGTCCAGGAGGCCGCCCGCAGCACCGGCGTCTCCTTCCGCAACAGCACCCAGCAGCAGCTGCAGCGCACCGACTCCGGTCTCTCCCACGGCTGCTGGTCCCGCGACGGCCTGCCGCAGGACGCCATCGCCAAGACCGTCACCGCCTCCTGGAAGAGCGAGTCCTGCGGCTTCGCCACCGGCACCGAGGGCTACACCGTCTACCGCTTCGCGAGCGACTGGAACCAGACGGTGACCCTCCGCTGGAACAACCCCTACTCCGGCCGCAACTCCTACAGCTGCGACGCCCCCGCGGGCTACCAGTGCAGCTGGTCGGGCGGCAGCGGCAACAACGCCAACGTGGCCTTCACCCTCACCGGCGGCCCCTCCGCCTTCTCGGCGAAGACCGCCTCCGACTCCGACCTGACCGCTGCCGTCACCCCCGTCCGCAGCGTCAAGGTCAACGTCAACAACTACTCCGGCGCCCTGCTCGGCCGGATCGGCGCCGGCCTGGACGGCGGCATCTGGACCGGCAACAGCCTGCCCCCGTCGGCCATCAACAACGGCGACCGGGCCCGCTGGCAGAGCGAGTCCGAAGGGTTCGCCACCGGCACCGCCGGCAGTGCCGAGTACCTGCTCTCCGGCGGCGGCAAGGTCACCTTCCGCTGGAGCAACCCCTTCGCCGGCTCCAACAGCTACAGCTGCGAGGTCCCGTCCGGCCACAACTGCACCACCTCCGGCGGCGGCGGCAAGAACGCCGAAGTGACCTTCACCGTCAACTGATCCCCGGCCTCTCCGCCCTCGAAGCCCTCACCACCCGAAGGAGTTCCCCATGCGCAGGACGCTCACCGCCGCCCTCCTCTGCCTCCCCCTGCTCGCCGGCGTGGCACCCGCCGCCCAGGCCGTCGCACCGCAGCCCGGCGCCGGCCAGGTCTCGATCCTCCAGGTCCCCGTCCACACCATCAACTGGGACCTGCGGAGCGGCAACGTGGACAACCGCCGCGCCTCGTACACCCAGATGATCCGGTCGATCCACAACATCGGCCCGATCATCAGCGGCAACGGCGGCGAGGGCACGGTCTGGGAGACCCCGCGCACCAACGAGGTCATCGCCGTCAACGCCCAGTTCACGACCAACGACGGCACCCGGACGCTCACCCTCTACCTCACGGCCGACAACCTCTACCTGCGCGGCTTCTCCACCGGCAACGCCGGCGTGGTCGTCCAGTTCGCCAACGAGCCCGACGCGCCCTACGACCTGGGCCAGGCGCTGGGCCGCAACGCCATCCGGCTCCCCTTCAACGGACGCTACGGCGGAAACCACAGCCTGGAGGCCTCGCAGAGCACCCGTCAGGTGTCGATCAGCCATAACAACCTGGTCGGCGCGATGAACCGGCTGTGGGGCTACGCCTCCACCGGGACCACCTACAACAACTTCCGCGAGGACCTCGTCGCCGCGATCGCCGTCGTGTCCGAGGCCAGCCGTTTCCGCAACATCGAGACGCGGGTCCGCGACGGCCTCGGCGGCAACACCCAGCTGAACGCCCAGGAGGCCGCCGAGGAGAACGACTGGGGCCGCGGCTCCGGCTACATGTACCGGGCCCGCAACAACAACACCACGCCCTCGGTCCGACTCGGCGGCATCGACCTGCGCAGCTTCGCCCAGGGCGCCACCTACATGTCGATGCTGAACAGCAACATGAACTGACCGCCACCGCCCGTGACGCGGCCCCTCGGAGTGCGCTCCGAGGGGCCGCGTCGTCGTCGAACGGACCGGACGTCAGCTGGTGGCGACCGAGGTGTCGTCGATCACGAAGCTGGTCTGCAGCGAGGAGTCCTCGGTGCCGGTGAACTTGACCGTCACCGACTGGCCCGCGTAGGCCGAGAGGTCGAGGCTGCGGAGCTGGTAGCCCGCGGCCGCGTCCGCGTTGGAGTAGGTCTTCAGCGTGGTGCCGTTGGCCTGGACCGTCAGCTTGTCGTACGCCGTGGTGCCGGACTCACCGGTGTCGATGTGCAGGTAGAAGCTCAGCGTCGCCTTGCAGCCGGTCGGCACGGTCACCGTCTGCGCGAGGCTGTCGGTGTGGGTGGAGCCGTAGCCGTTCAGCCACGCCTTCCAGGTGCCGCCGTGCGGGGCCTGCGAGGCCGACTTGTCGACGACGCCGCTGGAGGCGGTCCACGGCGCGGCCGTGCCCGTCTCGAAGCCCGCGTTGCCGAGCAGCTGCGCCGGGGTGCAGGTGCCGCCACCGCCGCCGGAGACCACCCAGGTGAAGCTGGTGCTACCGGACTTGGCCGCCGAGTCCTTCGCCGTCACGGTGACGTTGTAGGTGCCCGCGGTGCTCGCGGTGCCGCTGATGACACCGGTGGAGGCGTTGATCGACAGACCGGCCGGCAGGCCCGTCGCCGAGTAGGTGTAGGGGGTCGAACCACCGCTCGCCGTGATCCTGAGGTTCGCCGCGCCGCCCACCGCCGTCGACTGGTCGCCCGGGTTGGCGACCGAGACGGAGCCGCTGCCCGCGGGCTTCGTCAGCAGGCAGCCGCTGACGTTGAGGTCGATGACCCGGCCGCTGCCCAGGCAGGTGGTGAACCAGTAGGTCTCCTGGCCGTAGCTCTGGCCCTGGTGCACCGTGGTGGTGCCGTCGGCGGCGACCTCGCACGGGTTGTTGAGGGTGCACATCTGGCCGTCGTCGTTGCCGGTGTTGTTGATGCCGACGACCTTGCGGGTGGCGGCGTCGACGATCGGCGAACCCGAGGTGCCGTGCGTGGTGTTGCAGCCGGAGCTGTAGCGGATCGAGTCGCGCCAGCTCCAGGCGTCCTCGCGCAGGTCGGTGAAGCCGTTGACGGAGCAGTTCCAGGTCTGCTTCCAGTAGGACGACGGTATGTACATCGCCGAACCGTCGACCGGGTGGGTGTCGTTGATGGTCAGCGCGGTGGCGCCGAACTTCGAGGTGATCGACCCGAAGGTGTCGGTGAGCTGGTACAGCGCGACATCCGTGCCGGTCATCGTCGCGTACAGCACCTTGTCGGCCTGCACGGTGCCGAGCGAACCGCCGGAGGCGTTGAGCAGCGTGCCGCTGCGGCTGGCGGTCTGGTTCTGGATGACCTGGCCGGCGGGGGGCATGGTCGGCAGGCAGTGGCCGTTGGTCAGCATCAGGGCCCGGTCGGTGTCGACCGACGAGGGGTAACGCACCAGCGAGGCCGAGCAGTTGCTCAGCGCGATGGTGGACGCCAGGTCACCGGCCTGTACCGCCTGCGCGGGGGCGACTGCCACGGAGGTGAGGACCCCGGCGATGACAGCGCTCGCGGCGGACGCGGCGGCAAGTCTCTTGAGCATGGCTCTCCTTGTGGGGGATGCGGGGCGTACGACCGGTTGCGGACGCCCGCGCCGCACGAAAGTGCCATGGTCACCTCAATCGGTCAACCGATCGGGCAGAAGTCACACGCGCGAATCCACCCGAGCCACCATCAACCGGCCACCTGCAGCTCCTGGACGAATACGCACCGGGCAGCGCGATGCTCCGGGCCCACGAGGAAGGAGTGCCCCGCACGGCACACTGCCCCGGACGGCGAAGCGGCGCCGCTACTCGCAGTACGGCGCGCCGGTCCACCTCCTGGTCGACCGTCAGGAGCGGGCGTGCACACTGTTCTCCCGACCGGGTCCACTCGGGTACACGCTCGTCGAGGGGCCGCACCCGTTCGGGGTGGAGGTGCGGCTTCCGGAGCCGCTGGACGTCGTCCTGGACACCACCGAATTCTGACGGCACCGACCACGGCCCCCGAGGGCCGACCCTTCACCACCACCGCCGGGCCGGGTCAGCGCAGGTCGAGGACCGGGCGGGTGGAGAGGCAGTCGACGAGGTCCTCGCCCTCCTCGCCGTAGATGTAGGCCGCGAGGTCGGGGTGGCGGTTGGCCGTGGCGAGCGGAAGCCAGGACAGGAAGGTGCCGTAACCGCCGCAGACGGACTCGCCGCCGTCACCGCCGTGGATCAGGCCGGGCTCGGCGCTGATCTCGGACCGGTAGGTGTCGTGCGCGATGAGCAGGCCGAAGGCGTTCGGCCCGGCGTGCGGACCGGTGTCGTCGCCGTACGGGAGGCGGTCGAGCGGGCACTCGTCGCCCCAGCGGAACAGGGTTCGGGCGCCGGCGCCGCAGGCGTGCTCCCACTCGTCGGGCGTGGGCAGCCGGAGGCCCTCACGGGCGAGGAGGGCCGGCATGTCGGCGGGCGCCTCCTCGATCGGCTCGTCCTCGACGGCCATGAGCAGGGTCGGCACGGTGACCGTCCGGCGCGGGCCGAGCACCCGGGCGAGGTGGGCGTGCACGTCCGCGTCGCCGAAGCCCCGGTCGACGCTCTCCTCCCGGTAGCCCGCGAGGAGTTCGGCGGACGGCCGCCAGGACGCCGCGTCGAAGCCGAGGGTGACCCGGCCGCCCGGTATCAGCGCGAACATCCGCCCGCCCCGCTCGACCAGCACCTGGTGCAGCGGGGCCCCCAGGTGCTCGACCGTCCCGACCCGCTCGAGCCGCCCGCCCACGCCGTCGGCGGCCTGGGCGGCGATCCGGGTGGCGGCGGCGAGGTCGAGTCTGCGCCAGGCGGCGAAGGTGAGGGCGGCGAGCGGTTCGGGGGCCATGGCGGGAGTGTGGCACGGGCCACTGACAATTGACCGGGAGCGGACGGCAACCGGGCCCGCCCGCGACCGACGCCCCGCCCCCGGGGCACCGCGGCCGGGACGGACGGGCAGCGTCCGCCGGGACGGACGGGCACCCGGCGCGGGCACCGACCCGCGCGGACGTCACCCGTCGGGCCCGCCCGGGACCCGCGGGCGACGTCCGCGCGGGTCCCGGGCGGCCGGCGCTACGGCTGCGGGAAGTTCTGCTCGTCCACGTCGCTGGTCTTCGCGTTGCCGCCGACCTTCGCGGTCAGCGTGATCGACCAGATCGAGTAGGTCTTGCCGGTCTCGAAGGCCATCGTCTCGTCGAACTTGGTGTAGCTGCAGTCCTGCGTGAACATCTTCAGCGACGGGTCCCAGTCGATGCCGTCGGAGAAGAACACGTCGTACGTGCCGTCCTCGATGCCCTTGATCGAGGCCTTCTTCCCCTTGCCGACGTACAGCGAGTGGACGGCCTTGCCGGTCTTGGAGAGCGAGACGACCGAGTCGGTGGTGCCCTCGGTGTTGTCGATGTTCAGCTCGCCCTCGCCGCGCAGCCGCCCCTTGGTGACGAAGGAGCCGTTGTCGAGCGTCCGGGTCTGCGGCTGCGGGGTCTGCGGGACGGCGAAGTTGGTGGTGTAGCCGGCCGCGGTCATCTCGGCGAGGGCGCCGGGGACGGCCTTGAGGCCCTCCGAGAGGCCGACCTGGGCGAAGGCGGAACCGGTGGTGCAGTAGGTCTTCGCCTTGATGTCGGTGCGGATCTTGGTCAGGTCGGTGGCGAGCTGCGAGAACGCCGTCACCAGTTGGCGCTTGGTGGTGCCGACGCCCGCCGGGGTGTCGCTCAGCCCGAGACCGCTGCTCGCGGAGTTGGCGGCGCCGGCGGCCTCCTGGAGCGCGGCCATGAAGCCGGTCAGGTCCGCGGCGGGGTTGATCTTGCCGAGCGCGGTGCTGACCGGGTCGACGTAGCCCGCCAGGACCGGCCCGTACGGCGTGGGCGTGGGTGTGGGCGTGGGCGTCGGCGTGTACGTCGGCGCGGGCAGCGCGCTGAAGCCGTCCGACGGGCTGGACGCCGCCGAACTGCTGCCGCCGCCCGATCCGCCGTCGCTGCCCCCGGAGCACGCAGCCAGCAGCAGCGCGCTGCCGACCGCCGCGCCGACCTTGATGAAGGACCTCATGGCGTTCCCCCGGATGTTCTCTCGGTGCTCTCTCATGCACACTCCGTGCAGTCTGCTCGTCCCCGCCGACATGATCCCGACCCGACAAGAGGCGGTCAACAGGGCGCACTTGCGGCGCGTCGAAGCGTATATGGGGCGCATAAAGGAGCGCACGGAGGGGCAGCACGGGTCAACTACGATCGACGGGTGCTCAGCCTCACAGGACTCCCGCTCCAGATCGTCGCCACCGTGCTCGCGGTCGGCGTCTTCGCCGCCACGATGTGGCTCTGGCCGAAGTTCGGCGGACACGGCTGGAAGGCCTGGACGGGGCGGATCGGCGCCTTCCTCGCCACCCAGCTCGCGGTGCTCGTCGCGATGGGGCTGATCGCCAACGGCTACTTCGGCTTCTACAGCTCGTGGAGCGACCTGCTCGGCACCAACGGCAAGCCCGGCACCGTCGTCGACCACCAGCCGAACGCGGCCGCCTCCCTCTCCGTCACCGGGGAGAAGAACATGTACTCGGCGCAGGGCTCGGCCCGCGACCGCTCCGGGGTGATCCAGGAGGTCTCGGTCCGCGGTCCGCAGAGCGGCCTCAGCAGCGACGCCTTCGTCTACCTCCCGCCGCAGTACTTCCAGCCCGAGTACGCGCAGAGCAAGTTCCCGATGGCGCTGGTCCTGGCCGGGTACCCGGGCTCGGCGGAGAAGCTCATCACACTGATGCAGTACCCGGCCTCCGCCCTCACCGCCATCGAGGAGAAGAAGCTGCCGCCGACCGTCCTGGTGCTGATGCGCCCGACCCTGGTCGGCAACCGCGACACCGAGTGCATGGACGTCCCCGGCGGGCCTCAGGTCGAGACCTTCTTCACCAGCGACCTGCCCAAGGCGCTGTCCGCCGGCTACCGGATCGGCACCGACCCGGCCAACCGCGCCGTGATCGGCAACTCGACCGGCGGCTACTGCGCCCTCAAGTTCGCGCTGCGCAAGCCGGATGCGTACCGGTCCGCGATCTCGCTCTCCGGCTACTACACCGCGCCGATCGACGAGACCACCGGCGACCTGTTCGCGGGCGACGACCGGCTGAAGCAGGAGAACGACCTGGTCTGGCGGCTGCGCAACAAGCCCGCCGAGCCGGTCGCGCTGCTGCTCGCCACCAGCTACGACGAGAACAACTACGAGGGCACCCAGGCCATGGTCGGCGCGTTCAAGGCGCCGACGAAGCTGTCCACCATCACCCTCGACACCGGCGGCCACAACTTCCACACCTGGACCCGGGAGATCCCGCCCGCGCTGGAGTGGCTCGGCAAGCACCTGACGATGCCGCAGGCCGCGTAGCGGCGCACCGGTCCGGGCAACGGCACCCGGTCGGCGCAACCGCGCCGTCCCGGAGCGGCCCTCCGACCAGGGCGGGCGAGGATCACAGGCGGCTCATACCCGCGTCTCACCGTTCTCTCAGCCGGGCGCCCGAACGTAGCGCCCATGACCACGACCAGCCTCACCCCGCCGGCCGGCGAGCCCTGGCCGGAGGCCGGGGACTTCCCGCCCCCGCTGCTGCCGCCCGCCTCCGCGCCGGAGGGGGCGGCACCCGGGCGGACCGCCCACCCGCCGCTGTTCCCCGAGCTCCCGCTGCCGCCCACCGGCCCCAAGGGCCCGGCCTCCTGGGCCGGACGGCTGCGCACCCTGCCGGCCCGGGCCTGGCGGGGACGCCCGGAGGACCCGCGCTGGGTCCGGCCCTCGCTGCTCGCCCTGCTGGCCGCCACCGCCGTCCTCTACCTCTGGGGACTGTCCGCCTCCGGCTGGGCCAACTCCTTCTACTCCGCCGCCGCCCAGGCGGGCAGCCGGAGCTGGAAGGCCTTCTTCTACGGCTCCTCGGACGCCGGTAACTTCATCACCGTCGACAAGCCCCCGCTGGCCCTGTGGCCGATGGCCCTCTCGGCCCGGGTCTTCGGGCTCTCCTCCTGGTCGGTCCTGGCCCCGCAGGCGCTGATGGCCGTCGGCACGGTCGCCGCCCTGTACGCGACGGTGCGCCGGCGCTTCTCGCCGCTCGCCGGACTGCTGGCCGGCCTCGCCTTCGCGCTGACGCCGGTCGCGGCGCTGATGTTCCGCTTCAACAACCCGGACGCGCTGCTGGTCCTGCTGCTCACCCTGGCCGCCTACGGGCTGGTGCGGGCGATCGAGGCGGCGGGCACCCGGTGGCTGGTGTTCACCGGGGTGATGCTCGGTCTGGCCTTCCTCACCAAGACCCTGCAGGCGTTCCTGGTGCTGCCCGCCTTCGTCCTGGTCTACCTGGTGGTGGCGCCGACCGGGCTGTGGCGGCGGGTCCGGCAGCTGTTGGCCGGCGGACTCGCGATGGTGGTCGCAGGCGGCTGGTGGGTCGCGATCGTCGAACTGGTCCCGGCATCGGCGCGCCCGTACATCGGCGGCTCGCAGGACAACAGCTTCCTGTCCCTCACCTTCGGCTACAACGGCCTGGGCCGGCTGAACGGGGACGAGACCGGCAGTGTGGGCGGAGGCGGCCGCGGCCGGCTCCCGGCCGGGGCCGAGGCGGTCTTCGGCAACGCCCCCGGCGGTGCGCCCGCCGGAGGGCCGGGCGGCGGGATGCGCGGCGGTGGCGGCGGTGGCTGGGGCGAGACCGGCATCACCCGGCTGTTCGACGGCGACATCGGCGGGCAGATCGCCTGGCTGCTGCCCGCGGCGCTGATCCTGCTGGTGCTCGGCCTGTGGGCGACCCGTCGCCACGCCCGGACGGACACCGCGCGCGCGGCCTTCCTGGTCTGGGGCGGCTGGCTCCTGTGCACCGCGCTGACCTTCAGCTTCATGTCCGGGATCTTCCACCAGTACTACACGGTGGCGCTGGCCCCGGCGGTCGCCGCACTGGTCGGCATGGGTGCGGACGGGCTGTGGCGGGCCCGGCACCGGCTGCCGTACGCGGCGGTGCTGGCGGCGACGCTCGCCGTGACGGCGGTGTGGGCGTACGTGCTGCTCGGACGGAGCTCCGGCTTCCAGCCCTGGCTGCGGCCGACGGTGCTGGCCGGCGGGCTGCTCGCCGCGGTGGCCCTGCTGGTGGCCGGCCCGCTGGGGGCCCGGCTCGCGGCCGGCGCCCCGGCCGGAACTCCGTCGGACGCTCCGTCGGACACTGCGGCCGGTGCCGCGGCCGACGGGCGTGCCGGGGCGCGGCGGATCGCCGGACGCGTGACCGCCGTGGCGGGCCTGGTGGGCGCGGCGGCGGCGCTGGGCGGTCCGGCGGCGTACGCGCTGGAGACGGTCGGCACCCCGCACCAGGGCTCGATCGTGCTGGCCGGGCCCTCGGTGGCGGGCGGCTTCGGCCCCGGCGGCATGCGGGGGCGCGGTGCGGGCGGCGGCGCTCCGGGGCTGTGGCTCAACGGCCGGATGGTGGCACCCCCGCAGGGCGGCGGTCAGGTCGGCGGCGGCCAGGACGGTGGTCAGCCCGGCGGTGGTCAGGCCGTGCCCGGCTTCCCGCAGCAGGACGGCGGCCGGGGCACCGGCCGGGTGCCGGACGGCAACGGCGGCGGTGGCGGTGGCAACGGCGGCGGTGGCAACGGCGGCAGCGCTCAGGATCCCTCCACCGTCTTCGGCGGCCCCGGTGGTCAGGGTGGCCAGGGCGGTCAGGGTGGCCAGGGCGGTCAGGGCGGCCCCGGTGGGATGAACGGGCTGCTGAACGGTACCCGGGTGAGCGAGGAGGCGGCCGCCCTGCTGAAGCAGGACGCCGACCGGTACCGCTGGGCCGGCGCGACCTCCGGCTCGCAGAACGCCGCCAGCTACCAACTCGCCTCCGACGTCCCGGTGATGGCCCTGGGCGGCTTCAACAGCAGCGACCCCTCGCTCAGCCTGAGCGCCTTCCAGCAGTACGTGAAGGAGGGCAAGGTGCACTGGTTCATCGGCGGCGAGTCGCGCCGCACCGGCGGCGGAACCGCCGAGGCGGCGGCCGGAGCGAACGGCACGACCACCACGACCGGCCCCGGCGGCGGGTCCTCGGAGTCCATGACCGCCCAGATCGAGGAGTGGGTGGCGAGCCACTACACCGCCCGCACGGTCGGCGGGTCGACCTTCTACGACCTGACCCAGGCGCCGAGTTCCTGACGCGGCGGCTCCCGGCGGCGGGGCGTCCTCCCGGTGTCCACCGGGGAGGACGCCCCGCCGTCGCGCTACCCCGCCGTCGCGCTACCCCGCCGTCGCGCTACCCGCGGTCGCTCGCGCAGCGCGTCCCGGCGGCCGGCAGGGTGCCGTCGACGAGGTAGGCGCCCACCGCCGCCCGGACGCAGGCACTGTGCCCGTAACCGGTGTGGCCCTCGCCCTCGCGGGTGAGCAGCACCGCATTGCCCAACTGGGCCACCAGCTGCTGGGCGTTGGCGTACGAGGTCGCCGCGTCACCGGTGGAGCCGACCACCACGATCGGCGTCGCGGCCTTCGAGGCGATCGGGTGCGCCTTCTCCGCCGAACGGAACGGCCAGCTCCGGCAGTCCGGGTCGAACAGCACCGCCGCCGGCTCGTGCCGGCTGAAGAGCGGGGCCCGGGCGGCCATCCGGGCGTAGGCGTCCCGCAGTGCGTCCCCGGTCGGGACGTCGGTGGCCCCGTCGGCGCAGTAGATCGCGGTGTAGGCGTCCGTGGCGGCGCCGTAACGGCCGTCCTCGCCGCGCTTGTTGTACGAGTCGGCGTAGGCGAGCAGGTAGTCGCCGTCGCCCTGCTCCATGGCCCGGCCGATGGCCTCGGCCAGGCCGTCCCAGCCGCCCTCGTCCCCGTAGAGCACGTCCATCACGGCCGCCCAGGCGGCGGAGGAGGTGAGGACGCGGCCGCCGGTGGTGGTGAGCGGCTTCCGCTTCAGCCCGTCGAGGAAGTCGGCGGCCCGCACGGCCGCCCTGTCCTGGTCCGTCCCGAACGGGCACGACGACTGCCGGGCGCAGTGGGCGGCGAAGGCGCGCAGCGAGCGGTCGAAGCCCGCGTACTGCTCGATGTTGGTCTCAGCGATCGGCTTGGCCGGGTCGATCGCACCGTCCAGGACGAGGCGGCCGACCCGGTCGGGGAACTCCTCGGCGTAGACGCTGCCCAGATAGGTGCCGTAGGACAGGCCGAGGTAGGTGAGCTTCCGGTCGCCGAGCGCGGCGCGCAGCACGTCCATGTCGCGCGCGGTGTCGCGGGTGCCGACGTGCTCCAGCAGCTTGCCGTACTTGGCCTGGCAGGCGTCGGCGAGCAGTTTGCCGTGCTCGGGCCCGGGGGTGTCGGTGGTGACCCAGCCGTCCCGGACCTCGTCGTCCAGGCAGTTGACCGGGGCGGTGCGACCGGTGGCCCGGGGGTCGAAGCCGACGATGTCGTAGTGGTCGCGCAGCGGACCGTCGTAGTCGCGCTGTCCGCCGAGGACGGCGTCGACACCGCTGTTGCCCGGCCCGCCCGGGTTGACCAGGAGCGACCCGGCCCGCAACGCGGGCTTGGCGGCACCGACCCGGGCCACCGCCACCTCGAGGGTGGCGCCGGCCGGGTCGGCGTAGTCCAGCGGCACTTCGAGGGTCGCGCACCGTACCGACGCCGGGTCGACGCCCTCGGTCCTCGGGGCGTCCTTGCAGGCCGCCCAGGCGAGCCGCTGGCCGTAGAACGACCGGAGCGCCGGGTCCGGGGCCGACTGCGCGTCCGGCGCGGCGGCCGCCGGGGCGGGGGCGCCCGCGCCGCCGGTGGTGGTGGTACCGCCGGCGGTACAGGCCGCCAGCAGCACCACCGCGGCGACGGCGGGCAGGGCACGTCGCGAGAGCCGGGTCGTCATCGAGTCCACCGCACACGAATATCACCCGGCCATCACGCCGCTGACGGCGCCCCGCCCCTCCGTCGTCCCTCCGTCGCGTCAGTCGTGCCGGTCGCGCCGGCCGTGTCGGTCACGCCGGCCCACCGTGCGGCGGCTCACCGCGCGGCGTCGGTCGCGCAGCGCGTCCCGGCGGCCGGCACGGTGCCGTCGACGAGGTAGGCGTGCACGGCGTCCCGGACGCAGGCGCTGCGGCCGTAGCCGGTGTGGCCCTCGCCCTCGCGGGTGAGCAGCACGGCGTTGCCGAGCTGGGCGGCGAGCTTCTCGGAGTTGGCGTACGGCGTGGCCGCGTCGCCGGTGGAGCCGACCACCACGATCGGGGTCGCCGCCTTCGAGGCGATCGGGTGCGCCTTCTCCGCCGAACGGAACGGCCAGCTGCGGCAGTCCGGGTCGAACAGCGCCGCGCCCGGCTCGTGCCGGCTGATCAGCGGCGCCTTGGCGGCCATCTCGGCGTAGGCGGCGTCGAGCGCCGCCCCGGTGAGGACGTCGGTGGCCCCGTCGGCGCAGTAGATCGCCGTGTAGGCGTCGGCGGAGACGTTGTAGTGGCCGTCCTTGTCCCGCTTGTTGTACGAGTCGGTGTAGGCCAGCAGGTTGTCGCCCTTGCCCCGGACCATGGCCCAACCGATGCTGTTGGCCAGGGAGTCCCAGCCGCTCTCGTCCCCGTAGAGCCCCTCGACCACGCCGGTCCAGGCGGCCGCGGAGGTGAGCGTCCGGCCGCCGCCGGCGGCGAGCGGCTTCTGCTTCAGCCCGTCGAGGAAGTCGGCGAGCTTGCCCGCCGCCTTGTCCGGGTCCTTGCCGAGGGGGCACTGCGCCTGCTTCGCGCAGTGGGCGGCGAACGCCTGCAGCGAGCGCTCGAAGCCCGCGTACTGCTCGATGTTGTTCTGGGCGATGGGCTTGGCCGGGTCGACCGCGCCGTCCAGCACCAGCCGGCCCACCCGGTCCGGGAACTCCTCCGCGTAGACGCTGCCGAGGTAGGTGCCGTACGACAGGCCCATGTAGGTGAGCTTCTGGTCACCGAGCGCCGCGCGCAGCACGTCGACGTCCCGCACGGTGTCGCGGGTGCCGATGTGCTCCAGCAGCTTGCCGTACTTGGCCTGGCAGGCGTCGGCGAGGGCCTTGCCGTGCTCGGGGCCGAGGGCGTCCGTGGTGAGCCAGGTGTCACGGGTCTTGTCGTCCAGGCAGTTGACCGGGGCGCTGAGGCCGGAGCCGCGCGGGTCGAAGCCGACGATGTCGTAGTGGTCGCGCAGCGGGCCGTCGTAGTCCTTCTGGCCGCCCTGGACCATGGCCACCCCGCTGCCGCCCGGCCCGCCCGGGTTGACCAGGAGCGAGCCGGTCCGCTCCCCGGGCTTGGCGCCGGTGATCCGGGCCACGCCGATGTCCAGCGTCTCCCCCGACGACGGATTCGCGTAGTCCAGCGGAACCTTGAGGGTCGCGCACTGGACCGCCGACTCGTCGGTCTTCGTCGTCCGCGGGTCGTCCTTGCAGGCCGCCCAGGCGAGCTGCTGGCCGTAGAAGGACCCGAGTGCCGGGTCCGCCTGGCCGGTCGGCTTCACGGTCGGGGTCGGCGTCGGGGTGGGGGCGGCCGCCGGGGCGGTCGGGTCCGCGGACACGGTCGTAGGAGCGGCCGTAGGAGCGGCCGTCGGAGCGGTGGAGGCCGCGCCGGTGGAGCCGCCCGTGCTGCTGCAGGCGGCCAGCAGGGCGGCCGCGGCGACGGCGGGCAGGGCGCGTCGCGAGAGTCGGGTGATCGTCGAATGCACCGCACACGAATATCACCCGACCGTCATACCGCCCGACGGCACCCCTCCCCCTCGACCGGGTGTCAGCCGCCGCACTGCTGCAGCATCGCCTTCTTGTCGGCCTCCGTCACCGGCAGCTGGTACTTCAGCGACACCTGCGCGAAGCGGACCGCGTACGCGCACCGTATCTTCGGGTCGGCGGGCAGCCAGGCGGACGGGCCGGAGTCGCCCTTGGAGGCGTTCTGCGAGCCGTCGGCGGGGACGAGGTTCAGCGGATCGTTGGCGATCCGGACCCGCTTGGCCTTGTCCCACCCGCGCGCGCCCATCTGCCAGTCGTAGGACAGCGGCATCACATGGTCTATCTGGATCTTGGACGCCTGCTGCTTGCTCCAGCGCACGGTCCTGCCGGTGTACGGGTCGAGGATGGTCATCGCGGTGACCACGCACTTCGAGCCGTCCTTGTGCTCGACCGCCGAACCGTCGCGGGCCAGCAGGTCGTTGCGGGTGTCGCAGTTGTTGCCGCCGCCGGGCACGCCGTCCACGTTGTCGGTCCAGGCGGGGCCGAACTCGTTGCGGTCGTAGCCGTCCTTGGTGCCGGTCGCGGCGGTGGCGACCTTGGCGATCAGCTCCCGGCCCGCCTTCTGCTCCTCGGGCGAAGTCAGCGGCGCCAGACCGGGCTTGGTGCCGTCCGGATTGTCCAGCGGACTGGTGCCGGGGCCGACGGCGCCGGCCCCGGCGGGCACGGCCTCCTCGCTGCGCGTCCCGGCGCCGGAGCAACCGCTCAGCACCAGGGTGGATATCAGGAACACGGCGGCGGCCGACAGGGTGGGGCGACGGGTGGGCACGGTGGACTCCCCGGACGGGTGGGCGACTGACGGCGCACCAGCAGACCAGCCCGCCCGCACCCGGTCAAGCCACCACAACCCGGAGCATTTCGATCATGGCGAAGCTCACACCGGACAGCGAACGCCGTGCACCGCGCACCGGACCCGTCCCGCCCCGGTCCGTCGCACCCCGGTCACCGCCGCACCCCGCTCCGCCCCACCCCGGTCACCGCCGCACTACGGCCGCGCGCCGCCGACGATCTCCTCGAGCACCTCCTCGAACGGCGTCGCCGTCACCCCGAGCACCTCCTCCGTGCGGGTCGAGTCCAGCCGCAGCGGCCGGTCGTACAGGTAGGCCATCTCCGCCACCTCGGCGAGGACTTCGTCCCCCGACCCGGCCAGTGCGGCCGGCGCCACGGCGGTGAGCGCGGGCTCCGGCGCCCCGGCGGCCGCCGCCAGCCGCCGGGCCACCTCCCGGGCGGACGCCTCGGTGGTGCTGGGCACGTGCCAGGCCCGGCCCCAGGAGGCAGCGCTGCGGGCGGCGGCGACCAGGGTGGCGGCCACATCGCCGAGGTGGCTCCAGCTGTGCGGCGCGTCCAGGTCGGCCGGGTAGCCGACCGGCTCGCCCGCCAGCACGGCCGGTACCACCGTGAAGCCGAACAGCGAGGTGGCTCCCCGGCCGAGGAAGTCACTGGCCCTGACCTCGGTGACGCGCACCCGACCCGCCCGGTGCGCGGCGAGCGCGTCCGCCCACAGGGCCGCCCGCAGCGCGCCCTTGCGGCTGGCCGGTGCGGCGGGCAGGTCCTCGGTGAGCGGGCCGTCGACCGGCCCGTAGCCGTACACGTTGCCGAGCATGACGTAGCCCGCGCCGGTCCGTTCGGCGGCGGTCAGCAGCCCGGCGGCGAGCGGCGGGAACTCCGTGAGCCAGCGGTGGTAGGGCGGGGCGGCGCAGTTGACCAGCGAGAGCGCGCCGTCGGCCAGCGCGGTCAGGACGTCGGCGTCGGTGGCGTCGGCGGCGATCCGCTCGATGCCCGGGTGCTCGGGGCCGGTGCCGCGACGGGTGACCAGCCGGACCCGTTCGCCGGAGCCGGCGAGCAGCAGGGCGGTCGCGGTGCCGGTCGGGCCGGCGCCGGTGACGACGTGGAAGGACATGGGAGGCTCCTGGGCTGCCGTTGGGGCGGGTGGCGCCGGAGTGCCGGCGCCGTGATCAACTCTCGGTCGGGGGCCTGCCGCGCGGCAGGGCCCCGGCTGCCAAGGTTCCGGAGGTTCTGGCCATGTCCTCAGCCGTGCCGTGGTCCGACGGGGTGCCCGCCGTCCACCGGATCGCGGTCGTCGCCGTACCGCCGGTGACCGCCTTCGACCTCGCCATCCCCGACATCGTCTTCGGCTCCGCCGAGGTGGACGGCCGCCCGGCCTACCAGGTGCGGATCTGCACGGTCGAGCCGGGCCCGGTGGCGAGCACCAGCAGCCTCCACGTGATCGTCCCGCACGGCCTGGACGTGCTCGCCGGGGCCGACACCGTGCTCGTCACCGGGTCGGCCTCCCGCGCGGACGCCGACGAACGGATCCTCGCGGCGCTGCGCGCGGCGGCGGACCGGGGCGCGCGGATGGCCTCGATCTGCACCGGCGCCTTCGTACTGGCCCAGGCCGGGGTGCTGAACGGGCACAGCGCCACCACCTACTGGGTGCAGGCGGGCGCGCTGGCGCACCGCTTCCCCGAGGTCCGGGTGCTCCCCGAGGCGCTGTTCGTCGACGACGGCCCGGTACTCACCTCGGCCGGGCTGACCGCCGGCATCGACCTGTGCCTGCACATGGTGCGGACCGACCACGGCGCGGCGGTGGCCAACGCGGTGGCCCGGCTGGCGGCGGTCTCGGCGGTCCGCGAGGGCGGCCAGGGCCAGGTCCTGCCGACGCCGGTGACCGCCGCGGACGGCAGTTCGCTCGCCGCCACCCGCGCCTGGGCGCTGGCCCGGCTGGCCGAGCCGCTCACCCTGGCCGAGCTGGCCGCCCACGCGGGGGTGAGCGTGCGCACCCTCAACCGGCGCTTCCAGGCCGAGGCGGGCACCACGCCGCTGCAGTGGCTGCTCACCCAACGCCTGGAACAAGCACGGGAGTTGCTGGAGTCCACCGATCTGGCGATGGACCTGGTGGCGGCCCGGACCGGCTTCGTCACGCCCGACTCGCTGCGCCGCCACCTGCTCCAGCGGATCGGCATGACCCCGCGCGCCTACCGGGCGCACTTCGCCCGGCCGGTCCGGCCGGTCCGTCCGTCCGCCGGTCCGCGCTCCGGCACCCGTCCCTGACGCCTGCCCCCGGAGCCTCCCCCGACGTCCGGTCAGCCGCCGATGGCCGACATCGGCCGGGCGGGCCGGACGAAGTCCGCGCCACCGATGGCGTGGCCGGGCCCCTTGCGGGCGATGGTGGCCCGCCAGGCGGCCTCCACCCGGTCGTCGTCGGCGCCCTCGCGCAGCAGCGCGCGAAGGTCCGACTCCTCGGTGGCGAACAGGCAGTTGCGCAACTGCCCGTCGGCGGTGAGCCGCACCCGGTCGCACCCGCCGCAGAACGGGCGGGTGACGGAGGCGATCACCCCGACCACCGCGTCCGTCCCGGCGATCCGCCACTCCTCGGCCGGGGCGTTGCCGGACCGGCCGACCGGGTGCAGCTCGAAGCGCTCGCCGAGGCGGGCCAGGATCTCGTCCGCGGTGACCATCCGCTCGCGGTCCCAGGCGCCCTGCGCGTCCAGCGGCATCGACTCGATGAAGCGCATCCGGTAGCCGTGCCGGACGGCGAAGCCGAGCAGTTCGGCCAGTTCGTCGTCGTTGACCCCGCGTACCGGTACCGCGTTCACCTTCACCGGCGCGAGCCCGGCCGCGTGGGCGGCGGCCAGCCCGGCCAGGACGTCGGCCAGCCGGTCGCGGCGGGTGAGCGCGGCGTACCGCTCGGGGCGCAGGGTGTCCAGGCTGACGTTGACCCGGTGCAGCCCGGCCGCGCGCAGCGCCTCGGCGGTCCTGGCCAGACCGATGCCGTTGGTGGTCAGCGACACCTCCGCCCCGAGCGCGGCGATCCGCCCGACCAGGGCGGGCAGTCCGCGCCGCAGCAGCGGCTCGCCGCCGGTGAGGCGCACCGCCGTGATGCCGAGCCGGCGGACGGCGATCCGCACCAGGCGGACCACCTCGTCGTCGCTCAGCACCTCCGCCCGGGGCAGCCAGTCCAGCCCCTCGGCGGGCATGCAGTAGGTGCAGCGCAGATTGCACCGGTCGGTCAGCGACACCCGCAGATCGGTGTGCACCCGCCCGTACCGGTCCACCAGGGGGTGCGCCGCCCCGGGTCGACCCGTGACGACGCGGTCCGGCCCGACGGCGGCCGTCCCCGGCGCGGTGGTGCCCGGCGCGGTGGTGCCCGGCACGGTGGCGCCCGGCCCGGTGGCGCCCTGCACGGTGGTGCCCGACGCGCTGTTCCTCGACGCACTGTTCCTCGACGCGCTGCTCATCCGCCCAGTACAGGGGCCCTGCGGCGGGAGCACCAGCGGCCGAACCGCCGGGGCACGGCCACTCGCCGCCGTCCGCGCTCGTGCGATCGTCCAACACCCGGCGGCCGGACTGTGCCCCGGCGGCCGGGCCGGGCAGGCTGGGCCCATGGAACAGAGGGACGCGGTCACCGCGCTGGTGCTGGCGGCCGGCGGCGGACGCCGGTTGGGCGGACGACCGAAGGCACTGCTGCCGTACCGGGGGCGGCCGCTGGTGGAGCACGCCGCGGCGGCGGCCCGGGCGGGCGGCTGCCGGGAGGTGACGGTGGTGCTGGGCGCGGACCGGGAGCGGGTGCGTTCCACCGCGCATCTGCCGGGCTGCCGGCTGGTGGCCAATCCGGACTGGGAGGGCGGCATGGGCTCCTCGCTGCGGGCCGGTCTGGCCGCGCTGCCCGCCGGGTCCTCGGCGGTGCTGGTGATGCTGGTGGACACGCCGGGGGTGGGAGCGGCCGCGGTGGCCCGGCTGCTGGCCGCGCACCGGGCCGGGGCCGGGCTGGCCGCGGCGACGTACGGGGGGCGGCGCGGGCACCCGGTGCTGATCGGGGCCGGGTACCTCGCCGAGGCGGCCGCGGGCGCGCGGGGGGACGCCGGGGCCCGGGCCCTGCTGACGGCGCACGCCGGGGAGTTGGTGCCGGTCGAGTGCGCCGACATCGCCTCCCCGGACGACCTGGACACGCCCGCCGACCTCGCCCGCTGGGGAGCGGGGTGACACCCGCCCGGCACCGGACCGCCGCCGCCGCTCGGGACAGCCGCCGTCCCGACACCGGACCGCCGCCGGCCCCGCCCCCGCCGCTCGGGACGGGACTCCCGCCCGAGGGGGACCGCCCTCCTCCTCACCGGCGAGGATTCGGGCGCGCACCCCTGATTCCTCCCTGAGGATTGCCGCATTCCGCGCCGCACCCCACGGGTTTCGGGGAGCATGGGACACGTCACTCCGCCCCCGATTCGAACGGACGGTACCCCGCGATGGCCGGACTGCCCGACGACTTCACCGGACACGACCCGGCCGGGCGCGGCCCGGGGGCGGCGGGTGGCGCCCGGGCGATCCGCTGCCCCGCCTGCCGGCGGGAGCACCTCTACGAGCCGCCCTCGCTGCCGTGCCCGTGCGGCGCCTCGCTGAAGGTGCCGCTGCTGCGCGGCGGGGTGCCGGTCCAGGTCCGGTTCCGGTCCTGGGAGGACTCCTGGCTGAGCATGCGCTGCCCGCACTGCGGGCGCTCCGACCAGTGGCCGCAGCCCGAGTTCACCTGCAACTGCGGCGCCACCGTGCGGCTCCCGGTGGACCGGACCACCCGGCTGGGCGGCGGGGCGGCGGCCGGCCCGCTGGGCGCCACCGCCGGGCCGCGGGCCTCCCACCCGCACCCGGCCCGGCCCGCGCACTCCCTGGACGCGCCGCCCGCCGCCGCGCCCCCGGCCACCGGGTCCGGCGGCCAGACCGCGCAGTGGCGGCGCCGGGCGCCGTTCCGCCCGCACCCGGTGCGGACCTCGCAGGACGCGGTGTTCACCGCCGCCCGCTACCTGGAGTGGCTGGGCTTCGACGACCTGGAGCTGACGGAGGCCCAGGAACGCGACGGGGTGACGCTGCTGGGCAGCCGGATGGTCGCCCAGGTGGACACCTGGACCGAGCCGGCGGACGTGAAGTCGGTCGAGTGCCTGTGGCTGCAGACCCTGCACGCGGAGGAGATGGCCGCCGCGATGTTCACTCTTGCGGGCTATTCGCACCAGGCCACGGTGCGCGGCGAACAGCTGCTGGTGGCCCTGTTCAGCCTGGATCTGGCGGGTGTGCCGCAGCCCGCGAACGGCGCCGCCGAGGCTCTGATGGAGACCGGCTGGACGTCCTGAGGCCTCGTTCGGACCCCGACCGACCGGCCGCTGATCGTTTAGACGAAAAGCCGGCCGCGCGCAACAACCTCCGCTCGTGATCTGGTGCACAAGCTCGCCCCCGTGTTGAATTGCCGCCACAACGCGGGCCTGTGGTGTGTCGTGCCACGGACGGGGAGGGCCCGCGTCCTGCTGGATGGCGCACACAAGGAGGTGGCGTTGTCGGAGCACGGATGGGGCCCGAACGGTCAGGACGCACCGGGGCGGACGGCGCCCCCGGAGCCGGGGGACACCGTATGGCGGCTGCGGTCCCGGGCGTGCTGGCGGGAGGCCGCCGACCTGCTGCGGCCGGCCGCCGAACGCGACCCGGCGGCGGCTCTGATCAGGGCCGAACTCCTGATCGAGCAGTGCCTGTTCACCGCCACCCACTGGAACCAGGCGGAGCAGGCGCTGAGACTCGCCGAGGCCACCGTGACCACCACCGAGCAGCGCGCGGCGGCGGCCTGCGCCCGGGGCTTCCTGGCGTACGTGGCCAGCGTGCTGGGCGCGCGCGACCGTCTCGACGAGGCGCAGGCCGCGCTCGGCCGCACCTCGGCACTGCTGCCGCCGGACGCGCCGGGCCGGCCGCTGCTGGACTTCCGCCGGGGGCTGGTGGCGGAGAACCTGCTCCGCGACCCGACGGCGGCCTGGATCGCCTACCGCCGGGCCCACGAGGGGGCGGGCGAGCGCGGCGACGAACTGCTGCGCTCGTCGACCTGGCGGCACCTGGCCGCGCTGGCGCTGGCCGCCGGGGACCACGAGCGGGCCCGGGAGGGCTTCGACGCCTCGCTGCGGCTGCGCGAGCAGCTGGGCTTCACGGTCGGGGTGGCCCCGGCGCTGGCCGCGCTGGCCGAGGTGTCGGAACCGGAGGAGGCCACCCGCCTGCGGGCGGAGGCGACCCGACTGGTGCAGGCGCTCGGGGGCGTGCCGGTCTGGCTCGCACGCCAGCTCGGCGCGGGGCGCGCGCCGGGCGCTCCCCCGGACGGACGCATCGGGAGGCAGGCCGGGGGCCCGATCAGCTAAGGTGACCCTAACCTGGCCGGGTCGAGCAGTGCCCCGGCCAGGTTCGCCTTGCCGTTCCCGGGCTCCGCCAAGCCCCGGCCGGCCGGGTCCGGACGTACGGCGCGACGGCGCCACGGCGTGCCCCGCCACACCGGGCGCGCCGGCGGCGGACGGGCCCCGGCCCGGGCACGGACCGGGCGGTCCGGCGTGGCCCGGTCGACCCGATGGGGCCCACCATGAGCGCGCACAGCACCCGGTCCACCCCCGTGGCGACGGCCGTCGGCCGACCCGGCCCCGGACCTCGCCCCGGCCCCACCGGCCCGGCGACCACCCGCGGCACCGGCGGCCCCACCGCCGCCGTCCGCGGCACCACTGCCACCGGGATCCGCGGCACCGTCACCGCCGCCGGGCCGGCCGCGTACCGCCGGCTCGGCGAGGTGCTCCCCGCCCTCCGGGTGCGCTGCGCCCCGCCCCGCAGCGGCCGGGGCTGGCTCGCGGGGGCCGACCTGGTGGCCCGGCCGGCGGCGCTGCGCGAGCTGATCTCGTACGACGCCCGGCAGGCCCTGGCCCGCTACGGGCAGCCGCTGCGCCCCGACGTGGCGGCGGGCATCGGGCTGCACCGGTTCGTCTGGCCGGTCGCGCTGCTGTTCACCCTGCCGTGGTTCCTGGAGCGCCGGGTGCCGCTGCTCGTGCCCGGAGACATCGCGGTCCGCCGCCGCACCGGTGAACTGACGGTCCGCCCGGGCGCCTTCCTCTGCCTGCCGGACGATCCGGCGGCACCGGGCGCGGCCGTCCCCCCGGCCGTCCCCCCGACGGCCCCGCGCGCGGCCGTCCCCCCGGGAACGCCGTCGCCCCCGCTCCCGCCCGGCGCCCGCACCGTGACCGACGAGGCGGCCCTCGCCGCCGGGCTCCGCTCGGCGCTGGCGGACTTCCTCACCCCGGTGCTGGACGCGTTCCGCCCCGAGGTGCGACGCGGCCCGCGCACCCTGTGGGCGATGTCCACCGACGCCGTGGTCGAGGGCCTCTGGTACGCCGGGGGCCTGCTCGGCGAGGAGGAGCGCGCCCGGACGGAGCTCGCCGCACTGTTCGCGCCCGGCGTGTCCGGGGCGTCCGGGCCGAGGGAGCCGCGGGCCGCCCGCCCGGCGCCGGAGTGCGCGCCCTTCACGCCGGGCGCCGGCTTCACCGACCCCGCGTCCGGCGACACCGATCGCTCCGACCGGTGCCGGGCCAGCTGCTGCCTCGTCTACACCGCCCGGGTCGAGGCGATGTGCGCCGGCTGCCCCCGCGTCACACGGGGTTGACGGAGGTGAACGGCGGTGCGGGGCCCGGCCGGGCCCCGACCTCGGGAAACACCGGAATTCCCCATTGATATCAATATGACAATGCGACTTATCCCTCGCCAGAAATCCCTCTCGTCAGCGCATTGACAGCGAATCAGCCATTCTCCGGCCGAGCATCCGTCATGATGGTCCCCGCCATCACGGCGCAGGAATTGCGACGCAGGAAAGCGAGGCTGGTCCAGGCGATGAAATTGTCCGACATACCGCTCGGTTGGGCCGTCACCGGCGTTGCCGCGCTGCTGGTCAGCGCGCTCGTGGTGGCCCTGGCCCGGAGCCGGGGATCCGGCGGCACCGGCACCGCGGATTCCTGGGAGCGATCCGAGGAACGGCGCCGCCGCAAGGAGTCCCTGTACGGCGGGGCCTCGTACACCCTGCTGTTCTGCTGCGCGGCCGTCGCCGCCGCACTCTCCTTCCACGGCCTGGTCGGGTTCGGGGTGCAGAACCTCAACCTGTCCGGCGGCTGGGAGTACCTGGTGCCGTTCGGCCTGGACGGGGCGGCGATGTTCTGTTCCGTGCTCGCCGTGCGCGAGGCCAGCCACGGCGACGCCGCACTCGGTTCCCGGCTGCTGGTCTGGCTGTTCGCCGGCGCCTCGGCCTGGTTCAACTGGGTGCACGCCCCACGCGGTTTCGGCCACGCGGGCGCGCCGCAGTTCTTCGCGGGGATGTCCCTCTCGGCCGCCGTGCTGTTCGACCGGGCCCTCAAACAGACCCGCCGGGCCGCGCTGCGCGAACAGGGCCTGGTCCCCCGTCCGCTCCCGCAGATCCGGATCGTCCGCTGGCTGCGGGCCCCGCGGGAGACCTACGCCGCCTGGTCGCTGATGCTGCTGGAGGGCGTGCGGAGCCTGGAGGAGGCGGTCGACGAGGTCCGCGAGGACAAGCGCGAGAACGCCAGGGAGAAGGAGCGCCGCAAGCTCGCGGGGCGCCGGGAGCGGGCCGAGATCAGGGCCATCAACCGCACCCACAGCGTCTGGCGCCCGCGCGGCGGCGGCTCCGGGGCGGCGTCCCGGCAGCTGGAGCCCGGCCCGGAGTCCGCCATAGCGGGCGGCTCCGGCGGCCCCGGCGGCCCCGACCGGCCCGCGGTCGAACCGCCGGCACGGGCCGAGGCCGTGGAGGGCGCGGCGGCGCAGGCGGGCCTGCCGGCCCGGCCCGAACGGCACACCATCGACCTCACGCCCGACGACGACACCGTGGCGCTGCCCCGGCTGGACTCGCTGGAGCGCAAGCTGAAGGACCTGGAGCAGCAGTTCGGCTGAGGCCGGAGCCGGAGCCGTCGCAGGCCCCCGGGCACCACTGCCCGGGGGCCGCTCGGCCGCCGTCACTCCCCCGGCGTCACTGCGACGCCGTCACTGCGACGCCGTCACTCCGCCGTCGCCACCGTGAGCTCGAACCACATCCGCTTGCCCGACCCCCGGGGCTCCACGCCCCAGCCGTCGGCCAGCGCCTCGACCAGCATCAGCCCGCGCCCGGAGGAGGCCTGCTCCCCCGGTGTGCGGCGGGTCGGCCAGAGGTCCGACTCGTCCTCGACCTCGACCCGCAGCCGGGCCCGGCCGCCGTCCGCGGCCGGCTCCCGGTAGAGCCGGGCGGTGAACATCGCGTCCCGGTCGGTGTGCCGGATCGCGTTGGTGACCAGCTCCGAGGAGAGCAGCTCCGCGGTGTCGATCAGCTCGGCGACACCCCACCGGCGCAGCGCGTCCCGCAGCTCCGCCCGGACCTCCGCGATCCGCGCCAGATCGGCCTGCCCGATCCGGCGGCGCAGCTGCTGGGCGGCCAGGCCGCCCTCGGGGCCGTCCCAGCGCAGCAGCAGCAGCGCTATGTCGTCCTCGCGCTCACTGGAGTCGGCGGCCTGCGAGGCGATCCGGTCGGCCAGCTCCTCCAGCGGGTCGCGGCCGGTCCGGGAGGCGTCCGCGAGCGGCTCGGCGAGCACCGAGGTGAGTCGCGCGACGCCCTCGTCGAGGTCCATGTCGCGCGCCTCGACCAGGCCGTCGGTACAGAGCAGCACCGTCTCGCCCGGGTCCAGGCTGAACCGGGTGACCCGGTACTCCTCGTCGGGCGCGATGCCGAGCGGCAGCCCGCCGGCCACCGGGACGGTGCTCGCCGTGCCGTCGGCGCGCCGCACCACCGGGTCGAGGTGGCCGGCCCGTACCGCGTACACGACGCCGTAGTCGACGTTCACCTCGGCGTAGGTGCAGGTGGCGAAGTGGTCGGTGTCCAGGTCGGCCAGGAAGCGGGAGGCCCGGGCCATCACCGCGGCGGGCGGGTGGCCCTCGGCGGCGTAGGCGCGCAGGGCGATCCGCAGCTGGCCCATGATCCCGGCGGCGTGCACGTCGTGGCCCTGGACGTCGCCGATCACCAGGCCGACGTGGCCGCCGGGCAGCGGCACCACGTCGTACCAGTCGCCGCCGATCTGGAGCCCGGAGCCGGCCGCCAGGTAGCGGACGGCGGTGGTGACCCCGGGTACCGAGGGCACGGTGCGCGGCAGCATGACCCGCTGCAGGCCGGCCGCGAGCTCGTGCTCGGCGTCGTGCAGCCGGGCCCTGGCCAGGGACTGGGCGACCAGGCCGCCGAGGGTGGAGAGCAGGGTGCGCTCGTCGGCGTCCAGCTGGCGGTCGTCGTCGAAGCTGACCACGCAGACGCCGATCGCCCGGCCGCTGGCCACCAGCGGCAGGAACGCCCAGGAGCTGCGGCTGGTGCGGCGGGCCTGCTCCCAGACGTCCGGGTAGCGCTCGCGGTACTCCTCGCGGCTGGCGCAGAACACCGGGGCGCGGCCCCGGAGCGCCTCGGCGGCGGGGTGGCTCGGCGGCAGCACCGAGCGGTCGTAGCCGGCCAGTTCCTCGGGCCGGTAGCCGGAGGCGCCGAGGATCTGCACCCGGCCGGCCTCGAAGGAGGCCAGGACCAGGCCGTCCGGCGGCAGGCCGGGCAGCGGCAGCTCGGTGAAGACCCGGGCCACGTCGCGCACGGTGACCGCCTCCGAGAGGGCCCGGGCGGCCTCCTTGATGAAGCGGGAGCGCTCCTCGCGCAGCAGGGCCATCCGGTCGGCGCGATCGCGTTTGTGCAGCTCGACGGTGGCGTCCCAGACGAAGCCGACCATCCGGGAGGCCCGGCCGAAGGCGTCGGCGAGGACCCGGCCGCGGAAGCGGACGGCGCGGGTGGTGCCGTGCGGGCCGACCGTCCGGTAGTAGGCGCCGCACTGGCCGAGCTCGGCGACGGCGCGCTCGACCCGGCGGCGCACCACGGGGGCGTCCTCGGGGTGGAGCAGGGCCAGGAAGGAGGCGGAGGTGCGGTCGAAGCGGCCCTTCTCGGCGGAGTCCAGGCCGACGATGGTGCAGGCCCGCTGGTCACCCTCGAGGATGTCGCGGCGGATGTCCCAGTCGAAGGAGCCGATGCCGTTGGCCGCCATCGCCGGTTCCAGCCAGTCCGGCGTGGAGTCGCCCGGGGAGAGCGGCAGGCCGCCGGAGAGCATCGGCGCGAGCCGGCCGGCCGCGAGGCCGGGGGCGGTGCGCAGCGCATGCCGCCGGGCCGCCTGCGCGGGGGGCCTGGCCCGACCGGAGCCGGTCGTGGGCGGACCGGACGGGAGGGCCGGCCCCGGTGACTCGGGCTCTGTGGGCATGCTGCTCCTGCCGCTGCCGTGGCGGACCGCGCCGACCGTCCGGACGGGCCGCGTGGCGGTGTGATGGGTGGTGCTCGACGGTCGCGCGCCGACGGGCGGTCATCGGTCGAGACGGTAGGAGTTTCCCGCCGCTTCTCGCTCGTGGGCACACATTCCCACCATCCTGGCCAATGTTCGGCCGAGCGGCAATGGCAACGGGCCGGAAATCTTGGCACTCGCCTTCACTTACGGGCATCGTTCGGTCGCGAACGGTGCTCGTACGGCAAACGGTGGGCCGGGAAGTCAGAGTTCGGCGGCGGGAAGTCAGAGTTCGACGGTGGCCAGTTCGAACCAGGTGACCTTGCCGTCGCCGCGCAGGTGCACGCCCCAGGAGTCGGCGAGCGCCTCGACCAGCATCAGCCCCCGGCCGGAGGTGGCGTACTCCGCGTCCGGGTCGCGGCGGCGGCCGGGGAGTCCGGCCTCGCCGTCCTGGACCTCGATCCGCAGCCGCTGGTCACCGGTGAGCACCGCGTCGAAGACCGCGCCCCGGCCGGTGTGCTGCAGCGCGTTGGTGACCAGCTCGGAGGTGAGCAGCTCGGCCGTGTCGGCCAGCTCGGGCACGCCCCAGTGGCCGAGCGCGGCGCGCAGCCGGTGGCGGACCGCGCCGACCGCGACCAGGTCGGCGGCCTCCAGTGCCAGGTGGAGCCGGCGGTTCAGCGCGCACCCCGGTGCCGGTACGCCCGGCCGGGCGACGTCTGTCGCACCCACGGTGCCCGCGCCACCTGCCGTGCCCGCCGGACCGCCCTGGCCGGTTCCGGTGATCCGGAAGGCGCCCCCCGAACTCGTCCGCTGCCGCGGGAATCGCGACTGACCGTCCATCACCCCTGCCCCCACCCTCGCTCCCGGTCGCCGATCCGGGCCCCCGCCGGTCGGTCGACCCCTTTGGTACTGACCAATCATCGTCATGCCCACCTTTCGGCATTTGGAACAGTGCGCGGGCGATCACCTGGGGTGAAAGGGGCACGAGGCGGTTCGCGTGATCCAGCCGCCCCCGCCGGACAGGTTTGCGATGCGTACGGGCCGCCCCCGGGCCCCGGACGGGCTTCCGGGACCGGCGCGGACCGGCGACCGGACACCGGCGCGGGCCGCCGGCCCGGGGCGACCGGACGCGTCCCGTGTGCCGAACGGCGCGCGAGCGGCAAGGCTGGACAGGGCGGACGGCTCCGGGTTCAATGGCCCGAGGTGTTTGAACGCCGTTCTAAAAGCCCTCACCCTCTCCTGCGACCGCGAGCGAGGAACCGTGCGACTGACCCCCACCGAGCGGGACCGGCTGCTGATCTTCACGGCAGCCGAGCTGGCCCGCGCCCGCCGCGCCCGAGGCGTGCGGCTCAACATCCCCGAGGCGACCGCGCTCATCGCCGACACCGTCTGCGAGGCCGCCCGCGACGGCCTGCGCCTCGCCGAGGCCGTCGAGGCCGGCCGCTCCGTGCTCTCCGCCGCCGACGTGCTGCCCGGCGTGCCGGACGTGGTCACCGTGGTCCAGGTCGAGGCGGTCTTCGACGACGGCACCCGCCTGGCCGTGGTCGACGACCCGTTCCGCGGCGCCGGCTCGCTCGGCGAGGACGCCCCCGGCAGCGCCCTTCCCGGTGACGGCGCCGGCTACGACCCGGTCGAGGAGACCGTCCTCCTCCCCGTCCACAACACCTCCGGCGTCCCGATCTCCGTCACCTCGCACTTCCACTTCTTCGAGGCCAACCCCCGACTGGCCTTCGACCGGGCCGCCGCCTACGGCACCCACCTCGCGGTCCCGGCCGGCTCCTCGGTGCGCTTCGACCCGGGCAGCACCGTCGAGGTCGGGCTGGTCCCGATCGGCGGCGCCCGGGTCGCGATCGGCTTCGCCGGCCTGGTCGACGGCCCGCTCGACGCGCCCGGCGCCAAGGAGTCCGCCCTCGCCAAGGCCCGCGCCACCGGCTACCTGACCGGCTTCGACGACGCGGAGGTGGAGTCATGACGTCCATCACCCCGCACGACTACATCTCCGTCCACGGCCCGCGCGCCGGCGACCGGGTCAGGCTCGGCGACTCCGGGCTGGTCGTCCGGGTCGAGTCGGACTCCCAGCGGCCCGGCGACGAGTTCCTGGCCGGATTCGGCAAGACCGCCCGCGACGGCCTGCACCTCAAGCCCGCCGCCGTCCGCGACACGTGCGACGTGGTGATCAGCAACGTGCTGGTGATCGACGCCGTGCAGGGCGTGCGCAAGACCTCGATCGGCATCCGGGAGGGCCGGATCGCCTCGATCGGCCGGGCCGGCAACCCCGACACCCTGGACGGCGTGGACGTCGTGGTCGGCACCGGCACCACCATCGTCTCCGGCGAGGGCCTGATCGCCACCGCCGGCGCCGTCGACACCCACGTCCACCTGCTCTCGCCGCGGATCATGGAGGCCTCGCTCGCCTCCGGGGTCACCACGGTCATCGGCCAGGAGTTCGGCCCGGTCTGGGGCGTCGGCGTCAACTCGCCCTGGGCGCTGCGGCACGCCTTCAACGCCTTCGACGCCTGGCCGGTCAACATCGGCTTCCTCGCCCGCGGCTCCTCCTCCGACGAGGCCCCGCTGATCGAGGCCCTCGCCGAGGGCGGCGCGTCCGGCTTCAAGGTGCACGAGGACATGGGCGCGCACACCCGCGCCCTGGACACCGCACTGCGGGTGGCCGAGGAGTACGACGTCCAGGTCGCCCTGCACACCGACGGCCTCAACGAGTGCCTGTCCGTCGAGGACACCCTGCGGGTGCTCGACGGCCGGACGATCCACGCCTTCCACATCGAGGGCTGCGGCGGCGGCCACGTGCCCAACGTGCTGAAGATGGCGGGCGTGCCGAACGTCATCGGCTCCTCCACCAACCCCACCCTGCCCTTCGGCCGGGACGCCCTGGGCGAGCACTTCGGCATGATCGTCTCCGCCCACGACCTCAAGACCGACCTGCCCGGGGACGCCGCGATGGCCCGCGACCGGATCCGGGCCGGCACCATGGGCGCCGAGGACGTGCTGCACGACCTGGGCGTCATCGGCATCACCTCCTCCGACGCCCAGGGCATGGGCCGGGCCGGCGAGACCGTGCGCCGCACCTTCGCCCTGGCCGGGAAGATGAAGGCCGAACGCGGCCCGATGGAGGGCGACGGGCCCGAGGACGACAACCAGCGGGTGCTGCGCTACATCGCCAAGCTCACCGTCAATCCGGCCGTCGCCCACGGCCTCTCCCACGAGATCGGCTCGATCGAGACCGGCAAGCTCGCCGACATCGTGCTCTGGCGCCCCGACCACTTCGGTGCCAAGCCGCAGCTGGTCCTCAAGGCCGGCTTCCCCGCCTACGGCGTGGTCGGCGACCCCAACGCCTCCACCGACCGCTGCGAACCCCTCGTGCTGGGACCGCAGTTCGGCGCCCACGGCGCCACCGCCGCCGACCTCTCGGTCGCCTTCGTGGCCCGGGCGGCGGCCGACGGCGCCTACCTGGACCGCGCCGCCGACGGCCTGCCCACCCGGCGCCGGCGCGTCGGCGTCCGCAACACCCGCGGCATCGGCCCGCGCGACATGGTGCGCAACGCCCGCACCGGACAGGTCGAGGTCACACCGACCGGCCTGGTCTCGCTGGACGGCGACCCACTGCGCTCCGAACCGGCCGACAGCGTCTCGCTGAGCCGCCTCTACTTCCTCTGACCCGCACCTTCCGCACCGTCACCCACCCGTTCCACCGAAGGACCTCCCGATGACCACCCCCGCCCCCGCCTCGCTCGGCTACCGGATGCCCGCCGAGTGGCACCCGCACGACCGGACCTGGATGGCCTTCCCCACCAGCAACCCGACCTTCGACACCCCGGAGAACCTGCACACCGGCCGCGAGGCCTGGGCCGCGGTCGCCAACACGATCGTCCGGTACGAGCCGGTCACCCTGGTGGTCAACACCGGCGAGACCGAGGAGGCCCGCAAGTACGTCTCCGAGCAGGTCGAGATCGTCGAGCGCCCGCTCGACGACGCCTGGATGCGCGACATCGGCCCGTCCTTCCTGATCGACGGCAACGGCGGGCTGGCCGCCACCGACTGGATCTTCAACGGCTGGGGCGCCCAGGGCTGGGCCCGCTGGGACAAGGACCAGCACATCGCCGAGCACATCACCGAGCTGACCGGCGTCCGCCGCTTCGCCTCCCGGCTGATCAACGAGGGCGGCGGCATCCACGTCGACGGCGAGGGCACCGTGCTCGTCACCGACACCGTCCAGCTCGGCGAGGGCCGCAACTCCGACTGGACCCGCGAGGAGGTCGAGGCCGAGCTGCACGCCTTCCTCGGCACCACCAAGGCGATCTGGCTGCCGCGCGGACTCACCCGCGACTACGACGAGTTCGGCACCCGCGGCCACATCGACATCGTCGCCTCCTTCGTCCGCCCCGGCGTCGTCGTCGCCCACGTCCAGCCCGACCCGGCGCACCCCGACCACGCGGTCTGCCAGGAGCTGGTGGCGATCCTCCGGGCCTCCACCGACGCCCAGGGCCGCCCGCTGGAGGTCGTCGAACTCCCCGCCCCCACCGTCCTGCTGGACGAGGACGGCGAGCCGGTCGACTACTCCTACATCAACCACTACGTCGCCAACGGCGCCGTGGTGCTGTGCGCCTTCGACGACCCGCGCGACCAGGAGGCCGCCGCCATCCTCGCCGAGGCCTACCCGGGCCGCACGGTCGAACTGGTCGACGCCCGCGAGATCTTCGCCAACGGCGGCGGCATCCACTGCATTACTCAGCAGCAGCCGAAGGCCTGACGCCGGTGCAGGTCACCTGCACCGACGAAACGACGGTCTCCTGACTCCCCGGCCGGCGCCCCACCGGGCGCCGGCCGGGGCATCAGCGCAGGATCATCAGCAGCAGCACGCACACGATCACCGCGACCGGGACCATTGCGGCCACCGTCAACCGTGCCGTCGGGGACCGGGGCGCGCAGGACCCCGAGTTCCTCCTCAAGGGGCGCGCCGAGCATGGCCGGCCTTCCCCTGGTAGTCGCTGCGGGCCAGTTCTCTGCCGATCCAGGACCACGCGCTCGACTCGATGCCCCACCGCAGGACGTGCCCCTTCTCACGAACCGGCTCGCACGTCGCGCTGTCCATCACCACCCACAGCCCAGGGTTCCGTCCGCGTGGCGGTTCCTGCACCGGCTGGTACCGCGCGGCGTGCCTCTGTCTGGCGGTCCGACCGTCGCCGTGACGGACACGGATGACGATCCGGCCGGCCGGAAGGGTGACCGGGAAGTCCAGCGCGCCACCGTCCAGCGCGGCCTCGACGGTCTCGGTGGCCCCGGTGCCGAAGAGCATGCGAACAGCGGCGCGCTGCTGGTCCCCGAACTCCAGGTCCTTCACTGCCTGCCAGACGGCAGTCAGTGCCGCTGCTGGTGGCAGGGCCGTGGGTTCCAGGCACCCATCGACGCTGACGGTCCAGTCCTCATCTGCGGTCAAGGCCATGCGCTCTCCTTGGTGCCGAGGCGGCGGAATCCGAGCCGCGCCATCTCTGACGAGATTCGGGCAATGGGGCGCCAGGCTCGATACCCGGCCGGTAATCTCACGCTGAGATGGATTCACGGAGACTGGAATGCCGCTGTGGTGACCGCGCTCGAACCGATCCGACTTCCTGACTCCGCGTGGCAGAACTCGGAGATCCGCGGCGCCCTGAGCGGCCGCGACATCGCTGCCACCTTCCGATGGGTCCAACACCACAGCGGCGCCAGCCAGGCCCGAATTGCCGCGCAGGTCGGCATGACCCAGAGCCGGGTCAACGAGATCATGAACAGGAGACGGGAAGTCACCCGCCTCGACGTCTTCGAACGAATCGCGGACGGGCTGAACATGCCGGCCGACGCTCGACGGATGCTCGGCCTCGCCCCGCAGCGGGAGAGTCGAACTCCCGGCGCGGCATTCGACCTTGCGGCGTTCCCGGAGATCGTTCGCGTTCACTCCGACCAGGCGTCGGCAGCGGCTGAGATCCAGCGCGCGGCCCGCTCGGCGTCGGAACTCGACATCCTCGCCGTCCGGGGTCTCGGACTACTCGCGCTCCGGGACTCCCTGCTCCGCCCGCACCTCGACCGTGACGGTGACGACCCACCCCGCCTTCGGGTCCTCCTCCTCGCCCCGGACTCACCCGCGCTGGCCCGTCGGGCCGCTGAGATCGGCGAGTCGCCCGAGTCCCTGGCCAGCGGTGTACGCCTCGCCGAGGCCCGTCTGCGTGAGCTCGCGGAGCTCGGCCGCGTCGAGGTGTACCGCTACCGCACCCTGCCCGTATGGCGGGTGATCCGTCTCGACAAGACCCTCTACGTCAGCGCGTTCGACACGGATCGGGAAGGCCACGAGTCGCCGACCTATAAGGTGCTGGCCACCCCCTACGGACCGCTGTACCGGGGATGGCGGAGGACGTTCGACGCCATGGTGGACGACGCGGAGCGCGTGATCTGAGAGGGGCAGCAGTGGCGATCGAGGCAGAGCTCAAGGCCGTGGTCCGCGATCCGGAAACACTCCTGCGACTGCTGGAGGACCAGTACGGGGCCGGCCGCGCCGAGGTGTACCGCGACACCTACTACGACGCCCCCGACGGTTCACTGATGGGGGCGGACAGGGAACTGCGGATCCGCACCGTTCACAGCCCGCAGGACACCCGGACCGTCCTGACCTACAAGGGGGCCCGTGTCGATGAGGCATCCGGGTCGAAGCCCGAGGCGGAGACCCGCGTCGAGGATGCCGAGGCCGCGCACGAGATCGTCCGCGCGCTCGGGTTCGTCCCCCGGATCGCCTTCGAGAAGCGCTGCCGCAACTACGACTTCCAGCACGACGGCCGGCGGCTCCTCGCCACTCTGGTTCACGTCCCCGAGATCGACGGGACCTTCATCGAGCTGGAGACCGTCGCGGCCACCGAGGCCGACCTAGCACCAGCTCTCACTGTCGTGCGATCCGTCCTTGCCGAGCTCGGCGTCCACGGGGAGGACCTGACGACCGAGCAGTACACCGATGCCGTCGCGGCCTCCCGGCCGGTTCCGCCGCAGTAACCACTCGCCGAGGCCGGCCACACGAAGCGCGGCCCGCAAGGCAACCACCGGCCCGTCCCCGGCCGACCGAACCGGGCATCGTGATCGCCGAATCGGCGGGAGATGCCGGTGACGGGATCGGAGTGGCAAGCCCACGCGCGCCGGCGGGTCCACGGCTCCCCCTGCGGCGGCGTCGACCTCACCGACACCCGCCGGATCGAGCACCGCCTGGTCCGCATGCCCCGCGCCTCCCGCTCCGTGGCCCGCCGGGCACGGTGGGTATCGTGAAGCCCTACCGAACCCCGGAGGAGCAGCACCGATGGCCGACGCCCGCCCGCGCCGACCGGCCCGCCCGCGCGAGGAGGTGTTCGCCACCGCCCGCGCCGCGATCGCCGAGCACGGGCTCGCCAAGCTCACCATGGCCGGCCTCGGCAAGAAGCTCCAGATGAGTGCGGGCCACCTGCTCTACTACTTCGGCAGCAAGGACCAGCTGCTGCTGGAGACCCTCCGCTGGAGCGAGGAGCAGCTCGGCGCCCGCCGCCGCGAGATGCTCGCCGACGCCGCCCGCGACGTCCGGGGGCGGCTGGACGAGTACACCGCGCTCTACCTGCCGGAGGGCCCCGGGGACCCGCGCTGGATCCTCTGGGTCGAGGTGTGGGGCCGCTCCCCCGCCAGCGAGGAGCTGCGGCAGGGGCAGCTGGAGATCGAGGGCCCCTGGCAGGCCGACCTGGTCGCCCTGATCGAGGAGGGCACCGCCGCCGGCCGCTTCGGCCCCGGCGACGCCACCGAACGCGCCGTCCAGATCCGCGCCCTGCTGGACGGCCTCGCCGTCCCGATCGCCCTCGGCCTCACCGGTGCCCGCCGGAGCCGGGCGCTCCACCTCGCCGGGTCCGCCTGCGGCACCCTGCTGGCCGCCGCACCCGCCTGAGCGGACCGGGTCCGGCTACTCGGTCCAGATCGCGGCCGCGGTCCGGTCGTCGGTGTAGCCCTTGGCCCGGACCTGGACCTGGCGGAGGAAGTCCACGGTGCCCGGCGGGTGCGGGTGCGCCCAGTGCGAGGCCAGGAAGTGCGCGACCGCGGGCTCGTCCGCGACCGGACGGGACAGTCCCGGGGTGCACAGCAGCAGGATGTCGCCCGGGGTCGCCGGGACCATCCGGAAGCGGAACGGGCGCGGGCCCGGCACCGGGGACTCCGGCACCGGCGGCTGGCCGTCGGGGTGGTGCAGCAACCGCGCCGCGTACGCGTCGATCCAGTGGCCGGAGCGCAGCAGGTACAGCCCGCCCGGGCCGACCCCGAACGCCGCCCGGTACCCGGCCTCCGGGTCCAGCGAGGTGAGCAGGCAGTGCAGCGAGGCGGGGGACGGCGGCCCGTCCTCCCCGTCCTCCCGGTGCTCCGCGCCGGCCGGGGTCAGGGCACGGAGCGGGGCGACGGCGCCGAGCGCGAGCCGCTGGAGGCCGTAGCGGAGCCGGTCGCGGGCGCCGTCGCGCAGGTCTGCGGCGAGGCCCTCGCGGCTGCGGCCGACGGCGGCCGCGAGCTGACGGCAGGCCTCGGCACTCGCGGTGGCGACCGCTCCGGCGGCCGGGCCGGAGTCGTCGAACCCGCCGAGCACCGCGAGCAGCAGCCCGTCCGCGCCCTCGCCGAACCGGGTGACCAGCAGCGAGTCCCGCCGGGGCTCGCCCCGGTAGCGGGCGGAGTCGCCGCGCACGGAGGCCGCCCGCAGGGTGGTGGCGCCGTACTGGGCCCCCTCCAGCACGGTGTCGGCGACGATGCCGCCCAGCGCGCCGGGGTCGGCCTCGGGGACGGCGGTCGGCTCGGGGCCGTAGGTGGGCGGGCGTTCGCCGACGTGCGGCACGGCGGGTGCGGAGGCGGCCCGGCCGGGGCGGGGGTCCGGGCGCGGGGCGGGCGGCACGGGTGCGGACGCGGGTGCGGGTGCGGGTGCTTCGGGCGCGCGCTCGGAGGCCTCGAACGCGGCGGCTTCGGGCGCAACGACCTCGGACTCGACGGCTTCAAGCTCCACGGCTTCGGGCTCGACGGCTTCGGGCTCGACGGCTTCCGGCGCAACGACTTCCGGCGCAACGACTTCGGGCTCGGCCGGAGCGGCGACCTCGGCCGGCGACTCCAGCGACTCCACCGGCGCCGGCACCGGCTCCCGCTCCGACTCCGGCTCCGGAGCTGCCACGGCGTCGGACTCCGCCCGGGGCTCGGGCACCCGGGGGGCCGGTTCGACGGCCGTGTCCTCGGCCCCGGGCACCCCGGACAGGGTGGCCGGCCCCGCCTCCGCCCAGGCGGGGGCGGGGAAGCGGCGGGTGTCGTCGGCGCCCGGAGGCTCGTCCGCCGGGCGCTGCGGAGCGATCACGCCGACGGCGGTGTCGAACCAGTCGTCGATGCTGTCCCGTTCCAGCACCTCCTGGTCGGCCCGCGACGACCCGGGCTCCGGTACCGCCCCGGCCTCCCCGGGGTCGCCCTCGCGCTGCTGCCCGATGAGTCCCGCCGCCGTCTCGAACCAGTCGTCGACGCTGCCCTCCCCCGGTCCGGCGTGCGGGGTGTCGGGGAGGGTGCCGGCCGGGCCCGCGTAGACCGTGTCCCACCAGCCGTCGTCCGGCCGGAGCTGCTGCTGCGCGGGTGCACCCTGTTCGGTCATCTGGCGGCTCCTGATCGCTGCTGCTCGGTGCTGGTTGCTCGCTGCTTCATGCGCCGCCCCCGGGCGGGCCGGGCTCGACGTCATTGTCCCCAAGTGCAACGACGCTGTCCGGGTTTCGGCGACAACCACGCACACATCGGCCGATACCGATCACCGGGTTCGACGCCCGTTTCGCTTCTGTTCCTCCCGCAGTCGACCGAACCGCCCGGACCAGGGCGTTTCCGGGGTATTCAGGCGGCTCCGCGCTCGAAAATGAGAACCGGGGAGGGGGCTCGCTTCACTCGTTCGGCTGATTAAATGTGCGCATGACCGCGTCGGCCCCCAGCACACCCCGGCCGGGGAGGGCCGCTCTCGCGGTCCGCCCGGTGGGCGTGCTGTGGATCCTGCTGCTGGCCGGGCTGCTGACGGCGCTCCCGTGCGCGGCACACGCCAAGGCGGCCACGGCCGAACGGTCCGGCTTCCCGGTGACCGTCCCGGCCGACCCCCCGGTGGGCCCGCCGACCGGACTCGTCGCCGTTCCCCGGGCCGACGCACCCCCGCACCTCCTCGGCACCGCCGCCACCGGTCCGGCCACCACGCCCCAGACCCTCGGCGACCGCCTCCGCGCGGAGAGCCACCGGCACTGGACCTGGTGCTCGGTCGACGGCGACCCGCCGCACCGCAACAACGGCTGCTCCAGCCACCCGTACTGCGCCCAGGACGCCCAGCTCCCCAATCCGCCGCCGCACCCGCAACCCGCCGCGGCACCCCGGCCGGAGACCGCCGAGGTGCTGCCCCGGGTGGTGCCCGCCGGACTGCTGGTCGGGCCGCACCCCGTGCCCGACCTGCACGAACTCCAAGTACACCGGTCCTGAGCGGAACCCGCCGCCGGCCCCGGCCCTCCCCCGCCGCCCGAACGGGCGCCGGGCGGGCGGGACCGACGGATCCGCCCCCTCCCACCACCTCTTCAGACCGCCGTGCCCGATGCGCGGTGGGGACAAGGACACCTCATGGGTTCCGCCTCCAAGCAGTCGAACAAGGCCCAGGGCAACAAGCCGAGCGGGAAGCAGGCGAGCAACGACCGCCGCGCCCGGATCGCCGAGCTGCGCGCCGCCGAGCAGCGCCGCGACCGCCGCAACAAGATCATCGCGGGCTCGGTCGCGGGCGTCCTGGTGATCGCCGCGATAGCCACCGGCACCTGGATCGTGGTCGACGCCAACAAGGACAAGAAGGCCAAGGCCGCCGCTGCCGCCGCCCCGATCGACGGCGTCCAGACCTTCGGCGACCTGAGCCGCAACCACGTCAAGGAGAAGGTCACCTACCCGCAGACCCCGCCGGTCGGCGGTGACCACAACGCGGTCTGGCTGGACTGCATGGGCACCGTCTACGACCAGCCGGTCGAGAACGAGCGCGCCGTCCACTCGCTGGAGCACGGCGCGGTCTGGGTGACCTACAACGGCAAGGCCACCCCCGAGGACATCAAGACCCTCTCGGACAAGGTGAAGGCCACCCCGTACTCGCTGATGAGCCCCTACCCGGACGAGAAGGGCACCATCACCCTGAACGCCTGGTCGACCCAGCTCGTCGTGGACAGCGCGAGCGACCCCCGGGTGAACCAGTTCTTCACCAAGTACGTCCAGGGCAAGCAGACCCAGGAGCCGGGCGCCTCCTGCTCGATGGGGCAGATGTGACCGCCGCCGAGGCGGACGGCCACCGGGCGGACGGCCCCGGGGCGGACGGCCACCCGGCCGACGGCGCGGACGCCGCTCCGGCGCCCTCGCGACGGCGGATCTGGTGGCCGGCCGCGCTGGCCGCCGCGCTCGCCCTCGCGCTCGGGGTGCCCGCCCTGGTCGCGGGCGGCACGTCGGCCTCCGGGACCTCTTCGCTGAGCGTGCCGGCGGACGACTCCCCGGAGGCCGGGTTCGCCCGGGACATGGCGACCCACCACCAGCAGGCGGTGGACCTGTCGTTCATCGTCCGGGACCGGACCACCGACGAGCCCACCCGCACCCTGGCCTTCGACATCATCAACACCCAGGCCAACCAGCGCGGCATGATGATGGGCTGGCTCGACCAGTGGGGGCTCACCCAGCACTCGCCGGCCAAGCCGATGGCCTGGATGGCAATGGGCGGGCACGGGCACGGCGCCGACTACCAGGCGCACGACGGTTCGCTGATGCCCGGCATGGCCACCAACACCCAGCTCGCCAAGCTCCGCTCGCTGAGCGGGCGGGAGGCCGAGGTGTTCTACCTGCAGCTGATGCTGGAGCACCACAAGGGCGGGGTGGAGATGGCCCAGGGTTACGTCGACATGGCGCGCAACGAGTCGGAGAAGCGGCTCGCGCAGTCGATGGTGATCGGCCAGACCTCGGAGATCGGCCTGATCACCGACATGCTCAAGGACCGCGGCGCCGCCCCGGGCGTGCCCGCCTCCTGAGCCGCCCAGCACGACCGAAAGACCCGAACGACCCGCACACTCTGCACGACCTGCACCACGGCACAGCACGGCCGGGGCGGTGGACGGGACTCCCGTCCACCGCCCCGGCCGTTGCCGTGTCCGTACCCGCTTCCCGCTCCCCGCTCAGCGCCGCCGCACCGGCCGGGCGAGCACGACGGCGAGGCCCGCGACGACGGCGAGCGCCAGCAGGACCGACCGGCCGCCCAGCGCGGGGCCGGCCAGATGGACGCCGAGCACCGGCAGCGCGGTGCCGAGCGCCGTGCCGAGGCTGCGGGCCATGTTCACCATGCCGCCGCCGACCGCCGAGCACTCCGCCGGGATCGCCCGCATCACCAGCGCGTTGTTGGCCGGCAGCAGCAGTCCGAGACCGCCGCCGAGCACCAGCAGCGGGCCCGCCAGCAGCACCGCGGGCGCGGCCAGGGCGGGCAGCAGCGCGCAGCCGAGCAGTCCGGCCCCGGCGAGGGCCGCGCCGAAGCGGCAGCGGAGGACGTCGGACCAGCCGCGCGGCAGCAGCCCGCCGCCGACCGTCGCGGCCACCGCGAACGCGGCCGGGAGCACGGTGATCACCAGGCCGGAGCGCGCGGTCGGCAGCCCCGCCTCGGCGAGCAGCACCGGGCCGAGGACCAGCGGGCAGAACAGCAGCAGGTAGCCGATCAGCGCGACCGCGAGGCCGGGGCGGACACCGGGGGTGTTGACCAGACCGGGCGCGAGGATCGGCCGGGTGGCCCGGCGCTCCTGGCGGACCAGGGCGAGCGCGCACAGGACGGCGGCGGCCAGCAGGGCGGCCACCGCCCAGGCGGGCAGCGGCAGGCCGGAGGCGGCGGAGAGAGCGAGCAGCAGCGCGGTGGTGGAGCCGCCGAGCAGCAGCAGGCCGGCCAGGTCGAAGCGCCCGCGGTCCGGCTCGGACCCGCCACCGGGCCCGAGGAAGGTTCCGCCGACCGGCCCGACGGCAGGCCCGGCGACGGGACGCGGACGCGGGAGTGCCGGTGCGGCCTCGACCCTGGTCCGGGGCAGCAGGAACCACCCGGCCACGATGCCCACCAGGGCGACCGGCACATTGATCCAGAACACCCAGCGCCAGGAGGCGTGCGCCACCAGCAGCCCGCCGAGGCTGGGACCCAGCGCCAGGCCGAGGCCCTGCGCGGCGGCCTGCACCCCGAGCGCCCGGCGCATCGCGTGGCCGGGGACGCCGCGGGCGACCAGGGCGACGCTGTTGGCCTGCATCATCGCGCCACCGACGGCCTGGACCGCCCGGCAGGCGACCAGGGTGCCGAGACCGCCGGCGAACCCCGCCCCCAGCGAGGCCAGGCCGAAGACGGCGAAGCCGCCCAGGTACACGGTCTTGCGGCCGACCAGGTCGGAGAGCCGGCCGACCGGCGCCAGCAGCGCGACCAGGACCAGCAGATACGCGAGGGCGACCCATTCGACGGCCGCGAACCCGGCGTCGAACCGGCGCTGGAGTGCCGGGTAGACGAGCGCGGTGACGCTGGCCGTCAGCTGGCCGAGGAACGCCCCCAGGCAGACGGTCCCGACGGCGAGCCAGTGGGCGTACCGGCGGCCGGCTATGCCGCGCGGCCGGGGGCGCTCGGCGAGCAGCCGGGCGGTGAGCGTTGACGCGGCGTTCATACGAGGAAATATATCGGATGCAGATATGTTCGCTCTACGATCTGTTCTGGGTGCGACCGGTCCGTCACGGAGCGGGACCGGTCGCGCCCGACCGGTCCGCAGCCGTCAAAGGGCACCGGTACCAGGCGATACGCTGTCGGCCATGCCGTCGTCACCGTCCGTTCCCGAATCCACCACAGGCCCGCACGGCCTCGAGCCGCGGGACGCGGAGCCGACGACGATCGAACGCGCCCGCCGGCTCACCGACGCGGTCACCCGGCTCCGCCGCGCCCTGCGCAGCAGCATCCGGACCGACTACCCGTGGGAGTCCCTGCCGATGGCGCAGGTCGAACTCCTCCAGACGCTCGCCGCCGCACCGCTGCGGGTCGGCGAACTGGCCGCCCGGCAGCGGCTCGCCCCGAACACCGTGAGCGGGCTGGTCGGCAAGCTGCTGGAGGCCGGCTTCGTCGACCGCCAGGCCGACCCCGGGGACCGTCGCACCGCCCGGATCGCGCTCACCCCGGCCGGGCGCCGCCAGCTCGACGACTGGCAGCGCGCCCACGAGCGCCGGATCGCGGACGCTCTCGACACCCTCTCCGTCGCCGACCGCGACGCCGTGATGCACGCGCTGCCCGCCCTGGAGAACCTCGCCCGCGCCCTCGCCGACCCCCTGGCCTGAGCGGCGAAAACGGCTACCACCCCGGTGGTCGGCGCCACTATCGTCCGGCCATGGACACCCCCGCGCTGCGGCTCGAAGCCTGGACCGACTCCGATCTCGCCCTGCTGCGGCTGATCAACACCCCGGAGATGCGCCGGCACGTCGGCGGGCCGGAGAGCGAGGAGCGGATGCTCGTCCGCCACCGCCGCTACCTCGACTTCGTGCCCTCCGGGACCGGCTGCATGTACCGCGTGGTGCTGGAGACCGAGGAGGTGCCCGAGGGGGTGTCCGTCGGCAGCGTCGGCTACGCCGAGCGCGCGTGGCAGGGCGGCACCGTCTACGAGATGGGCTGGAACGTGCTCCCGCCCCACCGGGGCCGGGGCATCGCCGCGGCCGCGGCGCGGGCCGCCGTCAGCGCCGCGGCCCGCACCGCGCGCCACCGCCACCTGCACGCCTTCCCCTCGGTGGACCACCCCGCCTCCAACGCCGTCTGCCGCCGGGCGGGTTTCACGCTCGTCGGCGAGACCGACTTCGAGTTCCCGCCCGGCCGCTGGATGCGCAGCAACGACTGGCGGGTGGACCTGGCCGCGGTCGCCGGCTGACGGTCCCGTCCCGCCCGACCTGCGGCGTGGCCCGGTCCGGTCCTCCTCCGGGCGGGCCGGGCCCGGCGGGCGCCCCGTACCTCCCCGGCCGTCAGAACAGGGCGCCGCTCTCCAGGTCCAGCAGCCAGCGCTTGCGGTCCGTCCCGGCGGCGAAGCCGGTGAGGGCGCCGTTGGCCCCGACGACGCGGTGGCAGGGGCGGACGATGAGCAGCGGATTGGCACCGACCGCGCCGCCGACCGCGCGGACGGCCCGCGGGGACTCGCCCGCCAGTTCGGCGAGCCGGCCGTAGGTGACGGTCTCCCCGTACGGGATCCGGTCCAGCGCCTCCCAGATCCGGCGCCGGAACTCGGTGCCCACGGGGGCGAGCGGGAAGTCGAACCGGGTGCGCTCCCCGGCGAAGTACGCGGTCAGCTGGGCCACCGGCTCGGCCAGCGCCTCCGGGTCGTGCTCCCAGTCGTCGGCGGGCTCGGCGAGCGCGTACTTCTGGCCGGGGGCCGTGACGGTGGCCAGCGCGGCCGGACCGCCGTCCACGGGCCGGACACCGCTGAGCATCAGCCGCCCGAACGGGCTCTCCATGAAGGTGAAGACCGTGGTGCCGGTCCCGCCGGAGGTCCCCCCGTCCGCGGCGTTCCCGGTCGTCGTCCTGCCGGTCGTCGTCTTCGGAGCCGTCGTCCTCGGAGCCGTCGTCCTCGGGATCGTGGTCTTCGGAGTGGTCTTCGGAGTGGTCTTCTCGGTGGTGCTCATGCGGGGGTGTTCTCCGTTCGGGTGCTGAGGTCGTCGGCCGGGGCCGCCCAGAGGCGGTGCACGGCGTAGGAGCGCCACGGGGCCCAGGCGCCGGACGCGAGGGCGGCGGACTTCGGGTCCCCCGGGGCGCCGAGCCGGAGCAGTCCGTGCCTGACGCCGATGTCGCTCGGGAGGAAGACGTCGGGGTCGGCGAGCGCGCGCATCCGCAGGTAGCCGACGGTCCACGGGCCGATGCCGGGCAGGGCGAGCAGTTGAGCGGCCGCCTCCTCCCGGTCGACGCCGCCGTCGAGCCGGACGGTGCCCTCGGCGAGGGCGGCGCACAGGCCGGTGAGCGCGCGGCGCCGGGCGGCCGGCATCGCGAAGTCCTCCGGGTCGGCGGTGGCCAGCGCGGCGGCGGTCGGGAAGAGCAGCCGCAGTCCGCCGCTGGGTTCGGGCAGCGCGGTGCCGTACTTCTCGGCCAGTCGGCCGGCCAGGGTGCGGGCCGCGCCGACGGTGACCTGCTGGCCGAGGACGGCGCGCACGGCCAGTTCGTGCGGGTCGACGTGGCCCGGCGAGCGCAGCCCGGGGCGGGCCCGGACCAGCGGACCGAGCAGCGGGTCGGCGCCGAGCTGCTCGTCGACCGCGACCGGGTCGGCGTCCAGGTCGAACAGGACCCGCAGGCGCTGGACGGCGGTCGGCAGGTCGCGCAGGTCGGTGAGGAACAGCCGGCAGTCGAGCCAGCCCCGGGCAACCGGCCGGTCGGCGCCCAGGCCGTCCACCTCGGCGATGCCGGTGCCGTACGGGAGCGCGAGGGTGCGACGGTAGGTCCGCACGCCGGGGCCCGGTCCGGGCACGACCTCCTCCACCCCGGGCACGGCCCGCAGGGCGAGGAAGTCGATCAGGTGGTCGCTGTCGAGTGCGCCCCGGTAGGCGAGCCGCAGGGCGAGGCCCCCGGCCGGGGTGGCGGTGCGCCGACCGGCCGCGACCTCGGCGCGCAGCCCGCTCGGGGTGCGGTCGTAGACCTCGCGCACGGTGTCGTTGAACTGCCGGACGGAGGCGAAGCCGGCCGCGAACGCGATCTCGGTGACCGGCAGCCCGGTGGTCTGGAGCAGCAGCCGGGCGGTCTGGGCGCGGCGGGCGCGGGCCAGCGCGATCGGGCCGGCGCCGAGTTCGGCGGTGAGCTGGCGCTGGAGCTGGCGGGAGCTGTAGCCGAGGCGGTCGGCCAGACCGGCCACGCCCTCGCGGTCCACCACGCCGTCGCCGATCAGCCGCATGGCCCGGCCGACCAGGTCGGCGCGCTGGTTCCACTCGGGCGAGCCGGGGACGGAGTCGGGGCGGCAGCGGCGGCAGGCCCGGAAGCCGGCGTGCTGGGCCGCGGCGGCGCTGGGGTAGAAGGTGCAGTTGACGCGCTTCGGGGTCACGGCCGGGCAGCTCGGCCGGCAGTAGATGCCGGTCGAGGTGACGGCCGTGAAGAAGACGCCGTCGAAGCGGGCGTCCCGGCTGTCCACGGCGCGGTACCGGATGTCGTCGTCGATCACGCTGTCCAGTCTGCGGCACCGGAGGGGCCTCGACCGGCGGAAATCGGACATGGGCGTCGGCCCGGCACCCGGGCGCCGGGCCGGTGGAAAACCAGGAGCCCGCGCCCGCCCCGGCCGGATAGCCTGCGCGGGTCCCCCACCCCGACCGACAGGAGATCCCGTGTCCGAGCAGCCCTACTCCGGTCCGGACGACCCCCGGGTCACCGCGCTGCGCGTCGAGCAGTTCGCCTTCCCCGGCCCGTTGCGGGACCGGCTGGTCGAGGCCGTCCTGTCCGGGGCGAAGACCAGCACCACCGGCCTGGTCACCGAGTACGAGGCCGAGGACGAGCCGCTGCCGCTGGCCGGGACCAGGGGCGCCGTGGTGGACTCGGCCGGGCGGATCGTCGCGGTGACCGAGGTCGCCGAGGTCCGGATCGTCCGGCTCGACGAGGTCGACCTGCAGCACGCCCTCGACGAGGGCGAGGGGTACACGACGCTCGCCGAGTGGCGGTCCGGGCACGAGCGGTTCTGGCACAGCGACGAGCTGCGCGCGGCGCTCGGCGACCCGGATTTCACCGTCACGGACGACACCCGGGTGATCCTGGAGCGGTTCCGGCTGGTCGCCGACTTCCGCTGACGGCCACCGCCGCCCGGCGCCCGGCCCGCCCCCGGTAGCGGCGGCGGGCCGGACGGGCCGGTGGACAGGGGGCTCGGGCGGGCCGGGCGGAGCGGCACCGGCCCGAGGTCACCGCTTCACGGGACCTCCCGAGGCGCGCATCGACTTGGTGATGGTCTTCCACTTCTTCAACCGCTCCGAGGCGAGCCGGGCGTCCGAGCGGGAGGCGATCCACTCGTTCTCCCGCTGGAGCTTGAGATAGCTGTCCATCCGGCGCTCGGGCAGCGAGCCGTCCTCCAGGGCGGCCCGCACCGCGCAGCCGGGCTCGCCGGTGTGGCGGCAGTCGTGGAAGCGGCAGCCCTCGGCCAGCTCCTCGATGTCGGCGAACGCGAGCGCCACGCCCTCGCCACCGTAGAGGCCGACCTCACGCAGGCCGGGGGTGTCGATCAGCACCCCGCCGCCGGGCAGCAGGACGAGCTCACGGGTGGTCGTGGTGTGCCGGCCCTTCTGGTCGCCCGAGCGGGCGGCCTGGACGGTCATCACATCGACCCCGGCGAGCACATTGGTGAGGGTGGACTTGCCGACGCCGGACTGGCCGAGCACCGCGGTGGTGCCGGGCGTGCAGGCGCGCAGCACGTCGATCCCCTCGCCCGTCTCGGCGCTGACCACCAGAACGGTGACGCCGGGCGCGGCGGCCTCGACGTCGGCGCGGATGAAGTCGGCGTCGTCGACCAGGTCGGCCTTGGTGAGCACGACCAGCGGCTCGGCGCCGGACTCCCAGGCGAGGGCGAGGAAGCGCTCGATCCGGCCGAGGTCCGGCTCGGCGGCGAGCGAGGCGGCGATCACCACGGTGTCGACGTTGGCGGCGAGCACCTGGCCGTCGGAGCGCTTGCCGGCGACCTTGCGGATGATCGCGGTGGAGCGCGGCAGCAGGGCCGCGACCACGGGCACGGGCAGACCGGGCGAGAGGTCGACGGCGACCCAGTCCCCGGTGCACGGGCAGTTGATCATGTCGGCGTCGCCGACCTGCCGGGTGTCGGCCCGGACGGTGCGGAGCTCGCCCGTGCCGGGGTCGACCAGGACGGCGTCGCACCGGCCCCGGTCGATCCGGACGATCCGGGCCGGGACCAGCCCGGCCTCGGCCAGCGGCGCGAACAGTTCGTCGAGCGCGCTGGTCCAGCCGTAAGCGGCCAGCGACCCGGCGGGTGCGGCGGGCTCGAGACCGTCGGCGGCGGAGAGGGCGGAGAGGGGGGAAGAAGAGGAGAACGGAACGGAGGCAGCGTTGAACAACGCAGTGGGCCCTTCGGGAGGAAAGTGGTCCCGCCGGGCTGCTGCGGCTGCGTGCGCGAAGGGCTACGTCAGCCGGCGGCCGGCAGGGAGAGGTGGATGCGGTTGCTGCCCCGGGCAGCCGTCATGGCAATCGTGGCCACGGGACTCACCTCCTGCTTTCTCTCCTCGGACGGCGCGCGACGCCGCCCGAACCGGACGCTCACACGCTAGCGGGCCCGGTCCACCCTGCCAACCGGTTTTTCACCTGCGGTTCCGTGCCCGTCCGCGGTTCCGTGCCCGTCCGCGGTTCCGTGCCCCACCAGCGGTTCCGTGCCCGTCCGCGGTTCCGTGCCCCACCAGCGGTTCCGTGCCCGTCCGCGGTTCCGTGCCCCACCCGCGGTTCCGTGCGCCCCGGAGCTCACCGCCGGTCCCACGGCGGGCTCGGCGGGCGGCTGGGCAGCGGGTACTCGGGCGGCGGCGCGGTGGGCCGGTCGCTGTCCGGCGGCGGCGGGGCCGGCCGGTGGTGCGGGCCGCCGCCGCGCGCGGTGATCCGGCCGCGGAGGTTGTCGGCCGCGAGCACGTCGGCCCACCGCTCGGGGTACTCGGAGGGCACGTCGGCGTCCTCGCCGTCCTCCTCCCAGTACTCCTCCTCGCCGCCCTCGGCGAGGCCCAGCTCGCGGGCCCGGCGGGCCCGTTCGACGGCGCGCCGGGCGGCCACCTCGCGGACCACGGCGGCCGCGGCCTCCTCGTGCGCGCGCTCGTTCTCGGCGCGGGCGTCGGCGGTCTCCAGGGTGGGCCAGCGGCGGTCTATGGCCGCGTTCATGGCGGCGCCGATGAGCACCGCGAGCGCGACCACGAAGATCCACAGCAGGACGGCCACCGGCGCGGCCAGCGAGCCGTACACCGAGTGGCCCTCGATGGAGCTGACCAGGTAGAGGCGCAGCGCGACGCTGCAGAAGACCAGTACCACCAGGGCGACCAGCGCGCCCGGGATGTCCTCGCGCCAGGGCGTGGAGACCGGCACCGCCAGGTGGTAGAGCGTCGTCAGCGAGACGATCAGCAGCAGGATCGCGAACGGCCAGTAGGCGGCGTTGATCAGTCCGCCGCTCTCCGGCACGGCGTTGGTCACCAGCCCCGGCCCGGCCATCAGCAGCGGCAGCACCAGTGAGCCGATCACCAGCGCGCCGAGGTAGAGGCCGAGCGACATCAGCCGGGTCTTGACGATGCCGCGCTTGCCGTCGAGCCCGTACATCACGGTGATGGTGTCGATGAAGATGTAGAGCGCCCGGGAGCCGGACCAGAGCGACAGCAGGAAGCCGATCGAGACGAGGTCCGGCCTGGTCTGGTCGAAGACCTGGCGCAGCAGCGGCTGGACGACCTGGGTGATGGAGGAGTCCGAGAGCACCGTGCCGGCCGCCTTGACGATGTCGGCCTTCAGCTTGTCGATGGTGCCCGCGCCGAGGAAGTCGTCGAGGTAGCCGAGCGTGCCGGCCAGGCAGAGCAGCAGCGGTGGGATGGAGAGGAGCGTGAAGAAGGCCGCCTCCGCGGCGAGTCCGGTGACCCGGTACTCGACGCAGGTGTTGGTGGTGTCCTTGACCAGCGCCCAGACGGTCGTCCGCCAGGTGGCCTGCTTGGCCGCCCGGCGGGACCCCTTGCCCCGACGACGGGAGGGGCGCTCGGGGGTCGACCGGGTCGTTTCGCCTGCTGCTTGCACAGGGCCAACGTTATCGGGCCCGGACCGGTCGGCCCCTCTCCCGGGGCACGGGCGCGACACGGGCGGCCCGCGGACGGTGCGCGAGCGGCCCGCGGGCAGTACGCGAGTGCCGCGCGGGCACTGCGCGGGTGAGGCGCGGGCGGTGCGCGAGTGCCGCGCGGGCGCGGAAAAGAAGAGGATCCGGGGCCCGGTCGGCGGGAGCGGCGGGAACGCTCCAGCATCTCGCGATCCGAAACTCTGAGGTCCAAAATACGGACGTTAGTGGACCGCGAGTCGTGCTCCGTGCGAATCTCTTGCCATGCCGAGCGCCGGAACCACCCTAGTAGGTCGACTTCACGTCGATCTCCTTCGCGTGTCCAGCGCCATCTGTCCGGTGACCTGAGCCCAACCCCGCCGCCTCCCACCGCACCCGGCGCCACCTCACCGCCATCCCCGTCGAAGCGGATGCGCAGGCGCCCGCCCGGCCGCCGCGAATGCTCTCCCGGTCCTGAGAAACCCGCAGGTCACAGCAGCTTCGCCGGTTCGAGCACGCCCCGCGACCAACCCGGCGTCAGAGCCACCTGCCCCGAAGGACTTCACCATGGCCACCACTCCCGAGACCGCCGAACCCACGGCCGAGAGCGCCCCCGCGCGCCGCACCGCCGCGGTTCGCAAGGTGACCCGTCACCGCGGCGAGGGCCAGTGGGGCATGGGCCACTACACCCCCTTGAACGCCAACGAGCAGTTCAAGAAGGACGACGACGGTCTCAATGTGCGGACACGTATTGAGACGATCTACGCCCAGCGGGGCTTCGACTCGATCGACCCGGCCGACCTGCGCGGCCGGATGCGCTGGTGGGGGCTGTACACCCAGCGCAAGGAGGGCATCGACGGCGGCAAGACCGCGATCCTCGACCCGCACGAGCTCGACGCCGAGTACTTCATGCTCCGGGTCCGGATCGACGGCGGCCGGCTGACGGTCGCCCAGCTGCGCGCGATCGCCGAGGTCTCCGAGGAGTACGGCCGCAACACCGCCGACCTGACCGACCGGCAGAACGTCCAGTACCACTGGATCCGGATCGAGGACGTCCCGGCGATCTGGCAGAAGCTGGAGGCCGTCGGCCTGTCCACCACCGAGGCCTGCGGCGACACCCCGCGCGTCATCCTCGGCTCCCCGGTGGCCGGCATCGCCGAGGACGAGATCATCGACGGCACTCCCGCCATCGACGAGATCCAGCGCCGCTTCATCGGCAACAAGGACTTCTCGAACCTGCCGCGCAAGTTCAAGTCCGCCGTCTCCGGCTCGCCGCTCCTGGACGTCGCGCACGAGATCAACGACATCGCCTTCGTCGGCGTGGTCCACCCCGAGCACGGCCCCGGCTTCGACCTCTGGGTCGGCGGCGGCCTGTCCACCAACCCCAAGCTCGGCGTCCGGCTCGGCGCCTGGGTCCCGCTCGACGAGGTCGCCGACGTCTACGGCGGCGTCATCGGCATCTTCCGCGACTACGGCTACCGCCGGCTGCGCAACCGCGCCCGGCTGAAGTTCCTGGTCGCCGACTGGGGCACCGAGAAGTTCCGCCAGGTGCTGGAGGACGAGTACCTCAAGTACAAGCTGGTCGACGGCCCCGCCCCGGCGGAGCCCAGCGGCCGCTGGCGCGACCACGTCGGCGTGCACCGGCAGAAGGACGGCCGCTACTACGTCGGCTTCGCGCCCCGGGTCGGCCGGGTCGACGGCAAGCTGCTCGGGCAGATCGCCGACCTCGCCGAGGCCCACGGCAGCGACCGGCTGCGCACCACCGCCGAGCAGAAGATGATCGTGCTCGACATCCCCGAGGACCGGGTCGAGTCCCTGGTGGCCGGCCTGGAGGCGCTGGACCTGCGGGTCACCCCCTCGCCGTTCCGCCGCGGCACCATGGCCTGCACCGGCATCGAGTACTGCAAGCTCGCCATCGTCGAGACCAAGGAGCGCGGCCGCACGCTCATCGACGAGCTGGAGCAGCGGCTGCCCGAGTTCGCCGAGCCGCTGACCATCAACATCAACGGCTGCCCGAACGCCTGCGCCCGCATCCAGGTCGCGGACATCGGTCTCAAGGGCCAGCTGGTGACGGACGAGCAGGGCAACCAGGTCGAGGGCTACCAGGTGCACCTGGGCGGCGCGCTCGGACTGGAGGCCGGCTTCGGCCGCAAGGTCCGCGGCCTCAAGGTCACCAAGGACGGCCTGCCCGACTACGTCGAGCGCGTCCTGACCCGGTACCAGGAGGACCGCACCGAGGGCGAGCGCTTCGCCCAGTGGGCGGCCCGCGCCAGCGAGGAGCAGCTGTCGTGAGTGAGCGCGCCGCCCCCTTCTTCTGCCCCTACTGCGGGGACGAGGACCTGCGTCCGTCCGAGGCCGGGCACGGCGCCTGGGAATGCCACGGGTGCCGCCGGGCCTTCCAGTTGAAGTTCCTCGGCCTGCTGTCACCGAGCAATGGGGGTAACCGGAGTGACCGGCACGACGACTGACTTCGAGGAGCTGGCCACCAGGGCCGGCCGCGAGCTGGAGCAGGCCGAGCCGCAGGAGATCCTGCGCTGGGCCGCCAACACCTTCGGGAAGCGCTTCTGCGTCACCTCCTCGATGGAGGACGCGGTCGTCGCCCACCTGGCCTCCTCGGTGTTCCCCGGGGTGGACGTGGTGTTCCTGGACACCGGCTACCACTTCCCGGAGACCATCGGCACCCGGGACGCGGTGGCCGCGACCATGCCGGTCAACGTCATCACGCTCACCCCGGCGCTGACCGTGGCCGAGCAGGACGCCGCGTACGGGCCGGAGCTGCACGACCGCGACCCGGACCGGTGCTGCGCGCTGCGGAAGGTCGAGCCGCTCAACCGCGGCCTCGGCGGCTACGACGCCTGGGCCACCGGACTGCGCCGCGACGAGTCGCCGACCCGCGCGAACACCCCGGTGGTCTCCTGGGACCCCAGGCGTGGCAAGGTCAAGATCGCCCCGATCGCCCGCTGGACGCAGGAGGACGTGGACGCCTACGTCAACGCCAACGGCGTGCTGCTCAACCCGCTGCTGTGGGAGGGCTACACCTCGATCGGCTGCTCGCCGCTCTCCTGCACCCGCAAGCCGGGCGAGGGCGAGGACGCCAGGTCGGGCCGCTGGTCCGGCTCCGGCAAGACCGAGTGCGGCATCCACCTCTAGACCCGGTCCCCGCGGACCTCCGCGGACCACCACCGATCACCGTCGACCCCCCGTTCTAAGGACTTCCACCGTGACCACAGCCGACACCCCGGCCGCCGCCGGAGCCGCGGAGGCGGCCCCCGCGGCCGGTCCCTGCGAGCGCGGCGCCACTGTGTGGCTGACCGGGCTCCCGAGCGCGGGCAAGACCACGCTGGCCTTCGCCCTGGCCGGGCGGCTGCGCGCCGAGGGCCACAAGGTCGAGGTCCTGGACGGCGACGAGATCCGCGAGTTCCTCTCCAAGGGACTCGGCTTCAGCCGCGAGGACCGCCACACCAACGTCACCCGGATCGGCTTCGTCGCCGAGAAGCTCGCCGCCAACGGCGTCAAGGTGCTCGCCCCGGTGATCGCCCCGTTCGCGGACTCCCGCGCGGCGGTCCGCGAACGGCACACCGCCAACGGCACCGCGTTCCTGGAGATCCACGTCGCCACCCCGGTCGAGCTCTGCGCCGAGCGCGACGTCAAGGGGCTGTACGCGAAGCAGGCGGCCGGCGAGATCTCCGGCCTGACCGGCGTCGACGACCCGTACGAGGCCCCCGAGAACCCGGAGCTGCGGCTGCAGACCCAGGGCCACGAGGTGGCCGACTCCGCCGCCGAACTGCACGTCTTCCTGACCGAGAGGGGCCTGGCATGACCACCGCGACGGACAGCCTGCTCCGCGCCGAGGACCCCGAGCGCAATTCGGGGGCGCCCTTCGCGCTGTCCCACCTGGACGCGCTGGAGGCCGAGTCGGTGCACATCTTCCGCGAGGTCGCGGGGGAGTTCGAGCGCCCGGTGATCCTCTTCTCCGGCGGCAAGGACTCCATCGTCATGCTGCACCTGGCGCTCAAGGCCTTCCGGCCCGCCGCGATCCCGTTCTCGCTGCTGCACGTCGACACCGGCCACAACTTCCCCGAGGTCATCGACTACCGGGACCGGGTGGCCGCCGAGCACAACCTGCGCCTGCACGTCGCCTCGGTACAGGACTTCATCGACGACGGCCGGCTGCGCGAGCGTCCGGACGGCACCCGCAACCCGCTGCAGACCGTCCCGCTGCTCGACGCCATCGAGAAGGGCCGCTTCGACGCCGTCTTCGGCGGCGGCCGCCGCGACGAGGAGAAGGCCCGCGCCAAGGAGCGCGTCTTCTCCCTGCGCGACGAGTTCGGCGCCTGGGACCCGCGCCGCCAGCGCCCCGAGCTGTGGTCGCTCTACAACGGCCGGCACGCCGTCGGCGAACACGTGCGCGTCTTCCCGCTCTCCAACTGGACCGAACTGGACGTCTGGCAGTACATCGAGCGCGAGTCCATCGAACTCCCGGAGATCTACTACGCCCACGAGCGCGACGTCTTCGCCCGCGGCGGCATGTGGCTGACCGCCGGCGAATGGGGCGGCCCCAGGGACGACGAGCCCGTCGAGCGGCGGCTGATCCGCTACCGCACCGTCGGCGACATGTCCTGCACCGGCGCCGTCGACTCCGACGCAGCCACCATCCGGGCCGTCATCGCCGAGATCGCCGCCAGCCGCCTCACCGAGCGCGGCGCCACCCGGGCCGACGACAAGCTCTCCGAGGCCGCGATGGAAGACCGCAAGCGCGAGGGATACTTCTAATGAGCACCACCCAGACCGGCACGACCCCGACCGGCACCGCCACCTCGCTGCTGCGCTTCGCCACCGCCGGCTCCGTCGACGACGGAAAGTCCACCCTGGTCGGCCGACTGCTGCACGACTCCAAGTCCGTGCTCGCCGACCAGCTGGAGGCCGTCGAACGCGCCTCCCTCAGCCGCGGCCAGGAGGCACCCGACCTGGCGCTGCTCACCGACGGCCTGCGCGCCGAGCGCGAGCAGGGCATCACCATCGACGTCGCCTACCGCTACTTCGCCACCCCCCGGCGGCGGTTCATCCTCGCCGACACCCCCGGGCACGTGCAGTACACCCGCAACATGGTCACCGGCGCCTCCACCGCCGAACTGGCCGTCGTCCTGGTCGACGCCCGCAACGGCGTCGTCGAGCAGACCCGCCGGCACGCCGCCGTCGCCGCCCTGCTGCGCGTCCCGCACGTCGTCCTCGCCGTCAACAAGATGGACCTGGTCGACTACGCGGAGCCGGTCTTCGCCGCCATCGCCGCCGAGTTCACCGCCTACGCCGCCTCCCTCGGCATCGGCGACGTGCTCGCCGTCCCGATCTCCGCACTCGCCGGCGACAACGTCGTCGAACCCTCCGCGCACATGGACTGGTACGGCGGCCCGACCCTGCTGGAACACCTGGAGACGGTCCCCGTCGGCAGCGACCCGAGCGCCGAACCGACCCGCTTCCCGGTCCAGTACGTGATCCGCCCGCAGACCGAGGAACACCCCGACTACCGCGGCTACGCGGGCCAGCTCGCCTCCGGCGTGCTGCGGGTCGGCGACCCGGTCACCGTGCTGCCCTCCGGCCACACCACCACCGTCACCGGCATCGACGTACTCGGCCGCACCACCGACATCGCCTGGTCCCCCCAGTCGGTCACCGTGCGCCTGGCCCACGACATCGACATCTCCCGCGGCGACCTCATCGCGGCCGGCCCGGCCCCCGTCCCCACCAAGGACATCGAGGCCACCGTCAGCCACCTCAACGAGCGTCCCCTGCGCGCCGGCGACAAGGTGCTGCTCAAGCACACCACCCGCACGGTCCGGGCGCTGGTCAAGGAGATCACCTACCGGATCGACATCGACACCCTCGAGCGGCGCTCCGGCGCCGACGGCCTGAACGTCAACGACATCGGCCACGTGGTGCTGCGCACCGCCGAGCCACTGGCCCTCGACGACTACACCGACAACCGCCGGACCGGCTCGTTCCTCCTGATCGACCCGGCCGACGGCACCACCCTCACCGCCGGCATGGCGGGCGAGGCCTTCGCAACCGCCGGCAGCGCCGGCACCGACGACAGCGAACCCGACGAGGAGGACTGGGTCTGATGCCCAGCGAGGCGTTCTCGGGCATGGACAAGGAAGGCGGCCGCATCGGCAGCGGCGTCCTCGGCAGCGGCCAGGGCGGCCTGACGCGATGTGCGGGCCGACAGGGCTGAGAAGCGCCCTGTCACCGGGCCGCCGCCCCGACCGCAGGCCGGCCCGGCTTGCCCGGCACCCCGCACGGTGCCGCAAGCACAACCTTGACCGAACTTCCGCCCCGAGACCGCTTCCTGACGGTCCGTCCGCGAACAGGACTCACCATGGCACCGAACCAGGCACTGTCGCACGGCCACGACCCGCATCCGACCGTTCGCCCCCGCGCCGGCCGGATCAGACGCTCCGCAGTGACCGTCGTGGCCGGCCTCACCGCCGTCGCACTGCTCTCCGCGTGCAGCTACGGCTCCAAGAACGACGACAAGAAGACCAACACCGCCGCCCCCGCCGCCGATTCCGCCTCCAGCGGGGCCGCGGCCAAGCTCTCCGCGGACACCGTGCGGATCGGCTACTTCGCCAACCTCACCCACGGCACCCCGCTGGTCGGCCTCCAGGACGGCATATTCCAGAAGGAGCTGGGCGCCACCCAGATCAAGACCCAGGTCTTCAACGCAGGCCCGGCCGAGATCGAGGCGCTCAACGCCGGCTCCATCGACATCGGCTGGATCGGCCCCTCCCCGGCGATCAACGGCTTCACCAAGTCCGAGGGCAAGTCGCTGAAGATCATCGGCGGTTCGGCCTCCGGCGGCGTCAAGCTGGTCGCCAACCCGGACAAGGTCGCCTCGCTGGACGACCTCAAGGGCAAGAAGATCGCCACCCCGCAGCTGGGCAACACCCAGGACGTGGCGCTGCTCAACTACCTGGCCGGCAAGGGCTTCAAGGTCGACGCCCAGTCCGGCGCCGGCGACGTCAGCGTGGTCCGCTCCGACAACAAGGTCACCCCGGACGCCTACAAGCAGGGCTCCATCGACGCCGCCTGGGTGCCCGAGCCGACCGCATCCAAGCTGGTCACCCTCGGCGCCAAGGTCCTCCTCAACGAGAAGGACATCTGGCCGGACAAGAAGTTCGTGATCACCAACATCATCGTCTCGCAGAAGTTCCTCACCGAGCACCCCGACGTGGTCGAGGCCGTGCTGCGCGGCTCGGTGACCACCAACGCCTACATCAAGGCCAACCCGGACAAGGCCAAGGCCACCGCCAACGAGGCGATCAAGAAGGAGGCCGGCAACGCGCTGGAGCCGGCCATCCTCGACCCGGCCTGGGCCGACATCGACTTCCTGGACGACCCGCTGGCCGCCACCCTGCAGACCGAGGCGGACAACGCGGTCACCGCGGGCCTGCTCAAGAAGCCGAACCTGAACGGCATCTACGACCTCTCCCTGCTCAACAAGGTGCTGAAGGAGAAGGGGCAGAGCCCCGTCGCGGACGCCGGCCTCGGCGCCAAGTAGCGCCCGCCGTACCGCAGTACCGCGCCCGAACCCCGAGGTCCGGCCCCCGCCCGTCCGTACGGAACCCCGCTCGATGCCCCGAGCACGGTCGGGCGGGGCCCGGCCCCCGGCCCCGCTCCCTCGTCGCCAGATGCCAGACCACACCACGCAGGAGGTGCCCGGAATGAGCCCGGCACTGACCACCTCGAACGACGCCGGCGGCGTCGGCACCCTCGACGGTGCCCCCGCCGTCCGGATCTCGAACGTGCACAAGACCTTCGGCCGCCCCGGCGCGCAGACCCACGTCCTGGACGACATCACCCTCGACGTCGCCCCGGGCGAGTTCGTCACGCTGCTCGGCGCCTCGGGCTGCGGCAAGTCCACCCTGCTCAACCTGGTCGCCGGCCTCGACAAGCCCACCGCGGGCAGCATCGAGGTCCCCGGCGGACGCCCCGCGCTGATGTTCCAGGAGCACGCGCTCTTCCCCTGGCTCACCGCCGGCAAGAACATCGAACTCGCCCTCAAGCTCGCCGGCGTGCCCCGCGCCGACCGCCGTCCCGAGGCCGAGCGCCTGCTCGAACTCGTCCGCCTCCAGGGCTCCTACGGCAAGCGGGTGCACGAGCTCTCCGGCGGCATGCGCCAGCGCGTCGCGATGGCCCGCGCCCTCGCCCAGGGCAGCCAGGTGCTGCTGATGGACGAGCCGTTCGCCGCCCTCGACGCCATCACCCGCGACGTCCTGCACAACGAGATCACCCGGATCTGGGCCGAGCAGAAGCTGTCCGTCCTCTTCGTCACCCACAACGTGCGGGAGGCCGTCCGGCTCGCCCAGCGCGTGGTGCTGCTCTCCTCCCGCCCCGGGCGGGTCGCCCGCGAGTGGACGATCGACCTCCCGCAGCCCCGCCGGATCGAGTCCGCCGGCGTGGCGGACCTGTCCATCGAGATCACCGAAGAACTGCGTGGGGAGATCCGCCGCCATGGCCAGCACTGACACCACCACCAAGGCCGGATCGGGCCACGGCGGTACGGTCGCCGACTTCGCCGGCGTCGAGGCCGGACTGGACGCGCTCGACGCGGTCGTCACCCAGCGCAACTCCACCGCCGAAACGCTGCGGCAGAAGGTCCTGCCGCCGCTGCTCGGCGTCCTCCTGGTGCTGGCCCTCTGGCAGGGCGCCTACAGCCTGCACGTCACCTCCGCCTACAAGCTCCCCAGCCCGCTCGACGTCTGGCACGCCGCCGAGGACCTCTGGTACCAGGGCACGCTGTTCTCGATCATCTGGACCAGCGTCTGGCGCGGCCTGTCCGGCTTCGTGGTCGCCCTGCTCATCGGCACCCCGATCGGCCTGCTCGTCTCCCGGGTCAGGCCGGTGCGCGCCGCGGTCGGCCCGGTGCTCTCCGGCCTCCAGTCGCTGCCCTCGGTCGCCTGGGTTCCCGCCGCGGTCATCTGGCTCGGCATCAACGACTCGATGATGTACGCCGTCATCCTGCTCGGCGCCGTCCCCTCGATCGCCAACGGCCTGGTCGCCGGCATCGACCAGGTGCCGCCGCTGTTCCTGCGGGCCGGCCGCACCATCGGCGCCACCGGCCTCGCCGGGGCACGGCACATCCTGCTGCCGGCCGCGCTGCCCGGCTACCTCGCCGGACTCAAGCAGGGCTGGGCCTTCTCCTGGCGCTCGCTGATGGCCGCCGAACTCGTCGCCTCCTCCCCCGACCTGGGCCTCGGCCTCGGCCGGTTCCTGGAGAACCAGCGCGAGTTCTCCGACATGGCGGGCGTCCTGCTCGGCATCATCCTGATCCTGTTCGTCGGCATCGCCATCGAACTGCTGGTCTTCACCCCGGTCGAGCGCCGGGTCCTGCGCAACCGCGGCCTGCTGGCCGCCGTCAAGTGAGGCCCCCCGCATGACCGAACGACGGCTGTCCGCCGCCCCCGCCACCCCGGTGGCGGCGGGCGGCCCCGCCCTGCTCCTGATCGCCCACGGCAGCCGCGACCCCCGGCACGCCGCCGCGGTGGCCGCCCTGGTCCCGCTGCTGCACCGGCTGCGCCCCCACCTGGACGTCGCCACCGCCTACCTGGACCACTGCGCACCGCGCATCCCGCAGGTGGTGGAGCGGCTCGACGGCGCCGCGATCGCCGTCCCGCTGCTGCTCAACCGGGCCTTCCACGCCAAGCACGACATCCCCGCCGCCCTCCGCACGGCCGGCGCCGACCTGCCGCTCGCGGACGTCCTCGGGCCGTCACCCCTGCTGCTCGCCGCCCTCGACCGCCGGCTCGCCGAGGCCGCGCCGGAGCTCGCCTCCCCCGCCGCCCGCGCCCGCACCGGCGTCGTGCTCGCCGCCGCCGGCTCCTCCGACCCGGCCGCCGACGCCGTCACCAGGGCGGTCGCCGCCGAATGGCGCCGCACCCGCGGCTGGGCCGCCGTCGAGGTCGCCTACGCCTCCGCCGGCGGGCCCCGCGTCCCGGACGCCGTCGCCGCCCTGCGCCGCGCCCCGGCCGTCGAACGGGTCGCCATCTCCCCCTACCTGCTCGCCCCCGGCCTGCTCCCCGACCGCATCGCCCAGGCCGCCACCGAGGCCGCCGCCGACGTGCTGGCCGACGTGCTCGCCCCCACCCCGGAGCTCGCCCGCCTCCTCCTCACCCGCTACGACGAGGCCCACGCGGCGACCCGCATCACGATCCGCACGCCCACCCGCACTCCCCGAGCCCTCACGGCTTGAAGAGCCCCGCCCCCGGCACGGTCGGCAGTATCGTGAGGGCATGAGCGTCGCCCACGACCACTACCCCGAGCTCCATGACCTCATCGACCGGCTGGACCCGAAACAGGCCGAGGAGGTCCGCCGACACGCCCTCCGCCTGGTGGGCGAGGACGAGGCTCCACCGCGTCATCGGCTGAGCTTCACGGGAATAGGAGTGAGCGCCAACCCCGACCTGGGCTCGGAGGCGAAGCGCATCATCCGCTCCGAACTGCGGGGAGTCGACGAGTGATCCTGGTCGACACCGGCCCCTTGGTGGCCACTCTGGCCGCCACCGACGCCAACCACGCCCGATGTGTACGGTTCTTCGACAGCTACTCCGGCGACCTCCTGGTCACCCCGTACGTGGTCACCGAGGTCTGCTACATCGTCGAACGCGATATGGGCAGCAAGGCCGAGGCCGCCTTCCTCCGTGCCGTCGCAGCCGGTGAGCTCCGACAGGTCGAGACCGTCGACAGTGATCTCCTCCGGATGGCCGAACTCGTCGAGATCTACGCCGACTTCCCGCTCGGCGCCACGGATGCCTCGGTGATCGCCGTCGCCGAGAGGCTCGGCCTGACAGAGATCGCCACTCTGGACCGTCGTCACTTCAGTGTCGTCCGCCCGCTCCACACCTCGGCCTTCCACCTCCTGCCGGACTGACGGAACCACCCGTCCCCGACGCAAGGTGGGCCCGGTCACTGCGCCCCCGCCCCCAGGTGCACCGTGATCAGGCCGGCCGTGATCAGGCCGAGGCCGGCGAAGGTGGTCGGGGACGGGACCTCGTGGCGGACGGCGAGGGCGGTCAGGACGGTGCCGACGGTGCCGATGCCGGTGAAGACCGCGTAGCCGGTGCCGACCGGGAGGTCCCGCATCGCGCGGGAGAGCAGGAACACCGCGACCAGCATCAGCACGAGGCACAGCAGGCTCTGCGGGAGGCGGGTGAATCCGCGGGTCGGTTCGATCGACTGCGCCCAGGCGACCTCCACCACCCCCGCGAGCAGGAGCCAGAGCCACGGCACGGCGCTCAGTCCTCCCTCGGGATGCGGTAGCCGACCAGCTTGGTGCCCAGCTCGCCGGCCCGGTACAGCGCGTCGGCCACCGATTCGCGGTGCTGGGCGGTCCGGCCGGCGAGGGCCGGGTCGACCAGGGAGTTGACGAGCTCGGCGGCGATCACCTCGGTGTCCTCGACCGCGTAGTGGCCGCGGAAGAAGTCGGTCAGGTAGCGGCCGTTGTGGTCGTAGGGCTCGCGCGGGGTGCCCGGGCCGTAGGCGCCGCCGCGGGCGGCGACCACCACGAACTTGCGCGGGGCGAGCACCATCCGGGGGAAGGTGACCTGGTCGATCCAGGCCTTGAGCGCGGACGGGATGCCGAAGTTGTACATCGGCGCGCCGACCAGGACGGCGTCGGCGGCGACGAGTTCGTCCAGCAGCGGCCGGACGACCGCCCAGGCTTCGCGCTCCTGATCCGTGCGGACCGCCTCGGCGTAGCGGGCGATGTCGGTGATCTCCTCGCGCTGGAGGGTGTCGCAGATGGTGGTCCAGCCCTCGCGGATCGGCGGGACGGGGTCGGCGGCGAGGTCGCGGTGGGTGACCTCGCCCCCGCCGGCGCGCCAGGCGTCGGCGAAGGCGGCGCCGAGGCGGCGGGTGAAGGAATCGGTGCGCGCGCTGCTGTCGAGGTGCAGGAGGTGGGACACGGTGAACCCCCGGGGCGGTCTGGGCGGGACGGTACCGCCGACGCAAGCGGACACGGCGTCCACTTGTCGGCGCACCCAACGATAAAGGGAAGCGGACAGAGTGTCCACTTCCCTTGGGTGCACCTTCGCTCTACCGTTGCTCCTCATGACGACCGAGCCGACCGAGCTCCCCCTGGCCGACGGCCCGCCGCCGCGCGAGCGGGCCGACGCCGCCCGCAACCGGGCCAAGGTGCTGGCCGCCGCCGAGCGGCTCTTCGCCGACGGCGACCCGGCCGCCGTCACCATGGACGACATCGCCCGGGCCGCCGGCATCGGCCGCGGCACGCTCTACCGCCGCTACCCCGACCGCGCCTCGATCGCCCGCGCCCTGCTCGACGAGCACGAACGCGCCCTCCAGGAGAAGCTGCTGCGCGGCGCGCCCCCGCTCGGCCCCGGCGACCCGGGCGCCGGGGGCGACCCCGCCCCGGCCGACCGGCTGGCCGCCTTCTACGCCGCGATGGTCGAACTGCTGGAGACCCACGTCCACCTGGTGCTCGGTGCCGAGACCGGCGAGGCCCGCTACCGGACCGGCGCCCACGCGTTCTGGCGGCTGCACGTCTCCCACCTGGTGCGCGAGGCCGGCCGGCCGGACCCGGAGGTCCTGGCCGACCAGCTGCTCGCGCCGCTCGCCCCGGAGCTGTTCCGCCACCAGCGCGCGGCCGGCGTCACCCCCGAGCGGATCACGGCCGGCCTCGCCGCCCTGGCCCACGGCGTGCTGGGCCGGGGCTGAGCGAGGCCGGGAGGCTCAGGCCGGCAGGTGCCAGACCTGGTTGGCGTAGCCGTTGCAGTCCCAGATGAGCAACTGGTTGCCGTTGCTGGTGGAGAACTGGTAGTCGTCCAGGCAGCGGCCGGACTGCGGGTTGTACAGCGAGCCGTCCGCCCGCGCCTGCCACTGCTGGGCGCCGGTGCCGTTGCAGTCGTAGATCTGCACCGGGGTGCCCAGGGCGGTGTTGCCGCCCTTGACGTCAAGGCACTTGCCGAGCGCGCGGACGGTGCCGTCGGCGCCGATCCGCCACTGCTGGCCGGCGGTGCCGAGGCAGTCCCAGATCTGCACCGGCGTGCCGTTGGCCTGGTTCTGGCCCCGGACGTCGACGCACTTGTCGCCGTACCCGGTGATCCGGCCGGTCGGACCGGCCGGCGGCCTGGGTCCGAGGACGACCTGGGCGGAGTACGGCATCCCGCCCTGGATGCAGGACGCGCCCAGGGTTCCGTCACCGGCGGTCGTGGGGCTCCAGAGCGGCTTCATGGCCGGGAAGCCGTTCTCCCAGGCCTGGCACCAGCCCCCGATGCTCCAGGTCTGGTTCGGGTCGAGACCGGTACAGGTCCCGGTGGCCCCGAAGGCCACATAGCTGATCGAGCAGTTCTCGGCGGCCACGGCGTCCGCGACCGGCGCGGGCGGGGTGGCCCGCGGAGCGCTGCTCCCCGCCGCGTGGGCGACGGGCGCGGTGAGCGCGGCGGCGCCCGCGAGCAGGGCGGTGGCGAACAGGGCGGCGACTCGGCGCACGGTGATGCTCCCGGGGGGTGAGGAGGAGAGGGACGGTTCAGTGCCGAACAGCGATCAGGCCGGCAGGTGCCAGACCTGGTTGGCGGCGCCGTTGCAGTCCCAGATGCCGAGCTGGTTGCCGTTCGTGGTGGAGAAGCCCAGGTCGTCCAGGCAGCGGCCGGACTGCGGGTTGAGCAGGGAACCGTCGGGCCGGGCCTGCCACTGCTGGGCACCGGTGCCGTTGCAGTCGTAGATCTGCACCAGGGTGCCCTGGCCGGTCCGGCCGCCCTGCACGTCCAGGCACTTGCCGAGGGCGCGGACCGTCCCGTCCGCCGCCACCTTCCACTGCTGGCCGGCGGCGCCGGTGCAGTCCCAGATCTGGACCGGGGTGCTGTTGCCGTTGCTGCCGCCGCGCACGTCCACGCACTTGTCCGCGTACCCGGTGATCCGGCCGGTCGGCCCGGCCGGGGGCGTGGGGCCGAACACGATCTGGACGAAGGCCACCGTCCCGCCCATGACGCAGGACGCGCCGACCGTGCCGTCACCGACGGCCGTCGGCCCGAAGAGCGGCTTCGTGACCGGGAAACCGTTCTCCCAGGCCTGGCACCAGCCGCCGACGCTCCAGGTCTGGTTCGGGTCGAGGCCGGTACAGGTCCCGGTGGCGCCGTAGACCAAGCCGGTAATGGAACAGTTCTGCGCGGCCGCGGCGTTCGCGACCGGTGCGGGCGGGGTGGCCTGCGGGGCGGTGCTCCCCGCCGCGTGGGCGGCGGGCGCGGTGAGCGCGGCGGCCCCGGCGAGCAGGGCGGTGGCGAACAGGGCGGCGGTACGGCGCACGGGGAAGCTCCTGGGAGGTCGCGGGGGCGGGGGGAACGACACGGGTCAGGCGGGGACGTGCCACACCTGGTTGGCGGCACCGTTGCAGTCCCAGATGCCGAGCTGGTTGCCGTTCTCCGTGGAGAAGCCCAGGTCGTCCAGGCAGCGGCCGGAGGCCGGGTTGAGGATCGAGCCGTCCGCGCGGACCTGCCACTGCTGGGCACCGGTCCCGTTGCAGGTGTACAGCTGGACCTTGGTGCCGTTGCCCGTGGCCGCGCCCGTGACGTCGAGGCACTTGTTGAAGGCACGGACGGTGCCGTCCACGGCGATCTTCCACTGCTGGGCGTTGGTGCCGTTGCAGTCGTAGATCTGCACCGGCGTGCGGTCGGCACTGCTGGCGCCCTTCACGTCCACGCACTTGTCGGCGTAGCCGGTGATCGGGCCGACCGGACCGGCGGGCTGGGTGGGGAGGCGGCCGGCGTAGACGATGTGCGGGAAGCTCAGGGTGTCGTTGATCCCGCAGGAGGCGACCGAGGTGCCGTCACCGAACACCAGGCCGCCGATGGCGGTGCGGTAGAACGGCACGGTGTGGTCGACGTTCCAGGACTGGCAGGTGGCGGTGACGTACCAGCCCTGGAGCGGGTCGCTGCCGTTGCAGACGCCGTAGGCGTTCCAGGCGCCGGTGTAGGCGTAGCAGTTCCCCGCGGCCGGGGCGGCGGTGGCGGGCGAGGCGAGGGCGGCGGCCCCGCCCAGCAGGAGGGCGGAGCCGAGGAGCGCGGCGGTACGACGCATCAGGAAGGTCCTTCCGAAGACGATGAACCGGTCTGCCCGCCGGCCGGGAACCGTGATGACGGTGTACCGGTTGTGCGGGACGCGTGAAGCCTCGGGGGGATGCGTGCCCACGGTCAACAACGGGGGGAGATGATCACGCCAACGATCCGTCCACGGACGGGCACCGGTACGAACGGACGTGCGGAAGCGACGGCAGGCCGGGGCCCCGGACGATCCGTCCGGAAACCACCGGCCCGCCGCCGCACGCACGCGCGGGCGCCGGGGTCAGGCGGGGACGTGCCAGATCTGGTTCTCCAGGCCGTTGCAGTCCCAGATACCGAGCTGGTTGCCGTCGGTGGTGGAGAAGCCGAGGTTGTCCAGGCAGCGGCCGGAGGCCGGGTTGAGGATCGAGCCGTCCGCGCGGACCCGCCACTGCTGGGCGCCGGTGCGGTTGCACGTGTACAGCTGCACCTTGGTGCCGTTCGTCGTCCCGGCGGCGGCCACGTCCAGGCACTTGTTCAGGGCGCGGATCGTCCCGTCCTCGGCGATCTTCCACTGCTGGGCGGCGGTGCCGTTGCAGGCGAAGATCTGCACGGGTGTGCGGTCGGCCGAGGTGCCGTTCTTCACGTCCACACACTTGCCCGCGTAGCCGCTGATCGGCCCGACCGGGCCGTTGGGGACGAGCTCCCCGTAGTAGATGAAGGGGCTCACGATGTCTTCGGTGAGGCCGCAGGGGGCGTAGGCGGTGCCGTCGCCGAGCATCAGGGCACTGGCGGTCGGACGGCTGCGGCGAACGTGGTTGTAGTCCCAGTAGTCGCAGCTGGCCATGACCGCCCAGCTCTGTCGCGGGTCGATCCCGGAACAGGTCCCCGCGGCATTGTTGATCGCCGGGACGACATAGGCCTGGCAGCCGGCAGCCGCCGGGGCCGCGGCGGCCGGGGCGGCGAGCGGGACGGAGAACGAGGCGGCCGCGCCGAGCACGGCGGCGGCGGTCAGGAGCACGGAGGTGCGGCGCATCGGAAGGTCCTTCCGGAGACGGGGCGGCGGCCGCCCGGCCCTTCGGGTGCGGGGCCGGAGCGGCGGGCACGAGAGCCACCGGAGAGCGTCCCGGTGACGCGTGCACACGGTCAACCGGGCGGGGGTGACTATCCGCCACCCCGGCCACGCCGCGGCCTGGCCCGGCCGCGGACCCGGTCAGGAGGGAACGACGCGCCACCGCTGGTTGGCACCGCCGACGCAGTCCCAGAGGATCAGCTGGACGCCGTCCCGGCCCGTGGCCCGCGGGACGTCGAGGCAGAGGTCGGTCCAGGGGTTGCGGATCGTGCCGTCCGCCCGGAACTCCCACTGTTCCTCCAGCGTGCCGAGGCACTGGGAGAACACCACCGGGGTCTCGCGCCGCCAGCGGCCGGGTTCGGGCATCATGCAGTACCCGCGGTGCTGGAGCGTCCCGCCGACCGCGACCTTGACGACCTGGTCCGCGGCGCCCCGGCAGGGGTAGTAGAGCGCGAGGAGGAAGCGGGCGACCGAGTCGTTCCGCACCGTCAGGCACTTGTCGAGGTAGCCGACGAACGCCCCTTGGACGAACGGCCCCGGCAGGTCGCCGGCGGTGACCGCCGACGGCGCCCCGGAGGACGGCGGGGCCGCCCCGGCGGCGGTCGGGGCGGCCAGGGTGACGGCCGGGGCGGCCAGGGTGGCGGCTGCGGCCAGCAGCAGAGCGGCGAGCGGCACGGCGGTTCGGCGCACGGGAACTCCCTTTCCGGGTTCGCCGCCGAGGCCAACCGTGCGCCAGGGCGGTCGAGTTGACGGCCCACCGGTCTGCCGGGCCCGCCGGTCAGCCTTCGGGGTCGGCCGTGTGCCGTCAATGCGGATCCACGGAGTTCCCCCCAGGGGGGTATACGCCGACGGCCCGGCTCCCCCGCGTGGGGGGAGCCGGGCCGTCGGACGTCGGGTCGGTCAGTCGCCCTGGCGGCGCTGGCGGCCGGTGCCGTAGTTGGAGCCGGACTTGGAGCCGCTGCCCGGCTTCGCCCGCCCGGAGGAGCGGCCGATGAAGCCGGCCGCCTGGCGCGACGCGCCGCCGCCCTGACCGCCGCCGGCCGCGGCGCCGGTGCGCTGCTTGGGCCGGGGCCGGCGCGGGTTGCCGTTCATGTCGACGTCGGTCGGCAGCCCGGAGCGCTTGCCGGAGCGCCGGCGCGGGGCGGAGGTCTTCCCGGCGCCCCCGCCCTCGCCGCCGGCGGCCTGGGCCGGCGCGGCCGGCGCGGGCACGGCCACGGTGACCGGCACACCGCTCGGGGTGCGGGCACCGGTGATCCGGGTGAGCTCGACGTCGCCCGGGCGGATCTTCGTGGTGGTGGGACGGATCCCGGCCACCGTCATCAGCCGGCTGACCTCGCGCCGCTGGTCCGGCAGGACGAGCGTGACGACGGTGCCGGACTCGCCGGCCCGGGCGGTGCGGCCGCCGCGGTGCAGGTAGTCCTTGTGGTCGATCGGCGGGTCGACGTTGACGACCAGGTCGAGGCCGTCGATGTGGATGCCGCGGGCGGCGACGTTGGTGGCGATCAGCGCGGTGACGTGGCCGTCGCGGAACTGGTCGAGCACCCGGTTGCGCTGCGGCTGGGACTTGCCGCCGTGCAGGGCGGCCGCCTTCACGCCGTTGGCCAGCAGCTGCTTGGCGAGCCGGTCCGCGCCGTGCTTGGTGTGCACGAACATGATCACGCGCCCGTCGCGGGAGGCGATGTGGGCGGTGGTGGACGCCTTGTCCGCCGGGTCCAGCTGGAGCAGGTGGTGGTCCATGGTGGTGACCGCACCGGCCGACGGGTCCACCGAGTGGGTCACCGGGTCGTTCAGGAAGCGCTTGACCAGCCGGTCGACGTTGCGGTCCAGGGTGGCGGAGAAGAGCATCCGCTGCCCGCCCTCGGCGACCTGCTCCAGCAGCTTGGTGACCTGCGGCAGGAAGCCCATGTCGGCCATCTGGTCGGCCTCGTCGAGCACGGTGATCGCGACGTCGGAGAGGTTGACGTCGCCGCGCCCGATCAGGTCGTCCAGTCGGCCGGGGGTGGCGACCAGGACCTCGGCGCCGCGGCGCACCGCGTTGGCCTGCCGGGTGATCGACATGCCGCCGACGACGGTGGCGATCCGCAGGTTGACGGCGGTGGCGTACGGGGTGAGGGCCTCGGTGACCTGCTGGGCCAGCTCGCGGGTGGGCGTCAGCACCAGCGCCAGCGGGTGCCGGGCGTCGGCCCGGCGGCCGGCGGTGCGCGCGAGCAGCGACAGGCCGAAGGCCAGCGTCTTGCCGGAGCCGGTGCGGCCCCGGCCGAGCACGTCGCGCCCGGCGATCGAGTCGGGGAGGGTGGCGGCCTGGATCGGGAACGGCTCGGTGACGCCCTGGCGGGTCAGCGCGCTCAGGATGCCCTTGGGGAGCTCCAGCTCGGCGAAGCTCGCCGCCGGCGGGCGGGCCGGGGTGCCCTCGACCACGGTGAATTCGGCGGGCTCGGCGACCCGGGGGGCGTTGCGGCGCGGGGGCCGGGAGGAGGCGCCGGTGCGCGGGGCACCGGTACGCGGGGCGCCGCCGGTGCGGGGGGCGCCGGTGCGGGGCTTGCGGGAACGACCGCCGTCGCGGTGCGGCTGGGCAGGGGTGGTCACGGGATCTCCGTCCAGAGCGTGACAGCCCCGGGTGAGGGGCTGGTCCGGCCGTCGGAAAGGAGTTCGCCGCCCCGGCCGTTCGGCGGCATGGGCGAGGGCCCGCACCGTGCGGTGCGGGCCCTCGCTACGCGAAATCGCGCGTCAGCGGAGGCTGACGTCAGCCGATGACGCGGATGTTCTCGGCCTGCGGGCCCTTCTGGCCCTGGGTGACGTCGAACTCGACCTTCTGGCCCTCGAGCAGCTCACGGAAACCCTGAGCCGTGATGTTCGAGTAGTGGGCGAACACGTCCGGGCCGCCAGTCTCCTGCTCGATGAAGCCGAAGCCCTTTTCGCTGTTGAACCACTTCACGGTGCCGGTAGCCATAACCGTCTCCTCTAACTGGGGCATCGGAGCCCACACCTCGTGGACCCCAAGTAGCCGCGATCCCCATCCGGAGGCTGAAACACCGGACAAAACAAATGCGCCTGTTGGTTGGTACCAGCAGGCGCACACATACGTTCATGGGAACCAAAACTGCAACTGAGTCGACTCTAGCACGTCCGCACCCCGATTGACCGGGGAGTTTCTGCCGCGCAGATCACGTTTGCCGGATCGGCGGAACGGGCAAACGGCGCCCGCCGTGAGGCGGGCGCCGTTTGCCTGATTGTCTGACCAGCGGTCTCTGGCGACCGGCGGAACGGGCGGTCAGCGCCGTCCGGCCGACTCCGGCAGACCGTGGGCGCTGTGCGCGCCCGCCGGCGGAACGGCCGCGCCGTGGTCACCGGTGGCGTCGCCACCGTGACCGGGCCACCAGGCCGCCTTGCCGACCAGCGCGGTGAGCGCCGGAGTGAAGAACATCGCCATCACGAAGGCCGCCAGCGCGATGCCGAAGGCCATGCCGAAGCCGAACTCCAGCATGAAGATGTTGCCCGCGAGCATGAATGTCGCGAACGACACCGCCAGGATGAAGCCGGCCGCCGCGACGGTCGGGCCGCCGTGGCGCACCGCCTCGCGGGCCGCCTCGCGCGGGCTGCGGCCCGCCCGGGCCTCCTCGCGCAGTCGGGCGATGATCAGGATGTTGTAGTCGGTACCGATCGCGACCACGAAGAGGTAGATCAGGATCGGCAGCATGAACATCATGCCGTGCTCGCCCTTGATGTTCTGGAACAGCAGGGTCGAGGAGCCGAGGGTGGCGGTGAAGCCGAGGCCCACCGAGGCCATCAGGTACCAGGGGGCGACCACGCTGCGCAGCTGGAGGGCCAGGATCAGCAGGATCAGCAGACCCGCGATCGGGAACACCAGCTTGTAGTCGTGGCTCATCGCCAGGTTGATGTCCTTGTAGATCGCGGTGATGCCGCCGACCTTGGCATCGGTCCCGGACGGCGCCTGGGCGTGGGCGACCTCGCGCAGTTCGGTGACCGTGTCGATCGCGTCGTTGCTGGACGGCTCGTGCTTGAGCAGCACGGTGAAGTCCGCCGTCGCGCCGTCCTTGCTGAGCTGCGGCGTCGCGGGCGCGTCGGCGACGCCGGGGACGGCGCCGAGCTTGGCGGCGTAACCGGCGAACGCGCCCTGGTCGAGCTTCGCGCCGCCGTCGGCCGTCAGGTAGACGTGCGTCGGGTCCGCGGCACCGGCCGAGAAGCCGTTGACCAGCTTGTCCTGGACGACCATCGACTCCGCGGTCTTGGGCATGGAGCTGCCCGCGAGGTCGAAGGTGCCGTTGTAGTTGAGGGCGCCGGCGGTCAGGGCCAGCAGCACACCGCCGGAGGCGACGGCCACCAGGGCCGGCCGCTTCTCGACCACGCGGCCGAGCGCGGCGAACCGGGCGTCGCTCGGCTCGTGCATCCACTTCTTGCCGGGCCAGAACACGCCGCGGGCCGGGATGACCGTGAGCACGGCCGGGGCCAGGGTGAGCGAGGCGAAGGCGGTGACGACGACCGCGATGGCCAGCGCCGGGCCGAGCGCCTTGAACATGCCGAGGCTGGAGAGGACCAGCACCGCGAAGGCGACGGTGACCGCGCCGGCCGCGGAGGCGATCGCCTCGCCGACCCGGGAGACGGCGTTGACCACGGCCTCCTGCCGGGTGTCGCCCGCCCGCAGCCGCTCGCGGTAGCGGAAGGCGAGGAACAGGAAGTAGTCGGTACCGACACCGAGCACGACGACGATGAGGATCGCCGACAGCACCGGGGTGGACTTCAGGTCGAAGGCCTTGGTGGCGTAGGCGATCAGACCGTTCGCGGTCGGCATCGCGATCATCAGCGAGAGCAGCACCGGCAGGAGGCCGGCCAGCACGCTGCGGAAGATCAGACCGACGATGATCGCGACCAGGACGACACTGCTGATGCCGATGACGGCATCGGCCGCGCCGGAGGACTCCTGCTGGTCCAGCTGCTGGGCGGCCTGGCCGCCGAGCTGGTACTTCAGCGCGGTGCCCTCGGCGAGCTTCTTGCCCTCGGTACGGATCTCCTTGGCGACCTCGCCGAACTTCTCCGAGTTCTGGGTGGTCTTGTCGATCGCGATCGGCGCCAGCGCGTACTTGCCGTCCTTGGAGGTCGTCTGGTCACTGACCGGGACGATCTGCTCGACGTGCTCGATCTTCTTGTCGGTGAGGCCCTGGACGATCTTCGCCGCGGCGGCCTTGTCCTCCGCCGTCAGCGGGGCGCCGTCGTTGCGCTCGAACAGCGCGAGCGCGGAGGGCGTGAAGCTCGACGGGAACGCCTTCTCCTGCAACTGCGCGGCCTGGATGGACTCGTAGTGCTTGGGGAGGAACGCGGCCTCGTCGGTCTGGGCCGTGATCTTCGGGGCCGAGACGGCGATGGCGATCATCGCGACGACCCACGCCGCGATCACCCACCAGGCGCGACGGACGACAAAATGTCCTAGTCGGTGGAACATGCTCGTGATGCCTCCTGGGCATGGTTCACCGCAGCCCTTGGGGGACGGGACGTCGGGCGACGGATCGGATCGGCCCGACTTGTGCGGGGCACAGGTCTAGCCGGTCGGCAGGTAAGTACTCGGAGGGGCTCATCCTACGGTCACTTGCTAGCCGACCGGCAAGCAGTTTTCCCCGTGACCCGATGCCGCAGTCCGACCCCCTCGGGGACGCCGCGAAGTGTCCCCGAGCCATTTTCGCGTGCGGAGGACCGGCTTGACCTCGTACTCGGGGTGGAGACGGCTCCCCCTCAGGGTGGAGCTTGCTCCCCTGACCCCAGGAGGAGATATCAGGGTAGACGGGTAGGGAAAACCCCACCCCACCCCCGAGGAGGACCACAGGGCGCACTCCCCCGCCAGCCGGATACCCCGTCAACACGCGCTTCCCTAGGGTCGATCACGACGCCGGACCGCACCCGGCGCCCACTCCGGCGGCCGACCACCGCCGTACACCCGGCCCGCGCCCGCCACCGGCGCCGGCCGCTCTTCCTGGGGGAACCGTGAAGACCAAGCCCGGCATGGCCGCCGCCATGGGCGCCTGGAGCGCCCGGCACAGAAAAACCGCCGTCTTCGGCTGGCTGCTGTTCGTCGTCCTCGCCACCTTCCTCGGCGGCCTGCACGGCAGCACCCAGGTCGACGAGGCCGAGGCCATGCCCGGCCAGGTCTCCCGGGCCGCCGAGATCCTCGACCGGGCCGGACTGAAGTCCCCGTCCACCGAGACCGTCCTGATCCAGAGCACCGACCGGACCGCCGACGCCCCCGCCTTCCGCGCCGTCGTCGACCAGGTGATCGCCGGGGTCAACGGCACCGGCAAGGCCACCGACGTCCGCTCCCCCTACGACACCAGGGCCGTCTCCGCCGACGGCCGCTCCGCGCTCGTCCAGCTCACCGTGCGGGGCGACCACGAGGAGGCCACCGCCAACGTCGGCGCCGTGGTCGACGCCGTCGCCGCCGTCCAGAAGCAGCACCCCGACCTCACCGTGGTGGAGCTCGGCGACGCCAGCTCCGGCAAGTGGATGGACGAGCAGTTCGCCGACGACTTCGCCCGGGCCGAGTGGACGGCCGTCCCGCTCGCCCTCGGCATCCTGCTGGTCGCCTTCGGCGCGCTGGTCGCCGCCGTCCTGCCCGTCCTGCTCGCGATCACCGCCTTCGTCGCGGCCGGCGGACTCGTCGCCCTCAGCAGCGGGATCCTGCACACCAGCAACAGCGCCAGCTCGGTGATGCTGCTGGTCGGCCTCGCCGTCGGCGTCGACTACTGCCTCTTCTACCTGCGCCGCGAACGCGAGGAGCGGGCGGCCGGGCGCGACCTCGACACCTCGCTGCGGATCGCCGCCGCCACCAGCGGCCGGGCCGTGCTGGTCTCCGGCGTCACCGTGGTGATCGCCATGGCGGGCATGTTCCTCACCGGCATCGCCGAGTTCAAGGCCATGGCCTACGCCACCATCGTGGTCGTCGTCACCGCCGTGCTCGGCTCGCTCACCGTGCTGCCCGCCCTGCTCTCGATGCTCGGCGACCGGGTCGACAAGGGCCGGGTGCCCTTCCTGCACCGGCTGCGCCGCCCCGACGCCGCCACCGGCGGCGGCCGCTTCTGGAACGCCGTGCTCACCCCGGTGCTGCGCCGCCCGCTGGCCGCCGCCGCCCTGTCCGGCGCTGTGCTGATCGGCCTGGCCGCGCCGCTGCTCACCATGCACACCGCCAACCTGACCTTCCAGCAGCAGCTGCCGAAGGGCAACGAGCTGGTCGCCGTCTCGCAGAAGATCGAGGCCGCCTTCCCCGGCAGCCCCGCGCCCGCCTCCGTGGTGATCAGGGCCACCGACATCGACTCCCCCGCGATGACCGCCGCGATCGCCGACCTCCAGGCCCGCGCGCTGGCCTCCGGCCGGATGCACGGACCGGTCGACGTCACCGTCCACCCCGAGCAGAACGTGGCCACCGTCGACATCCCGCTCAACGGCAGCGGCAACGACGAGGTCAGCAACGCCGCCCTGCGCACCCTGCGCGAGGACCTCGTGCCCGCCACCGTGCTCGCGGTGCCCGGCACCGAGGCCCCGGTCACCGGCCGCACCGCCGGCTCCTACGACTTCAACGCCAAGATGACCGGGTCGATACCGGTGGTCTTCGGCTTCGTGGTCGCCTTCGCCTTCCTGCTCATGCTCACCTCCTTCCGCTCGCTGGCCGTCGCCGGCACCGCCGTGGTGCTCAACCTGCTCTCGGTCGGCGCCGCGTACGGGGTGCTGACGCTGGTCTTCCAGCACGGCGTCGGGGCCTCGCTGCTCGGCACCGCGGGCGTCGGCGCGGTCGAGTCCTGGGTGCCGCTGTTCCTCTTCGTGATCCTCTTCGGCCTGTCGATGGACTACCACGTCTTCGTGGTCTCCCGGATCAAGGAGGGCCGTGACCGGGGCCTGCCCACCCGGGTCGCGATCGCCCACGGCATCCGCTCCACGGCCGGGGTGGTCACCAGCGCGGCCGTGATCATGGTGGCGGTCTTCGCGGTCTTCGGCACCCTCTCCATGCAGGCCATGAAGCAGATGGGCGTCGGCCTCGCGGTCGCGGTGCTGATCGACGCGACGATCATCCGCGCGGTGCTGCTGCCCTCGGTGATGACCCTGCTCGACGAGCGCAACTGGTACCTGCCGCGCTGGCTCGCCTGGCTGCCCGACTTCTCCCACGGGGAGAGCGTCCCGCCGCTCGGCGCGGGTGCTCCGCCCGCCCCGGCCGCCGGCACTGCCACTGGCCATGGCACCGGCACCGGCACCGGCACCGGCACCGACGAACCGCGCGTCCCGCAGGCCCGGCACCGCCGGATCGGGGTCTGACCCTTCCCCGTCGGGCCCCCGGGCCCGCAGACCCCGGACAACCGCCGGGCCCCGCGTCGCGCGGGGCCCGGCACCCGTTTGCCAGAATGATCGCCCACCCTCACCCGGCTGTCACGAAGGAAACCGACACCCTCATGCACCGCTTCGACGAGGGGCGGGCGCGGCTGCTGCTCGCCCGTGCCTGCGAGTCCGCCGGCCTGCCCGAACCCACCGGCGCCCGGCTGCTCGCCCTCGGCGAGAACGCCGTCTTCGACCTCGGCGACCCGGCCGTGGTCGCCAAGGTCGGCCGCGCGCCCGAACTGCGCGACCGGGCCCGCCGTGAACTCGCCGTCGCCGACTGGCTGGCCGGCCACGACGTCCCGGTGGTCCGCCCGTACGACGCGGTGCCCGCCGGGCCCCGGCTCGCCGAAGGGCACCCGGTCACCTTCTGGCACCGGCTCGCCCCCGCCGAACGGCCCGCCCGCCCGGTGGACCTCGCCCCGCTGCTGCACGCCGTGCACCGGCTGCCCGAGCCGCCGTTCGCGCTCGGCCGCCGCGACCTGCTCGCCCCCGTCGAGCGCTGGCTCGCCTCCGCCGAGGGCCACGTCGACCCGGCCGACGTCGACTTCCTGCGCGACCGCCGGGACTCCTTCGCCGCCGCGGCGGCCGCGCTCGTCCCGCACCTGCCGACCGGGGTGATCCACGGCGACGCGCTGCCGCGCAACGTCCACGTCGGCCCGGACGGGCCCGTCCTGCTCGACCTGGAGTTCGTCGCGCACGACCTGCGCGAGCACGACCTGGTGGTGCTCGCGCTCAGCCACGACCGGTACGGCGTGCCGGACGCGGACTACCGGGAGTTCACCGCGGCGTACGGCTGGGACGTGCGCGAGTGGCCCGGCTTCGCGGTGCTGCGCGGGGCCAGGGAGACGGCCAGCGCCTCCTGGGTCGCCCAGCAGGCACCGGGCAACCCGGCGGCACTGGCCGAGTTCCGGCGCCGGGTGGACTCGCTGCGGACCGGCGCCACCGAGGTGCGCTGGTACCCGTTCTGACGCCCGGTCGGCCGTCCCGCGCGCGGTGGCGCGGGACGGTCACCACCGTCGCGGGCACGCCCCCGGGAGTTCGCCGGATCCCCCTACACTCCGGCCCATGGCCACCGATCGCCCCATCGCCCTCGGACCGCGCCTGAGCCGCGGCCGGATCGTCGGACTCGCCGTCACCGCCGTCCTCACCGCGGCCACCGGCTGGCTCACCGCCACCGGCGCCGTCCGGGCGTTCGCCGCCGACGCCTGCGGCCCCGAACGGCACTGCGGCGCCCTGCCCACCGTCCTCCTGCTCGTCCTCGGGCCGCTGCTCTGGCTGGCCGCCCTGGTGGCCGCCGCCACCACCGCCCACGGCGACGCCCCCACCACCGAGCCCTCGGCCACCTCCGACCGGGGCGTCCTGCTCGGCTGCCTGGCCGCCGGCCTGCTCGGCGCGGCCCTCGCCGAGGGGACCGCCCGGCCCTGGCTGCTCGCGCCCGTCCTCCCGCTCGCCCTGCTCACCGCCGCCCTGGACCGGCACGGCGCCCGGCGCTGGCGCGCCCACCGGCTGGCCGCCGGACGACAGGAGCGGCTGGACCGGGAGGGCATCACCGTCCCGGCCCTGATCACCCGCGTCACCGGCACCGGGGCGGCCGACGACGAGGACCCCGAGCTGCGCGTCACCGTCGGCTTCCGCACCGCCGACGGAGCCGACCGCACGGCCGCCACCGTCGACACCTTCCCGCCCGGCCGCGCCCCGCGCCCCGGCGACGGCGCCGAGGTCCGCTACCACCCCGACGATCCGGAGAACCTCCACGTCACCATCGCCGCCCGCACCGCCGCCCCGCAGGACGGCGGTGTCGTGTCCGCCCTCGAACGCCTCGCCGCGCTCCGGCGCGAGGGCGCCCTCGACGCCGCCGAGTTCGCCGCCGCCAAGGCCCTGCTGCTCGGGGGCGGGATCAGCGCAGAGGCCAGCGGGGGTCTATGACCGCCTCCGGGTCCTTGGCCCGGCGGAGCCAGGCCTGGAGGTCCTCGGCCCAGGCCCGGTGCCAGTCGACCTGACGGGCGTGGAGCTCGGCCACCGGGACGGCGCCGACCTGGTCCGGGTAGCGCTCGGCGAGGGCCACCGCGACCCGGACGGCGGCGAGGGCGTCACTGCCCGCCTCGTGGGCGTCGGTCAGCTCGACGCCGTACACCTCGCAGACCCGCTGCAGGGTCCGCGAGCCCTTGCGGTACTTGTCCACCGCGCGGTCGATCACCAGTGCGTCGAGCACCGGCACGACCGGCCCGCCGAGCCGCTCGGCCAGCGCCGGCAGCCCGTACCGGCGCAGCTCGGCGTCGAGCATCGAGAGGTCGAACGGGGCGTTGAACGCCACCACCGCCCGCCCCTCGGCGAGCCGGGCGCACAGCGCGCCGGCTATCTCGTCCACCGCCTCCTTGGCGGGCCGCCCCTTGGCCCGCGCCAGGTCGTCCCCGATCCCGTGGATCGCCGCCGCCTCGGCGGGGATCGGCACCCCCGGGTCGAGCAGCCACCCGGTGGCATCCAGCCGGCGGTCCCCGACGGTGTCCACGAGGGCGGCCGTGACAATCCGGTCCACGGCCGGGTCGGTACCCGTGGTCTCCAGGTCGAAGCCGACCAGTGGCTGCTGCCACCAGCTCATAGGAATGCGTCCTTCCGTCCTCCACTCGAACAGCCCCTATCATCACCCGCCCCTCCGACAATCCGGCCGCTGGGGCCCGCACCCCCGCCCGCCGGAGCCCCGCAGCACCCGCCCCCGGCCCCCGGCCGGCCGGTCACGGGCGGCCCCGGCAGCGGACCCCGCGAACGCGTCCGCGCCCCCGGCCCGCCGGTCACGGCGGGCCGGGGGCGCGGGCTCCCCGGTAGCGGACTCCTCCGGCCGTCCGACGACCGGTACTACGCGCCGACGATCCTCCACCACTGCTGCGACTGGTAGTTCTTCTGCCACAGCTGCGCCTGGGCGCCGTTGCCGGACACGTTCGTGTCCCGGTCCAGCACGGTGTTGTAGCCGTTGTTGTACCGCGAGTTGTAGATCGCGACGTCGTTGGCCCGCACGAACCACTTCTGCTGCGTGGCGCCGTTGCACTGCCACAGCTGGACCCGGGTCCCGTTGCCGCCGTTCCCGTTGGTGTCCGCGTCCAGGCACATCCCCGGGAACCGCACGCTCTCGATGCTGTAGTCGCTCCACGAGATCCACTCCTGCTGCGTGGACCCGTTGCACCCCCAGACCTGCACCTTGGTCCCGTTGCCGCCGTTGTTGGCGTCGGCGTCCAGACACTGGCCCGACGTCACCGAGTAGAGGCTGTTGATCCGGATGTAGGTGCCGGTCACGGCCTGCCGCGCACCGGCCTCGCGCTGCGGACCGTCGGCGCGGGTGTCGGCGTGGGTGTCGGCGACCGCCCGGCCCAGGGTGAGCGCGGAGGCGGGCAGGGCCGCCTCCGCGGAGGCGACGCCCGGGACCGCCACGGCGCACATCAGGGCCGTGAGCGAGGCGGCGGACAGGCCGAGGAGAGTCTTGCGTACCCGCATGGGGATCCCCCGAACGCGGAGCGGGGACCGCCGGTCCGGCCGTCCTGGTGCCGCTGCGCAACGTGGCCAGCTTGCACAGCGGCGCTCCGCCCGCGCCACGGGAGGACGTCAATCCTGTTGCGGAGATAGAACCCCATGCGGACAGGCGACTTCCGACCACGCCCTAGCCGAGCAGGGTGCGGCCGAGCCAGTCGGTGGGGTCCTGGGCGCCGGGGAGGACGTAGAAGTAGCCGCCGCCGGTGGGGCGGAGGAAGCGGGCGAGGGGCTCGTCGATCAGTCGGGTCTGGACGGTCTCGAACTGCCTGGCGATGTCGCGCTGGTAGCAGCAGAAGGCGAGGCCGAGTTCGGGGACGCCGCCCGCGTCGAGGCCCCGGTCGTAGTTGAAGGCGCGGCGCAGGATGCGGTCGGCGCGGGTGGCGTCGGTGCGGGGGTTGGCGAGGCGGATATGGGAGTCGAGGGCGATCACGGCGCCGTTCGGGTCCTGGGTGTAGTCGGGGGTGTCGCCCTCCTTGGTGCGGCCGAGCGGGGCGCCGTCGGACTTCCGGCGGCCGATGATCCGCTCCTGCTCGCCCAGGGGCAGTTCGTCCCAGGGGCCGACCAGGGTGCGGACGGCGCGGATCACCTGGTAGGTGCCGCCGACCGCCCAGGCCGGTCCGCCGGCGTCCGCGCCGACCCAGACCAGGGCGTCCATCTGCTGGGCGGAGCCGGTGTCGGGGTTCTGGATGCCGTCCTTGAAGCCCAGCAGGTTGCGGGCGGCGCCGGCCGGACGGGCCCGGTTCTGGTAGCCGTCGAGCTGCCAGCGCGGGCTGAGCGCCTTGCCGGTGCCGCGCAGCAGGTGGCGGACCGCGTGCTGGACGGTGTCGCGGCTGGTGGCGCAGACCTGGAGGGAGAGGTCGCCGTGGCATTCGGCGGGGCGCAGGCCGTCGTTGGGGAAGGTGCGCATCGCGGTGAGCCCGGCGGGGCGGGCGTCGGCGAGGCCGTAGCGGGCGTCGAAGAGGGAGGCGCCGACGCCGACGGTGACGGTGAGGTCGTCGGTGGGCAGGGCGGCGGGGCCGAGGGTGCCGCTGTCGGAGGGTGCGGCGCCGGGGCCGAGGTCGGGCGGGGTGCCGCCGTCGGTGAGGAAGCGGATCCGGTCGGTGAGGGTGCGCAGCAGGGCGGCGAGTGCGGCGCGGTCGTTGACGTGGACGTCGAGGGCGAGGAAGGTGCCGTAGCCGGGGGGCGGGTTGAGGATGCCGGCCTGGTGGACGCCGTGGAACGGGATCCGCCCGGTGGTGGCGGCGGGGGCGCCCGGGGCGGGGCCGGCGGTACCGAGGGCGAAGGCTCCGACGGCCCCGGCGCCGAGCGCGGTGCGGACGAAGCTGCGGCGCGAGGCGACGGGGGCGCCCGGGTCGCTCGTGTACTGACTGGTCAACGGGGGCCTTCCGGGGCGGCGGGTCCAGGAGCGCGGGCGGACCCGGTGCCGGGCCGCTGATCATGGATTCGACGCTAGCAACGCCCGCCCCGGACCGCCTCCGCTCGCCGCCCGAAGGGGGGAGCCGCCGAACGGGCCCGCCTACCGCTCCCCGGCGGGCCGGAGCAGGTGGACGTCGACCCCGTCCTCGCGCTCGAAGGCGAAGCCGTGCCGCTCGTAGAGGCGGCGGGCGCGGCTGCCCCGGAGCACGATCAGCCGCACCGGCTCGCCGGCCGCGTCGTTCTCGGCCAGCAGCCGGCGCAGGACTGCACCGCCGAGGCCGACGCCCTGGTGGGCCGGGTCGAGGTAGAAGTGCTCCAGGAGGCGTCCGCCCTGCTCGGCGGGGCGGACGGTGCAGCAGCCGGCCAGGACCCCGGCCACCTCGACGACGGCGGTCCAGCGGGTGGAGAAGCCCTCCCGCAGGCGCCGGCGGACCCGGTCCTCGTCGTAGCGGCCGAGGCGGACCAGGTCGGTGCGCATGACCTCGGCGCGCAGCGCCGCGAGCGGCTCGACGTCCTCGGGGCGGCCGGGGCGCAGCGTCCAGTCGGGAGTGCTGTTCATCCGGGCACTGTCGCAGCCGTCGCGCCCGCCCGGCCAGCGGTTTTCCGGCCGCCGGGAGGAGCCGCGAGGAGCCGGGAGGACCCGCGAGGAGGGGCCGCCTCCCCCGCCCGGGGGAGGCGTCGGTTCAGGAGACCGGGCGGGAGTCCGCCCAGATGCCCTCGAACTCCTCGCGGTAGACCTCCAGCAGTCCGGCGTCGGTGCCGCCGGGCTCCTGGCCGGCACCGCCGCGCAGGACCAGCGCGGGCGATTCCATGCCCCGGGCCCGGCGCAGGTACGGCTGGACGACGCCGAGGTCGCGGGTCTGCCGCCGGCCGCCGGGGGCCGTCGCTCCCGCCGGTGTGCCCTCGACCAGGTAGGCGGTGAACCGCGGGGTCTCGTCGAACACCCGGATCTCGAAGCCGCCCTGGTCCCGCAGCGCGGCGCGGACCCGGCGCACGTGCAGGATGTTCATCTGGATGGAGCGGCCCAGCTCGCCGCGTCCGAGCCCGAGTTCGCGCTCGCGGCGGCGCACGGCGCTGCTGGCCGGGTTGAGGAAGAGCAGCCGGACCCGGCAGCCCTCGCCGGCGAGCCGGACCAGCCGCTTGCCGGTGTAGTTCTGGCAGAGCATGCCGAGGCCGATGCCGAGCGCGTCGAGCCGCCGGGCGCCGTCGAGGAGGTCCTCGACCGGCAGGTCGCGCTGGAGCCGGACCCGGTCGGGGTGGACGGCGACGACGTCCGCGTACCGGCCGGCGACCAGGGACTCGACCACGTCCGCGGGCACGGCCCCGGTGCCGCCGTCGAGCAGGGCGAGCAGCCGGGCGGAGGCCCGTTCGGCCTGGGCGAGCACGGTCGGGGTGAGGACACGGTTGCGGGAGACGACGTGCCGGGCGACCTCCAGCTCGTCGAGGGCCAGCTCGATCTCCCGGCGGTCGGCCAGGTACGGCTCGAAGCAGGGCCAGTGCTGGACCATCAGTTCGCGCAGCTGCGGCAGGGTGAGGAAGACCAGCGGGTCGTCGTCGGCCGGGTCGAGCAGGTAGCCCTTGCGGCGGCTGACCTCGCGGACGGCGCCGGCCCGGTGCGCCCACTCCTCGCCGGCCGGGCCGGCCGCGGCGGTGACCCAGTCCTCGCCGTGGGCGGGCGCGTAGATCGGGTGCAGCACCTCGTCGACGAGCGAGCGGAGCCGCTGCTCGACCAGGTTGAGCCAGACGTAGGCGCGGCCGGAGAGCCTGACCCGCTGGTAGGCGTCCTCCCACTCGGCGCCGGACCAGGCGAGCGCGGGGACCTCGACCGGCCCGCCCTGGGCGGGGACGAGCGAGCGCCCGCCGGTCAGGGCGGGGCGCATGACCACCGTCGGCGCCTCGCTGCGGGCGCCGCCACGGTCGGGGCCGCCGGGCCCACCGCCACGACCGCCGGCGGGGAACACCATGCGCACCTCACCTGGTTCCTGTCGTGAGCCGCCCGGGGCCGCTCGGAGCTGTCTGTCTGACCGCCTGTCCGCCGTCCGGCCGGTCGGCCGCTCGGCGCACCGGACGACCGGACGGCCGGGGACGCACCGCCGACACACCGGGGCGCACCGCCGGTTCGCCGACGGTTCGCCTGATGGATCGCCATGAGTCCCGAACAGCCGGACGATCAAGGGTACTGCCCGCCGCGAACCGCCCGCAGCCGGTTGGGGCACGGCGGCGGCCGGGCCGCCGGGGCACCCCAACCGTCTCACCCGCCCCGCCCACCACGAAAGCCCCTCGACGGCGCCGGCCCGACCCGGGAGGACGCCTGCCCACCCAGGAGGGCCCCGCGACGCACCCCGCACCGGCCCGCGCCCACCCGGGAGGGCCCGCGACGCACCCGCGACGCACCCGCGACGGCCCCCGTTGACCGGCTCGGACCGCCGGCCACGGCCCGCGGCGACGCGCGCGGACACCCGTTCGGGCGAATACGGCACAAATGGCCCCGCCGTCGGGCGAAGCGTCGGGGAGTATGCGGACTGTGCCGCCGTGTGCCGTGGGTCACGGTGCCCGAGCGGCGCATGCCCGGCCGCGAGGCCGGGAAGAGAGTGCCTCCGAGGTCCGGGCCCGGCCGTCGGACTTTACGTCAGTTCTCCTTCTACGCAAGGAAGTCGAGGAACCATGCAGGTCTGGCCAGGGACCTCCTACCCCCTCGGTGCCACCTACGACGGGGCCGGCACCAACTTCGCCGTGTTCTCGGAGAGCGCCGACCGGATCGAGCTCTGCCTGCTCGACGAGGACGGCTCGGAGTCCTCCGTCGAACTGCGCGAGACGGACGCCTTCGTCCGGCACGCCTACCTCCCGGGCGTCCAGCCGGGCCAGCGCTACGGATTCCGCGTCCACGGCCCCTACAACCCGGGCCTGGGCCAGCGGCACAACAGCGCCAAACTGCTGCTGGACCCGTACGCCAAGGCGATGAGCGGCACCATCGACTGGGACGAGTCGGTCTACGGCTACCACTTCGGCGCCCCCGAGCGCCGCAACGACCTCGACTCCGCCCCGCACACCATGCACTCGGTGGTGATCAACCCCTACTTCGACTGGGGCACCGACCGGCCGCCCCGCACCGACTACCACCGCACGGTGCTCTACGAGGCCCATGTGAAGGGCCTGACCAAACTGCACCCGGGGATCCCCGAGGAGATCCGCGGCACCTACGCGGGCGTCGCCCACCCGGCCGTGATCGAGCACCTCGCCAAGCTCGGCGTCACCGCGATCGAGCTGATGCCGGTGCACCAGTTCGTCCGCGACCACCGGCTGCGGGACCTCGGACTGGCCAACTACTGGGGCTACAACACCGTCGGCTTCTTCGCCCCGCACTCCTCCTACTCCTCCACCGGTGACCGGGGCCAGCAGGTGCAGGAGTTCAAGTCGATGGTGAAGGCGCTGCACGCGGCCGGCATCGAGGTCATCCTCGACGTGGTCTACAACCACACCGCCGAGGGCAACCACCTGGGCCCGACGCTATCCATGCGCGGCCTCGACAACGTCTCCTACTACCGCCTCGCCCGGGACCAGCGGTTCTACGAGGACACCACCGGCACCGGCAACAGCCTGCTGATGCGCAGCCCGCACGTGCTCCAGCTGATCATGGACTCGCTGCGCTACTGGGTCACCGAGATGCACGTCGACGGCTTCCGCTTCGACCTCGCCGCCACCCTGGCCCGGCAGTTCCACGAGGTGGACCGGCTCTCCTCGTTCTTCGACCTGGTCCAGCAGGACCCGGTGGTCTCCCAGGCCAAGCTGATCGCCGAGCCCTGGGACCTCGGCGAGGGCGGCTACCAGGTCGGCAACTTCCCCCCGCTGTGGACGGAGTGGAACGGCATGTACCGCGACACCGTCCGCGACCTGTGGCGCGGCGAGAACGCCACCCTGGCCGAGTTCGGCTCCCGGCTCACCGGCTCCTCCGACCTCTACCAGGACGACGGCCGCCGCCCGATCGCCTCGATCAACTTCGTCACCTGCCACGACGGCTTCACCCTGCGCGACCTGGTCTCCTACAACGACAAGCACAACGAGGCCAACGGCGAGAACAACCGGGACGGCGAGTCCTTCAACCGCTCCTGGAACTGCGGGGTCGAGGGCCCCGGCGAGGACCCCGGCACCGAGGAGCTGCGGGCCCGCCAGCAGCGCAACTTCCTCGCCACCCTGATGCTCTCGCAGGGCGTGCCGATGCTCTCGCACGGCGACGAGCTGGGCCGCACCCAGCACGGCAACAACAACGCCTACTGCCAGGACAACCCGCTCACCTGGGTGCACTGGCCGACCGGGGACGGGCCGGACGCCCGGCTGCTGGAGTTCACCCAGGGCATGGTCTGGCTGCGCCGCGACCACCCGGTGTTCCGGCGCCGCCGCTTCTTCCACGGGCGCCCGGTCCCGGGGCGGCCCACCGGGGAGGGCGGCGGGTCCGGCGCGTACGAGGACCTCACCGACATCGCCTGGTTCACGCCCGCCGGGGAGGAGATGACCAAGCGCAACTGGGGTGCCAGCTACGCCAAGTCGCTCACCGTCTTCCTGAACGGCTACGCCATCTCGGAGCCGGACCGGCGCGGCGGGCGGATCGTCGACGACTCCTTCCTGCTGATGTTCAACGCGCACTTCGAGCCGCTGGAGTTCACCGTGCCGGCCGGGCACGGGCAGGAGTGGCAGGTCGTGGTGGACACCGCGCAGGCCCGGCTGCCCGCGCCGGGCACGGGCGCGGTGGTCAAGGCCGGGGACGCGCTGCAGCTCGTCGACCGCTCGCTGATGGTGCTGCAGCGCCCGGCCTGAGCGGCCGGGCGCACCCACCCGCGGCGTGCGGGTGCACCGAGGGCCCTTGCGCATCCGCCGTCGCACGGGCCACCGTGGTCCCCGGGGAGGCCGGAGCCTGCCCGGGGACCGGTGCGAGGGGCGGCGGGGGCGATGGCGGGCGATCGGACGACCACGGCGGAGTTCCTGCTCGGGACACTGCTCTCCGTCCCGGGCCGGGTCGCGGACGCGACGGTCCGCCGCCCGCCCCCGTACCGGTGGGTGCTCGCCCGCACCCGCACCCCCGGGGCGGAGGCCGCCCGGGCCGCCGAACGCGCCCTGGTCGAGGGGCTGGTCGAACGGCTCGGCGCGGTCGACGGGATCACCTTCGTCGTGTCGCAGGTGGACGACCGCCGGACCGCCCCCGGGCTCGGGCTCGACCCGGGCCGCCGGCTGGAGCTGGTCTGCCAGCTCGCCGCGACGGCCTACTTCGCCACCGCGCTGGAGCCGCCGGAGCTGCTGCGCCGGATCGACGCGGCCGGCGTCGCCGACTGGGGCGCGGACGGGTACGCCGACCCCCGGCTGCCGCACCGGCGCGGCTCGGTCGCCGCCGCGCTGGCGTACTACCGCGACGGCGGCCGCCACCCGGACGGTTCGCCGCGGGACCTCCCCGCACTGTTCGCGCCGGAGCCCCTGGACGCCCGCCTGAGCTGGGACGAGCCGGGCCGGACGCCGGTCGCGGAACCCACCCCGACCATGTTCAACAGCTCGTTCGCCCAGTACGCGGACGACCCGGCCGCCGCCGAGGCGGTGCGGGCCGCCCGGGCCGAACACGGCCGGATCCTGCGCCTCGGCCGCTCCGGGGCGGGCGGGCCGCAGCGCCCCGGCTACTTCACCGTGCCCCGGGGGTGGCGCCGCCGCGGCCACTGAGCGTCCGCCCCGGACACATCCGCCCCCGGCGGGCCCCGCTCACCTGTTCGGTCCAGCAACGGGTCTTGCCCCCGCGCCCCGCCGGGTAGGCATGGAGGCATGACCCACGCCGCCGAGCCCGCGCAGTCCCGCCCGGCCGCCACCCCCGCCGCCGTGCCGTCGGCCAGCTACCGCCTCCAGCTCCAGCCCGGCTTCACCCTGCACGACGCCACCGCCGCCGTCCCCTACCTGGCCGCCCTCGGCGTCTCCCACCTGCACCTCTCCCCGCTGCTGGCCGCCGTGCCCGGCTCCACCCACGGCTACGACACCGTCGACCACGGCCGGATATCCGAGCAGCTCGGCGGCGAGGAGGCGCTGCGGGCACTGGCCGCCGAGGCCCACCGGCACCACCTGCGGCTGATCGCCGACGTGGTGCCCAACCACATGGCGGTCCCCGTCCCCGAGCACCTCAACCGGCCGCTCTGGGAGGTGCTGCGGGACGGCCCCGACTCGCCGTACGCGGACTGGTTCGACATCGACTGGACCGCCCAGCCGGGACCGGTGGACGCCCCCGGACGCGGCCGGGTGCTGCTGCCGCTGCTCGGCGACCGGCTCGGCGCCGTCCTCGACCAGCTGGCCGTCGACGGCGACACGCTCCGCTACCACGACCACGTGCTGCCGCTGCGCCCCGGCACCGAGACGCTGCCGCTGCCCGAGCTGCTCGGCCGGCAGTGGTACCGCCCGGCCTGGTGGCGGCTGGCCCGCACCGAGCTGAACTACCGGCGGTTCTTCACCGTGAACGAGCTGATCGCCGTCCGGGTCGAGCGCCCCGAGGTGTTCGAGGCCACCCACGGCGTGCTGCTGCGGCTGCACCGCGAGGGCGTGCTGGACGGCTTCCGGATCGACCACCCGGACGGGCTCGCCGACCCGCGCGGCTACCTGGAACGCCTGGCCGGGGCCACCGGCGGGGCCTACACGGTGGTGGAGAAGATCCTCACCGGCGAGGAGCGGCTGCCCGCCGACTGGCCCTGCGCCGGCACCACCGGGTACGACGCGCTGCGCCGGATCGACGGGGTGCTCACCGACCACGCGGGTGCCTGCCGGCTGGCCGGGGCGTACGAGGCGTTCCTGACCGCCTCCCCCGACGGCCCGGACGGTCCGGACCCCGGCGTCCCGGACCCCGGCGAGCCGTGCGCCGACCCGCACCCGGCGCTGGCCGCCGCCCGGCGGGGACGGGCCGACATGACCGGGCCCGGCGGCGAGCTGTCCGCCGAGGTCGAGCGGCTGGTCCGGCTGGCCGTCCGGCTCGGCGCCGCCCACCCGGCGTTCGCCGACCACCCGCCGGAGCGGCTGCGCGCCGCCCTGGGCCGGCTGCTGACCGGCTACCCCGCGTACCGCCCCTACCTCCGCCCCGGGGAGCCGCTGCCGGAGGTCTCCGCCGAGCAGCTGCGCGCCGCCCGCGCGGCCGACGAGGGGCCCACCGACGCCACCGACCGGTTCGTCGCGGAGCTCGCGGCGGGCGCGCTCGGACGCGGGCCCGAGCAGGACGAGTTCGCCGTCCGGTTCGGGCAGACCGCCGCCGCCGTGGCCGCCAAGGGCGTCGAGGACACCGCCTTCTACCGCTGGAACGCGCTGCTGAGCCTCAACGAGGTCGGCGGCGAGCCCGCCCGGCCCGGGGTCCGGCCGGAGGACTTCCACGCCTGGTGCCACTACGTCGAACGGCACTGGCCGCACACCATGACGGTGCTCTCCACCCACGACACCAAGCGCAGTGCCGACGCCCGGGCCCGGCTGGCCGTGCTGGCCGAGCAACCGCGGGAGTGGGCCGCCGAGGCGGCGGCCTGGTCGACGGCCGCCGGTCGTGCCCCGGGCCACGACCCCGACAGCGACTGGCTGCTCTGGCAGACCCTGGTCGCCGGCTGGCCGCTCTCCCCGGAACGGCTGGTCGCCGCCGCGCTCAAGGCGGCCCGGGAGGCGAAGCTCCGCACCTCCTGGACCACCCAGGACGTCCGCTTCGAACGCGCCCTCGCCGAGCGCGCCCAAGGCGTCTTCGGCAACCCCGGGCTGCTGCCCCGGATCGAGGGGTACGTGGCCGGGCTCGCCCCGTACGCCCGCTCCAACACGCTCGCCGCCGCCCTGCTGCACCTCACCGTGCCCGGGGTGCCGGACCTCTACCAGGGCAGCGAGGAGCCGCTCTACACCCTGGTGGACCCGGACAACCGGCGCCCGGTCGACCTCGGGGCACTGGCCGTGCGGCTCACCGACTCGCCGACCGCGCGCACCGGCGACCTGGCCCGGGAGAAGCTGCACCTCACCACCACCGCCCTGCACCTGCGCCGCACCCGGGAGTTGGGCGACTACCGCCCGCTCACCGCCGTCGGCCCGGCCGCCGCCCACCTGCTCGCCTTCGGGCGCGGTCCGGACGTCCTCACCGCCGTCACCCGGCTGCCGTACCGGCTCGCCCGGACCGGCGGCTGGCACGACACCGTGCTGCACCTGCCCGCGGGAGAGGGCTGGACGGACGAATTGACGGACCGTCGCTTCCCGTCGGGCCCGGTCCCGGTGGACGAACTGCTGGCCGGCGACCGGCCGGTGGCGCTGCTGACCAGGAGGGGCACGTCATGAGGCACCGGACCGGGAGGAACGCGTCATGAGGCACCGGACCGGGAGGAACGCGTCATGAGGCAGCAGGCCGGGAGGGGCGACGTCATGAGGTACCGGGTCTGGGCCCCGAACGCCGCCGACCGGGTCGAGGTGGCGGTCGACGGCGCGCACCACCCGCTGGCCCGGGACACCGTCCGCGCCGGCTGGTGGCAGGGCGAGGCGCCCGCCGGGGACTACGCGTTCGTGCTGGACGGCGGGCGCCCGATGCCGGACCCGCGCTCGCCCCGGCAGCCGCACGGCCCGGACGGCCCGAGCCGGGCCGTCGACCACGCCGCGTTCAACTGGTCGCACACCGGCTGGCGCGGCCGCCCGCTGCCCGGCGCCGTGCTGTACGAGCTGCACATCGGCACCTTCACGCCCGCCGGCACCTTCGACGCGGCCGCCGAACGGCTGGACCACCTGGTCGACCTGGGCGTCGACTTCGTCGAGCTGATGCCCGTCTGCCCGTTCCCCGGCAAGCACGGCTGGGGGTACGACGGCGTGTCGCTGTGGGCCGTGCACGAGCCCTACGGCGGCCCCGAGGGCCTCAAGCGCTTCGTCGACGCCGCCCACCGCAAGGGCCTCGGCGTGGTCCTCGACGTGGTGCACAACCACCTCGGCCCGGCCGGGAACTACCTCCCTGCCTTCGGCCCCTACTTCACCGACCGGCACCACACCCCGTGGGGCTCGGCGGTCAACCTGGACGCGCCCGGCTCCGACGAGGTGCGCGCCTATCTGATCGGCAGCGCGCTCGCATGGCTGCGCGACTACCGGATCGACGGCCTGCGGCTGGACGCCGTGCACGCCCTGGCCGACGACCGGGCGGTGCACTTCCTGGAGGAACTCGCCACCGAGGTCGACCGGTTGGCGGTGGCGACCAACCGCCCGCTGTTCCTGGTCGCCGAGTCCGACCTGAACGACCCGCGCACCACCACGCCCCGCGAGGCCGGCGGGCAGGGGCTCGCCGCCCAGTGGAGCGACGACTTCCACCACTCCCTGCACTGCGCCCTGACCGGCGAGTCCCAGGGCTACTACGGGGACTTCGCCGCCGCACCGCTCGCCGCCGTGGCCCGCACCCTCACCCGGGGGTACTTCCACGACGGCGGCTGGTCCTCGTTCCGCGGCCGCCACCACGGCCGCCCGTTCCCGCCCGCCCACGGCCACCGGCTGCTCGGCTACCTCCAGACGCACGACCAGGTGGGCAACCGGGCGCTCGGCGACCGGATCTCCACCAGCCTCTCCCCCGGCCGGCTCGCCTGCGGGGCCGCGCTGGTGCTCACCTCGCCGTTCACCCCGATGCTGTTCATGGGCGAGGAGTGGGGCGCGGCCACACCCTGGCAGTACTTCACCGACCACACCGACCCCAACCTCGCCGAGGCCGTCCGCCGGGGCCGGCGGCGGGAGTTCGCCGAGCACGGCTGGGCGGCGGACTCGGTGCCGGACCCGCAGGAGCCGGCCACCGTGCTGCGCTCGGTGCTGGACTGGACCGAGCCCCGGCGCGGGCCGCACCGGGCGCTGCTGGACTGGACCCGGACCCTGATCCGGCTGCGGCGGGAGCACCCGGAGCTGACCGATCCCGACCTGGCCGCCGTCCGGGCCGAGTTCGACGAGGAGGCCGGCTGGCTGGTGGTGCACCGGGGGCCGTACCGGGTGGCGGTGAACCTGGGGCGGGCGGCGGCCGCGGTGCCGGCGGCCGGCGAAGTGGTGGCCGCGTTCGGGGGGCACCACCGCTCCGGGGACCGGCTGACCCTCGATCCGGACTCGGTCGCGGTGGTCCGCCGCTGACGGGCCCGCCCGGGGCTACTGCTTCAGGAAGCCGTCGATCCGCTCGCGCAGCCCGTGCGCGTCCAGCCCGTAGGCGGCCAGGTGCTCCGGGATCGACCCGTACTGCCGGTGCTCGGCCTGCGGCACCCCGAGGGCCAGCACCCGGTGCGGCCGGTCGGCGAGCGCCTCGTGCGCCGCGTTGGCGGAGGTGCCGGCCAGGTAGGGCTCGACCAGCACCACGTCCGCCCGCCGCCCGGTGGCCGCCCGCAGCGCGGCGCCGTCGAACGGCCGGACGGTGGCCGCGTACAGCACGGTGACGTCCAGGTTGGCGGTGGCGGCGAGCACGGCGTCCAGCATCGGGCCGACCGCGACCACAGTGCCCCGGCCTCCCTCGCGGACCACCGTGAACCGGCCCGGTTCGACCTTCACGGCCCGCTCGTTCTGGTGCGCGGACAGCCGGACGTACACCTTGCTGTCGCCGTCGGCCACCGCGTGGCGCAGCAGCCGTTCCGCCTCGTCCGGGTGGCCCGGCACGTGCACCGTCCAGTCGGGCAGGGTGTCCAGCAGGGCGACGTCCCCCGGCGACATGTGGGTGCGGCCGCCGGCCGGCCAATCGTAGGAGCCGGCCGCGCTCACCAGCACCGCCCCGACGTCCTGGTGGTTGAGGTCCAGCTTGACCTGCTCGAACGGTCGCTCGACCAGGAAGCTGGCGAAGGTGTGGGCGATCGGCCGCATCCCGGTGAGCGCCAGTCCGGCGGCGGCGCCGATCAGCAGCTGCTCGCGGATGCCGACGTTGACCAGCCGGTCCGGGTGCCGCTCGGCGGCCTTCTGGAAACCCGCGGCGCTGATGTCCGCGAGGACGAGGGCGAGCCGGGGGTCCTCGTCCAGCAGGCCGGAGGTGACGTCGATGAAGCGGTCGCGCATGGTGTCCATGGAGGTTCGGGCCCTTTCCGGCTCAGGAGTTCTTCGGCTCGACGCGGGCGACCACGACCCGCGGCCGGCCCGGGTGCGCGGCGGTGTACGCCGCGTGCAGGGCCTCGTGGTCGCGGCCGTCCACCGTCTCCGCCGACCAGCCCTCGGCGGCGAAGCGCGCCGCGATGCCGCCGCGCCAGCCGTGCGTGGCGGAGGAGTTGTCGATCACCAGGGCGTGCAGCCGGTCCAGGCCGTAGGCGCCGGCGAAGGCCACCGCCTCGTGGTTGGAGCCCTCGTCGAACTCCGCGTCGCCGAGCAGCACCCAGACCGCCGGGTCGTGCAGGCCCTGGGCGCGCAGACCGAGCGCGGTGCCCACCCCGATCGGCAGCCCGTGCCCCAGCGAGCCCGAGCTGATCTCCACCCCGGGGACGAGCAACCGGTCCGGGTGGTGGCCGAGCGGCGAGTCGTACGCGCCGAAGCTCGGCAGCACCTCCGGGTCGAGGAAGCCCTTGGCCGCCAGCACCGCGTAGTACGCCATCGGACCGTGGCCCTTGGAGAGCAGGAACCGGTCCCGGTCCTGGGCCTGCGCCGTCTCCGGGGTGACCCGCAGCACCCGGTCGTACAGGACCCACAGGGCGTCCAGGGTGGAGGTCGCGGCCGGGCCGTGCTTCTCGTCGCCGGTCATCAGCGCCATCAGGCCCGGCAGGTCGGCGAAACCGGAGGTAGCGGTTCGGGTGCTGTTCGTCATGCCTCCGATGCTGCAACCTGAAGTCGGCTTCAAGTCAAGCGCTAGAGTGTCACCCATGATCGCCAACGGGCCGAGCCGCCACGACCTGCTCACCATCGGCCAGCTCTCCGAGCGGAGCGGCCTCGCCACCTCGGCGCTGCGCTACTACGAGCGGCTGGGGCTGATCCACGCCACCCGCACCACCGGCAACCAGCGCCGCTACACCCGCGGCACCCTGCGCCGGATCGCCTTCGTCCGCGCCGCCCAGCGGGTCGGACTGTCCCTGGACGAGGCGAAGGTCGCCCTCGACCGCCTTCCCGAGCACCGCGCCCCCAGCGGCACCGAGTGGGACGGCGTCGCGCAGTCCTGGCAGAGCCGGATCGACGAGCAGATCACCGAACTGGAGCGGCTCAAGGCCAAGCTCACCGGCTGCATCGGCTGCGGGTGCCTCTCGCTCACCCGCTGCTCGCTCTACAACGCCGACGACCGCGCGGCCGCGGCCGGCCCCGGCGCCCGCTACCTGCTCACCCGCGACCCGGCCACCGGCCCCGAGCCCGCCCCGGCGGACGGGCCGGACAGCGTCTGACCCCGGACGGCGCCCCCTCGGCAGTCTTTCGGCACTCCCCTCTCGGAAGGACACCGCCCTTGTCGGCCCTACGGAAGTACCACGGCCCGGTCTTCGGCGCCGGCACCCTCTGCATCCTGCTGAACGCCCTGGTCGGCACCGGCGGCGTGGGCGCCCTCTGGCTGACCGGGGTCGCGCTGCTGGCCGTCGGCGGAGTGCTGCGGTGGTCGCTGGTGCGGTGGCAGCGGCCACGCGGCGAGCGGGAGCCGGTCGCGGTCGCCGTGCCCGTCGCGGGACGCTGGTCCGCGCTGAACGGCCCGGCCACCAAGGTCCCCAGCCACACCCACAGCCATGCCCAGACCTACGCCATCGACCTCGTCCTCGCGCCCGGCCCGGGCGAGCCGCAAGGTCCGCCGTTCCGGCCGCTCGCACCGCTCGGCCACCGCCCCGAGCGCTACCCGTCCTTCGGGCGGCCGGTGCTGGCTCCCGCCGACGGCACCGTGGTGGCCGTCGAGACGCGGATGCGGGACCACTGGTCGCGGGCCTCGCTGCCCGCGTTCGGCTACCTCTACCTGGAGGGCTTCGTCCGCGGCCTCGGCCGGCCGCGGCACCTCTGGGGCAACTTCGTCCTGCTCGACCTCGGCGACGGGGTGGTGGCCGGGTTCGCCCACCTGCGCCGGGGCTCACCGTGCGTCGCGGTCGGGGACCGGGTGCGGGCCGGGCAGCGGATCGGCGACTGCGGCAACTCGGGCAACTCCTCCGAACCGCACCTGCACTTCCAGCTGATGGACGGGCCGGACCCGGAGCTGGCGCGCGGGGTGCCGTTCCGGTGGGACTACCGGGACGACGACGGGGCGGACCGCTCGGGAGTGCCCGAGGACGCCACCACGTTCACCGCGCGCCCGGCCCGCCCGGCGCGCCCGCTGGGAGGGCCGACCGGCGCGCTCTAGCGTGGGCGGATCACCGCAGGTAGCGAGGCTGGAGCCGCTGATGACCCGCCGTTCGTTCTGTTCGTTCCGTGCTTCCCGTGCTTCCCGGACCGCCGTCGCCGCCGTGATGTCGGCCTGGCTGCTGGTCGGGGCCGCCGGCTGTTCGAGCAGCAGCGGGGGCGGGGGCGGCTCCTCCTCACCGGTCGTCTCCTCGCCGGCCGCCTCTTCGCCGGCCGCTTCCTCCCCCACCGCCTCACCTTCCGCCTCTTCCGCTTCCGCCTCCTCCGCGCCGGCCGGGGCGGTGACCGTGACGATCAAGGACTTCACGTTCGGCCCCGCCACCCTCACCGTGGCCCCGGGCACGAGCATCACGGTCACCAACCAGGACTCCGCCGGCCACACCCTCACCGCGATCGCGCCCAACGCCGGCGCGTTCGACACCGGTCTGCTGGAGCAGGGCAGGTCGGCCACGATCACCGCCCCCACCACCCCCGGCTCGTACCCGTTCCACTGCGACGTCCACCCGAACATGACGGGCACCCTCGTCGTCCAGTGACCGTTCGTGTCGGACCCACCGCCTAGCCTCGGGAGAGCACTGCCCGCAGGAAAGGCCCGCCCATGATCGTCGAACGCATACGCGTCCACCCGCAGCTCGTCGGTACCGAGGAGCGGGAGGAGTGGCCCTGGACGGTGCCGTGCGTCGGCGCGCTGCTCGGGGCGGGAGTGACGCTTCCCGCGCCGGTCACCTTCCTGGTCGGCGAGAACGGCAGCGGCAAGTCGACCCTGGCCGAGGCGGTGGCGGAGGCCTTCGGGCTGGACTCCTACGGCGGGCGCGGCGGTTCGCGCTACGCCTCGCCGCGGGCGAAGAGCGCGCTCGGCGAGCGGTTGAGCCTGGAGTACACCCCGCGCGGCCTCGCCATGGCCTCGGGCCCCCGCGCCAGGCGGCGCGGCTTCTTCCTCCGGGCCGAGACGGCGATGCGGATGATGGACGAGAAGCAGGGCTGGCCGGGCTACTGGGAGGAGCGGACCGACCTGATGAGCCACGGCGAGGGCTTCCTCACCGTGTTCGAGTCGATGTTCCGGGAGCCCGGCTTCTACGTGCTGGACGAGCCCGAGGCGGCGCTGTCGTTCACGTCGAGCCTGCGCCTGGTCGCCCTGCTCGCCGAACTGGGCCGCAACGGCGCCCAGGTGGTCTGCGCCACCCACTCCCCGATCCTGGCCTCCGTGCCGGGCGCGGCGGTCCTGGAGGTCGGCGAGCACGGGATCACGGAGACCGCATGGAAGGACCTCGCGATCGTCGACCACTGGCGCCGCTACCTGGAACGCCCGGAGGCGTACCTGCGGCACCTGCTCTGAGCCGTACTGCCGGGCGGCCGAAGGCCGGTCGTGCCGCCGAGGGCAGGTCGTGCCGCCGAGGAGCAGTCGCACCCCCGCTCAGGCGCGCAGCTCCGCCAGGTCCTCCGCACCGAGCGCGAGACCGCCCGCCGCAAGGTTCTCCTCCAGGTGGTCGAGCGACCCGGTGCCCGGAATCGCCAGCACCGACGGCGATTCCGCCAGCAGTGCGGCGAGCGCCACCTGCGACGTGGTCCCGCCCACCCGGGCGGCGACCCGGCCGAGCCGTTCGCGGTCGAGCGGGACCAGGCCCCCGCCGAGCGGGAAGTACGGCACGTACGCGATTCCCGCCGCCTCGCAGGTGGCCAGCAGCCCCGGACCGTTCTCGAACGAGTTCTGCACCGCCGCGACGGGCGCGACCGCCCGCGCCTCGGCGAGCTGGGCGGCGTCGACGTTGCTCACGCCCAGGTGCCGGATCAGCCCCTGCTCACGGAGCTCGGCGAGCGCCGCGAACCGGTCCGCGATCGACTCGGTGTCCGGCCCGGTCAGCCCGCCCACCCGCAGGTAGACCAGGTCCAGCCGGTCCAGCCCGAGGGCCCGCAGGTCCGCCTCCACCAGGCCGCGCAGCTCGCCCGGCCCCGCCTTCCCGGTCGGCACACCGTCCGGACCGGGCAGCGGGCCGACCTTGGTGGCGATCACCAGGTCGTCCCGGTACGGGGTCAGCGCCCGGCGGATCAGTTCGTTCGCGCGCACCGCGCCGCGGTTGTAGAAGCCGGCCGTGTCGATGTGGTTCACCCCGAGCTCGACGGCGCGCCGCAGCACCGCGATGCCGGTCGCCGGATCCCGCGGCGGGCCGTCGAAAGTGCCGGCGGCGAGGCGCATCGCGCCGAAGCCGAGCCGGTTGACAGGGAGGTCGCCGCCGAGGAGGAATGTCGTGGTCGTCGTGGTCGTCATGCGCCCCATGCTGTCCGCCGCCGAGAACCCCGGCGAGACCGTGGCCAGTTGCTGCCAGACTGGACGGATGAGCAACGACCAGGTGTTCTCGGTCCACGGCGACGCCGAACTGATCGCGCGCGCCGGCCATCTCTTCGAGTCCGCACGGACCGAGTTCCTGTGCGCGGCCAGGGACCTCCGCACCTGGTCCCGGCCGGAGGCGCGGGCCGCGATCCGGACCCGGATGCGGGACGCCGCCGAGCCCGGCTTCACCACCCGCAAGCTCCTCAGCCCGGTCGCCCTCGCCGACGAGGAGGCCCGCGTCCACCTCCGGGTGGTGCAGGCCGCGGGCGCCCTCGTCCGGATCAGCGGCTCACCGCTGCCGCACGAGACCATCCTCATCGACCGCCGGGTGATGATCCTCGCGGGCCGGGAGAACCCGGCCGGCCGCGAGTACACCGTGACCACGTCGCAGGCCCTGATCGACGGCGTGCACGCGCTCTTCCAGGCCGCCTGGGACAGCGCCGTCGACCTCGACGTCTACCTGTCCGGCGACGTCCCGCACCTCGACGCGGACGGCCGCACGATCCTGCGTTCCCTCGCCTCCGGGCTCACCGACGAGGTGGCGGCCCGGCGGCTCGGCGTCTCGCTGCGCACCTACCGGCGGCGGGTGGCCGAACTGATGGCCCGGCTCGAAGCCGACTCCCGCTTCCAGGCCGGCCTGCGCGCGGGGGAGTTGGGGCTGCGCCGGGCGTAGCCGTCGATGTGCGACCCGGTCGCGCCGCCGCCCCCGAGCCGGGGCGGCGGCACGGTCGGTCACGGCGTCACGGGGTGTAGCTGACCCAGCCCTGCTTGGGGGTGGTGTTCGGCGGGCAGTACACGCGGACGTTCTGGAAGGTGGTGTACGGGCCGGCGGTGCGGGTGGAGTTGTCGGTGCAGCTGATGTTCACCCACCACTTGGTGGTGCCGGTGGCCGAGCAGGAGATGTTGTAGTACCACTGGTTGCCGTCGGAGCCGAAGGTGCCGGTGCTGCAGTTGATGCTGTCGAGCCGGGTCGGCGAGCTGGTCTGCGCGCTCGCGGCCGGCGCCGTCACGACCGCTGCCGCGGCGACGCCGGCCAGCAGACAGCCGGCCAGGCTGATCCTCTTGGTGTTCCTGCGCACGATGGTTCCGTCCTCGTTGTCGGTGGTGACAGAACGTGCCGCTGAGACCCGCGGCCGGGATGTGCCTCGGTGAATATAGGGAGGGAGTGTGAAGTTCCGCATATGACAGGGGAATTGTCGTCAGGGCGGCCCTGTGCTGCCGATTCGCCTCCGCAGACCGGGGCGCGCGGCGCGTCACGAGCCTGACGGGTCACCCGTTCCGTGGAAGCCGTGCACCAACCACCGTCCCAACGGCCGGAATCCGTCGTTCCTTCGTCGTCGGACTACGGCGCGATCTCCACCCAGACGATCTTCCCCACGCCCTCGCGGGGGCAGCAACCCCATCTCTGTGCCAGCAACTTGACGAGCACCAGGCCGCGCCCGGACTCGTCCTCACCGGACGCCGCCCGCAGCACCGGCCCCCGTTCGCCGCGCGCGTCGTGCACCTCGATCCGCAGCCGCCACCGGTCGACGTCGATGACGAGGTGGATCCGGCGCCCCATCGGCGTGCCGTGCAGGACGGCGTTCGTCACGAGTTCACTGACGAGCAACTGCCCGGCATCGAAGAAGCGTTCGCCCCCGGGGGCGTCGGCGAGCAGGTTTTCGAGGAGCCGCCGCGCCTCCCCGGGCGAGCGCCGGCTGCGCGGCAGCCAGGTGGAGAGGGAGGAGGAGGGAGAGGGAGAGGAGTTGCAGGAGGACATGGCGGATTCACCTTCCGCGTGCAGGGAGTTGGGGCATGGGAATGCCCGGCGACCGGCTGCTTGATCACTCAGACGGTCCAGATCGTCACTTCGTGTAGTGTGCACCTCGCGGCCTGTTGCGTGCAAGCGCATCTCAGCTGCAATTGCAGCCTCTGCCATCATGGTTGAGGCTCAAAGAGGGGTGGCAGACTATGCAAGGACCCGAACAGGCAGGGAGTGTGACGAGTGAGCAGTCCGACCGTGCTGCGGCGTAGGCTCGGCGGCGAGCTTGGCAAGTTGCGCTCGTCACGCGACATGAGCGCCAAGGACGTGGCCGCCGCGCTCGGCTGGTCCGCCTCCAAGCTGAGCCGGATCGAGAGTGGCCTCGTGTCACTACAAGAGCGCGACGCGGCGAAGCTGTTGGCGCACTACGGGATTACTTCACCCGAAGAGGTGAAGCAGTTCCTGAAACTCACGAGGCAGAGCCGGCAACAGGGTTGGTGGCACGCCTACGGCGATGCGCTGCCCGACTGGTTTCGGGCCTACGTCGGCTTCGAGTCGGATGCCACGAAGATCGTCACATACCAGTGCGAGCTCGTCCCGGGACTCCTGCAGACCGAGGTCTACGCCAGGCACGTCATCCGAGCCATGAATCCAACGGAGTCCACACCCGAGATCGAGCGCCGTGTGGCTCTCCGGATGGATCGCCAGCAGATCCTTGATCGACAGGATCCACCCCAGTTCTGGGCCATCATCGGCGAGGCCGTGATCCGGCGCCCCGTGGGCGACGACTCGTCCATGGCTGAGCAGTTGAACCATCTCGCGACCATGGCCGACGAGCGACCCAACATCACCATCCAGATTCTTCCGTTCGCGGCAGGTGCGCACGCGGCCATGGGCTCGTCGTTCTCGGTCCTGTCGTTCAGTGACATCCCCGGCAGCGTGGCCTACTCCGAGGCAACAACGAGCAGCACCTATGCGGAACGGCCCTCCGAGGTCGCGAGACACGACGACACGTTCCTTCGCCTCATGGCCGCATCAGTACAGCCCGAGAAATCCATCACTTGGTTGAGGAAAGTTGCAGAGGAGTACGAGCGATGAAGCAGTGGCGCAAGAGCAGTTACAGCAATGGTCAGGGCGACTGTGTCGAGGTCGCCGACGAGATTCCGGACATAGTTCCCGTCCGTGACAGCAAGGACCCCCACGGACCCGCCCTCACCTTCACCACCGCCGCCTGGCGATCCTTCATCACCGCCATCAACACCGGCGAACTCCCCACCCGGCCGTGAACACTCGGCGGCTCCTGCGACCACCGCAGGAGCCGCCGACACCACGACCTCCAGGAGGGACCCCGTCGTACCTGCCAACGCAGCCCGGCGACTTCCCGCCCACCCGCACTGACATCACCGGTCGCGCCGCCTCAGGAACAGTCCCAGCGGTGGTCGACCGGACGGTCCGGGCACGACCTGCACTCGAAGATGTACACGCCGCCCGCGTCGCCGAACATCACCCGGGCGGGACTGTGCGCGGCGCGGCCCCCGGTGGCGTCGCGGCGCTCCTCGCCGGTCTCGCTGTCACGGTCCTCCAACGGAAGCCAGGTGCGGTACGACATGCCGTCGTACTCCCAGCTCTTCACCGTCAGGAGATGGTCCGTCGTCCGCCCGCAGGTCGGGCAGTCCGGCCAGCCGGGTTCCTGGGTCCAGCTCGGGTATCCGCCGAGCTTGATCCCCGGGGCCTCGGCCAGGTGGTAGCTGTACCACAGGCCGGTGCGGGCCTTCAGTTCCTCCATCCGGACGCCCACCGCTTCGCTCACCTCCTCCGGCATGTCCCAGCTCGGGTAGTCGGCCACCGGCTCGGGATGCAGCACGCACGGGGCCGGGATGCTGTCCTCGGGCGCCGTGGCGACGGTCGGCGGCACGGCGTCGAGGACCGGACCCACCGTGCCGGAACTCCGCCGGATCACCCGGGGCGTCGGCTCCGGGCAGGAGTCGACGATGAACGGGCACCAGAGCACCTGGAGCAGATCGGTCCCGGCGGGGAAGTCGAGCTGAGGGACGTCCCGGCGGTGGATCTGGACCACGGGCACCAGGGGCACCGGCCCCTGCGTCCCCGGCTGGCCCCACTCCCCGGGGTGATCCGTGCTCGGACAGATCGGCCACGGCTCGTCGGCGGGCCACAGCAGCGGCCCGCCGACCGAGCTCTCGGCCGGCGACGGGCTTCCGGCTCGGGGGTGGAGGCGTATCGCTTCGCGGCGCAGCGGCGCCAGTTCGGGGAAGAGCTGCTCCACATCCACAGGGCGTTGCGGGGTCGTGCGGGCCATCGTCGTCTCCGGGGTGCGGTGTGCGGGGCGGTGGAGTCGCCACGGGTGGCTCGGCGGGAGCGGAGCCCGTTTCCGGGCACCGGTCAGCCCGATCACGTACCGACTCGGCCGGACGCCGAATCGACTCGGCGTCCGTGGCTCCGATTCGATCACGTCCCACCGACAACCCGAACAGAACCGGTACAGGCCCGGCCGCCCGGGTGCGCAGCCCCGCGCGGAATGCGGTGGTTCCCGTACCGGGCCCCGCCGCATTGCGCGCGAAAACGCCCTCCCCGGAGATTGAGGCGCCGGGGAGGGCGTTCTTCATTCCCTTACTGGACGGGCCTTCCGTTCACGAGGCCATTGCCCCGATCGGGAATCAGTTCCACTTCTGGTAGTTGCCGCCGTTGCCGCCGATGGCGTAGACGTCGCCGTTCACGTTGCTGTCCAGGTAACGGCCGGTGGCGACGTTCCGGTAGAAGGAGCCGTTGCCGCCCCAGCTCTTGACCCACTTCTGGTAGTTGCCGCCGTTGCAGCCCAGCGTGTAGACCTTGCCGTCGCCGTTGCTGTCGAGGCAGCGGCCGGTGGCCAGGTTCTTGAAGGTGTAGGTCTCGTTGCCCTCGTCGTTGGCCCACCAGACCTGGTAGGACCCGCCGTTGGCGCCCAGGGTGTAGACGTTGCCGTTGCCGTTGCTGTCCAGGACACGGCTGGTGGCGAGGTTGGTCAGGGTGACGTAGCCGGAAGCGGCGCTGGCCGGCCCGGTGGACAGGAACGTCAGGCCGCCGGCCAGGACGGCCGTCGAGGCAGCAAGGGCAGCGGTGCGCTTGACGAGCTTCATCGCATTTCCTCCCGATGTCGACCGGCCCGTCTGACCGGTCGACGTCGAACTTATCCGCAGAATCCCTTCCATGGACCTCCGGATCTCCGGACATGTCCAGCTTCGGCCACCTGGAACTGGGTGATCCGGATTTCTCGGGCAGGAACGGAACAATTCCTGCCGGTACATCCGCGGATATCACCGGACATTCCCGGGATCGGCGCTGGACAGACCGCACCGATACGGGGATGTCATGGCAAGGCCAACACAAAGCGGACAAGGCCCGCAGATCAGATCATTCGGCACCCGAAGTCTTCGACCACGAACATGGCCGGATCCGGCGACGCCGGGCGTGGCCGGTCGTTGTCGGACCCACCGCGTACCGTTCAACAGCCACTGCAAACCCGCACGTCACCAGGAGGCCACCCCGTGCCCACGGCCGCCGAGATGATCGCCCCGGACACCGTCGCCGCGCTCGCCCGCTGCCTCGCCCGCACCGGCCCCGGCGTCACCACCGACGCCCTCGACCGCTGCCGCGCGGCCCTGGACCCGCTCGGCTTCCGCGAGCGCGTCACCGCGATCCGCGACGCCGTGCTCGCCGACCTCCCGTCCGGCTACCCGGAGTTCGAGCGGATCCTGTACGAGGCGCTGCGGGACGCGGAGTTCACCGGGTGGATGACCTTCCCCGTCGGCGAGGCCGTCGCCGTCCGCGGCCTGGACGCGTTCGAACCCGCGCTCGCACTGCTCGCCGCGCTCACCCCCCGGCACACCTCCGAGAGCGCCGTCCGACCGTTCCTCCGCGCCGACCAGGCCCGCGCGCTCGCCGCCATCACCTCGTGGACCGCCCACCCGGACCCGCACGTCCGGCGGCTCGCCAGCGAAGGCACCCGGCCGCGCCTGCCGTGGGCACCGCAACTGCCCGCCCTGATCGCCGATCCGACGCCCGCGCTGCCCCTGCTCGACGCGCTGTACCGGGACGAGTCCGAGTACGTGCGCCGCTCGGTCGCCAACCACCTCAACGACATCAGCCGCGACCACCCCGCCGTCGCCGTCGAGGCCGCCGGCCGCTGGCTCGCCGACCCGGCGCCGACCACGCCGCAGCTGGTCCGGCACGGACTGCGGACCCTGATCAAAGCGGGCCGCCCGGAGGCGCTCACCCTGTTCGGCCACCGTCCGGACGCCCCGGTGACCGTCGAGGGCCCGCACGTCCTGACCCCGGACCTCCGGCTCGGCGAGGAGCTGGTGTTCGAGTTCGCGGTGACCAACACCCATGACGAGAGCACCAGCGTGGTGATCGACTACGTCGTGCACCACGTCAAGGCCAACGGCGGCCGGACGCCCAAGGTCTTCAAGCTGACCACCCGCACCCTGGCCCCCGGCGAGACCCTGCGGGCGGTCCGGCGGCACGCCGTGAAGCCGATCAGCACCCGGCGCTACTACGCCGGTCTGCACCTGCTGGAGCTCCAGGTCAACGGCAGCCGCCACGGGGAGGGGTCGTTCACCCTGCACCTGTGACGGCCGCGTGGGCGGCCACGCCGCCGACGGTCAGTCGTGCCACCTCGGGCGGCCGCAGTGCCGAACCCTCCAGCACGAGCCGGCGTGTCCGTCGTCCGGTACTCGCAGCCGAGCCGGCCCGCCAGCAGCCGACCGAGCGTCGACTTCCCGGTGTTCGACATGCCCCCGATCAACACCACCCGCAAACCGTCGTCCGTCATACGGCCGACCCTGTCCACCGGCCCCGGCCCGCGCCCGCGCGCGGGAAGTCGACCCCGCCGACTTCCGGCGCGCAGGCTGCCCGGAGTGCGCCGGGGACCGCAGACTGCCCACCACCGCGCTCACCGGCGCGCACCGCCCACCTGCGGCTTCGCGCTGCCCGGTCCTGACCGGTCTGCCGGGCCGGTCAGCCGTACGAAGCCGTGAACCGGTACCGCCCGGCGTCCCGGTCGGGGACAGTGCGGGAAGGCGCCATGTGGAAGGAAGGACTCGTGAGCGTTGCAGTCTCCGAGCACAGTGGGCCGTGGACGGTCGCGGACGTCATCGCCCTGCCCGAGGACACCCGCCACCGGATCGAGCTCGTCGGGGGAGCGCTGCTGATGAGTCCGAGTCACGGGGTTCCGCATCAGCGCGCCGGCTCACGCCTGTGGGCGATCCTGGACGCCGTCGTCACCACCTCGAACGCCCCTTCGAGGTGTTGGAGACCGTCAACGTCATCGTGCCCGACGGGCTGCTGATCCCCGACCTGGTCGTCGCCGACGCGGAGGCCGCAGCCGGGATCCCGCACTACTGGCGCATCGAGCTCGAACCCGCGCCACGCCTCTGCCTCGGGCACCTCGAACGCGGTCTCTACGTCGACCGTCTCGTCCAGGTCGGCGAGACCGCCCGGCTCGACGACCCCTTCGCCCTGAGCCTCGACCCCGCGCGGCTGCGCCGGTAGCCGCGGGCGGCCGCATCACACCGCCGTCGACTCCGTCGCCCCTGTGCCCGACCGGGCGGGCGGGCACAGGCCGCCGCCGGTCGAGCCGGGTGCCGACTCCCGCCGGTCGGCCGACGGGACCGGCCCCGCCACCGCACCGGAAGTCGGACCCGCCGACTTCCCGCGCGCGAGGCGTCCGGACAGGAGCGGCGCCACGGCCGCGCACCCGGCCACGGCGATCATCACGAGTCCCGCCCCGACCAGCACCGCGCGCGGCCCCAGCACGGCCGTCAGCGGACCGCCCAGGGTGGCGCCCGCCGGGGAGGCCGTCATCAGCACGGAGGACCGCAGGGCCAGCACGGAGGTCAGGGCGGGCGGCGGTGTGAGGTCCTGGAACAGGCGGAGCGACAGCGCGCCGTAGGGGCCGTACACCACGCCGGCCACGGCGAACCCGGCCACCGAGACCGCGGCCGGGCCGGGCGGCGCGAACGACAGCAGGGCGACACCGTGCGCGGCGACGATCCCCAGCAGCACCCGCCGGACGGGGCCGCCGCGCAGCATGCCGACGGCCAGCGCACCCAGCACCGCCCCGACCCCGAAGGCCGCCCAGTAGGCACCGAGCAGGCCCGGCCCGGCCGCCAGCTCCTGCCCGACGAACAGCGGCAGGGCGACCTCCACCGGGCCCCAGGCCAGATTGAACAGCCAGGTCAGGGCGAGCAGCGCGAGCAGTTGCGGCCTGGCCCGCAGCACCCGCAGTCCCTCGCCGCGCGGTACGGCGTCCTGCTCCGTCCGGTCCCGCGCGGAGTCCGGGACGGGGACCGGGGCGGGGGCGGCGGACAGCCGTCCGGCACCGACCGCCAGCACCGCGAACGACAGCGCGTCCAGCCCGATCACCCAGGCCGGTGCGGCCACCGCCGTCAGCGTCCCCGCCAGCGCCGGTCCGGCGATCATCGCCACCCAGCCACTCGTACTGAGCAGCGCGTTGGCCGCCAGCCGGTGCCCGGCCGGGATCACCTCGGCCACCAGGGCGTACCGGGCGCTCGCGCCCCAGCCGTGCAGCAGCGAGGAGCCGGCCAGCAGGGCCAGCAGCAGCCAGGGCGCCAGCACCCCGGACGCCCACCCCACCGGGACCGCGCCGAGCAGCACCGCGCGCGTCCACGCGTCCGCCCGGATCAGCCGCCGGGCGGGCAGTCCGCGCAGCCACCGGCCGAGCAGCAGCGCACCGAGCGCGCCGGGCAGGACGTACGCGGCGACGGCGGCCCCGACGAACAGTCCGGCCTGCCCGGGCGGGGCCAGTTGCAGCGCGAGCCACGGCACGGCGACGGCGCTCATGCCGTCGCCGAGGTCGGACACCGCGAGCGCGGGGAGCAGCCGCCGGAACGGGCCGGGGGCGAACAGTGGACGGTAGGCCGGGGGAAGCCGCCGGACCAGTGGTGCGGATGAGATCATGCAGGCCAGGCAAGCGGTTCACGCGCGCTTGAAGTCAAGCGGAACCGGAGAGCGGGACCGGGCAGCGGAACCGGGGGCGGGGGCGCACGTGCAGGACGTCGGAATCGGGGAACTGGCCCGGCAGACCGGGCTGCGGCCCTCGGCGCTGCGGTACTACGAGAGCCTCGGCCTGCTGCCCGCCGCCCGGCGCGAGGGCGGCCGCCGGGTCTGGCCGGCGGCCGCGCTGCGCCGGGTCGCCCTGATCCGGATGTCCCAGCGGGCGGGCTTCACGCTGGCCGAGATCCGGGGGCTGCTGGACTCCTCCACCGCGCGCGGCACCACCCGCCAGTGGCGTGCCCTGGCCGAACGCAAGCTCCCCGAGCTCGACCTCGTGGTCCGCCAGACCCAGCGGCTCCGGGACGCCGTCGCGGCCTGCCTCGCCTGCGGCTGCATGAACTTCGCCGACTGCGAACTCCTCTCCGCCGGTGCGGCCGACGGCGACTGACCGGGCGGGCGGGGCGGCCGCCGGAACGTGATCGACATGTGATCCGGCGCCCCCGTCCGGCGGGCTCCGGCGGCGTGCCCGGACGCCCTTTCCCGGGCCTGCGGCACGGTGCGGCCGACCGACCGCCCCGGGGTCCGCAGGCCAGGACGGCGGCCGTCCGGCCGGGGCCGCAGCAGGGCCCAACGGCCCTTTCGGCACCGGGAATCGGAGGTGAACGCACCTCCGCCGCCTCCTACGCTGGAAGCATCCCGCCCCCTCCGGAAGGCCCGCCCTTGAACCGCACCGTCCGCTCCGTCGACGACGTCCTCGACCTGCTCGACGGACTCTTCCGCCCCGAAGCCGACCGCTGGACCGACCGGGCCGCCGACTGGTGGGACGGCTTCTACGCCGACCGGGACTCCGGGCGGCCGTTCTTCGTCGACAAGCCGGACGAGAACCTCGTCGCACTGCTCGACGCCGGCCCGCTGCCGCCCGGTGCCCGGGTACTGGACCTCGGCTGCGGGGCCGGCCGCAACGCCGTGCACCTCGCCTCGCTCGGCTTCGAGGTGGACGCCGTCGACCTCTCCGCGACCGCCCTCGCCTGGGCGCGCGAGCGCGCGGAGGCGGCGGGCGTCGCCCCGCGCTTCCACCACGGCAACATCTTCGGCACCGAACTCCCCCTCCCCCACTACGACCTGGTGTACGACTCGGGCTGCCTGCACCACCTCCCGCCGCACCGCCGGATCAGCTACCTGGCCCTGCTGGAGCGCGTCCTCGCGCCGGGCGGGCACTTCGGGCTGACCTGCTTCGCGGCCGGCGCCATGGGTTCGGAGCTGCCGGACACCGCGCTGTACCGCAACGGCCGGCTGGACGGCGGACTGGCCTTCACCCCGGACGAACTCCGGTGGATCTTCGCCGGGTTCACCGAGCTGGAGATCCGCCCGATGGTCCCGCAGGGGCCCGCGTCGCCGCTCTTCGGCCTGCCCGTGCTGCTCACCGCCCTGTTCCGCAGGCCGCTCGCCGACTGAGGCATGCGGGCGCCCCGGCCGGGAAGGAAGGAGGTGGACAGGGCCGGGTCGCACCGCCGACCGGCCGGCCGGCAGCGAGAGGGGACGGGACGCGATGTCCGCCGACGAAACGCCGTGGGACGACGCCGTCGGGCGCGGACTGGGCTTCCTCCACCGGGCGTTGGGGCCCACCGGACTCCCCTCCGCCCGGCCCGGCGCCGACCCGGAGCTGCGCCGCCCGCTCAGCGGCGCCGAGGCGCGCCGGCACCTGCTCGTCACGCACGGGGAGGACCTCGGCTTCGACCCGGACGACGAGGGCTTCTCCGCGATGTGGGGGCTCGCGCTGCTGCGGCCGGGGTCCGAACGCGCCGAGGAGCGCGAGCTGGTCGCCGCGCTGGCGTCGCAGGTCGCGCGGTACCGCGAGCCCGCGGCGCAGCGCTACCGCATCTTCCCGCCCGGCCTCCCGTTCCCCGCCGACACCGACAGCACCGCCGTCGCGGCCGTCGGCCTGGCCCGGCACGGGCTGCTCGGGGCGGCCGAACTGGACGACCTTTCGCGGGAGTTGCTGGACACCCAGATAGGCCCGGACGACGGTCCGATACCGGCCTACTGGGAGGACAGCGACCGCAGTCCCGCGCGCGGACGGCGCTACGACGCCGTGTCCGCCGCCAACATCCTGTTCGCGCTGCACCTTCCGGGCGCCGCCCACCGGCTGCCGCACCCGGCGGCCGAGGCGACCCTCCGGTACGTCGTCGAACACCTCAACGGCCCCCGCACCGGCACCCGTTACTACTCCGCCCCGGAAGCCTTCCTGCACGCCGCCGCCCGGGCCTCCACCGTGGTGCCCGAACTCGCCGGGCCGGTACGGCGGGCGGTGGGGCACGTGACCACCCAGACCGCCGAGACTCCGCTCCTGGTGGCACTGCTCGTGCTCGCCGGCGAGCACGCCGGCGAGAGCGCCGAACTGCCCGAGCTGCGCCGCCGGCTGGCCGGGACCCAGCTCGCGGACGGCTCCTGGCCGGCCGCCGGCTACTTCCGCACCGGGCGGCTGCCGCTGTACTTCGGCTCGCCGCACCTCACCACCCTGTTCGCGGTCCGCGCGCTGCGCCCGGAGACCGCCGCCCGGCCGTGAGCACGGAGGAGGACGGGACCGGTACCACCGACGGGGCAGCCGGGACCGCCGACGGGGCCACCGGAACCACCGGGACCGCCGACAGGACGCCCCGGACCGGAGGGAGCGCCGCGGTGGCGGCACTGCTGGCGCCCTTCCGGGACGTCCTGGCCGCCCCGGGCGCGCCCGCCCTGGCCGCAGCGCTGCTGACGGAGTCCCTCGCCCACTGCGGCTGCGACCGCGGCGCCTCCTGGCACGCCGGGGAGGCGGTGTTCACCACCGTGTTCGAACTGCACGCCTCCCCCGCCGACGCCGACCCCGCCGAGCATCTGACGGTCGGCCGGTACATCGCGCTGTTCTTCCTGGTGGAGGACGGCCCGCCGGAGGAGGCCCGGGCGCTGGCCGACCGCATCCGGGCCGGCACCGGGTACGGCGACGGAGAGGCCGCCAGGGCACTGCGCGTCCTGCTGGCGGACCTCCGCGACCGCGGACTGCCGACCGGGCGGCTGACGGCGCTGGTCGCCGAGTTCTGCGCGGCCACCGCGGCGGAGGCCGCCGGGCCGCCACCGCCCGGGCGGGCGCCCGTCCCCCGCGCGGAGACGATCGGCGCGCGGCCGCACATCGAGTGCTGGCGACTGCTGCGGGCCCTGCCCCCGCCCGCTCCCGGCTCGTCCGGGCACGCGTTCGCCGAGGCGACCGTGGAGGCCGTGTACCTGGCCAACGACCTGCTGTCGGCGGCCGTCGAGGAGCGCGCCGGAGGGCGCGCCGCGGCCGGGAACACCGTGCTCGCCCGGGCCCGCGCCACCGGCGACCGCGCGGGTGCCGTCGAGTCCGCCGTCACCCGCTACAACACCCTGGTCGCGACGCTCGCCGCCGAACGGCACCGGCCGCTGCCCGCCCTGCTGGGCGAACTGGTGGACGGCAATCTCCGCGGACACCTCGCCCTCGCCGGCGTCCGCTACCCGGGCCTGCCCCTGGACGTCCTCGGCCGGCTGCGCACCGTCGCGGAGACGGGGCGGCCGTAGGCCGTGTCCTTCGGACCGCGCCGGGCGGGCGGCGCGGTCCGAAGGACACGGCCCGGAGGCCCCGGGCGGCGCGGTACCGGACCGCCGTCACGGCCCGGGCGAGGCGGCGCCGCCGTCGCACAGCCTCCGCAGCAGCCCGTCCAGGTCGAGACGGGTGCGCTCCCGCCCGATCGGGACCAGGCTCTCGGTGCGGGCGAGGAAGTCCCGGACCCGCCCGGCGGGGGCCCGCAGGACGACGCTGCTCCCCTCGCCGGTGAGGGTGATGAAGACGGAGTCGAGCCGCTCGTCCACGCCGGGGTGGACCGACACACTGCCGATCCCGGACCAGCCGTGCAGTCCGGTGGCGAGCAGGTCGCGGGCGAACACCCAGGTGATGGGCGTGGCGAGGTCGGTGTGGTTGTCGAGGAAGACGGCGTAGGGATCGGCGGCGTGGTACCGCAGCCGGGCCGCGACGGAGACGGTCAGACCGGGGCAGACGGCGACCCGCAGGTCGAGCTCGACCGCGCAGCCGTCACCGGGGGCGTACTGCGCGGGGACGCGCGGGCTGTCGTACGTCATGACCGCCTCCGGGTGGGGCGCACCGCCGGAACGGCGACGCGGGCATGCAGAATCGTTTCTTCACAACCGCCACGGGCGGAAAAGTCAGGGCTCACGGCAGGAACAACGAGCCACCCGGGCTTCGGCAACCCCCGCGTCCGTCCGTCCCTCCCTGCCGTCCCTCCCTGCCGTCCCTCCCTCCGCGCCGGACCACCCGCACCGGACCACCCGCGCGGCCCAGGCCGACGGCGCGCCGCCCCGCGCCGGGTCCGCCCCGTCCCTAGGCTGACGCCGCAGCAGCCCCGAGCGCCGCCGCCCCCGCAGCGGCCCGCGCGCCCCCTCCCCGCCGCGACCCCAGGAACGGACCACCCCCATGCACCCTGTCGTACGCGGCGCCGGGGCCCTCGGCCTCGCCGCGGTCCTGGCCGCCGGCACGGCCGCCTGCGAGAGCGGCTCCGGCACCGCCGCCGCCTCGCCCACCGCTCCCGCCTCCTCGGGCTCCACCTCCGCCTCAGCCTCCGCCTCCGCGGGCGTCCCGCCGCTGCCGGCCTCGCTCACCGGCCAGCAGCTCGACTGGCAGCCCTGCCCGGCCCCCTCCACCGCCCAGGGCGGCGACGGCTCCGCCCCGGGCGCGCCCTGGCAGTGCGCCACCCTCAAGGCCCCGCTGGACTACACGAAGCCCGACGGGCAGACCATCGACCTGGCCCTGATCCGGGCCGTGGCCACCGGCACCGGCGGGCAGTCCCGGATCGGCTCGCTGATCTACAACTTCGGCGGCCCCGGCGGCTCCGGCGTCGCCACCCTGCCCGCCCTCGCCAAGGACTACGCCGACCTCAACGCCCGCTACGACCTGGTGAGTTTCGACCCGCGCGGGGTCGGCAACAGCGCGGGCGTACGGTGCCTGGACGACGCCGCCACCGACGCCTCCGCCGCCGTCGACGGTTCGCCCGACGACCAGGCCGAGACCACCGCGCTCGACGCGGCCAACACCGCCTACGTCGCCGCCTGCGAGCAGAACTCCGGGGCCGTCCTGCCCCACGTCGACACCGTCTCGGCCGCCCGCGACCTCGACCTGATGCGCCAGGTGCTCGGCGACGCGAAACTGCACTACTTCGGCATCTCCTACGGCACCGAACTCGGCGGCGTCTACGCCCACCAGTACCCGGGCAATGTCGGCCACCTGGTGATGGACGCCGTCGTCGACCCGACCAAGGACCCGGAGCAGAACGCGCTCGCCCAGGCCAAGGGCTTCCAACTCGCCCTGGAGAACTTCATGAAGGCGTGCGCCGCGCAGGCCGGACCGTCCTGCCCGACCGGCCAGGGCGGCGAGGAGGGCACCCGGCGGATCACCGACCTGCTGACCGCTCTCGACGCCGCCCCGCTTCCCACCGACGGCTCCCGCAAGCTGACCCAGGACCTCGCGGTCACCGGCATCGCCGCCGCGCTCTACAACCCGAACTCCTGGAACGCCCTCTCCGTCGGGCTCCAGGAGGCGATGCAGGGCGGCACCGGCACCACCCTGCTCGCGCTCGCCGACGCCTACACCGGCCGCGACCAGCAGGGCCACTACAGCAACCAGTCCGCCGCCAACCGGGCGATCAGCTGCGCCGACGACAGGTCCCGCTACACCGCCGCCGACGTGCAGGGGCTGCTGCCCGCGTTCCGCCAGGCCTCTCCGGTGTTCGGCGACTTCACCGCCTGGGGCCTGACCTCCTGCACCGGCTGGCCGGTGCAGGGCGGCGCCGACCTCCCCGAGGTGTCCGCGCCGGGCTCGGCGCCGATCGTCGTCATCGGCAACACCGGCGACCCGGCCACCCCGTACGAGGGCGCCGGGGCGATGGTGCGGCAACTCGGCCCGGGCGTCGGGGTCGAGGTCACCCTCCAGGGCCAGGGCCACGGCGGCTACGACTCCGGCAACGCCTGCCTCAAGCAGGCCGTCGACCAGTACCTGCTGGCCGACAAGGTGCCGGCCGAGGGCACCACCTGCGCGTAGTCCGGGTCCTGGGACCGGCCGGTCGCCGGTCGGTCCGCCCCCGTCGGGGCTGCCCGGTGCCCCCGCGGGCGACGGCCCGGAGCGGCCCGCCCCCGGCACCGTCTGCACCTGGATCCACCAACCCCCCACCCCGGACGGCGACTTCGCGGCACGGCACCCTACCGTGGGCCCCGGAAAGGGGACCACATGACCGCCCAACCGCCACCGCCGCAGGGAAACCGCCGCCTCCTCGACCCCGCGCGACCGTTCCCCGAACGGGTCGCCCGGCTGGTCCGGGACTGGGAGGACGACGGCCGGGCCCGCTACCGCCTGGTCGACGGGCGGCCGTTGCTCGCCCTCTACTGCTGGCACCTGGACGCCGCCCGGCGCGGCACCACCGAGGACGACCCGGCGACCGCGGCGTACATCGCCGCGGCCTTCGCCGCCAACGGCGGCGCCGACGGGTGGGACGCGCTGCTGCGCGAACGGGCCGACTGCGCCTGCCACGGGCAGAGTTGGCGACTGGAGAACATCTCGGTCTGTCTCGGCTGCCTGCGCTACGTGTGCTACCAGGTCGAGGGGCCCTGCTGTCCCGGCGCCCGCATCGTGGGCTGAGCCGTCACAGCGCCGGGCCGGAAGCCCCCGTGCGCACCCGCTCCCCCGTCAGGAGCCGGGCCAGCAGCGCGGCGGGCCCCTCCGGCAGCGCGCCGTGCACCAGCTCCGTCCGGTGCACCAGCCGGGGAGCCCGGACCGGCACCGCCGCCACGTCCGGCACCCCGGCCAGGGCGGTGGCGGGCAGCAGCGCCAGCCCGTGCCCGGCCGCGACCAGGGCGAGCAGCCCCCGCACGTCGGTGCCCGGGTAGCGGGCCGCGGGCCGGTAGCCCTCGACACCGGTGGCGGCACTCAGCCGGGCGGCGGTCGGGGCGAGGCCCGGGGCGTCCAGCCAGTGGGCGGCGGACAGGTCGGCGAGCGCCAGGCCGGGGCGTCCGGCGAGCGGGTGCCCGACCGGCAGGGCGACGACGAGCGGTTGTTCGGCGACGGCGACGGTGGCGAGCGGGCCGACGTCGGGCAGCGGGAGCGGGTCGCTGGGCGCGGCCGGGCCGTCGACGAGCGCGAGATCGACCTCGCCGGTCGCGACCTCGGCGGGCAGGACGTCCTGGGCCACCACCCGCACCGTCAGGTCCACCGCCGGATACGCCCGGCGCACCTCGGCGAGCGCGCGCCCCAGTTCCGCTCCGACCGCCAGCGGGGTGGCACCGACCGTGAGCCGGGCGCTCGCGGCACCCGCGAGGCGTGCGATGTCGGCGCGCGCCGCATCGATCCTCAGCAGCAGTGCGGAGGCGTGCTCCAGCAACCGTTCACCGGCACCGGTGGGCCCGACCGGACGGCGGTGGAGCACGGCGGTGCCGAGGTCCGCCTCCAGTGCCGCGATCTGCTGGGAGACGGCGGACTGGGTGTAGCCGAGTTCGCGGGCCGCCTCGGAGAACGAGCCCAGCCGGGCCACCGTGACGAAGGTGCGCAGCTGCTGCGGCTCCATCTGCCATCACATCCACTGATCGAGGGGTAAGCAATCATCGTTGGCGCTGATGCCGCGTCGGCGGTCAGGATAACCGCATGACGCATCCCTCCTCCCGCCTGGCCCTGGTCGGCGACCGCTCCGCCGCCGTCCGCTCGCACGCCCGCATCCCGGGGCTGCTCGACGCGCTCGCCGCCCGCGAGCACCTCGTCCTGGACGCCTACTGGATCCCCACCGAGGACGCCGCGGCCCCCGGCGCGCTCGACGGCTTCGACGCGGTCTGGCTGCTGCCCGGCAGTCCGTACCGCAGCGAGGACGGCGCGGTCGCCGCCGTCCGCACCGCCCGCGAGCGGCGCATCCCCTTCCTCGGCACCTGCGCCGGCTTCCAGCACGCGGTGCTGGAGTACGCCCGGAACGTCTGCGGCATCGACGGTGCCGCGCACGGCGAGAGCAACCCGGAGGAGACGGACCGGGTGATCGTGCCGCTCACCTGTTCCCTGGTGGGGCACGAGGGCGCCGTCCGGCTGACCCCCGGCTCGCTGGCCGAACGGGTGCTCGGCGCGCCGCGCACCGTGGAGCGGTACCACTGCGCGTACGGGCTGAACGACGGCTACCTGGAACGGCTGCGCGCGGGCGGTCTGCGGTTCACCGGCGCGGACGACGCGGGCGAGCAGCGGATCCTGGAGCTGCCGGAGCAGGACCACCCGTTCTTCCTGGCCTCGCTGTTCCAGCCGGAGCTGGCCGGGGACGGCACCCGGGCGCACCCGATGATCCGGGCCTTCGCGGCCGCGGCCGTGGCCCGCACCGCCGCGGCCTGAGCGGGGGCCGGCGCACGCCGGGGCCCCGGGGCCGGCGGCTCAGCGACGGGCGGCCAGCCGCTCCCACGCCTCGTCGACCCGGGGGGCCAGCTCCGCCAGCGATCCGCTGTTGTCGATCACCAGATCGGCGATCGCCAGCCGGTCCGCCCGGCTCGCCTGGGCGGCCATCCGGGCCCGGGCCTCGTCCTCGGTCATGCCGCGCAGCCGCACCAGCCGGTCGATCCTCACCTCGTCCGCCGCGTCGACGACCACGACCAGGTCGTACAGCGGGCCGAGCCCGTTCTCGGCCAGCAGCGGCACGTCGTGCACCACCACCGCGTCCGGCGCGGCCGCCGACTCCAGCTCGGCGGACCGCGCCCGGACCAGCGGGTGGACGATCGCGTTCAGCGCCTTCAGCCGCTCCGGGTCGGCGAAGACGACCGCGCCGAGGGCGGGCCGGTCCAGCGAGCCGTCCGCCGCGAGCACGCCCGGGCCGAACTCGGCGGCCACGGCCGCCAGGCCGGGCGTCCCGGGGGCGACCACCTCGCGGGCGATCACATCGGAGTCCACGATCACCGCGCCGTGGGCGGCGAGCAGCCGCGACACCTCGCTCTTGCCCGCGCCGATGCCGCCCGTCAGTCCGATCTTCAGCATGGCGTCAGGCTACCGGCGCGGACCGCCCTCCCGTCACCCCGGGCCGCCCGGTCACCCGCTCCGGCCCGGGCGCCGCCCCGGCCTCCGGCCCCCGGGCCCCTGAGACTCACCCCACGTCGAGGCTCTCGCCCTCGCCCAGGGTGCGCAGCTCCGCGCCACCCGGACCGCCCGGGCCGATCAGCCGGGTGTGCACGGCGAGGCCGACCGGGCTGAGCACCGCGTCGTGCACCGGCACCGCCTGCCGCGCCCCGGCCTCCCGGACGTAGTCGACGAGCTCGCCGACCTTGGTCCACGGCGCGGCGATCGGCAGCAGCAGGGTGTCCACCGGTCCCGGCGGGACGAGCAGCGCGTCACCGGGGTGGAACAGCCGCCCGTCGAACAGGAAGCCGATGTTCCGCACCAGCGGGATGTCCGGATGGATGACGGCGTGCCACTCGCCGTGCACCGAGACCGGGATCCCGCCGAGGTCGAAGGCGTCGCCCTCGCCGACCGCCACCACCCGCCGGCCGACCCCGTCCAGCTTCCCGGCCACGTCCTCGTTGGTCCACACCCGCAGCCCCGGGTCCGCCTCCAGGGCGGCCCGCAGCCGGGCCTCCTCGAAGTGGTCGACGTGCTCGTGGGTGATCAGGACGGCGTCCGCACCGGCCAGGGCGGCGGGGTCGGTGAACGATCCGGGGTCGACGACCACGGTCGTCCCCCCGTGCTCGAGGCGTACACAGGCATGTCCGAACTTGGTGATCCGCATGGGATGAACATACAGCAGAACTGCACAGTTCTGCTGTAGATCTTCGGGGTAGGCTTCTCCCGTGAACAGCCCGCACCCCGAGACCCTCGAACTCGCCGCCGACCTGCGCGGCGCCATCGGCGAACTGGTCCGCGCACTGCGCCCCGACGACGCGCTGCCGCAGAACCAGGCCGGCGTCCTCGGTCTGCTGGTCCGCGACGACCGCGCCCGCACCGTCGCCGAACTGGCCGTCCTCCAGCGCGTCCGGCACCAGTCGATGGCCCGCACGGTCGCGCTGCTCACCGAGGCCGGCCTGGTCACCCAGCAGCCGCACACCACCGACCGCCGCAAACTGCTGGTCACCGCCACCGAGGCCGGCCGCGCCGCCCTGTACGAGCAGCGCGCCCGCCGCGAGGCACGGATCGCCTCGGCGATCGAGGCCCGGCTCAGCCCCGACGAGCGCGAGACCCTGCGCAGCGCCGTCGCCCTGCTCCGCCGCCTGCCCTGACCGCGGGCGGGCCCGGACGCCGCCCCGCCCCCTCGCCGCACCCGCCCCCTCGCCGCACCCGCCCCGGGAGCTACGAGGCCGTGCCGACCAGTTCCTCCGCCGGACGCTGCGCCGGCAGCACGGCCGGGGCCAGCTCCGGCAGCTCGACGTGCTCGCTCAGCCCGAACCGGTCGTGCAACCGCCGCAGCGGGCGCGGCGCCCACCAGTTGAACTCGCCGAAGAAGCTCATCGCGGCCGGCACCAGCAGACAGCGGACCAGGGTCGCGTCGACCGCGACGGCGACGGCCAGCGCGATGCCCATCTGCTTGACCATCAGCATGTCGCCGAGGGCGAAGCCGGCGAAGACGATCACCATCAGCAGCGCCGCCGAGGTGATGATCCGACCGCTGCGCTGGACGCCAAGCTCCACCGCCCGGGTGCAGCTGTGCCCCTTGTCCCGCAGCTCCTTGATCCGGGCCAGCAGGAAGACCTCGTAGTCCATCGACAGCCCGAAGGCGAACGCGAACACCAGGACCGGGATGAAGGTCTCCAGCCCGCCGGTCGGACTGAAGCCGAGCAGCCCGCTGAACCAGCCGTCCTGGAACACCAGGGTCAGCGCGCCGAGCGAGGCGCCCAGCGAGAGCAGGTTCATCAGCAGGGCCTTGACCGGCATCACCACCGAGCCGGTCATCAGGAAGAGCAGGACCAGGGTCCCGAGCGCCACCAGGCCGAGCGCGATCGGCCCCCGGGTGAGCAGTTCGTCCTGGAAGTCGACCACCGAGGCCGCCCCGCCGGTCACCTGGGTGGTCAGCCCGCCCCGGTCCGCGCGCAGCTCCTTGACGACCTGCTTGGCCTCCGCGCCCTGCGGGTCGCCGTGCACCAGGACGTCGACGGTGGAGACGGTGTCGCTCACCGGGGTGACGGCCCGCACCCCGCTGACGCCGGGCAACTGGGCCACCACGTCGTCCGCGTAGGCCTGGGCGACCGTCGCACCGCTCTGCACCACCACCGTGATCGGGGCGGCCGAGGCCTGCGGGAAGCGCTGGTCGACGGTCTCGGCGACCTGCCGGCCCGCCGAGGAGGCGGGCAGCACGGCGGCACCGGAGTTGCGCATCTCGGCGTGCAGGAACGGCGCCCCGGCGGCCATCAGCACCCCGGTGCAGACCAGTGCGACCAGCACGGCCCGCTTGCGGACCCGGCGCACGGTCCGGCTGAAGAAACCCTCGTCGGGGACGGGCGCAGCGGGTGTCCTGATCCGGCGCCCGGCGAAGCCGAGCAGCGCGGGCACCAGCGTCAGCGCGGCGGCCACCGCGATCACCACGACGCTCACCCCGGCCGCGGCGACCGCCCCGAGCACCGGACTGGTGAAGACGAACAGCCCGGACAGGGCGACGGCGACGGTCAGTCCGGAGAAGGCGACGGTGCGCCCGGCGGTGGCGGCGGTCCGCTCCACGGCGGCGGAGATCGACGCTCCGTGCCCGCGTTCCTCGCGGAAACGATTCACCATGAGCAGCGCGTAGTCGATCGACAGTCCGAGCCCCAGCACGGTGGCGATCGGCAGCACACTGGTGTCGATGTCCATGATCCTGCTGAAGCCGAACATGGCCAGCAGCGCCCCGCCCACCGAGGCGACGGCCCCGATCACCGGCAGGCTCGCGGCGGCCAGGCCGCCGAACACCAGGACCATCACGATCAGGGTGAGCGGCAGGGTCACGATCTCGCCGAAGCGGGTGTCCTTCTCGGTCTGCTTCTTGACCTCGTCCTGGAGCACGAGGTCCCCGCCGACGGTCACCTTGCCACCACCGGGCCGGACTTCGGCGCCGATCGCGGCCAGCCGCTGGTTCACGGCGCCGGCCTGCGCGGAGGTGCTGCTGTCCGCCATCCGCACCGAGACCAGGCTCGCGTTGCCGTCGGCCGAGCGGAGCGCCCCGGAACCCGGGCCGGGGCCGTAGGCGTCGACCACCGAGGAGACCCCGGGCAGGGCCGCGATCTCGGCGGTGGCCCGGGTGACGGCGTCGCGCACCGCGGTGTCGTCCACGGAGCGGCCGTCCACCACGGCGGTGACGGTGCCCCGGGCCGGGTCGGCGGCGGCGACGACCGCGCTGCCCCGGTCCGCCTCGGCGGAGGCGGAGGAGGCGCCGGCCACCGTGCCCTCGAAGACCCGGCCGCCGATCAGCACGCCTATGACCAGGACGACCGCCCAGAACCCGAGGACCCAGCGCCGCTGCCGGTAGCAGAACCGGCCGAGGGCGGCGAGACGTCCGGCGACCCGGGGGTCGGCGGACGTACCGGCGTCGGGGACGAGGGGGGAAGCGGGGGTCACGGCAGAGCGACGGCGCATATGCGTGGGGTGCCTAGCGTGCGGGGCCGGGTGAGCGACCCATCGGGCAACTCCCCCCAAGGTAGGCCCCAGGTCCCGAATCACCCATAGGCATCCGATGAGCCCCTAATCACAAAAATACGGCCCATAAAGAACAGATAATGAAGGCCGAAAAACAATGGACCCCGCTCGGAAACCGAGCGGGGTCCATCGATGACGCCGGGTTCTGATCAGCCGGAGCTAATCAGCCACAGCGGCGGGGTCAGAGCTTCAGCTCTGGCCACCGGCCAGCTTCTCGCGCAGGGCGGCCAGGGCCTCGTCGGAGGCCAGGGCGCCCGAGCCCTCGTCGCTGCTGGACGAGTAGGAGCCACCGGCCGCGGCGGCAACGGCGTCGCCACCCTCGGCAGCGGCCTCCGCGTCGGCCTCGCGGCTCTTGATGACCTGGGCCTGGTGCTGCTCGAAGCGGGTCTGGGCCTCGGCGTACTGCCGCTCCCACTCCTCGCGCTGCTTCTCGAAGCCGGGCAGCCAGTCGTTCGCCTCGGGGTCGAAGCCCTCCGGGTAGATGTAGTTGCCCTGGTCGTCGTACGACGCGGCCATGCCGTAGAGGGTCGGGTCGAACTCGACCTCGGCCGGGTTGGCACCCAGCGCCTCGTTGGCCTGCTTCAGCGAGAGGCTGATGCGGCGACGCTCGAGGTCGATGTCGATGACCTTGACGAAGATCTCGTCGCCGACCTGGACGACCTGCTCCGGGATCTCGACGTGGCGCTCGGCCAGCTCGGAGATGTGGACCAGACCCTCGATGCCCTCGTCCACGCGGACGAACGCACCGAACGGAACCAGCTTGGTGACCTTACCCGGAACGACCTGGCCGATCTGGTGGGTACGGGCGAACTGCTGCCACGGGTCCTCCTGGGTCGCCTTCAGCGACAGGGAGACGCGCTCGCGGTCCATGTCCACGTCGAGAACCTCGACGGTGACCTCCTGGCCGACCTCGACAACCTCGGACGGGTGGTCGATGTGCTTCCAGGACAGCTCGGAGACGTGCACCAGGCCGTCGACGCCACCCAGGTCCACGAAGGCACCGAAGTTGACGATCGAGGAGACGACGCCGGAGCGCACCTGGCCCTTCTGCAGGGTGGTGAGGAAGGTCTGGCGGACCTCGCTCTGGGTCTGCTCCAGCCAGGCACGGCGGGACAGGACCACGTTGTTGCGGTTCTTGTCCAGCTCGATGATCTTGGCCTCGAGCTCCTTGCCCACGTAGGGCTGGAGGTCGCGGACGCGACGCATCTCGACGAGCGAGGCCGGCAGGAAGCCACGGAGGCCGATGTCGAGGATGAGACCACCCTTGACGACCTCGATGACGGTACCGGTGACGATGCCGTCCTCTTCCTTGATCTTCTCGATCGTGCCCCAGGCACGCTCGTACTGAGCGCGCTTCTTGGACAGGATGAGACGACCCTCCTTGTCCTCCTTCTGGAGAACCAGGGCCTCGATGTTGTCGCCGACGGCGACGACCTCGTGCGGGTCGACGTCGTGCTTGATCGACAGCTCGCGGGACGGGATGACGCCCTCGGTCTTGTAACCGATGTCGAGGAGGACCTCGTCACGGTCGACCTTCACGATGACGCCCTCGACGATGTCGCCATCGTTGAAGTACTTGATGGTCTCGTCGATCGCGGCCAGGAACGCCTCGGCGTCGCCGATGTCGTTCAGCGCGACCTGCGGGGTGGTGCTGAGGGAGGAGTCGGTGGGGCTCGTCATTAGGAAAAGGGCTCCGGTACGGACATGAAAGTCGTAGGTAATGCCACGCGGAGGGCCCGTATCGCTCCCACCGAAAGCCGGACAGCCAAGAACACGGAGCACCGGGAATCCCGCAGCACGGGAGAATCGGCGTCCGTCTTGCGACCGTGGGGTCTTCGACAGATGCGAGCGCGACCTGCTCCGTCCGAGGCGCGCAGGCCCGCAGCGCAACTTGTAGCATACGGGGACGGCCAGGCACGGTCAACGCCAACAACGGCAAGACGGTGGAGCCCGGCATGGAACAGGCCATATCCTCCGATTGCGCACCGCGAGGTGGCGGCCGAAGGGACCCCTTCCCCGGATGCCACCGCCGGGATCCCGGCCCTCTCGGACCGGATCGCGACAGCGGCGCTTCCGCAGACGACACCCTACGCGATGGGCCTTCTCACCGTGACCGGCACCCCCCTCCCCGAGCCCGACGATCTTGACGAGGACGGCGACGACGCGGTAAGGAGGTCCGCCGGCGCCGGCGAGAGCAGCCGTGCCAGCCGCCACTGGTGGGACCGCAACGCCGACGAGTACCAGGACGAGCACGGCGAGTTCCTCGGCGACGACCGCTTCACCTGGTGCCCCGAGGGCCTCGACGAGGCCGACGCCCGCCTGCTCGGCGAGGTCGCCGGGAAGGACGTGCTGGAGATCGGCGCCGGCGCCGCCCAGTGCTCGCGCTGGCTGACCGCCCGCGGCGCCCGCCCGGTCGCCCTCGACATCTCCTACCGCCAGCTCCAGCACTCCCGCCGGATCGACCTCGCCCGCGGCACCGCACCCGTGGCCGTGGTCCAGGCCGACGCCGCCGTCCTCCCGTTCGCCGACGGCGCCTTCGACCTCGCCTGCTCCGCCTACGGAGCCGTCCCGTTCAGCGCCGACACCGAGGCCCTGATGCGCGAGGTGCACCGGGTGCTGCGGCCCGGCGGGCGCTGGGTCTTCTCGGTCACCCACCCGGTCCGCTGGGCCTTCCCCGACGAACCCGGCGTCGAGGGCCTCACCGCGGTCTCCTCCTACTTCGACCGCACCCCGTACGTGGAGGAGGACGAACAGGGCCGCGCCAGCTACGTCGAGCACCACCGCACCCTCGGCGACCGGGTCCGCGAACTCGTCGCCGCCGGCTTCCGGCTGGTCGACCTCGTCGAGCCCGAGTGGCCGGAGGGGCACGAGCAGGACTGGGGCGGCTGGTCCCCGCTGCGCGGGCGACTCATCCCCGGCACCGCGATCTTCGTCGCCGAACGGGGCTGACACCTTGCCACTCGACCGATCAGCAGGGGCGGCCTGGCGCGACCTGCCGGTCCGCACCGCCCTGCCCGCGCTGCACGAGGCGCTGGACGGGCCCGGCACCGCCGTGCTCGCCGCACCGCCCGGCACCGGCAAGACCACCCTGGTGCCGCTCGCCCTCGCCGGACTGCTCGACGACGGCCGGCCCGTCCGCCGGGTGCTGGTCGCCGAACCGCGCCGGCTCGCCGTCCGGGCCGCCGCCCACCGGATGGCCTGGTTGCTCGGCTCCTCCGTGGGCCGCGAGGTCGGGTACACCGTGCGCGGCGAGCGCCGCGTCGGCCCGGGGACCGCGGTCGAGGTGGTCACCACCGGCGTGCTGCTGCAACGCCTCCAGCGCGACCAGGAGCTGCCCGGCGTCGACGTCGTCGTGCTCGACGAGTGCCACGAACGCCACCTGGACGCCGACACCGCGCTCGCCTTCCTGCTCGACGTCCGCGCCGCCCTGCGGCCCGAGCTGCGGATCGTCTGCGCCTCCGCCACCTCCGACACCGCGGCCTGGGCCGAACTCCTGGACGGCGCGCCGGTGGTCGAGGCGCACGGTGTCTCGCACCCGGTCGAGGTGGTGTGGGCGCCGCCGCCGCGCGCCGTCCGGCCCGCGCACGGCACCCGGGTGGACTTCGCCCTGCTCGACCACGTCGCGGCGACGGTGCGGCGGGCCCTGGACGAACGCGAGGGGGACGTGCTCTGCTTCCTGCCCGGTGTCGGCGAGATCGCCCGGGTCGCCGGGCAGTTGGGCGGGGCACCGGCCGAGGTGCTGCAGCTGCACGGGCGTGCGCCGCAGACCGTGCAGGACGCCGCGCTCACTCCCTCCGCCTCCCGCCGCGTCGTCCTGTCCACCGCCGTCGCCGAGTCGTCGCTCACCGTGCCCGGGGTCCGGATCGTGGTCGACGCCGGACTCGCCCGGGAACCCCGCACCGACCACGCCCGGGGGCTCGCCGCCCTGGTCACCGTCCGCGCCTCGCTCGCCGCCGCCCGCCAACGCGCCGGCCGCGCGGGCCGCGAGGCGCCCGGCACCGTCTACCGCTGCTGGCACGAGGCCGAGGACGCCCGCGCCGCCCGCTTCCCGACCCCCGAGATCGCGCTCGCCGACCTGACGTCGTTCGCCCTCCGGGCGGCCGTGTGGGGCGACCCGGACGCCACCGGACTCGCCCTGCCCGACCGCCCGCCGGCGGGCGCGATGGCCGCCGCCCGGGAGACGCTGCTCGCCCTCGGGGCGGTGGACGCGGACGGCCGGGCGACGGAGCGCGGCGGGCGGCTCGCCCGCACCGGGCTGCACCCGCGGCTGGCCCGTGCCCTGGTCGACGGCGCGCCCGCCGTGGGGGCCCGGCGGGCGGCCGAGGTGGTCGCGCTGCTCTCCGAGGAGCCGCCGCGGGCGCTGGGGGACGACCTCGGCGCGGTGTGGCGCGCGGTGAAGGCCTCCCGCGACCCCTACGCGGGCCGCTGGCGCGACGAAGTCCGCCGCCTGCTGCGCGCCACCTCCGACGAACCCGCCACCGCGCTGGACGACGCCACCGCCGTCGGCCTCGTCGTCGCCCTGGCCTTCCCCGAACGAATCGCCCGCGCGAGGGTCGAGCGGCCCGAACCCGGCCAGCGCAGCCCGTACCTGATGGCCTCGGGCACCGCCGCCGAACTCGCCCCCGGCACCACCCTGGGCTCACTCCCCTGGCTCGCCGTCGCGGCGGCCGACCGCCCGGCCGGCGCGCACTCGGCCCGGATCCTGCACGCCGCCGCCCTCGACGAGGAGACCGCCCTGCTCGCCGGCGCGCCGCTCCTCGCCTCCCGCGCCGAGGTCCACTGGGACACCCGTCACGGCGAGGTCGTCTCCCGCCGGGTCGAAGCCCTCGGCGCCGTCGAACTCGCCGAGAAGCCACTCGAGCGCCCCGACGCCGCTCTCGTCCGGGCGGCCGTCCTCGAAGGCCTCACCCGCGAGGGCGTGAGCGCCCTGCTGACCTTCCCGTCCAACCTGCGCGAACGCCTCGCCTTCCTCCACACTGCCATCGGCGACCCGTGGCCCGACGTCTCCGATTCCGCCCTGCTGGAACGCTCCGAGGAGTGGCTGGAACCCGAGCTGTCCCGAGCCCGCCGCCGCGCCGACCTGGCGAGGATCAACACGACCGACGCCCTGCAACGCCTGCTCCCCTGGGCGAGCGGCCAGGCCGGCCGCCTCGACGAGTTGGCCCCCGAGCGCATCACCGTGCCCACCGGCTCGAAGATCCGGGTCGACTACAGCACCGGTCGCCCCGTGCTGTCGGTGAAGTTGCAGGAGCTCTTCGGCTGGAAGGCCGCCCCGGCCCTGGCCGGCGGACGCGTCCCGCTCACCGTGCAGTTGTTGTCCCCCGCCGGCCGGCCCGCCGCCGTCACCGGTGATCTGGAGGGTTTCTGGAAGAACGGCTACCACGCCGTCAGAGCGGATCTCCGGGGCCGCTACCCCCGCCACCCCTGGCCCGAGGACCCGACCACGGCCGAGCCGACCAGGCGCACCAACGCCAGGAAGTAGCCGGGGAGTCCCCGGTCCGCCGAAGCGCGGCTAACGCACCACGGGGATCGCGCCGGAGCGCCAGTCGGCCAACCGCCTGCGGATGTTCGGGCGCATCGGCAGCCCGTCCGTCCCGTCCGGCGCGAACCACGCCACTTCGTGGGACTCGCCGGACACCCGCAACTCCCCGCCGAGCGGGCGCCCGAGAAGGCAGACGGAGAACTCCTGGCGGACCTCGCCGTCGTCGTACGCGAAGACATGACGGGGATCGGTGTAGGTACCGACGATCCCGGTGATCTCGATCTCGATGCCGGTCTCCTCCCACGTCTCCCGGACAGCGCACCCGGCGATCGACTCACCGATCTCCATCACGCCGCCCGGCAGGGCCCACATCCCGTTGTCGGTGCGGCGCTGGAGGAGGACACGGCCCGCGTCGTCGACCACGACGACCGAGGCCGCCGGGACGAGGGAGTTGACCTCCGGGGCGTCCGGATCGTCCTCGTAGTCACGCCTGGCCACAACCACCCGCCTCCGTCGGCCGCCCCGGACCCACCCGGAGCGGACAGCCCGTACGCACGACTACCACGCCTCCGCCGGAAAGCCGAGCACGGACGCGCCCCCTGCCTCGCCGCCGCGCCCGCCGAGCACCGCGCCCGCCGGGGCGGCCGTGCCCCCACGCACGGCCGCCCCGGCCCCGGAGAGCACTTTGCAAAGCACTTTGCAAAGTGCCAGCAGGACTTTGCAAAGTGCTCTGAACCCCCGTTTTCCCTGCCTCGAGGGGACTTTGCAAAGTCTCACCAGACTTTGCAAAGTCCATCCGCCCACCCGCTCACCCGCCACCCACCCATGACCTGCGCACCGTCACCCGCCACCGGACCCGAGCCACCCTCAGATGGGCGCTCCGCGCAGGAAGTCGACCCCGTCGACTTCCTGCGCGGCCACCGAGTTGCATCGACGCCGTCCTCGCGGTCGATCTCGACGCCCGGGCCGACGCGAAGTGGCCCGACGTCCCCTTCCCGCGGGAAGTCGGCCGCTCCGACTTCCCACGCGAGGCGCTCGACCCGAGAGCGGCTCCGGCGCTCAGGCCGTCAGGGCGACGACGGTGGTCCGGTCGGCACCCAGGCCGTCCTCCGCCGGCCCGGTGCAGACGCCTTCGCTGTCGATCCGGCCGGTCGCCATCACCCCGGCCCCGCCCGGTGGAACACCAACTCCCCACCCACCGAAACACCGTGCGTCCAGCGCGGGAGGAGCCTTCCGCCGGCCGGGTCGACGAAGGGTGCCGCCCCTTCCTGTCGCTGTCGGACCGTCGTCGGCCCGATGGAAGAGCAGTCCCCCGGGCATGCATGCTTCCTCCTCGGCCGGAGGGCAGGGGCGCGCCCCGCGCTACGCCGTCCCGGAGGGCGCGGACCACCAGGTCGAGGGGGCCGCGACGGTGTACCCCAGCGACTCGTACAGCGGCCTGCCCAGCTTCGAGGCGGTGAGGGTGGCCGGGAGGTCCGCCACCCCGGCGAGGGCACCGAGCATGACGGCCCGGCCCACGCCGCGCGAGCGGAAGGACGCGGAGGTGGCGATCCAGTAGTGGCTGGCGACGCCGCCGGCCACGACGCTCACGCCGGCGCCCGCGGTGACACCGTCGATCGAGGCGAGGAACACGTCCACACCCGGGTGTTCGACCAGCGCCTCCGGGAAGAGCTCACCGGGGCGGTGGGGCTCGAAGCCGTCCAGCTCGAAACCCTCGATCACGACCCGCTCGGCCGCCCGGAGGTCCTCGGGAGTCCGGACCCGGATCACGTCCAGTGCCGGGGCGTCGACGGGGCCGGGCGGGCGCAGCATGACCGGCATCTGCCAGGTGCGCATGCCCAGGTGGCCCAGGTCCGTCGAGCTGAACGGGTCCTCGACGGTCACCGGCCCGACGGCCCGGCGGAGCAGCTCGCCCACCTCGGCGACCTCGTCCGGGTCGAGGTCGGGCTCCTGGATCAGGATCCGCAGGCCCGCGCGCTCGTCACCGGCGACGGCGAGGAGACCGCGGCGCCGGATCACCTCGTGTCCCCGGCTCCGGCCGGTCGCCGCCCAGAAGGCGGCGGAGTTGCGGGCCTGGAGCAGCGGTGCCGCGGCCGGGGAGGCGGGCCGGTCGGTCGAGTCGGATTCCATGGTCATCGTGCTCACGGTAGTACGAAACCGACTCCGTGACACGGGTTGATCAATGGTGGCCGGGCCGGCGCAGTGCGGCGACGCGCTGCGCCGGCCCGGCCTGCCGGGACGTCAGAGCTGGCTGACCCAGTAGGGCTCGACGGTCATCCAGCCGTTGCCCCGGGCACCGTTGAGCTGCCCGGTGCTGGTGCGGGCGAGGGTGTACCAGGACTCCACGTAGTCCGGGTCGTCGGTCCACCAGGACGAGGGCAGCGCCGCGAGGACGGCGTTGACCAGCGGGATGTAGGCGCCCTGGTCGGCGATGGTGAGCAGGACGGCGGCGACGGCCTGGGCGAGGGCCAGGTAGTTGGTGTCGCCGTCGTCCTCCATCAGGACGACGTCGGCCAGGTTGTACTTGTAGTTCGACCAGTTGACCAGGATCTGGTTCGGGTAGTAGGTCGTGCCGTCGTACTGGAGGTACGGCATGGCGACCGAGTCGACGCGGACCTTGCCGTCCTGGCCGAAGCCGGAGAGCAGGCTGAACATCTCGGCGGCGCCCTTGAACCAGGGCTCCTCGTCGTCGTTCACCCGGACGGAGGTGATCTTGGTGCCCCACCAGCCGGCGGCCTGGACCGCGGCCGGGGCCGACGCGGCGGAGCCGACGCCGCGGGCGGCCAATTCCCGCTGGAGCAGGTCGATCCCGGCGTTCAGCGCCTTGGCCGTGTCGATGTCGACCAGGTAGACCGGGCGGGTGGGCAGGGTGGCCGCGTCGAGGGCGCAGGCCCGGCCGGCGGTGTCGTAGGCGCGGACGGTGCGGGCGTGCTCGTCGGTGCCGGCGGTGGCCACCAGCGGCGCGGCGCCGGCGTCCAGGGCGGCCCGCATCGACGGGTCGGCCAGCTGGACCCGCAGCAGCGGGCCGAGGTCGGCGCCGAGGCCCTTGGCGGCGGCGACGCCGAGGTCCGCGCGGGCGGTGGTGGCGGCGAGACCGCGGGCGGCGGCGCCGGACAGGCCGGCGGCCAGCGGGGCGAGTTCGGCGCCGGCGGGTGCGGCGGCGGTGGCGGAGCGCAGGCGCTCGCGCAGGGCGGGGTCGGCGAGGGAGGCGGCGAGGGTGCGGGCCACCTCGTCCTCGATCGCGGTCACCTTCGAGGTGGCGGCGGGGGCGGGGGCCGGGGTCGGGGCGGCCACGGCCTGGCCCGCGCCGAGCGCGAGCAGGGGCAGGGCCGTCAGCGCGACAACGGCGCGCCGCAGGCGGGACTGGGACATGAGGGGATCTCCAGACTCGTCGGGTGAGGCGTCGGAGCGGTGGAGCGGTGGAACCGTGGAGCCGTGAGGCGTCGGAGCGGTGAGGCGTCGAAGCATCGGGAGCCGTGGGCGGTGGGGCGTCGGAGCGGGTGGTGCCGTGCCCACGATCAAGGACGGCGGCGCCATGACAAGTGAACGGCCTTCCCGACGTGGCATCAACCCCCCGGTGCCGCGGCGCCGGACCGGCGGAACCCGGCGACCGTCCGGCCCCACGGACACCGGCGCGACGGCCGGCACCCCGCCGCCGACGCTCAGGACCGCTGCTCCGGCGGGGCATCGGCGGCAGGGACGACGGCGGGCGACGCGTCCGCGGGCACCGCGCCCGCGGGGGCGGCCGGGCCGGTCCGGTGAGCGGTGGACGGACGAACCGCCACGGGGATTTTCCGCGCCGTTCGCCGGGCGGCGACGGGCTCACCCGCCCCCGGAGAACCCCCCGCCCGAGTTGGCCGAGCCCGAGCCGCCGTACACCCAGCCGCCGGACGGGACCGGGGGCTTGCGCCGGACGCGGCGTTCGGTGCGGCGCACCACGCGCACGCCGGCCGGGCCGAGCAGGTCCTCCAGGGACCGGTGGAGCGCGTCGGCGTCGGTGCCCTTCGGCGCACTGTGCGGGCCCTCGCCGCCGGTCGAGGTCACCACCGTGATGGCGAGGGTACGGGCGGCGGGCGCGGGGTCGCCCTCGTAGGGCTCCTCCACGGACTCGTCCAGCCGGACGTGCCGCAGGTCGGAGATCGGCGCCCAGGCGCCGGTGCGGGCACCCAGGACGAACCGCAGTTCGGTCGGGGCCCGGGCCGGGGCGAACTGCACCCGGCGGACCGAGCGCAGCTCGGCGACCGCGAAGAGCACCCACAGGACCAGCGCGCCGGACAGCCACAGCAGCGCACAGACGGTCGCCGCGGCCGCGAAGGTGGCACCGATGATCACCGCGACCACCACGACGATCACACCGACCGGGAGGGCGACGACACCCGTGGCGGGCAGGACCACGAGGGCGCGCAGCACCAGGAGCGCGGCGGCGGGCCAGGAGCCTCCGCCCGGCTCGAACACCAGGTCCACGGTGGCCCCGTCACGGCCGGGGCGGAGCACCTCGTCGGCAGGCATACCCGCCAGGGTAGGACCGCTCCCCGGCGCCGGAAAGGCCCCGGGCGTCACTTCGACGAAGCTCCGCCCGGGGCGATTTGACGGAACGTCAGCGCACCACGGCCTGACGGAACGTCAGTGCGCCGCGACCTCCCAGTTGACGCCGACGCCGACCGAGACGTCCAGCGGGGCCCGCAGCGGGTAGGCGCCGGCCATCTGCTCGCGCACGAGCGCCTCGACCGGCTCGCGCTCGCCCGGGGCCAGCTCCAGCACGATTTCGTCGTGCACCTGGAGCAGCATCCGGGAGGCCAGCCCCGCCGTGCGCAGCGCCTCGTCCACCCGCAGCATGGCGATCTTGACGATGTCGGCGGCGGAGCCCTGGATCGGGGCGTTGAGGGCCATCCGCTCGGCCATCTCGCGGCGCTGGCGGTTGTCGCTGTTGAGGTCCGGCAGGTAGCGGCGGCGGCCGAGCAGGGTCTCGGTGTAGCCGGTGGCGCGGGCCTCCTCGACCACCCGGTGCAGGTAGTCGCGCACGCCGCCGAAGCGCTCGAAGTAGGTGTCCATCAGACCCTGCGCCTCGGCCGGCTTGATGCCGAGCTGCTGGGAGAGCCCGTAGGCGGACAGCCCGTAGGCGAGGCCGTAGGACATCGCCTTGATCTTGCGGCGCATCTCGGCGTCGACGGAGCCGCCGGGGACCTCGAAGACCTGGGAGGCGACGGTGGTGTGGAGGTCCTCGCCGGTGGCGAAGGCCTCGATCAGCGCCTCGTCCTCGGAGAGGTGGGCCATGATCCGCAGCTCGATCTGCGAGTAGTCGGCGGTGAGCAGCGACTCGTAGCCCTCGCCGACCACGAAGGCCCGGCGGATCATCCGGCCCTCCTCGGTGCGGACCGGGATGTTCTGCAGGTTCGGGTCCTGCGAGGAGAGCCGGCCGGTGGCGGCGACCATCTGGTTGAAGGTGGTGTGGATCCGCCCGGCCGGGGAGACCGTCTTGAGCAGGCCCTCGACGGTGGTGCGCAGCTTGGCCTGGTCGCGGTGGCGCAGCAGGATCACCGGCAGCTCGTTGTCGGTCTGGGTGGCGAGCCAGGTGAGCGCGTCGGCGTCGGTGGTGTACCCGGTCTTGATCTTCTTGGTCTTGGGCAGCGCCAGCTCGCCGAAGAGGATCTCCTGGAGCTGCTTGGGCGAGCCGAGGTTGAACTCGTGGCCGGCGGCGGCGTGCGCCTCCTCGACCACGCGCTGGATCTCGGCGGCGAACTGCGCCTCCAGGCCGGTGAGCCAGTCGCGGTCGGCGGCGATTCCGGTGCGCTCCATCCGGGCGAGCAGGGCGGCGATCGGCAGCTCCATGTCGCGCAGCAGCCCGGTGGCGCCGACCTCGGCGAGGCGGGTGTCGAACAGCGTGGCGAGGTCGAGCACGGCGCGGGCCTGGAGCATCAGCGCCTGGGCGCCGGCGGTCGGGTCCTCCTCCGGGGCGTCGAAGGCGAGCTGGCCGGACTCGGCGGCCGGGGCCGGGGTGAGCGAGCGGGCGAGGTACTCCTCGGCGAGCACCTCCAGGGTGAAGGTGCGGCGGCCGGGCTTCTCGAGGTAGGCGGCGAGGGCGGTGTCGGCGACGACTCCCTCGATGGTCCAGCCGCGCTCGGCGAAGGCCCGCATGACCTGCTTGGCGATGTGCAGGGCCTTGGGGGCGGCGGGGTCGGCGAGCCAGCCGGCGAAGGCCCGCTCGTCCTCCTCGGCGAGCAGCGCCGGGTCGAACCAGGCGGCCGTCTCCCCGGCGGCGAGCGCGACCTCGGTGACCTCGCCGCTGCCGAGCGCCCACCGGTAGACGGCGGCCAGCGCGACCGGGGTCTTGTCGGCGGCGTGCTCGCGCAGCCAGGCGGCGAGGGTGCCGGGGTCGGTGAGGAGTTCGCCGTCGACCTCGACGCCGGGGGCGAGTTCGGCGGCCTCGGGCTCGGCGGCGGCCGGGTCGATGCCGTGGACGCGGTCGCGGAAGTTGGCGTTGCGGAACTCCAGCGTCTCCATGAGGGCGGTGACGGCCTGGCTGTCGAACGGCGCGCGGGCCAGGTCGGCCACGCCGAGCGGGAGTTCGACGTCCCGGACCAGCTCGGTCAGGACGCGGTTGCGCTTGACCGAGTCGAGGTGCTCGCGCAGCTTCTCGCCGATCTTGCCCTTGACCTCGTCGGCCCGGGCGACGAGTTCGTCGAAGGACCCGAACTGGTTGACCCACTTGGCGGCGGTCTTCTCGCCGACGCCGGGAATGCCGGGCAGGTTGTCGGACGGGTCGCCGCGCAGGGCGGCGAGGTCCGGGTACTGGCGGGGGGTGACGCCGTACTTCTCGGCGACCTTCTCCGGGGTGTAGCGGGTCAGTTCGGAGACGCCCTTGGTCGGGTAGAGCACGGTGACGTGCTCGGTGACCAGCTGGAGCGAGTCGCGGTCGCCGGTGACGATGTCGACGTCGTAGCCGGCCGCCTCGGCGGCGGTGGCCAGGGTGGCGATGATGTCGTCCGCCTCGAAGCCCTCGGCGGTCAGCCGCGGCACGTGCATCGCGTCGAGCAGCTCGCCGATCAGCCCGATCTGGCTGCGGAACTCGTCCGGGGTCTTGGCCCGGTTGGCCTTGTAGTCGGGGAACTCGACCGAGCGGAAGGTCTGGCGGGAGAGGTCGAAGGCGACCGCGAGGTGGGTGGGCGCCTCGTCCCGGACGGTGTTGGCGAGCATCGAGGCGAAGCCGTACACCGCGTTGGTCGGCTGGCCGGTGGAGGTGTTGAAGTTCTCCACGGGCAGCGCGTAGAACGCCCGGTAGGCCATGGAGTGCCCGTCGAGCAGCATCAGGCGGGGCCGCGATCCGGCTCCGCCACCACCCGCCGCGCCCTTGTCCGTACTCTGCGTAGCCACGTCAACGTCCGTTCCTGCCGATTCCACTACCGGCCACCGATCCTAGGGCCCGCCACTGACAAAAGGGGCATGCCGGGGGCGGGCGCCCCGCGGGTGCGCTCGCACCCCGGGCGCCACTCCGGTTTTCTCCCGCCACCGCCACTACCGCCGAGTAGGACGGTCGTACGATCACAGTCAGTACGACGACGCGACCCCCGAGCGGCAGGAGCTCCCCATGACCGATCCGGCCCCCGACACCGACTCCGGCGCCGGCACCGCGCCCGGCACCGACGCCGCGCCCGCCCCTGCGCCCGGCGGCGCCGACGCCTCCCCCCTCATCGACGTCCCGCAGGAGATGCTGGACCACTTCGCCAAGCTCGGCGTGGACCCGGCCACCTTCTCCGGCGGCCGGCTGGGCGACAAGCTGGGCATCAGGATCGTCGAGGCCTCGGGCGACCGGGTGGTCGGCACCATGCCGGTGGACGGCAACCAGCAGCCGTACGGGCTGCTGCACGGCGGCGCCTCGGCGGCACTGGCGGAGACGCTCGGCTCGGTCGGGGCGATGCTGCACGCCGGGCCGGGCCGGTACGCAGTGGGCGTGGACCTGAACGCGACCCACCACCGCTCGGCGACCTCGGGCCTGGTCACCGGCGTGGCGACCGCGGTGTTCAAGGGCCGCACCGCCGCCACCTACGAGATCGCGATCACCGACGACACCGGCAAGCGGGTCACCAGCTGCCGCCTCACCTGCATGCTGCGCGACCTCTGAGCCAAATTTCCGTCAAATCCCTTGCCCGCCCCCTTGTTTGACCTTCGACAGCACTGGGCAGTCGTTGGTCTGGACAAGGGGGCGGTGGCATGTCCGGCCATCCGGAGCGATGTAACCGTGCGTAACAAGCAGGAAATCCGAGCAGTCGAGGACCCCGGGGGGTCGGATCCGGTCGAGAACAGCGCCCGACGGCCGTCGACGTCCGATATTCGGACGCATACGCCCGACTCCAACAGCGCGGACACTCTTGTCCGGTAATCGGTGAGTTCAGGAGTCACCTGCCGTTCTACGCCTTACATGGCGCGAGTTGGCCCGGGAACACTGGGGTCCGGTCGAGCCGGTCGAGCCGGAACGACCACATGCTGAGACGACTTCTCCGTGTGCTCATAACAAGAGAATCACAGCCTCGCCGCAGCACTGCCAGAGCCGCCGACCGGCATCTAGAGTCACGGCCAGTCACCGCGCCACCGGAATGGGCCAGGCCCACCGCGCATCCAGGCTCCCGCCGTTCAGGCGCGGCGCCCTCCTGAACCGAAGGGGACCCCCCGTGCGTCATCGTTCAGCAGTTGTCGTGAGCATTGCCGTCATCGGCGCCCTCAGCCTCACCGCGTGCGGCTCCCGCGACGACAAGAAGTCCGGGGACAGCGGCCAGGCCGGCGGCTCCACCACCGTCACCATCGGCGTCGACGCCCCCCTCACCGGCGACCTCTCCGCCCTCGGCCTCGGCATCCGCAACTCCGTCGAACTCGCGGTCAAGCAGGCCAACGAGAAGAACGAGGTCCCCGGCGTCAAGTTCCAGATCAAGGGCCTCGACGACACCGGCAAGCCCGCCCCCGGCCAGCAGAACGCCACCCAGCTGGTCGGCGACAAGGACGTCATCGGCGTCGTCGGCCCGCTGAACTCCAGCGTCGCCCAGTCGATGCAGCAGATCTTCAACGACGCCAACCTCGTCCAGATCTCCCCCGCCAACACCGGCGTCGCCCTCAGCCAGGGCGAGAAGTGGGCCAGCGGCGTCAAGGCCCGCCCCTTCAAGAGCTACTTCCGCACCGCCACCACCGACGCCGTCCAGGGCCCCTTCGCCGCCGACTTCCTGATCAAGGACGCGAAGAAGACCAAGGTCTTCCTCATCGACGACCAGAAGACCTACGGCGCCGGCCTCGCCGCCACCTTCAAGGGCCAGTTCACCAAGAACGGCGGCCAGATCGTCGGCGAGGAGCACGTCAACCCCGACGACCGCGACTTCGCCGCCGTCGTCACCAAGGTCAAGTCCTCCGGCGCCGAAGCCGTCTACTACGGCGGCGAGTACCCCGCCGCCGGCCCCCTCTCGCTCCAGCTCAAGGACGCCGGCGTCAGCATCCCGCTGATGGGCGGCGACGGCATCCAGAGCGGCGACTTCATCAAGCTCAACCCCAAGGGCCAGGGCGACTACGCCACCGCCGTCGGCCTGCCCGTCGAGCAGCTGCCGACCGCCGCCAAGTTCATCGCCGACTACAAGGCCGCCGGCTACAAGGACGCCTACGAGACCTACGGCGGCTACTCCTACGACAGCGCCTGGGCCATCATCCAGGGCGTCAAGGCCGTCGTCACCGCCAACAACGGCAAGCTGCCCGACAGCCCCCGCGCCAAGGTCGTCGAAGCCGTCCAGAAGGTCTCCTTCGAAGGCGTGACCGGCAAGGTCTCCTTCGACGAGTACGGCGACACCACCAACAAGCAGCTCACCGTCTACACCGTCAAGGACGGCAAGTGGGCCGTGGAGAAGTCCGGCACGTTCAGCGGCTGACCCTCACCTGATCCCGGATCAGGAACGCCACAGCACACCGGAGTTACCGCGCGGGGGCGCCACGAGTGCCCCCGCGCGCACCCACATCCACCACCCACGCGGACACCCCACACGCACAACGGAGGCCCAGCGGTGCACGACCTACCGCAGCAGCTGGCCAACGGCCTGATCCTCGGCGCCCTCTACGGCCTCGTCGCGATCGGCTACACGATGGTCTACGGCATCGTCCAGCTCATCAACTTCGCCCACGGCGAGATCGTCATGGTCGGCGGCTTCGGCGCCCTGACCGCCTACCTCGCCCTCCCCGGCGGCACCACCCTGTGGCTGGCCCTACCGCTGATGCTGATCGCCGGCATCCTGGTCTCCACCCTCACCGCCGTCGCCGCCGAGCGCTTCGCCTACCGGCCACTGCGCTCCGCCCCCCGGCTCGCCCCCCTCATCACCGCGATCGGCCTGTCCATCGCCCTGCAGCAGCTCGTCTTCGCCTTCTACCCCGACGCCAAGAAGGCCCGGGTCTTCCCGAAGATCCCCGGCGACCCCTTCGAGATCGGCTCCGTCGCCATCCAGCGCAGCGACATCTTCCTCCTCGTCGCCGCCCCGCTCTGCATGCTCGCCCTCGGCTGGTTCGTCACCCGCACCCGCTCCGGCCGCGCCATGCAGGCCACCAGCCAGGACCCCGACACCGCCAAGCTGATGGGCATCGACACCGACCGGATCATCGTCATGGCCTTCGCCATCGGCGCCGCCTTCGCCGCCGTCGCCGCCGTCGCCTACGGCCTGCGCAGCGGCCAGGTCGACTTCCGGATGGGCTTCCTGCTCGGCCTCAAGGCCTTCACCGCCGCCGTCCTCGGCGGCATCGGCAACATCTACGGCGCCATGCTCGGCGGCATCACCCTCGGCCTCGCCGAAGCCCTCGCCACCGGCTACATCCAGCACCTGCCCGGCATGCACCTCTTCGGAGGCGGCGCCTGGAAGGACGTCTGGGCCTTCGTACTCCTCATCGTCGTCCTGCTCGTCCGGCCCCAGGGGCTGCTCGGCGCGCGCGTCTCGGACAGGGTGTGAGCACCATGACCACCAGCAGCACCGAGACCACCCCGGTCATCGCCCTCCCCGGCCGCACCGCCGCCCTCCTCACCGGCCTCGGCGCCACCGCCACCGCCGCCTCCGCCCTGATGGCCTGGACCTGGACCTCCGACTACCCCGGCGACCTCACCTACTACGGCTCCCCCGCCGGCCTCCAGTGGCTCGCCCTCACCGCCGGACTCGCCACCCTCGTCCTCCTCCTCGCCACCCAGGGCGTCCCCGGCCTGCGCTGGGCCGCACCCCGCCGCAGCAACAACGCCGTCGTCCTCGCCGCCGCCGGCGCCGTCGCCGTCGGCTGGTTCTCGGTGATCTCCATCTCCACCGACCTCGGCGGCCTCGCCAACCTCGAACCCGGCGGCTGGGTCCTCGCCGCCGGCTCCCTGCTCGCCCTCGCCGGCTCCCTCGGCCTGCCGCTCGACCGACGCACCGCCGTCCCGCTGCGCATCCTCGACCGGCGACTGTTCCTCCTCGTCCCGATCGCCCCCCTCGTCTGGGTCGCCACCCACGCGATCCCCGAGGACAAGCCGGTCGCCCCCGTACTCACCGCCCTCGCCGGCGGCCTCGCCATCGCCACCGGCGCCGTCCTCCTGCTCCAGCTCGGCCACGCCGCCAACAGCTGGCTGCGACTCGGCACCGTCCACCGGCCGCTGCCCGCCCCGCGCGAACTGCCGTCCTGGGTCGAGGTCGCCCTCATCGTGGTCGCCTTCGCCATCGCCCTGTTCGCCATCACCTTCGGCATCGACACCGAGTACGGCGAACTCTTCACCGGCTACCTGCTGCTCGCCGCCTCCGTCGTCGCCGCGTTCGGCCGCTCCGGCCTGCTGCCCCGGCTCCGCGCCCTCACCGTCAAGTACCAGACCGTCACCACCGGCGCCGCCTTCGCCGCCGCCGCCAGCTTCCCCTTCACCCAGACCAGCGACCAGTACACCTCCGTCGCCACCAACATCCTGATCTTCGCCACCGTCGCCCTCGGCCTGAACATCGTCGTCGGCCTGGCCGGCCTGCTCGACCTCGGCTACGTCGCCTTCCTCGGCGTCGGCGCCTACAGCGCCGCCCTCGTCTCCGGCTCCCCCGCCTCGCCGATCCACGTCCAGTTCCCCTTCTGGGGCGCCATGCTCACCGGCGCCGTCGTCTCCATGGTCTTCGGCGTCGTCATCGGCGCCCCGACCCTGCGACTGCGCGGCGACTACCTCGCCATCGTCACCCTCGGCTTCGGCGAGATCTTCCGCATCACCATGCTCAACCTCAACGGCACCACCGGCCCGAAGATCACCAACGGCTCCAACGGCATCCCCCGGATCCCCGACCTCGAAATCCTCGGCTGGAACCTCGGCAAGCCCACCACCGTCTTCGGCATCGAACTCGGCCGGTTCTCCAACTACTACCTGCTGATGCTCGCCGTCACCGCCCTCGTCGTCCTCGTCTTCGCCCGCGTCGGCAACTCCCGCATCGGCCGCGCCTGGGTCGCCATCCGCGAGGACGAGACCGCCGCCGAAGCCATGGGCATCAACGGCTTCCGCCTCAAGCTCCTCGCCTTCGCCCTCGGCGCCTGCCTCGCCGGCCTCGCCGGCACCGTCCAGGCCCACGTCAGCTACACCGTCACCCCCGACCAGTACACCTTCGCCGAAGCCCTCCCCCCCAACTCCGCCTTCCTGCTCGCCGCCGTCATCCTCGGCGGCATGGGCACCATCAGCGGACCCCTGGCCGGCGCCACCCTGCTCTTCCTCATCCCGAAGAAGCTCGAATTCCTCGCCGACTACCAACTGCTCGCCTTCGGCATCGCCCTCATCGTCCTCATGCGGGTCCGCCCCGAAGGCCTCATCCCCAACCGGCGCCGCCAACTCGAATTCCACGAGGCCGACGCCGACATCCCGGCACAGGCCACCGGCGACACCGTCGCCCTCTCCAAGGCAGGGGCGTGACCCACAGATGACCACCACCGACGCCCCCGCCCCCACCCCGGCACCGGCACCCGCCCCCACCGAGACCCTGCTCGACGTCTCCGGCGTCACCATGCGCTTCGGCGGCCTCACCGCCGTCAACAACGTCTCCCTCACCGTCGGCCGCGGCGAGATCATCGGCCTCATCGGCCCCAACGGCGCCGGCAAGACCACCTTCTTCAACTGCCTCACCGGCCTCTACGTCCCCACCGAAGGCACCGTCACCTACCAGGGCACCGTCCTCCCCCCCAAACCCCACCTCGTCACCCAGGCCGGCATCGCCCGCACCTTCCAGAACATCCGGCTCTTCGCCAACATGACCGTCCTCGAGAACGTCCAGGTCGGCCGCCACAGCCGCATGCACCAAGGCCTCCTCTCCGCCGTCCTGCGCGGCCCCGGCTACCGCCGCTCCGAACAGGAGAGCCGCGACAAGGCCATGGAACTCCTCGAGTTCACCGGCCTCGCCGGCAAGGCCGACCACCTCGCCCGCAACCTCCCCTACGGCGAACAACGCAAGCTCGAAATCGCCCGCGCCCTCGCCTCCGACCCCGGCCTGCTGCTCCTCGACGAGCCCACCGCCGGCATGAACCCGCAGGAGACCCGCGCCGCCGAGGAACTCGTCTTCGCCATCCGCGACCGGGGCGTCTCCGTCCTCGTCATCGAGCACGACATGCGCTTCATCTTCAACCTCTGCGACCGCACCGCCGTGCTGGTCCAGGGCCAGAAGATCGTCGAGGGCGACCGCGAGACGGTCCAGAACGACGAACGCGTCATCACCGCCTACCTCGGCGCCCCGCTCGAAGGCACCACCCCCGTTACGGAGACCGACCAGTGACCGCACTCCTCGAAGTCCAGGACCTCCGCGTCTCCTACGGCAAGATCGAAGCCGTCAAGGGCATCAGCTTCACCGTCAACCAGGGCGAGGTCACCACCCTGATCGGCACCAACGGCGCCGGCAAGACCACCACCCTGCGCACCCTGTCCGGCCTGCTCAAGCCCACCGCCGGCACCATCACCTTCGACGGCCAGCCCCTCGCCGCCGTCCCCGCCCACAAGATCGTCGCCCTGGGCCTGGCCCACTCCCCCGAGGGCCGGCACATCTTCCCGCGCATGACCATCGAGGAGAACCTCCTCCTCGGCGCCTTCCTGCGCAACGACACCGACGGCATCACCAAGGACGTCGAACGGGCCTACGGCCTCTTCCCCATCCTCGGCGAACGCCGCAAGCAGGCCGCCGGCACCCTCTCCGGCGGCGAGCAGCAGATGCTCGCCATGGGACGCGCCCTGATGTCCCGGCCCAAGCTGCTGATGCTCGACGAGCCCTCCATGGGCCTCTCGCCGCTCATGATGCAGAAGATCATGGCGACCATCGTCGAACTCAAGGCCGACGGCACCACCATCCTGCTGGTCGAACAGAACGCCCAGGCCGCGCTCTCGCTCTCCGACCGCGGCTACGTCATGGAGATCGGCAGCATCGTCCTCCAGGGCACCGGCGCCGACCTCCTGCACGACGAGTCGGTCCGCAAGGCCTACCTCGGCGAGGACTGACCTCCCCGCCCGTACGGCGGAGGGCCCGGCACGAGTGTGCCGGGCCCTCCGCCGTACGCTCCGCCCGCCGACTACTCGGACGCGGCCTCCTCGGCCTTCTTCTTGTCCTGGGCCTCGCCCTCTTCGATCACGGCCTCGGCCACCGCCGCCATCGTCATCCGGCGGTCCATCGAGGTCTTCTGGATCCACCGGAACGCGGCCGGCTCGTTCAGCCCGAACTTCGTCTGCAGCACGCTCTTCGCCCGGTCCACCAGCTTCCGGGTCTCCAGCCGCTGGGTGAGATCCGCGATCTCCTCCTCCAGCGTCCGCATCTCCGTGTACCGGGACACCGCCATCTCGATCGCCGGCACCAGGTCGCTCTTGGAGAACGGCTTCACGATGTACGCCATCGCGCCCGCGTCCCGCGCCCGGTCCACCAGCTCGCGCTGCGAGAACGCCGTCAGCATCAGCACCGGCGCCAGGTGCGCCTCGTGGATCTGCTCGGCCGCGGACAGCCCGTCCAGCACCGGCATCTTCACGTCGAGGATCGCCAGGTCCGGCTTCAGCTCCTGGACCAGCCGGACCGCCGTCGCCCCGTCCCCGGCCTCGCCGACGACGGTGTACCCCTCCTCTTCCAGCATCTCCTTGAGGTCGAGGCGGATCAGCGCCTCGTCCTCGGCGATCACAATGCGGGTGATCTGGGGCGAATCGGTCTCAAGCGGCTCTGCCTGCTCGTCGGCGGTGCTCACGGGGCTCCTCGTTCCGGCGGGGTACTGCATGCACGAGGGTACCTAGACACGGTATGTTTGAGACCAAGCAGGGTCGGAGCAAACCTTCGATTCAGCGGTTGCCCCGGTAGCCCAGCGGAAGAGGCCATGGTCTCAAACACCATACAGCGTGGGTTCGAATCCCACCCGGGGCACTTTTCCTTCATTTCCAAGGTCATGAAAATCGGCCCAACGGTTGGCGATCTTCATCACTTCGAATGAAGATTCGCATGACCCCCAATGATGTACGCCCGAGCGGCGCAGGCTCGGGCACATGTACGACACGGCTGCACGGCAACGCGCCCTCGACCTCCATGCGTCCGGCCTGACCTTCAGCCAGGTGAGCCGCGCCACCGGGATCTCCCGTTATGCGGTCCGGCAGTGGACCACACAACCCGATCCCCGCAAGCCGAACGACTGCCCGGCACCCTCCGGCCGACCGAGCCCGTCCGTTCCCCGGGCCGACTACGCCTATCTTCTCGGCCTCTACCTCGGCGACGGCTGTATCAGTGAGGGCCGACGCAAAGTCCATGCCCTCCGAATCGCCTGCGGCAACAACTGGCCGGGCCTGATCAACGAGTGCGAGCGAGCAATGGCCGCCGTCATGCCACGAAACAAGGTCACGCGTGTGCGTGCCACCGGCTGCACCAGCGTGGTCGGCACCAGCAAGCACTGGCCCTGCCTGATCCCCCAACACGGTCCCGGCCCGAAGCACCTACGTCGGATAGCCCTCGAGCCCTGGCAGCAGGAGATCGTCGACGCCCACCCCTGGGAATTCCTCCGCGGCCTGATCCACTCCGACGGCTGCCGGATCACCAACTGGACGACCCGGACCGTCGGTGGCGTCCCGAAGCGCTACGAGTACCCGCGCTACTTCTTCACCAACACCTCGACCGACATCGTCCGCCTCTTCACCGACACCCTCGACGCGGTCGGTGTCCAGTGGAAGGCCACGGCCCCCCGACCGACCGGCCAGATCAACGTCTCCGTCGCCCGCAAGGAGTCCGTGGCGCTCATGGACGCCCACATCGGCCCCAAGCACTGACCCCGGTGCGGCTCCGCCCAGGGCGGAGCCGCACCGGACCGCGTCAGTTGTCCAGGGCACCCACGTGGTGGACCCGGACGAGGTTGGTGGAGCCGGCCAGGCCGGGCGGGGAGCCGGCGGTGATGACGACGATGTCGCCCTTCTCGCAGCGGCCCAGGGAGAGCAGCGCGGCGTCGACCTGTTCGACCATCTCGTCGGTGGTGGGCGCGAACGGGCCGAGGAAGGTCTCCACGCCCCAGGTGAGTGCCAGTTGGCTGCGGACGGCGGGTTCGTAGGTGAAGGCCAGGACCGGGATCGGTGAGCGGTAGCGGGTCAGCCGGCGGGCGGTGTCGCCGGACTGGGTGAAGGCGATCAGGTACTTGGCGTGCAGGAAGTCGCCGATCTCGGCGGCGGCCCGGGCGACGGCGCCGCCCTGGGTGCGGGGTTTGTTGCTCGGGGTGAGGACGGGCAGGCCTTCGGCGAGCACGTCCTGTTCGGCGGCCTCGATGATCCGGGCCATGGTGCGGACCGTCTCGGAGGGGTATTTGCCGACGGAGGTCTCGCCGGAGAGCATCACCGCGTCGGTGCCGTCGAGGACGGCGTTGGCGACGTCGGAGGCCTCGGCGCGGGTGGGGCGCGAGGAGTTGATCATCGAGTCGAGCATCTGGGTGGCGACGATGACCGGCTTGGCGTTCCGGCGGGCGAGCTTGACCGCCCGCTTCTGCACCATGGGCACGACTTCGAGCGGCATCTCGACGCCGAGGTCGCCGCGGGCGACCATGATGCCGTCGAAGCGGTCGACGATGGAGTCGAGGTTCTGCACCGCCTGCGGCTTCTCGATCTTGGCGATGACGGGGACCCGGCGCCCTTCCTCGTCCATGACCCGGTGGACGTCCTCGACGTCGCGGCCGCTGCGGACGAAGGAGAGTGCGATCAGGTCGGCCCCGGTCCGCAGGGCCCAGCGCAGGTCGGCGACGTCCTTGTCGCTGAGTGCGGGCACCGAGACGGCGATCCCGGGGAGGTTGAGGCCCTTGTGGTCGGAGACGAGGCCGCCCTCGACGACGAGGCAGCGGACCCGGGGGCCGTCGACCTCGACGACCTCGAGGGTGACCCGGCCGTCGTCGACGAGGATCCGTTCACCGGCGGTGACGTCTTCCGCGAGGCCGGGGTAGGTGGTGCCGCAGCCGTTCTGGTCCCCGTCGACGTCTTTGTCGGTGGAGATGGTGAACTCGTCGCCGCGTTCGAGAAGTACGGGGCCCTCGGCGAAGGTTCCGAGGCGGATCTTCGGGCCTTGAAGGTCGGCGAGCACGCCGATACTGCGGCCGCTCTCGTCGGCGGCCTTGCGGACCCGGCGGTACCGCTCCTCGTGCTCGATGTGGGAGCCGTGGCTCAGGTTGAATCGGGCGATGTCCATCCCGGCGTCGACCAGGGACTTGATCTGGTCGTAGGTGTCGGTGGCTGGCCCGAGGGTACAGACGATTTTTGCTCGGCGCATAGTGCTGAGAGTAGGCATTACCGGCGCGTAACGTCGATGCCGGTCCGGACAACCGGATGGCCGTTGCCGTAAGGAGAGTTGAACAATCTGACACAACGTCGGACCGAAGTGCGAGAGGTTCCCGGCGGTCCGCCCCCGCTCGATCCCCGATGCGATTCCGTGAAGGGCTGTTCACCCCTGGTTCACCGGGACTTACGCCCCCGCTCCCGGCCCGGCGGGACGCTCGTCACCCGGGTGGGCCATGAACGTTGTGACGAGGGGGGAAGCTTCCGGAATGAAGCGCGTGATCGGAGTACTGACGGCACTTCTGGTACTCGGGGGTCTGGTCGTCGCGGTCCTGAACAGATCGAAGGACGATCCCACTCCCGGGCCGGGCAAGGTCGTCACCCTCACCGGCATGGTCGGCTCGGAGAAGGGCGCGTTCTTCGGGGACCAGAAGGTCAAGGATGCGCTGAAGGCCCGCGGCCTGGTGGTGAACACCCAGAGCGCGGGCTCCTGGCAGATGGGCGATCTCAAGAACGACAACCTGGACTTCGTCTTCCCGGCGAGCCAGCAGCCCGCCGAGGCGATCAAGGCGGACCACCAGCTGAAGAGCACCCCGACCCGGCCGTTCTACTCGCCGCTGGTGATCGTCACCCGCCAGGACACCGCCGAGGTGCTGAAGGAGAACAACCTGGCCTCCTGCGACGAGAAGAGCAACGTCTGCAAGTTCTCGATGCAGGAGTTCCTCCGGGGCATCGACGAGAAGCGGACCTGGCAGCAGCTCCCGAAGCCGCCCGCGGAGAAGAAGCCCGGCGACCTCGTCGGATCCATCTTCCTGACCACCACCAACCCGGAGACGTCCTCCTCGGGCGCCCTGTATCTCGCCATGGTGTCCTACCTGCTGAACGGCGGGCAGGTGATCACGGAGCCCGGAGGGGTGACGGCGCCGATCGGCACGAAGCTGCGCGCGGTCATCACCCCGCAGGGGGTCATGAAGAACTCCACCGAGGAACCGTTCATGGACTTCGTGTCCGGCAACGGCCGCCCGCTGGTCCTGGCGTACGAGTCCCAGGTGCTCGAACTGGTCCTGAAGCAGAAGGCCCCGCCGGACATGGTGATGTTCTACCCGGACACCACCGTGGTGTCCGACCACACGATCGTGGCCCTGAACGACAAGGGCAAGCTGCTCGCCGACGCGCTGGCCACCGACCCGGCGCTGCGCGAGCAGGAGCTCCGGTACGGCTTCCGGCCGGCCGACGCGGCGGGCGCGGCGGAGTTCGCCGCCCGGGTCCAGAGCGCACAGCCGGGCGGGCCGAAGCCGTTGTTCGCGTTCGCGCCCGACCTGCGGGACGCCAAGATCTCGCAGGCCACGGTGCCGACGCCGGAGGTCATGACGAGCCTGGTCAACGCGACCAAGAACGGGTGACGGGGGACATGGGAACGGGAGCGGGCACGATGCGCAGGAGTGGTGTGCGGGGCCTGATGGCCGGGCTGGCGCTGCTGGTGGCGACCTCGGTGGCGGCGTGCACGTCGTCGCCGGCGCCGCCGCCGAAGCCCGGGCCGAGCGACGCGCCCGCGCCGAGCGCGCAGCCGGGGGTGCTGCGGGTGCTGGCGGGCAGTGAACTGCAGGACATGGCGCCGGTGCTGGAGGAGGCGCAGAAGGCCACCGGGGTGACGGTGCAGTTCGCCTGGACGGGTTCGCTGGACGGTGCGGACGCGGTGTCCGCGGGTCGGACGGACGGCAAGTACGACGCGATCTGGTTCCCGTCGAACCAGTATCTGCACCTGGACGAGGGGAGCAAGTCGAAGTTGCTCTCGGAGACTCCGATCATGGCCTCGCCGGTGGCTTTCGGTATCCGTTCGGCGGTGCTGGGCGACCTGGGCTGGGGTGACGGTTCGAAGGTGACCTGGGGCAATCTGGCGGAGGCCGCGGTCGGCGGCAAGCTGTCGTACGGCATGGCGGACCCGTCGCGGTCCAATTCGGGTTTCTCCGCGCTGGTGTCGGTGGCCTCGGCGTTCTCCGGCGCGAGTTCGGCGCTGACCGAGGCCGATGTGCAGAAGGCGACGCCGCAGCTGAAGCAGTTCTTCGCCGGCCAGAGGCTGACGTCCGGCTCTTCGGGCTGGCTGGCGCAGGCGTACGGCCGGGCGGAGCGGGGTTCGATCGGCGCGCTGGTGAACTACGAGTCGGTGCTGTTGTCGCTGAACAAGACGCTGGCGGCCGATCAGCAGCTCACCGTGGTCCGTCCGGTCGACGGTGTGGTCTCGGGCAACTATCCGTTGACGTTGCTGAGCTCTTCGCAGCAGCGGGAGCGGGAGTCTTTTCAGCGGCTGACCTCCTACCTGCTGAAGGAGGACGTGCAGAAGCGGATCTCCGAGCTGACGCTGCGCCGTCCGGTGACGGCGGGGGTGGCTCCGGCGGCGGGGTTGCCGACGGACCGGCGGCACGAGCTGCCGTTCCCCGGTACCCGGGCGGTGGCGGACGGGTTGTTGTCCTCGTACCAGAACGAGCTGCGTCGGCCTTCGCGCACGGTGTACGTGCTGGACACGTCGGGTTCGATGGCCGGGCAGCGGCTGAGTTCGCTGAAGTCGGCGATGGGCCGGTTGACGGGTGCGGACGACACTCGGGGGGTGCGGCGGTTCCGGGACCGTGAGGAGGTCACGTTGATCTCCTTCGCCTCGAAGGTGAAGTCGACGAAGACGCACTCGGTGCCGAGCGGGGTGGGGGCGCAGCAGGAGTTGGCGTCGATCAACGGGGATGTGCAGGCGTTGTCGGCGGACGGTGGGACGGCGGTGTACTCGTCGTTGCAGGAGGCGTACCGGGTGATCCAGCGGCAGCAGTCGGCGGCGGGGGACGACCGGTTCACGTCGATCGTGCTGATGACGGACGGGGAGAGCAACGAGGGGGCGTCGGACAAGGATTTCCGGACGTTCTACGGGGGGTTGTCGTCGGTGCAGAAGGCGACGCCGGTGTTCCCGATCCTGTTCGGTGATGCCGCGAAGGAGCAGTTGCAGGGGATCGCGGATCTGACCGGTGGGAAGTTGTTCGACGGGACGGGTTCGCTGGACGGGGCGTTCGAGGAGATTCGTGGCTACCAGTAGCGGTGGCGGGGGCGGTCCCGACGGGGCCGGTGGGCGGGTGTGGGTGTATCTGACCTCTGCCCGGCATTATGTGGCGAGCGGGGCGGCGGTGGTCGGGGTGGTGGCGTCGATCGCGTTGCAGAGTCCGGTGGCGTTGTCGGCGCTGCTGGTGGCGGGGCCGTACGTGGCGACGGTGACCCTGTGGCCGCGTCCGGACCCGCCGGGGCCTTCGAGGCCGCCGAAGCCGCCGACTTCTCCGGACGACCCGCCGGACGATCCGTCGAGCGGGGGGAGTGTGTCCGGGTCGGTGGGTTCCGGGGTGTCGGGGCCTGTGCCGGCCGAGCGGGAGTTCCCGTTGGGTACGGCGCGCCGTACTCGGCCGTTGGCTCCTGTGGCCGCGCGGGCCGCGCGGCCGGCGGCGGAGGCGTCCTCGCGGCCTCCGGTCCCGTCGGTGCTCTGGCCCCAGTTGGAGGAGTTGGCGGCGTTCGTGGGTTCGGCGCCGTTGCCGCCGTCGGCGAACGTGCCGGGGTTGCTGGAGCGGCTGCGCAGCGCCGGTCCGGGGCCGACCACGGAGCCGATCGTGCGGCGGCGGCTGCCGCTGGCGGTGGACGGTTATCTGCGGGCGTTGACGTGGCAGCCGTGGGCGGTGGACGGGGCCGACCCGGCGGCCGAGTTGGCGCGGGCGGTGGACGAGATGGCGGCCCTGGTTCCGGCGGCCTGACGGCGTCGAGGCAGCGGTTGTACGGCCCCGGTCCCCCGTGGACCGGGGCCGTTCGCGTTCCCCGCCCGCCTGCCCGTCCGTCCGTCCGTCCGTCCGCACGCCCGTCCGCCCGTCCGTCCGCCCGTCCGCCCGTCCGCCCGTCGGTCCCGTCAGGCTTCCAGCGCGCCGGGGAGTTCGAGCCGCCGCCGCACCCCCAGTTTGCGGAAGCTGTTGGTGAGGTGGGTCTCCACCGTCCGTACCGCGAGGTGGAGCATGGCGGCGATCTCGGCGTTGGAGTGCCCGGCGGCGGCGAGCCGGCAGATCCGCAGTTCGCTGTCGGTGAGTGCCTCCGCCCCGGCGTGGTCGCCGCGGCCGACGCGTGCGCCGGAGGCCCGCAGCGCCTCCAGTGCGGCGGAGCGCTGCCGGACGGCGCCGAGGCGTTCGGCGCGTCCGGCGGCCTCGCGCAGGGCCCGCCGGGCGGCGCCGCGTCGGCCGCCGTCGCCGAGCAGTCGGCCGTAGGTGATGAGGGCGGGGACGAGTTCGGTGTCGATCTCGGCGGTGCGCAGCAGTTGGACGGCTTCGGTGGCGAGGTCGAGGCCGTGCCGTCCGCCGGTGGCTGCGGCGAGGGCGCGCAGGGCGCGGCCGACGGTGCGCGGGGTGCCCCAGATCCGGGCGAGGCGGAGTTCTTCCTCGGCGAGGGTGACGGCCGGGCCGGGGGCGCCGAGTTGGAGGTGGCATTCGGCGGCGGCGGAGCGCCAGGGGGTGACGATGGGGCTGTGGACCTGGCGTTCGCCCTGGCGGCGGCCGCATTCGAGGAGGTCGGCGAGGGCTTCGGCGGGTTCGCCGGAGGCGAGTCGGAGCAGGCCGCGGGCGTAGAGGTATTCGTTCCATTCCCAGGAGTCGCGGGCGCGGTCGGCGGCGACGGCGCGGGCGAGGCCGTGGGCCTGCCAGAGCCGGCCGGTCTCGACGAGGGCGATGACGGCCTGGGCGACGAGGTGGGCGTTCTGCTGGCCGAGGAGTTCGGCGTAGCGGGCGGGGGTGGTGTCCCCGGCGGCGGTGCGGGCTTCGGGCGCGGTCTGGGCGGTCTGCTCGGTCCCGGCGACCGGTGCCGTCGGGGCGGTCGGGGCGACGGGGGCGCTCCAGGCGGGCAGTCGGGGCAGTCCGGGCGGGCCCCAGGGGGTGGCCGGGTGGGTGGTGCGGGCGGGTGCCTGGCCGGTGGTCGTGGGGCCGGCGGAGGAGCCGGGGGCGGTGAGGGCGTAGTCCTCCAGCAGGGCCTGGTACTCGCCGCGCATGATCCTGGCCTCGGCGCGGACGCTGAGCAGGCACTGGTAGCCGGGGTCGAGGGGGCCGCCGCGGAAGTGGGAGAGGCCGCGGACGGCCAGTTCGTCGGCCTCGTCGAGCAGGTCGGCCCACTGGGAGAGGGTGGCGAGGGAGATCAGCAGGTAGGAGCGGCAGAGCGGGTCGACGGGGGAGGCTTCGAGTTCGTGGACGCGTTCGGCGACCTCGGTGGCGGCGAGCAGGCCGCTGGTGGCGTCGAATTCGGTGAGCAGCGCGTAGGCGGGCGGTGCGAGGCGGTGCGGGGTGCGGGTGGCGAGGCGTTGGAGTCCTTCGACGACCTGGAGCCAGCTGCGGCCGTCGTGGGCGGCGATCTGGGCGGTGGCGGCCTGGACGGCGTGCAGGACGTCGTCCTGGTCGGCGAACCGGTGGGCCAGTTCGTCCATGAGTTCGATGGCGGCGGCGGTGTCGCCGCGGGTGGCGAGGACGGCGCCGAGGGTGCCGGCGGCGCGGAAGACGCCTTCGTCGGTCTGCTGGAGGTGGACGGCTTCGGCGAGGTGGCGCAGTCCCACGGTGCGTTCGGCGGGGCCGAGGGTGACTTCGAGGCTGCCGAGTTCGGAGAGCAGCAGTCCGCGGCGGCGGTCGCTGAGGGGTTCGGCGAGGACGCGGCGCAGCAGGGCGACGGCGTCGGCGGGGCGGTCGGTGTCGGCGGCGGCGCGGGCGGCGCGGCGCAGGGTGTCGGCGGCCCAGTGGGGGGCGGGGGCGGGGGTGAGCAGGAGGTGGCCGGCGACGAGTTCGTCGGGGGCGCCGGCGTGGTGGAGGTGCTCGGCGGCGGCGAGGTGGACGTCGGCGCGGTGTCCGGGGGCGTGGCCGGAGAGGACGGCGTCGGCGAGCAGGGGGTGGGCGAAGCGGGGCCAGTGGCCGGTGTCGGGGGTGTCGAGGTGGTGGTGGGCGGTGAGGTCGGCGAGCCAGCCGGTGAGGCGGCCGGGGTCGGCGGCGGCGAGGTGGGCGAGCAGGGGGACGGGGTCCAGGGGCGGGGTGCCGGGGGTGGGGGTGGTGTCGGCGGCGGGGTGTTCGCGCATCCGGGCGAGGACGCGGGCGGCGGTGACGGCGTGTTCGCCGGCGCCGTGCAGCCAGGTTTCGACGGCTTCGGCGAAGGCGCCGCCGGGGAGGGCGCCGCACTGCTCGGGGAGGGTCGGGGGGAGCGTTGCGGCGGGTGGGGCGGTGTCGGCCGGGTTCCCGTGCGGGCTGTCGTGCCTGTCGTGCTTGTCGTGCCTGTCGTGCCTGTCGTGCCTGTCGTCGGTCGCCGCGAGGTCGGCGAGCAGTGCGGTGAGCAGCAGCGGGTTGCCGCCGGTGGCGCGGGCGCAGTCGGCGGCGAGGGTGGGAGGTGTGCCGGGTCCGAGCCGCTGTCCGGCGAGCTGGACGGCCGCCGGGGTGCCGAGCGGGGCGAGGCGCAGGGTGGTGGCGAGTTCGGGCGGCAGGTCGCGGGCGAAGCGGTCGGTCCGGCCGGTGAGGGTGGCCTGTCGGGGTTCGGTGGCGATCAGCAGGGCGGGCAGGCGGTCGATGCGGCGGGCGACCTGGCGCAGCCAGCGGCGGGAGGGTTCGTCGGCGAGGTGGATGTCGTCGATCGCGAGGAGCAGCGGGTGGTGGGTGCCGTGCAGTCGGAGGAGGGACCAGAGGGTGGATTCGGCGGTGTCGGGTCCGGTGCCGTCGGCGGGCGTCTCGGTGGGGGCGGTGGACGCTGTGCGGGGGGTCCAGGCGGTGTGGACGTAGGGGCCGGCGGGGGTCGGGCCGGTGTCGAAGAGCTGGCGGGCGGCCGCGTAGGGGGTGGTGGTCTCCTCGGCGGAGCAGCGGGCCCGGAGCACGGTGGTGCCGTCGGCGGCGGCCCGGCGGGCGGCCTCGGCGAGGAGTGCGGTGCGGCCGGTGCCGACGGCGCCGGTGAGCAGCAGGACGTGGCCGGTGCCGCGGCGGGCGTCGGCGGCCCGGTCGGTGATCAGCCGCAGCTGCGGTTCGCGGTCCACGAGGCGGGTGGACGTGGCGGTGCTCATTCAGGTGCTCCTCTTTGCCCTTCCCGGGTCTTCGTCGGTGTCCGAACGGGCACACCCTGTCGTTCTACCGGGTAAACGGCTTGACGTCCTAACCACGTGTTACTGGCGAGTCAGGTTTCCGCCCCGGGGGCCGGTTTCTCGACCGGACCGCCACGGCCTCCCGATTTGTCGGTTTTGCGGTGTCCGGCGGCCTCTTCGATGCACCTCTCCCATGTTCCAGACCACCTGGGGGTCGGAAAGCGTTGCCTCCCCCCGATCGGCGGGGACCGGTCGGCGGGCCCGATCTCGTGGTGGACCACGATGGCCGGGGGCCTGCCCGGGCGGGAAGCATGGTGGTTGATTCCGGGGCACGGGCAGCGCTGCCGGATCGCCGTCGACAACGGTCGGCCAGCCCGGGTGGGGCGCCACGCCCTGACGTTCGGGGTCCGCCGGGTGGCCGGGCCGGCTTCTCCAGGAGGGGGCCAGATTTGACTGTTCTGCACACCGAGTACGACCGCCGGGGTACGGCGGCGGGGTTGTCCGGGTCGGCGTCCGCCACCCGTGCGGTCCCGCCGCAGCGCCCGTCGGCGTCCCGCTCGGTCACCACGAACACCCATGCCGTCGGCAGCGCCGCGGCGTCCGTCCACCCCCAGGCCGTCGTGGCCGTGCGCGGTGCGGCCGGGGCCGGGCGGGCGGCGGTCGCGGCGGGCGCCCGCAGTTCGACGGTGCCGGTCGCCGTCCAGGCCGCCGATCCGCTGTCCCGTGCGGGGGCCGAGGCGCAGCTGCGCCGTTTCCCCGGGGTGGCGGTGGTCGACCCGAGCGGTTCCGCGGGTCCGGGCACGGTCACCGTGCTGGTTGCCGAGTCCGCCGACGCGGCCGCGACGGCGGCCCTGCGCCGGCTGGTCCGCGGCGCCGGGCAGCGGGTGGTGCTGGTGGTCGAGCGGCTGCGCGAGACCGAGCTGATGGAGGCCGTCGAGTGCGGGGTGGCGGCGATCCTGTGGCGGCGGGAGGCGACGCCGGAGCGGCTCGGCCGGGCGGTGCTCGCCGCCGCCCGGGGTGACGGCGATCTGCCGGCCGATCTCCAGGGGCGCCTGATCGCCCAGGTGGGGCGGCTGCAGCGGTCCGTCCAGGGCATGCCGGGCCAGGCACCGACGGGTCTGTCGGAGCGTGAGTCGGACGTGCTGCGGCTGGTCGCCGAGGGCTGGGACACCGGGGAGATCGCGGCCCGGCTGTCGTACTCCGAGCGGACCGTGAAGAACGTGCTGCACGGTCTGACGACGCGGCTGCAACTGCGCAACCGGGCGCACGCGGTGGCCCACGCGGTGCGCGAGGGCTACATCTAGCGGAGCTGCCGCGGCAGCGCGGCGGGGCCGCGCCGGACCTGCGGCGGGGCTCCGCCGGCACTGCGGCGGGGCTGTGCCGTGACCGGGGCGGGCGGGTACCGTACCCGCCCGCCCGGGTCACGAACGAGTCGCCAAGATCTCACCTGTTGGAAAGGTCCGGGGGCTATCCGCCGGAGGGGAGCGCACGGCAGACTGCTGCGCGCGTACTTCTACGCGCGTCAACGCGCCTGCCCCGCCGACACCGGCGGTGCTCCCGGCCGTCGTTGACGGTCCGTTGCCGCCGTCCCCACCGGGAGAGTCGTCCATGCCCCTGAACCGCCGTGACTTCGTCACCCGGTCCGCCGCCACCGCCGCAGGAGCCGCCCTCGTGAGCGGCGGCGCCCTCGCCGCCGCCGGCCCGGCGGCCGCGGCCGGACCGGACGAGGCCCGCGCCAAGGGCCGGACCAAGCGCCAGGCCTTCACCGTCATGGGCACCACCGACCTCCACGGCCGGGTGCTCAACTGGGACTACTTCACCGACGCCGTCTACGCCGACAAGGCGCACAACGAGGTCGGCCTCGCCAAGATCTCCACGCTGGCCAAGCAGGTCCGCGAGGAGAAGGGCTGGGACCGCTGCCTGCTCATCGACGCCGGTGACACCATCCAGGGCACCCAGCTGACCTACTACTACGCCCGGATCGAGCCGATCGCCACCGAGGCCGACACCGCGCCCGAGCACCCGATGGCGCTCGCCATGAACACCATGGAGTACACCGCCGCCGCGCTCGGCAACCACGAGTTCAACTACGGCATCGACACCCTGCGCGCCTACGAGGAGCAGCTGGACTTCCCGCTGCTCGGCGCCAACGCGCTGAACGCCCGCAACGACAAGCCGGCCTTCCCGCCCTACGTGATCCGCAAGGTCAAGCTGGGCGGCGGCCCGGCCCTCAAGGTCGGCATCGTCGGTCTGACCAACCCGGGCATCGCGATCTGGGACAAGGCGAACGTCGCCGGGAAGATGACGTTCCCGGGCATCGTCGAGACGGCGAGGGTCTGGGTGCCGAAGGTCAGGGCCGCCGGCGCGGACGTCGTCGTGGTCGCCTGCCACTCCGGCATGGACGAGGCCACCTCCTACGGCGACCAGCTGCCCTGGGGGGAGAACGTCTCGGTCGCGCTGGCCGAGCAGGTGCCCGGCATCGACGCCGTCCTGGTGGGCCACGCCCACAAGGAGATCCCGCAGCGCCTGGTCGTCAACAAGGAGACCGGGAAGACCGTCGTGCTGTCCGAGCCGCTGTGCTGGGGCCAGCGGCTGACCTGCTTCGACTTCGAGGTCGAGCTCGACGGCGGCGCGTGGAAGGTCGTCTCGCTCTCCTCCCGGGTGCTGAACTCCAACACCGTGCCGGAGGACCCGGAGATCGTCGGCCTGATGACCGAGCAGCACAAGAAGGTCGTCGAGTACGTCAACCAGGTCATCGGCACCGCCAGGACCGAGCTGTCCATCGCCGAGGCGCCGTTCAGGGACACCCCGATCATCGACCTCATCGGCCGGGTCCAGGCCGACGTGGTGCGCGCCGCGCTGGCCGGCGGCCAGTACGCCAAGCTGCCGGTGCTCGCCCAGGCCGCGCCGTTCAACCGCAGCGCCGTCATCCCGGCCGGCCAGGTCAAGCTGCGCGACGCGGCCGGTCTGTACATCTACGAGAACACCCTGGAGGCCCGCATCCTGACGGGCGCCCAGATCAAGGACTACCTGGAGTTCTCGGCCAAGTACTACAACCAGCTCGCCCCGGGCGCGCCGGTCGACAAGGCCACCCTGACCAACGCCCAGAACACCCCGGACTACAACTACGACTCGGTGTACGGCGTTTCGTACGACATCGACATCGCCCAGCCGGTCGGCTCGCGGATCGTCGGCCTCGCCTTCGAGGGCCGTCCGATCGACCCCACCGCCCAGTTCGTCCTCGCGGTGAACAACTACCGCGCCAACGGCGGCGGCAACTTCCCGCACGTCGCGGCCGCCCAGAAGGTGTGGGCCAACTCGGACGAGATCCGCAACGCGATGATCGCCTGGGTGAAGGAGAAGGGCGTCATCGACCCGGCCGACTTCGCCGCCGAGTCCTGGCGCCTGGTCCGGGCCGGCAGCCCGGTCTTCTGACCGACCCGGCCCGGGGCCGGCAGCCCGGCCCGCACGACCGAACAGCCCCCGGGGCCCGTACCCCGGGGGCTGTTCCCCTCCTCCGCCCCCTCCCCCGCCCGCCTGCCCGCCCGCTCGCCCGCTCGCCCGCCCGCCCGCCCTCTCGCCCGCCGGTAACCTGGCCGGTATGCGGACCATCGCCTCCTGGCCCCTGGACGCCCCGCCCCCGGCCGACGTGCCGGCCGAGTTCCACGTCCCCTGCGCCCGCGTCGGACGGGACCTGCGGCAGCTGCCCGCCGGCGCCCGACTGCCGGACGGCGTCCGCTGGGAGCTCTCCGAGGAACCCTGGTCCGGGTTCCTGCTCGGCCTCGGCAGCGCCCGGGGCCTGTGCTACACCCTCGAAGTGGACCCCTACCTGCCGCCCGGGCCGCTCACCGCGCTCGTCGCCGAGCAGGTGCAGGACCACGTCACCGGCTACGAGTTCCTCCAGTGGCCGACCTGCCCCGGCCACGTCCACCTGCTGGTTCCGGCCGCGGACCCGGACGACGCCGAGCGGGCCTGGTGGCGCTGTCGGCGGTCCGGCGCCCCTCTCGTCCGCATCGGCGACCTGTGAGCCGCCACGGCCCGCGCACCGGCGCCCGGGCCGGGCCGGGCCGCTGCGACCCGCGCACCGGCCCCGGGCCGGTGCCCTACGGCGCGAGCAGCCCCGTCATGGCCTCCCGCTCGATCCGGGCCAGCTCCGCCAGCAGCGCGCCGGCCCGGGCCAGATGCGCCGCGTCCCCGCTCTCCCCCGCCGCGGCGACCAGGGCGGCCACCTCCGTCCAGCCGGCCGCCGCCTCGGCGTAGCGGTCGCGGGCGGCCCGCACCCGGGCGTCGTCGAGCAGCTCGGCGCACTCGCCGAGGAAGTCCCGGTACAGGTTGCGGAACAGTGCGCCACCGGTGCCCGCCAGCTCCATCATCCGGGCGGCCTGGGGCAGTTGGCGGCCGGGATCGGTGGCGCGGGTCAGCCAGCCCGGCACCAGGGCGGCGGCCCTGGCGATCCCGCGGTGGCCGAGGTTGGCGATCGGCGGGTGCAGGAACGCCTCCGCGCAGTCGGCCAGCGCCGGTGCCAGCAGCTCGCGCGGTTCGGGGAGTTCGCCGCGCCGGGCGAGGGTGAAGGAGCGGTTGCGGGCGGTCATCGGGCCGCGTTCGGCGCGCGCCGCCGCGAGCGAGGCCAGACTGGTGCGGACGGCGCCGCCCTGCTGCGCGGTGTCCACCAGGTGGGCGTCGTGCGCGTCGTGGCCGACCAACGCGACCGTGTGGCCGCCGAAGTGCACCTTCGAGCTGAAGTACTCCAGGTGGTAGCTGTCGAGCTGGAGCCCGACCGGGCGGCCGGCGGCGAGCCCGTCGGCCGCGTTCTGCCAGGCCCGGCGGGCCGAGCCGGTCTCCCGGACGTCCAGCTCCAGGCCGAGCCGGGCGGCCACGGCCCGGGTCGGCCCGAACGGCTTGGTCCGGCCGCCGAGGAAGGGGAAGTCCAGCCCCTTGCCGTCCCAGTAGACGAACGACAGCCCGGCACCGAGCCCGAACAGCATCGGCTCCGACAGCTCGATGCCCTCGTGCCGCAGCAGCACGCCCAGCGTCGTCGTCTCGCAGTGTGCGCCGCCGCCCACGCCCCGGTCCGCGTCCCGGTCCGGTTCCGTCATGATCCGCTCCCCCACGTCCCGTTCTCCGCCCTCTCCTCGACCCGGACGACCACCCTGGTCGTCCACTCCTCCGCCGCGGCCTCGCCCGGACCGACCAGGTACGCCTCGCGAACCGGCGGCACCGGCCGCAGTCCGCGCTCGTGCACCGCCGCCAGCAACGCGTGGTAGGCCAGCGGAAGCCGGGTGTACGGACCGTGGTGCACGACCGACAGGGCCGGACCGCCCGGCAGGACCGTCCGCTCCGGCCCCGGCGGCACCTCCGGAGCGACCGGGAGCGGCGGCACCTCGGCCCCCACCGCGATCCGCATCCCCTCCCCGAGGTCCAGCGGGAACAGCCCCCACAGCGGCGGCCGCCACGGCACCCCGTCCAGTTGTGCCAGCAGCCTGCCGACGCACTCGCCGACCCGCTCGCCCAGCCCGGCCGGCCCGGCCACGGCCCGGACGACGGCCAGCCGCCGTTCCGGCTCCCGGTCGTCGGCGACCTGGTAGTCGGGCAGCCCGCCGCCGTCCGCGAGCCGTTCCAGCAGTTCCAGCCGGGCCCGGTCCCGGGTGATCCGTTCGGCGACCCGGTCGCGTTCGGCGCGCAGCAACCGCGCCCGGTCCGCCCCGTCGGCGGCCAGGGTCGCGGCGATCACCGCGAGCGGCACGTCGAGTTCACGCAGCAGGGCGACGGTCAGGGCGTCGCGGGCCCGGTCGGCGGCGTAGTAGCGGTAGCCGGTGACGGGGTCGACCCGGGTCGGCGGCAGCAGCCCGCTGTCGTCGTAGTGGCGGAGCTGTTTGACGCTCAGCCGGCAGAGCCGGGCGAAGCGCCCGATGGTGAGGAGTTCGTCCTGTTCGCGCACGCCGCCATGGTGGACCCTCCCGCCGCGGGAGGGTCCACCGCGGTCGGCCGCCCGGCGGGGGGGGTCCACCGCGGTCGGCCGCCTGGCAGGGGGGACGCCGGGACGACCGGCCGGCGGGACGTCAGGACGACCGGCGGGCGGAACGCCGGGACGACCGGCCGGCGAGACGCTGGGACATCTTCCCGAGACCGCAGGATATTCAGCCGCGCGCCGGGCCTGCCTACCGTTGATCACGTCACCGAGAGCGGTGCACCGTCCCGAGAAGGAGCAGTCCCGTGCGCGCAGTTGTCCAGAAGTCCGTCGGCGGCCCCGAGGTCCTGGAGGTCGTCGAGACCGACCGGCCCGTCCCGCGCGGCGGCGAGGTGCTCGTCCGCGTCCACGCCAGCGGCGTCAACCCGGTGGACGTGGCGGTCCGTTCGGGCGCCTACCCGCTGCTCGGCGAGCCGCCCTTCGGCGTCGGCTGGGACATCTCCGGCGTCGTCGAGGTGGCCGGTCCGGGAGCCCGGTTCAAGGCCGGTGACGAGGTGTTTGGCCTGCCGTTCTTCCCCCGGGCCGCCACCGGCTACGCCGAGTACGTCGCGGTGCCGTCCCGCCAGGTGGCCCGCAAGCCCGCCGCGCTGAACCACGTCGAGGCCGCCGCACTGCCGCTGGCCGCGCTCACCGCCTGGCAGGGCCTGGTGGACGCGGCGGGCCTGTCCGAGGGGCAGCGGGTGCTGATCCACCGTGCGGCCGGCGGCGTCGGTCACCTCGCCGTCCAGATCGCCAAGGCCCGCGGCGCGTACGTGATCGCCCTGGCGAGCGAGCCGAAGCACGACTTCGTGCGCGGCCTGGGCGCGGACGAGGTGATCGACTACCGCACCGAGGGCTTCCTGGCGGCGGTCGGCCAGGTGGACGTGGTGCTCGACTCCTCCTCGCAGGGCACCGCCTCGCTGGAGGTGCTGCGCGAGGGCGGCGTGCTGGTCTCGATCATGGAGCACTGGAACACCGCGCTGGCCGCCGAGGTCGAGGCCGCCGGACGGCGGTTCGCCGGTGTCTCGGTGGAGCCGGACTACGCCTCGCTGGAGGCGATCGCCCGGCTGGTCGAGGAGGGCCGGATCCGGCCGCACATCGCCGAGACCTTCCCGCTGGAGGAGGCCGGCAAGGCGCACGAGCTGATCGCCACCGGCCGCACCCAGGGCAAGATCGTCCTCACCGTCGCCTGAGCCGTAGGGTTCCGGTGGAGAACGTACCGACCGGGGGAGGCGGCATGGACATCCTGACCGAGGCGCTGGGTTCGATGCGGACGGGGCAGCCCGCCTCCGTCCGCACCGAGGGCCGGGCCCCGTGGGGACTGCGGCTGCCCCCGGTCGCCGGCGCCGGGTTCCACGTCGTCCTCTACGGCACCTGCTGGCTGGTGCCGCTGGAGGACGACACGGCCGGGCCGATAGCGCTCAGCCCGGGGGACGTGGTCTTCCTGCGGGACGGCCGGGGCCACGTCCTCGCCGACCGGCCGGACACCCCGGCACTCCCCGAGCAGCCCTCGCAGTTCCGGCCGAGCCTGCCGATCGGCACCGTCACCGTCGGCGGGGACGGGCCGCGCACCAGCCTGCTGTGCGGCAACTACCACCTCGACCAGGCGCGCCCGCACCCGCTGGTGCGGCAACTGCCGGAGATCGTCCACCTGCAGACCCGGCACGGCCGCCACCCCGAACTGAGCGCCGCGGTCCAGCTCCTCGGCGCCGAACTGGAGAACCCGCGGATCGGTTCGGCCGGCATCGTGCCGGCGCTGATCGACTCGCTGCTGCTGTACATCCTGCGGGCCTGGTTCGAGGAGCAGCCGCCCGCCACCGCGGCCGGCTGGGCGGCGGCGCTCGGCGACGCGGCGGTGGCACCGGCGCTCACCGCGATCCACGAGGCGCCGTCCACGCCGTGGACGGTGGAGTCGCTGGCCACCAGGGCCGGCCTCTCCCGGGCGGCCTTCGCCCGCCGCTTCACCGCCCTGGTCGGCGAGCCGCCGATGGCGTACCTGACCCGCTGGCGGATGACCACGGCGGCCCGGCTGCTGCGCGAGTCCGAGGCCCCGCTCACCGCCGTCGCCGCGAAGACCGGCTACGGCTCGGAGTACGCCTTCGCCAAGGCCTTCAAACGCGAGTTCGGCCTCGCCCCGGGCGGCTACCGCCGCGAGGCCCGCACCGCCTGAGGCCGGGCGCCGACGCAACACCACACCGGAGCGCGGGCAGGGTGGGAGGATGGCCCCATGAGCGAGTTCCGGATCCCCGAACGGCACGCCCAGCTGCTGGCCTACGCCCGGACCCTGACCCCACCGTCGGGCTGGAAGATCGAGGTGTCGGGCGACGAGATCATCATGATGGCCGGGCCATCGGTGATCCACCAACGCAATCTGCTACTCGTCCGCGAGCAGTTCGATGCCCGTCGCCCGAAGGATCTGATGCCCAGCGAGAACACCGACCTCGGCTCTCCCCACACCGGCAAGCTCCGCAACCCCGACCTGACCTACATCCCCCTCGCCGCCGTCGAGCTCGGCGGCAACCAGGTCCCCGCCGAACTCGCCGTGATCGCCGTCGAGATCGTTTCCCCCTCCAACCCGGAGAACGACCTGGTCGGCAAGGTCCGCGACTACCCGCAGATGGGCATCCCGCTCTACCTGGTGATCGACCCGCGCGAGGGCACCCTCGCCCTGCACTCCGAACCCGGCGGCGGCACCTATCACCGCCGGTGGGCCGGGAAGTTCGGCGACGCGGTGCCGATCCCGGCACCCTTCGCCTTCGAGCTGGAGACCGCCGAACTGCTCCGCTACTGAAGCTTCTCCGCCACGCCCGCCCAGATGCCGACCTGGGAGTCGGTGGGCTGCTCGGGGGCGTCGGGGCGCCACATCGGGGCGGTGACCAGGCCGGGGTCGGTGAGCTCCAGACCGTCGAAGAAGCGCAGCACCTGTTCGCGCGAGCGCATGGTGAGCTGGGCGGAGGCACTGCGGTAGACGGCCGGGCCGCGAGCGGCGTCGGCGGTGGGGGTGAAGTCCAGGGTGCCGTGGGAGAGCACGAGCCGGCTGCCGGGCGGCAGGGCGTCCACCAGGGTGCGCACGATGCCGCAGGGGTCGTCCTGCTCGTCGACGAAGTGCAGCACCGCGACCAGCAGCAGCCCGACCGGTTCGCCGGAGTCCAGGGCCTGCCGGACCTCCGGGGCGGCCAGGATCCCCGCCGGGTCGCGCAGATCGGCCCGGACCACCGCGGTGCTCTGCGGGGTGCTGCCGCTCAGCAGCGCGCGGCCGTGCACCAGCACGATCGGGTCGTTGTCGAGGTACACCACCCGGGCGTCGGGCCGCACCCGCTGGGCGACCTCGTGGGTGTTCCCGGCGCTCGGGATGCCGGTGCCGATGTCGACGAACCGGCGGATGCCGTCCTCGGCCAGGTGCCGCACCGCGCGGCCGAGGAACGCCCGGTTGGCGAGGGCGCTGATCCGCACCATCGGGCTGATCGCGAGCACCTTCTCGGCGGCCTCGCGGTCGGCCGGGAAATTGTCCTTGCCGCCGATGTAGTAGTCGTACATCCGGGCGGGGTGCGGGACTTCGGGACGCAGATCGGCGGGCGGCCGCGCACCGTCCGCCCCGTCACCGTCCGCGCCGTCCCCGGCGAGCCACTCCCGGCCGATCTCCTGAAACCCGGTCACCCGGCCACCCCTTCGATCCGTCGGACACCGGAGAACGGGGCCCGGCCGGCCCTCCAGCGGGCCGGCCGGGTCCCCGGAGCCGCTCAGAACGGGAAGCGGCTGCGCCCGTGCTGGATCGAGATCCACTTCACCGTGGTGAAGGCGTCCACCGTGGACTCGCCGTTCAGCCGGCCGACGCCCGAGTTCTTCTCGCCGCCGAACGGCACCACGGGCTCGTCCGCGATGGTCCCGTCGTTGACGTGGATCATGCCGGTCTCGATCCGCTGCGCCACCCGCACCCCGCGCTCGACGTCGGCGGTGTGCACCGCGCCGCTGAGCCCGAACGGCGTGTCGTTGGCTATCCGCACCGCCTCGTCCTCGCCGTCGAACTCGACCACCAGCACCACCGGGCCGAACAGCTCGCGCTGCAGGATCGGCGCGCCGGCGGGCAGGCCGCCGAGCACGACCGGGTCCATCAGGCTGCCGACGGTGGTGCCGCGCAGCAGCGCGGTCGCGCCGTCGGCGACGGCCTGGTCCACCTGTGCGGAGATCGCGTCGGCCTGGACCGGGTTGATCAGCGGGCCGATGTGGGTGGCCGGGTCCCTCGGGTCGCCGACCTTCAGGGTGGCGACCTTGGCGACGAATTTCCGGGTGAACTCCTCGGCGACGCTGCGGTCGACGAGCACCCGGTTGGCGGCCATGCAGACCTGGCCCTGGTGCACGAAGCGGCTGAACACGGCCGCGTCCACGGCGTAGTCGATGTCGGCGTCGTCCAGCACGATCAGCGCGCTGTTGCCGCCGAGCTCCAGCACGGTCCGCTTGAAGTGGGAGGCCGCGACGGTGGCGACGTGCCGACCGACCTTGTCGGAGCCGGTGAAGGAGATCACCTTGGCGAGCGGGTGCTCGATGAACGCGTCACCGATCTCGGCGATGTCGGTGATCACGACGTTCAGCAGGCCGGCCGGAAGTCCGGCCTCCTCGAAGATCTTGGCGATCAGGGTGCCGCCGACCACCGGGGTCTCCTGGTGCGGCTTGAGCACCACGCCGTTGCCGAGCGCCAGCGCCGGGGCGACGGCCTTCATCGACAGGAACAGCGGGAAGTTGAACGGGCTGATCACCCCGACGACGCCGACCGGCAGCCGGTAGAGCCGGTTCTCCTTGCCGTCCACCGGCGAGGGCAGCAGCCGTCCCTCGGCCCGCAGGGACAGCTGCATCGCCTCGCGCAGCATGTCCTTGGTGAGGGAGAGTTCGAACCAGGCCTTGACGGCGGTGCCGCCGAGCTCGGCCATGATGTCCCGGGTGATCTCCTGCTCGCGGTCCTCCAGGATCCGCAGCGCGCGCTCGAAGACCAGCCGCCGGGTGTAGGGGTTGGTGGCCGCCCATTCCTTCTGCGCCGTCGCCGCGGCCCGGTAGGCCTGGTCGACCTCGTCGACGGTGGCCACGGTGATGCTCGCGAGCTTGTCCCCGGTGAAGGGGTCGACGTCGACGATGTCCCAGGAGCCGCTGCCCTCGCGCCACTCGCCGTCGATGTACTGCAGCGCCAACTCGGAAAGGTACGACATCCGATCCCTCTCATACCGTTCGGGAACGCCCGCGATTCTCCAACGGTCGTTCGCGATCAGAACTGATCGGGGCTCATCGTACTTACCTGCTACAGCTCTTGGCGTACGGAGCGGAGAACTTCTCGTGTCCGCTCAGGGGAAAGGCTGTCCGCCACCAGACCGTCCATCGCCCCCGCGTACTCGGCGACCTCGGCCGGCCTGTCGAGGTAGAGGGCGGTGGTGAACTGCTCCAGGTAGACGATGTCCGGCAGTTCCTGCTCGTCGAAGGCCAGCACCGAGAACGCCCCGCCCTCCGCGCGCAGCCCGCCGAAGCCCAGCGGCATCACCTGGAGCACCACGTTCGGGCGTTCGGTCAGCTCCAGCAGGCGGTCGATCTGCGCCCGCATCACCTGCTGACCGCCCCAGGGGCGGCGCAGCGCGGCCTCGTCCAGCACCGCGACCAGCCGCGGCGCCCGCTCGGCGCCCAGCACGTGCTGCCGCTTGAGCCGCACCTCCACCCGGCGCTCGATCTCGGCCGGTTCGGTCACATGGCCGCCGTGGGTGATCACCGCCCGCGCGTAGTCGGCGGTCTGCAGCAGCCCGTGGACGAACTGGACCTCGTAGCTGCGGATCTCGGTGGCGGCCTCCTCCAGGCCGAGGTAGTTCTGGAACCAGCCCGGCAGGACGTCCCCGTACCCGTGCCACCAGGAGGTCGCGTTGGCGGCCCGGACCAGCCCGAGCACCGAGGCCCGTTCCGGCTCCGCGTCGACCCCGTACAGGGTCAGCAGATCGGCGACGTCGCGCTCCTTGAAGCCGACCCGGCCGAGCTCCATCCGGCTGATCTTCGACTCGGAGGCCCGGATCGAGTACCCGGCCTCCTCCCGGCTGACCCCGCGGGCCTCCCGGAGCCGTCGCAGCTGCGACCCCAGCAGCAGACGCCGCACCGTGGCACCGCCACCCGCCTGAGTCGCACTCATCGCCTCAACCTCCGCACGTCAGCAGCCCCCCGGCCGTGGCCGCAGTCTTCCACCAGGGACCGACGAACAACAGTCCTCGGAACGCCCTCATCGGGATCTTCCGCCCCCTCGGGGCCGCCCGGACGAGCAGCGTCCGGATACGCGCGGTAGCCGAACCGTAGCTCCCCGGAACGCACTCTAGTCCCCCGCCGCCGCCGTGCACATCCCCAACCCCCGCCACCACCCGTAGGTCGACCACAACTCGGCCGGAACCGACAACAGTTGACGGAACCCGAGCGCGCGACCGAACGTCCCCCACGGTGTGCTGAGACGACTGCCCACCGCCGCGCTCCTGCTCGCCGTGCTGTCCGTGCTCGCCGCCGTCCCCGGCGAACCCTCCCGCGCACCCGCGGCCGCGCCCGCCGTCCCGGAGCAGGCCGTCCCGGAGCAGGCCGACGCCCCGCCCCTCACCGCCGAGGTCATGGACCGGGCCCGCCGGGTGGCGGAGGCCTGGCCCGGCTCCGAGGCCGAGCGGATCTGGCGCACCGGCTACTACCCGGCCCTGGGCGGCGAGACCTGGCTGCCGGAGGACTTCACCTCCGACGACGGAGCCTTCGCGGCCTTCCTCGACGGCCGGATCGACCTCGCCGCCGACTTCCCGCCGTTCTCCGGCACCGGGACGGTCTCCTTCCCGGACGGGACGTCCACGGCCCTGCCGCTGACCGACCCGCGTACCGTCTACGAGGACCGCATCAGGTACCGCGACGGCTGCCGTAACGAACCCTGCGACACCCGGCTCACCGTCACGGCCGTCCGACCCTCCACCCGCCGCCAGCGCACCAGTCGCGGGACGGTCACGGCACCGGTCTGGGAGTTCGTGTTCGCGGGCCTCGACCACCCCTACGCGGTGGCCGCCGTGCAGTCGCAGGCGCCGTTCATCGACTACAGCGTCGAGGACGCGGACCTTCCCGCCGGCGTGACCGATGTCGTCCTCGCTTCCGAGGAGGAGCAGTGGCTGGAGGGCATGGTCAGGCCGGAGAACTGCGCCGACGCACGGCCGGGCGAGGTGTACGCGACCGCCGACGTCCTGGTGCTGATCGGCCGCACGACCGGCCGCCCGAGGACCTGCCCGGAGCCCAGCAACGCCCAGTACCCCCGGTTCGCCTTCACCCGCCCCCTAGGCGACCGGGTGGTGCTCAACCTCGCCGGGCGCCCCGTCCTGTTCCCCGAACTCGTCCCGGAGGGCTGAGAACCGCCCCCGGGCACGCGAACGGCGCCTGCCCCCAAACTGGTCGGGGATGTGGGCAGGCGCCAGGGACCGCGGTGGCCCGGCGACGCTGACGGGGTGCGGCTCGGTACGACCCGGCGAATGCGGCGCCGGGCTACCTGGACCGGATCAGACCACCAGAGGGCGGTCCGTCGGCCGGATCGGTGCGGGCAGCGGGGTCTTGCCGCCCAAGTAGGTGTCGACCGCCGCGGCGGCCGAGCGGCCCTCCGCGATGGCCCAGACGATCAGCGACTGGCCACGGCCGGCATCGCCGCAGACGTAGACGCCATCGACATTGGTGGCGAACTTCGCGTCCCGGGACACATTACCGCGTGCGTCGAGGTCCACGCCCAGCTGCTCGACCAGACCGTTGCGGACGTCCGTGCCGGTGAAGCCCATCGCCAGGGTGACCAGCTGCGCCGGGATCGCCCGCTCGCTGCCCGGCACCTGCTCGAACTTCCCGTCCTTGAACTCCACCTCGACCAGGTGCAGCTCCTGGACGTTGCCGTCCTCGTCGCCACTGAAGTGGGTGGTGGAGACGGAGTAGATCCGCTCGCCGCCCTCCTCGTGCGCGGAGGTGACCTTGTAGGTCATCGGCATGGTCGGCCACGGCTGGCCGGCCGGCCGCTCCTCGCCCGGCCGCGGCATGATCTCCAGCTGGGTGACCGAGAGCGCCCCCTGCCGGTGGGCGGTGCCGACGCAGTCCGCGCCGGTGTCGCCGCCGCCGATGACCACGACGTGCTTGCCCTTGGCGCTGATCGGCGGCTCGACGAAGTCGCCCTCCTGCACCTTGTTGGCCAGCGGCAGGTACTCCATCGCCTGGTGGACGCCCTTGAGCTCGCGCCCGGGCACCGGCAGGTCACGGGCGGTGGTGGCGCCGGCGGCCACGACGACCGCGTCGAAGCGCTCGCGAAGCTGCTGCCCGGTGATGTCCTCGCCCACGTGCACGCCGGTGCGGAACCGGGTGCCCTCCGCGCGCATCTGCTCGACGCGGCGGTTGATGTGGCGCTTCTCCATCTTGAACTCGGGGATGCCGTAGCGCAGCAGTCCGCCGATCCGGTCGGCCCGCTCGTACACCACGACGGTGTGCCCGGCCCGGGTGAGCTGCTGGGCGGCGGCCAGCCCGGCCGGGCCGGAGCCGACCACGGCGACCGTCTTGCCGGACAGCCGCTCCGGCACCTGCGGGGTGACCCCGCCGCGGTCCCAGGCCTTGTCGATGATGGTGACCTCGACGTTCTTGATGGTCACCGCGTCCTGGTTGATGCCGAGCACGCAGGCCGACTCGCAGGGCGCCGGGCAGAGCCGCCCGGTGAACTCCGGGAAGTTGTTGGTCGCGTGCAGCCGCTCGATCGCGCCGGACCAGTCGTCCCGGTAGGCGAGGTCGTTCCACTCGGGGATGAGGTTCCCGAGCGGGCAGCCGTTGTGGCAGAACGGGATGCCGCAGTCCATGCAGCGGCCGGCCTGCTTGGTGATGATCGGCAGCAGGCTGCGCTCGACGTAGACCTCGTTCCAGTCCCGGATGCGCACGTCCACGGGACGCCGCTCGGCGAGCTGCTTGGGCGTGGTCAGGAAGCCCTTGGGGTCAGCCATGTGCCGCCTCCATCATCTTGCGAGTGGTCTCGGCCTCGGAGAGGCCATCGCGCTCAGCGGCGTCCTTGGCGGCGAGCACTGCCTTGTAGTCGGTCGGCATGATCGTGGAGAAGCGGGAGACCCCGCTGCCCCAGTCCGCCAGGAGTTCGGCCGCGACGGTGGAGCCGGTCTCCTCGTAGTGCTGCTGCACGGTCTCGCGCAGCCATTCGCGGTCGGCCGCGCCGGGGGCCTCGATGCCCACCATGCCGCTGTTGACGTTCGCCGGGCGCAGGTCCAGCACGTAGGCGACGCCGCCGGACATGCCGGCCGCCAGGTTGCGTCCGGTCTCGCCGAGGATGACGACCCGGCCGCCGGTCATGTACTCCAGGCCGTGGTCGCCCACGCCCTCGACGACCAGGGTGGCACCCGAGTTGCGGACGGCGAACCGCTCGCCGGCCTTGCCGCGCAGGTGGATCCGGCCGCTGGTGGCGCCGTAGCCGATGGTGTTGCCGGCGATGACGTGGTTCTGCGCGTCGTTGCCGATGGCCGCCGCGTCGCGGGCCGGGCGGACCACGAGCACGCCGCCGGACAGGCCCTTGCCGACGTAGTCGTTGGCGTCGCCCTCCAGCCGCAGCGTCACGCCGCGCGGCACGAAGGCGCCGAAGGACTGGCCGGCCGAACCGGTGAAGGTGACGTCGATGGTGCCCTCGGGCAGGCCCTCGCCGCGGTACCGCTTGGTCACGTGGTGGCCGAGCATGGTGCCGACGGTCCGGTTGACGTTGCGGATCGGCAGCTGGATGCGGACGGCGTCGCCGTTCTCCAGGGCGTCCTGGGCCAGGTCGATCAGCTGGTTGTCCAGGGCCTTGTCCAGCGCGTGGTCCTGCGTGGTGGTGCGGTGCAGCGCCGCGCCCTCGGGCAGCTCCGGGACGTGGAACAGCGGGGCCAGGTCGAGCCCGGCGGCCTTCCAGTGGTCGACCGCGGCCTCGGCGTCGATGTGCTCGGCGTGGCCGACGGCCTCCTCGATCGAGCGGAAGCCCAGGCCGGCCAGGATCTCCCGGACCTCCTCGGCGATGAACTCGAAGAAGTTGACCACGAACTCCGGCTTGCCGGAGAAGCGCTCGCGCAGCACCGGGTTCTGGGTGGCGACGCCGACCGGGCAGGTGTCCAGGTGGCAGACGCGCATCATGATGCAGCCGGAGACCACCAGCGGGGCGGTCGCGAAGCCGAACTCCTCGGCGCCCAGCAGCGCGGCGATCACCACGTCGCGGCCGGTCTTCAGCTGGCCGTCGGTCTGCACCACGATCCGGTCGCGCAGGCCGTTCAGCAGCAGGGTCTGCTGGGTCTCGGCGAGGCCGAGCTCCCAGGGGCCGCCCGCGTGCTTGAGCGAGGTCAGCGGCGAGGCGCCGGTGCCGCCGTCGTGGCCGGAGACCAGCACGACGTCCGCGTGCGCCTTGGAGACGCCGGCCGCGACCGTGCCGACGCCGACCTCGGAGACCAGCTTCACGTGGATGCGGGCCTCGGGGTTGGCGTTCTTGAGGTCGTGGATCAGCTGCGCCAGGTCCTCGATCGAGTAGATGTCGTGGTGCGGCGGCGGCGAGATCAGACCGACACCCGGGGTGGAGTGCCGGGTCTTGGCGACCCACGGGTAGACCTTGTGACCGGGCAGCTGGCCGCCCTCGCCGGGCTTGGCGCCCTGGGCCATCTTGATCTGGATGTCGTCGGCGTTGACCAGGTACTCGGAGGTGACGCCGAAGCGGCCGGAGGCGACCTGCTTGATCGCCGAGCGGCGCTCCGGGTCGTACAGGCGGTCCGGGTCCTCCCCGCCCTCACCGGTGTTGGACTTGGCGCCGAGCCGGTTCATCGCGATCGCCAGCGTCTCGTGCGCCTCGAGCGAGATCGAGCCGTACGACATGGCGCCGGTGGAGAACCGCTTGACGATCTCGGAGACCGGCTCGACCTCCTCGAGCGGCACCGGGGTGCGGCCGAGCCCGTCGAGCTTGAACAGGCCGCGCAGCGTCATCAGCCGCTCGGACTGCTCGTTCACCCGGTCCGTGTACTGCTTGAAGATGTCGTACCGGCGGTTGCGGGTGGAGTGCTGCAGCCGGAAGACGGTGTCCGGGTCGAACAGGTGCGGTTCGCCCTCGCGGCGCCACTGGTACTCGCCGCCGATCTCCAGGGCGCGGTGCGCGGCCGGGATGCCGGAGGCCGGGTACGCCTTGGCGTGCCGGGCGGCGGTCTCCCGGGCGACCTCGTCCAGGCCGATGCCGCCGAGCTTGCTGGTGGTGCCGGCGAAGTAGGCGTCGACCAGCTCCTGGGCGAGGCCGATGGCCTCGAAGACCTGCGCGCCGCGGTAGGAGGCGACGGTGGAGATGCCCATCTTGGACATCACCTTGAGCACGCCCTTGCCGAGCGCCTTGATCAGGTTCTTGATCGCCTTGTCGGCCTCGACACCGGTCAGGAAGGTGCCCTGGGCGACGAGGTCCTCGACCGACTCCATGGCCAGGTACGGGTTGACCGCGCCGGCGCCGTAGCCGATCAGCAGCGCGACGTGGTGCACCTCGCGCACGTCGCCGGCCTCGACCAGCAGCGACACCCGGGTGCGCTGCTTGGTGCGGATCAGGTGGTGGTGGATCGCGGAGGTGAGCAGCAGCGAGGGGATCGGGGCGTGCTCGGCGTCGGAGTGCCGGTCGGAGAGCACGATGATCCGGGCGCCGTCGGCGATCGCCGCGTCCGCCTCGCTGGCGATGGCGGCGAGCCGGGCGGCCAGGCCTTCGCCGCCGGTGGCGACCCGGTACAGGCCGGACAGGGTGACGGCCTTGAGGCCGGGCTGGTCGCCGTCCGCGTTGATGTGGACCAGCTTGGCCAGCTCGTCGTTGTCGATCACCGGGAAGGTGATGCCGACCGAGCGGCAGGAGGCGGCCTCGGCTGCCAGCAGGTTGCCCTCGGGGCCGAGGTTGGACAGCAGCGAGGTGACGAGCTCCTCGCGGATGGCGTCCAGCGGCGGGTTGGTGACCTGCGCGAAGAGCTGCACGAAGTAGTCGAACAGCAGTCGCGGCTTCTCGCTCAGCGCGGCGATCGGCGAGTCGGTGCCCATCGAGCCGAGCGCCTCGGCGCCGGTCTTCGCCATCGGGGCCAGGACGACCCGCAGCTCCTCCTCGGTGTAGCCGAAGGTCTGCTGGCGGCGGGTGACGGAGGCGTGGGTGTGCGCGATGTGCTCGCGCTCGGGGAGCCTGGCGAGCTCGATCTGCCCGCCCTCGACCCACTCCGCGTAGGGGTGCTCGGCGGCCAGCGCCGACTTGATCTCCTCGTCCTCGACGATCCGGTGCTCGGCGGTGTCGACGAGGAACATCCGGCCGGGCTGCAGCCGGCCCTTCTTGACCACCCGGGTCTGCTCGATGTCGAGCACGCCGACCTCGGAGGAGAGGACGACCAGGCCGTCCTCGGTGATCCAGTAGCGGGCGGGGCGCAGGCCGTTGCGGTCCAGCACGGCGCCGATCTGCGTGCCGTCGGTGAAGGTGACGCAGGCCGGGCCGTCCCAGGGCTCCATCAGGTTGGAGTGGTACTGGTAGAAGGCGCGGCGGGCCGGGTCCATCGTGACGTGGTTCTCCCACGCCTCGGGGATCATCATCAGCACCGCGTGCGGCAGCGAACGGCCGCCGAGGTGGAGCAGCTCCAGGACCTCGTCGAAGGAGGCCGAGTCGGAGTGGTCCGGGGTGCAGACCGGGAAGATCCGCTCCAGGCCCTGGCCGTTGCGGTTGGCGGGGATCAGGTCGGTGGCGAGCTGGGACTCCCGGGCGGTCATCCAGTTCCGGTTGCCCTTGACCGTGTTGATCTCGCCGTTGTGCGCGACGAAGCGGTACGGGTGGGCGAGCGGCCAGCTCGGGAAGGTGTTGGTGGAGAACCGCGAGTGCACCAGGCCGAGCGCGGAGGCGTAGAGCCGGTCCGACAGGTCGGGGAAGAAGGGCTCCAGCTGGCCGGTGGTCAGCATGCCCTTGTAGACGATGGTGCGCGCGGACAGCGACGGGAAGTAGACCCCGGCCTCGCGCTCGGAGCGCTTGCGGACCACGAAGGCGATCCGGTCGAGCTCGATGCCGCTCAGGTCCGCGGCGCCGAGGAACAGCTGGCGGAACCGGGGCATGACGCCGCGGGCGGTGGCGCCCAGCAGGTCCGGAGTGACCGGGACGTCGCGCCAGCCGAGGACGGTCAGGTCCTCCTCGGCCGCGATGGCCTCGATCCGCGCGACGGCGGCGGCGTCCTGGTCGTCGGCGTCGGGCAGGAAGGCGATGCCGACCGCGTAGGAGCCGGCGGCCGGGAGGTCGAAGTCGACCTTGGCGCGCAGGAAGGCGTCGGGGATCTGGGTGAGGATGCCGGCGCCGTCACCGGAGTCCGGCTCGGCGCCGGTGGCGCCGCGGTGCTCCAGGTTGCGCAGCACGGTCAGTGCCTGCTCGACGACGGTGTGGTCGGCGATGCCGGTCAGCGTGGCGACGAATCCGACGCCACAGGCGTCGTGCTCGTTCCGCGGGTCGTACAGGCCCTGAGCAGCAGGTCGCGCATCCGGAACGAGCGCGTACGGCGGGCGGGCGGCGCCGGCCTGGGGCTCGTTGGCGGAGTGCATGGATGCAGACAGCATCGGCTCTCCCGTCGTCGTCTTTGGAGGCTGGTGCAGTAGGGACGACGTTGGCCCTGATGCGATTTCGTGCAAGTTACATGATGCCGAACATCCCGGGAAGCGGGATACCTCGTCCACATCGCGGGACGGATCCGCAGGTCACGGGTGCTGCGGGAGGGCGTGCCGCGCCGCACGCCCTGACGATTGTGCCCGGCCGTCGACCGCCTGAAACAGGGGCGACATCCGCCCGCCACGGGTGTTGGCCAAGGGCGCCTGCGAATCCATTCCCACACTCGATCGGCAGATGCGATTCCTCGGCCCGATCGGCTCGAATACTGAGACAAGCCAGGCGGAGCCGGAGCTTCATGTGCGCAATGTCACCCAGGGGAATGCATAACCATGCAACAGCACAGCGTGCCGTCCTCCCACCGACCGGCCCCGCTCCCCCCGACCCCGCTCCCCCGGCCCCGCCGCCGCTCCCGCCCCCGACCGGGCCCGACCCGACTCCGCCCCCGGTCCCGGCCCGGCCCTCCGGCGCGCTCCTCCGCAGGTCCCTGCCGGGACTTTGCAAAGTCCCGGCAGACTTTGCAAAGTGCACTTTGCAAAGTGCGGCACTAGCCGATCTGCCCGCCGATCAGCCACCCCAGCAGATACGTCACCCCGGCGGCCGCACCACCCAGCACCAGCTGCCGCAGCCCGCTGAACCACCAGCTGCGCGCGGTCACCCGTGCCACCACCGCGCCGCAGGCGAACAGCCCGGCCGCGGAGAGCAGCAGCGCCGGCACCAGCGAGGTCGCCCCCAGCAGGTACGGCAGCAGCGGGAGCAGCGCGCCCACCGCGAAGCAGACGAAGGAGGATCCGGCCGCCACCCACGGCGAGGGCAGGTCGTTGGGGTCGACGCCCAGCTCCTCCCGGGCGTGCACCTCCAGCGTCCGGTCCGGGTCGGCGGACAGCTGCCGGGCCACCTCGTGGGCGAGCTCCGGCTCCACCCCGCGGTCGACGTACACCTGGGCCAGCTCGGCCAGCTCACCGTGCGGGTTGCGGCTCAGCTCCAGCCGCTCCGCCTCGATCTCGGCCTGCACCAGCTCCCGCTGGGAGGCCACCGAGGTGTACTCCCCCGCGGCCATCGAGCAGGCGCCGGCCGCCAGCCCGGCCAGGCCGGTGAGCACCACCGTGCTGCTGGGAACGGCGCCGCCGACGACGCCGGTCATCAGGGCGAAGTTGGAGACCAGCCCGTCCATCGCACCGAACACCGCCGGTCGCAGCCAGCCGCCGTTGACGTCCCGGTGGTGCCCCGCCGCGGGTATCCGCGGGTGCTGCCCGGCCTCGTGCTCCAGGATGGTCGCGGTCACGACTCTTCCCCCTCCGTCCATTGGTCCGATCGCCTTACTTATCGACCGTAGCCCTCTTGACCTGGGCATTTCCAGCAAAGTAAGGCTGTCCGAACATGACGGCGGCCGCCCTCCGCACCGGGTGCGGAAGGCGGCCACGGGCCTGGATCGGCGCAGCTCAGGCCGGGTTCCTGGCGTCCTTCTCCAACTTGTCGAGCTTCTCGGCGAGGGCGCCCTGGGCCGTCCCGCCCGACTTTCCGTCGGACTTTCCGTCGGACTTTTCCCCGGGCTTCCCGTCGGGCCGCACGTCGGACCTCTCGTCCGCCTTGCCGCCCGGCTCGCCGGCGGTCGGGTCGGCCGAAGCCCCCGCCGCTCCCGGTGCCCGCTCGTCCGCCTCGGCCATCGGGTCGATGCTCGCCGGGTCCTCCCGGCCGGGGTGCTTCTTGCCGACGATCACGAAGTACGCGACGGCGCCGAGGAAGACGAGGATCGCCACCCAGTCGTTCAGCCGCAGGCCGAGGATGTGGTGCGCGTCGTCGATCCGCAGCCACTCGATCCAGAACCGGCCGACCGTGTACGTGGCCACGTACAGCGCGAAGACCCGGCCGTGGCCCAGGGTGAACCGCTTGTCCGCCCAGATCACCAGCAGCGCGACACCCACGCACCAGAGCGACTCGTAGAGGAAGGTCGGGTGGTAGATCCCGGTGACCGTCTCCCCGCTCGGCAGCTTCTTGTCGATCTCCAGGCCCCACGGCAGCGTGGTCTCCCGGCCGTAGAGCTCCTGGTTGAACCAGTTGCCCCAACGGCCCAGCGCCTGGGCGAGCGCGATGCCGGGGGCGATCGCGTCGGCGTAGGCGGGCAGCGGCACGCCCCGGCGGCGGGCTCCGATCCAGGCGCCGACCGCGCCCAGCGCGATCGCGCCCCAGATACCGAGGCCGCCCTCCCAGATCTTGAAGGCGTTCCAGGGGTTCTTGCCCTCGGCGAAGTACAGCTGGTGGTCGGTGATCACGTGGTAGAGCCGGCCGCCGACCAGGCCGAACGGCACAGCCCAGACGGCGATGTCGCCGACCGTGTGCTTGCCACCACCGCGGGCGACCCAGCGCTTGCTGCCGAGCCAGACGGCCACGACGACACCGAGGATGATGCAGAAGGCGTAGGCGCGCAGCGGGACCGGTCCGATGTACAGGACACCCCGCGACGGGCTGGGAATGTAGGCGATATCCATGGCAGCTCCGACGCTACAGGGTCGACGGCCCGCCCAGGACACCCCGGCGGGTCACAGTCGGTGCACAGATCGGCGCGCGGCCCGGCCACGGAACCGCCGCCCCCTCCGGCGGGAAGGGGACGGCGGCGGTGTGCGGGCCCGCGGGCCGGGGTCAGCCCGCCTTCGGCGAGGGGTTGTTGCTCTCCGAGGCGGTGCTGGTGGGGGCGGGCGACTGTCCGTGGGTGCCAGGGGTGCCCAGCGTCTTGCCCTGGTTGGCGGCGTCGACCCACTTCACCAGGTTCTCCGGGGTGATCTCCTCGTTGTTGTACTTCGGGTAGATCGGCTGCCCGTTGAGCAGCACGGTGGGCGTGGACTTGTAGCTCGACTTGTCGAAGTCCTGCTGGACCGCCGACACCCATCCGCTGTACGTGGAGTTGTTGACGCAGGCCTCGAAGGCGGGGGTGTCGAGGCCGTTGACCTGCTTGCCGAGGCTGATCAGGGTCGCCTTGTCGCCGAAGGCGTCGCTGGTCTCGTCCGGCTGGTTGCGGTAGAGCACGTCGTGGTAGTCGCGGAAGTGCCCGGCGTCCTGGGCGCAGGCCAGCGCGTTGGCGCCGTAGCGGGAGCCCTTGCCCGGCACCGCCCGGTCGATGAACGAGACGATGTGGTAGTTGGTGTAGATCTTGCCCGCGTCCTCGAGCTGGCTGATGGTGGGCGAGAACTCCCGCTCGAAGGTGCCGCAGGCGGGGCAGCGCGGGTCCTCGTAGACGGTGAGGACGGCGGGCGAGTTGTCCGAGCCGACCGGGATCACCAGGTTCTTGTCCCCGATCGTTCCGGCCGGGGCGGCGGTGGGGGTCTCCGGCTTGGAGCGCTGGTCCTGCACCACCACGCCGGTGACCACGGCGGCGGCGATCACCGCGAGCGCCACCCCGCCGATGATCAGCTTCTTCTTCTTCCGGCCGCGGGCCTCGTCCGCGGCCCGGTCCGCCAGCATCCGCTCGCGGGCGGTGCGCTTGCCTTCTCGGTTCTTCTCGCTCATCAGCCTTGGACATTCCAGATTCGGGGGCGGGGGTGGTGCGGTGGGAGGAGGACGGGGCGCTCAGCGCGCCAGCCAGCCGTCCACCGAGAACTTGGTGCGGGGCCACCGGAGCAGCCAGGCGGCCAGCAGCAGGAACCCGGTGTCGCGCAGGATCTCCTGCAGGTACTCGGTCTGCGAGGAGTCGACCGCCCCGCCGCCGCCGAAGCATCCGCAGTCGATCGAGATGCCGCGTGCCCAGGCGGAGGCGATCCCAGCGACGAAGGCCAGCAGCAGCCCCGCCGAGAGTGCCGCGACCAGGCGGGTGCCCAGACCGACCACCAGCAGCAGCGCGAGCGCCAGCTCCAGGAAGGGCAGTCCGTGGCCGACCGGTTTGACCAGGGCCTCGGGCAGGATCTCGTACGCGCGCACCGCCTGGGCGGCCTCCGCCGGGTCGGCGATCTTCGCCAGCCCCGCCCAGCCCCAGACCACGGCCAGGCCCAACCGGGCCGCCGTGCCGATCCACTCCGTCACCGGCCCGGCCATCCGGACAACCCCCTCGGGAAACACCGTCACGCCCTATGAACCGCCGACGGTGACGCCGGGTTCCTCCGGTTTCGCGACTTAAGCCGAAAGAGTGAACATTGGTAGTGGTTGACCGGCTTTCACCCTAACGAGCGACCGGGTCGCAGCCGGGCGGCCACCCGAGCTCGTACCGGTCGACCGGGTACCTCGCGGGCTCGTACCGGCTGTCGCCGAGGAGGGCCGGCCGCCCCTGCGGATCCGAGCGCCCGGCCCGCGCCACCGCCTCCATCCGGACCGCCTCGGCGCACACGTAGGCGTCCCGCTCGGCCCGCTCCACCCCCCGTTTGGCCAGGGCCGGGACGACCGCCGCCTGCGCCCCGAGCGCGGCGCCGAGGGCCAGCGCGGCCGCGGCCGCCCGTAGCAGCACGGCTCGCTGAAGACCGGGCATCGGCCGACCCCTTCCGCTCGCTCCCGCGCCCCGGGGGCACGTGGTTCGTGCACTCGTCCCTCCACTCAACGCCGGTCAACCCCCGCTGATGCGCGCGCCCCGCACTGTTCACCCGTTCGGGTCCGGCCGGCCGCCCGCACCCGGGGGAACGCCGACGGCCCGCCACCTCCGGGGAGGTGACGGGCCGTCGGACCGTGGTGCTACTTCCGGCGGACGCCCTGCGCCAGCTCGCCGGCCAGCTCGCGGACCGCCGTCAGCGCGGCCCCCTCGTCCCCGTCCGCGTCCAGGATCCGCTGGACGAAGGCCGAGCCGACGATGACGCCGTCCGCGAACCCGGCGACCTGCGCCGCCTGCTCGCGGGTCGACACCCCGAGGCCGACGCAGACCGGCAGCTCGGTGGTGGCCCTGGTGCGGGCGACCAGGTCCTCGGCGAGGTCGCCGACCTGCGCCCGGCTGCCGGTCACGCCCATCACCGCGGCCGCGTACACGAAACCGCTGCCGGCCGCGGTGACCTCCGCGAGGCGGCCGTCCTTGCTGCTCGGCGCGACCACGAACACGGTGTCCAGACCGTGCTCCTCGGCCGCCTTGCGCCACTCCACGGACTCCTCCACCGGCAGGTCCGGCAGGATGCAGCCCGCCCCGCCGGCCGCGGCCAGGTCGGCGGCGAACCGCGCGACGCCGTACCGGTCCACCGGGTTCCAGTAGGTCATGACCAGCACCGCCGCGGCGGGGTGCGCCGCGGCCACCTCCCGGACGGTGCGCAGCACGTCCTTGATCCGCACCCCGCCCCGCAGCGCGATGTCGTCCGCGGTCTGGATGGTCGGGCCGTCCAGCACCGGGTCCGAGTGCGGCAGGCCGATCTCGACGATGTCGCAGCCGCCCTCGACCAGGGCGCCGGTGGCGCGGATGCCGCCGTCCACGGACGGGAAGCCGGCCGGCAGGTAGCCGATCAGCGCGGCGCGGCCCTCCGCCTTGGCGGCGGCCAGAATGCCACTGAGCTTGGAAGCCATGGTCACTTACCCCCGTGGGCGGAGCCGGCGCCCGGCTCGTCGTAGAGGCCGAAGTACTCGGCGGCGGTGTGCATGTCCTTGTCGCCGCGCCCGGAGAGCGAGACCAGGATCGTGGCCTCCGGCCCGAGTTCGCGGCCCAGCTCCAGGGCGCCGGCGAGCGCGTGCGCGCTCTCGATGGCCGGGATGATGCCCTCGGTGCGGGACAGCAGCCGCAGCGCCTGCATGGCGGCGTCGTCGGTGACCGGGCGGTACTCGGCCCGGCCGGTGTCCTTCAGCCAGGCGTGCTCCGGGCCGACGCCCGGGTAGTCGAGGCCGGCCGAGATCGAGTGCGACTCGATGGTCTGGCCGTCCTCGTCCTGCAGCACGTACGTCCGGGAGCCGTGCAGCACCCCCGGGTCGCCCTTGGTGAGGGTGGCGGCGTGCCTGGGCGTCTCGGCGCCCTCGCCGGCCGCCTCGCAGCCGATCAGCCGCACCCCGGCGTCCGGGATGAACTCGTGGAAGATGCCCATCGCGTTGGAGCCGCCGCCGACGCAGGCCACCACCGCGTCGGGGAGCCGGCCGGTGCGGTCCAGCACCTGCCGGCGCGCCTCGACCCCGATGACCCGGTGGAAGTCCCGGACCATCATCGGGAACGGGTGCGGACCGGCCACGGTGCCGAACAGGTAGTGGGTGGAGTCGACGTTGGCGACCCAGTCGCGGAACGCCTCGTTGATGGCGTCCTTGAGCGTTCGGCTGCCGGAGGTCACCGAGACCACCTCGGCGCCCAGCATCCGCATCCGGGCGACGTTGAGCGCCTGGCGCCGGGTGTCGACCTCGCCCATGTAGATGGTGCAGTCGAAGCCGAACAGGGCGCAGGCGGTGGCGGTGGCCACGCCGTGCTGGCCGGCGCCGGTCTCGGCGATGATCCGGGTCTTGCCCATCCGCCTGGTGAGCAGGGCCTGCCCCAGGACGTTGTTGATCTTGTGCGAGCCGGTGTGGTTGAGGTCCTCGCGCTTGAGCAGGATCCGCGCGCCGCCGGCCTCGGCGGAGAACCGCCGCACATCGGTCAGCGGGCTGGGGCGGCCGGTGTAGTCCTTGAGCAGCGCGTCGAGCTCGGCGGCGAAGGCCGGGTCGGCCTTGGCCTTCTCGTACTCCTCGGCGACCTGCTCCACGGCGGCGACGAGCGCCTCCGGGATGAAGCGGCCGCCGTACGCGCCGAAGTAGCCGCGCGCGTCCGGCACCTCGGCGCCGGGCAGGTAGTCCTTCTCGGACTTTTCGGACATGGTGAAGTCCCTCGGGATGATGTCGGCGCACGATCGCCGACGGATGACGTGACGTCTGATGGCCGTGGTCAGCCGGACGTCGGACGCCATCGCCTCCCCGGTACCTGTCCGGGCTCGCAGCCGATGACGTACCGCACCCGCCGCCCCAGCACCCGGCGCGCGGGCGCGCGGCAGCCGCGCGGGCGGCAGCCGGGGGCGAGACGAGTGGCGATCTTCATGGCGGCGGGATCAGTCCTTGTGCCGGATCGCCGGGTGGGCGCCGGCCGCGACCAGGTCGGCCACGGCGGCCCGCGGGTCCTTGCCGGTCACCAGGGACTCGCCGACCAGGACCGCGTCCGCGCCCAGGTTGGCGTAGGAGATCACGTCCAGCGGACCGCGCACCCCGGACTCGGCGATCTTGACGATGCCGTCCGGGATCGCGTGCACGACGTTGCCGAAGGTGTTGCGGTCCACCTCGAGGGTCTTGAGGTTGCGGGCGTTGACACCGATGATCCGCGCCCCGGCGTCCACCGCGCGCTTGATCTCCTCCTCGTCGTGCACCTCCACCAGCGGGGTGAGGCCGATCGACTCGGCGCGCTCGATCAGCGACACCAGGGCCGGCTGCTCGAGGGCCGCGACGATCAGCAGCGCGAGGTCGGCGCCGTGCGCGCGGGCCTCCCACAGCTGGTAGGCGGTGACGATGAAGTCCTTGCGGAGCAGCGGGGTGTCCACGGCGGCGCGGACGGCGTCCAGGTCCGCCAGCGAGCCGCCGAAGCGGCGCTGCTCGGTCAGGACGCTGATCGCGGCGGCACCGCCGGCCGCGTAGTCGGTCGCCAGGGAGGCCGGGTCGGCGATCGTGGCCAGCGCGCCCTTGGACGGGCTGGAGCGCTTGACCTCGCAGATCACCCGGATGCCGTCACCGCGCAGCGCGGCCACGCCGTCCTTGGCGTCCGGGGCCTTGGCGGCGAGCTCCTTGAGCTCGTCCAGCGAGACCCGGGCCTGCCGCTCGGCGAGGTCCTCGCGGACCCCTTCGACGATCGAGTCGAGCACACTCACTCGGGCGCCCCCATCATGATTTGCCGGTACTACTGGCGAGGAGCCGGTGGCCAATGGGCCTCCGGCCCTTCGATGGTATCGGCACGGGGGGGCGCACAGCGCATCCGCCCGGCGCGCGTCTCGTGGTGCGGACACCGTTCGGGGGCTCCGGCCTGCGTCTTCACCCCGCCGCCACCCCTCCCGGCCGTTCCGCCGGACACACCGGGCCGGTGCGCGCCGCCCCCCGGCACGGACCGGGCGGAGCCGGGAACGGACCGGGGGGAGCCTGGCTCAGAGCGGCCGGAGCCGGGCACGGACCGGGCGGAGCCGGGCTCAGAGCGCCGGCGGGGCCAGACCGGCGCCGACCGGAAGATTGCGAACCACCGTGAAGACCAGCACGAACAGCGCCACCAGCACCCAGCGCCGGGCCCCGAGCGCGAGCCGGGGTCCGGGCAGTCCGCGCAGCGCCGCCCAGAGCCAGCGCGCCCAGAGCACCGCCAGCACCACGAACAGCAGCACCGCCACCGCGTTGTCGTGCAGGGCGCCGTTGAAGTCCCCGTGGGTCAGCGCGTGCACACAGCGCAGCCCGCCACAGCCCGGGCACCACCAGCCGGTGGCCGCCAGGAAGGGACAGTCCGGGTAGTGCCCGGGGTTGTTCGGGTCCACCGCGGCGATGTACCCGGCGGGGACGGCCACGGCGACCGCGGCGGTCAGCGGCGGAACCAGCCGGCGGGGGCCGGACGGCCGGGCGGCGGCGGTGGGAGCGGGGGCGGCGTTCACGCCCATGATTGTGCCCCTCCCGGCGGCCCGGTGGGAGAAACGAAACGGCGGGCCTGCCGCCCGCCGTTCACGTGGGGAGGTGCGACCGGGTCAGGCCGTGCCGGCGGCCAGCGCCGCCTGCTCCTCCGGGGTGTAGGTGTAGGCGCTGGGCTGCGCGCCCATGCCCGCCATCGCCATGGCCTTGCCGACCACGCCGCCCAGCACCACGACCGCCAGGCCGCCCCAGACCAGCAGCACCGACGGCAGGATCATCGCGACACCCGCGATGGCGAAGCCGATGAAGGAGATCGTCACGCCGGTCCAGGCGGCGACGGTGTGGCCGCTGGCAGCCTTCGTTCCTGCAGACATCTGATGGTGCTCCTACGCTCTCGGGGCCCCGGCCGGGCCTGCGGGCCCCTGGCGGGTTGACGTCTCCATTGTGCCGGGCCGCACACCGGCGGCCCAAAGCGGGTGGCGGGTCTATCGCGTCACAGTGCGACCGGGCCCGGCGGGCTCAGCGCGCGGTCGGGTCCTCGCCCCGGTCCAGCGCCTTCCACAGGTCCGCCGGGGTCTGGTCCGCCGGATTCCGGGCCGCCGCCCGCCGGACCGGCGCCCGGCCGGTCGGCGCCTCGTAGCGGCTGCCCATGGCCGGCCAGCCGCGCCCGAACCGGACGGTCAGGAACCCGGCCAGCGCCAGCAGCAGCCCGCCCAGCAGCGCCACCCACGGCCAGGCGGTGTGCCCGACCCCGGTCGCGGCGGAACCGGTCAGCGCCAGCTTGCGGGCCGCCTCCCCGTCCAGCGCGGCGGTGTCCCCGGCGCCCGCGGCCGCGGCCGCCGCGGCGCCCAGCCCGGCCAGTACCGTCAGCGCCCCGACCACGAGCCGGCCCGCGCCGCGCACCGCGAACACCGCGACCGCCGCCGCCAGCGCCACCAGGGCCAGCCCGGCGGGCAGTTCGGAGATCTTCCCGCCGGTGACGGACACCTCCAGGGTGCCGGCCAGGCCCTCGGCCCAGACCCGCCCGGCGGCGGTCAGCACCAGCACCGCGCCCAGCACGGTGAGCAGCAGCATCACCCCGAGCGTGCGCCGCCCGGCCCGTGCGGCGGGCGCGGCGGGCGCGGGTGCGGGGGCGGCGGCGGGTTCGGCGGACACGGCGTCGGTACGGGCTTCAGCGGTCACCGGACCAGTGTCCCCCGCCCTCACCCCGCCGCCGCACCCGGGGTCGGCGGCTCGACCGGGAAGTCGCCCGTCTCCAGCACCAGCGTCCGCTCCCCCAGCGGCAGGAAGAGATCGTTCCCGAACGGCACCCGCTCCGCCTCCCGGTAAGCCCCGGTCCGGGACGGCGCGCTGTACACCGTGCTGAATCCCTCCGCCGGATCGATGACCACGTGGACCGGGATCCCGCACTCGGCGTACGCCTTGACCTTCTTGACGTAGTCGTTGGTCTCGCCGGAGGGGGAGACGACCTCCAGCACCGCCTCCACGTCGTGCCACTCGAACCGCCGCCTGCTGTTCCGCTCGGCACCCGGCGCGATCACCGCCATGTCGGGGGCGTAGCCGAACAGCGTCGACGGGAAGTCGATCATGACATCCGACAGGATGCGTCCCTTGCCCGAGAGCTGCTTCTTGATCTGCGTCGAAGCGCTGAGGATCACCTCCCACTGGTTCTCCCCCTGGGGGGTCATGATGATCCTTCCGTCCGTGATCTCGACCCGGTACCCCTCCGGAAGGTTCACACCTTCAAGAACGTCCCAAGCACTCGCCGTGGTCATCGCGGTCATCCCGGCCGCCTCCCTCAGCAGCTCGACGTGTCGCCGCTCTCACGATAGTGGTGCGCGCAGCGTATTCGCGGTGGCGACCGCCCGCAGGACGGCGGCGGCCTTGTTGCGGCATTCGGTGTCCTCGCCGTGCGGGTCGGAGTCGGCCACCACCCCGGCACCGGCCTGGACGTAGGCCGTGCCGTCGCGCAGCACCGCGGTGCGGATCGCGATCGCGGTGTCCGAGTCCCCCGCGAAGTCCAGGTAACCGACGCAGCCGCCGTACAGGCCGCGGCGGGTGGGCTCCAGTTCCTCGATGATCCGCATCGCCCGCGGCTTCGGCGCGCCGGAGAGCGTGCCGGCCGGGAAGCACGCGGTGAGGACGTCGAAGGCGGTGCGCCCCTCGGCGACCTTCCCGGTCACCGTGGAGACGATGTGCATGACGTGGCTGTAGCGCTCGATCTGCATGAAGTCGACCACCTCGACGCTGCCCGGCTCGCAGACCCGTCCGAGGTCGTTGCGGCCGAGGTCCACCAGCATCAGGTGCTCGGCCCGCTCCTTGGGGTCGGCGAGGAGTTCGGCGGCCAGCCCGGCGTCCTCGTGCGGGGTGGCGCCGCGGTGCCGGGTGCCGGCGATCGGGTGCAGCATCGCCTCGCCGTCGGTGACCTTGACCAGCGCCTCCGGGCTGGAGCCGACCACGTCGAAGCCGCCCTCCGCGCTCCCGTCCGGGCCGGGGAAGCGGAACAGGTACATGTAGGGGCTGGGGTTGGTGGTGCGCAGCACCCGGTAGACGTCCAGCGCGGAGGCCGGGCAGGGCGCCTCGAACCGCTGCGAGGGCACCACCTGGAACGCCTCGCCGGCCCGGATCCGCTCCTTGATCTCCTCCACCGCGGCCCGGTAGGGCGCCCCGCCGAACGGCGAGCGGACCTCGCCCGGGCCGGTCGGGGTGAAGGTGGCCAGGCCCGGGTCGACCGGCTTCAGCAGGTCGGCCTCCATCCGGTCGAGCCGGGCAACGGCGTCCGCGTAGGCCTCGTCCACCCCGCTCTCGAGGTCGTTGTGGTTGACGGCGTTGGCGATCAGCAGCACGGTGCCGTCGACGTGGTCGAGCACGGCGAGGTCGGTGGCGAGCAGCAGGGTGAGCTCGGGCAGCCGCAGGTCGTCCGGACTGAGGTCGGGAAGCTTCTCCAGGCGCCGCACCACGTCGTAGCCGAGGTAGCCGACCAGGCCGCCGGTGAGCGGCGGCAGGCCGTCGTCGGGGTGGCGCGGGGTGTGCAGGGTCCGCAGTGCGGCGCGCAGCACCTCGAGCGGGTCGCCGGTGGTGGGGATGCCGACCGGCGGGGCGCCGAGCCAGCGGGCGTCGCCGTCCGGGCCGACGGTCAGGGTGGCGGCGCTGCGGACCCCGACGAAGGAGTAGCGCGACCAGCTGCGGCCCTGTTCGGCGGACTCCAGCAGGAAGGTGCCGGGGCGCTCGGCGGCGAGGCCGCGGTAGAGGCCGATCGGGGTGAGGCCGTCCGCGAGGAGCCTGCGGGTGACCGGGATGACCCGGGTGTCGACGGCGAGCTTGCGGAAGGCTTCGAGGTCCATGCGGGGCGGCACCTTACGGGGAGGAGCGGGGCGGGCGGTTCAGCCGAGCGGGAGCACGTCGGCGTCGAAGCAGGTGCGGTCGCCGGTGTGGCAGGCCGCGCCGGTCTGGTCGACCTTGACCAGCAGGGTGTCGCCGTCGCAGTCCAGTGCGACGGACTTGACCAGCTGGACGTGGCCGGAGGTGTCGCCCTTCACCCAGTACTCGTGGCGGCTGCGGCTCCAGTAGGTGCAGCGGCCGGTGGTGAGGGTGCGGTGCAGCGCCTCGTCGTCCATCCAGCCCAGCATCAGCACCTCGCCGGTGTCGTACTGCTGCGCGACGGCGGGGAGCAGTCCGTCCGCGGTCCGCTTGAGCCGGGCGGCGATCTCGGGGGCCAGGGCGGTGGAGCCGGGAGCGGCGGGTGTGGTGGACATGGGGCCATTGTGACAGCCCGGTCCGGGCGCGAGGGCCGCCGTCCGGATCGCGGCCGCGCCCATGGGCGCAGGTGGGGGCGGGGGCGCGGGGTGCGGCGCGCGGCCGGGAGGACCATCCGATCGAACGAGTTGTGCCAACCGCCTGCCGGGTGCCCCCGCTCTGCGCCATTCTCGTGGTCATGACCTCCGAGCAGCACTCCGCCGGGCCCGCCGAGCCGTCCGGCCGCGACCGGTCCGACGCCGAGCGGCCCGGCGAGCGGTCCGACGAGCTGCCGGGCGGCGACGCCCGGGCCTCCCGGGGCCTGCGGGTCGGTGTCGCCGCGGTGCTGGTGCTGCTGCTCGCGGTGGTCGCCACGGTCCTGCTCTGGCCGGGGGACGACCCGGCCCCCGCGCCGCCCCCGCCCTCCCCCACCGCGACGCAGACACCCACCCCGACACCCACGCCCACCCCCACGCCGACCCCGACGCCGACGCCGACCAAGGCGGTCCCGTACGCCTTCTTCACCGTCGGCACCTGCCTGGACCACCCGCAGCTGAGCCGGACCGTCACCAAGCCGGAGGCCCGCCCCTGCGAGGGCAGGCACGACGGGGAGGCGATCGCCGACCAGCTGCTGCCGGACGGGCTGACCGGCGACTACCAGGTCGCCAACGCGATGCGGGACGGCTGCAAGGAGGCCCAGGCCGCCGCCGCGGCCCGGCAGGACGGCGGCGGGCCGTACTACAGCTACCCGGTGGGCCCGAGCTACGCCTTCTACCAGCAGGGCTGGCGCGACTACACCTGCATCCTGACGGCGGGAAACCGGCCGGACACCGGCAAGCTCACCGGGCACCTGCGCTGACTCCCCGTCGGCACTCGTAGGGTGGTCCGCATGTCTAACCACGCTCTCGCCGAGCGCCACCGTCTGGCCGAACTGCTGGCCGCCGCCGGGCCGGACGCGCCCACCCTCTGCGACGGGTGGTCCACCCGGGACCTCGCCGCCCACCTGGTCCTCCGCGAGCGGCGGCCGGACGCCGCCGCCGGTATCCGGATCGGCCCGCTGGCCGGCTGGACCCAGCGGGTGCAGGAGTCCTACGCCGAGCGGCCCTACGAGGAGCTGGTCCGGATGTTCCGCGCCGGTCCGCCCCCGTTCTCGCTGTTCTCGCTGCCCGGCGCGGACGAGGCGGGCAACACCGTCGAGTACTACGTGCACGCCGAGGACGTCGCCCGGGCCGGTGACGGCCCGGCGCCGACGGCGGTGCCGGCCGGCCGGGCCGAGGCGCTCTGGCGCCGGCTGTCGCTGCCCGCCCGGATGGAGGCGGGCCGCCGCTCCCCGGTGCGGCTGGAGCTGTGCCACCCCGACGGCCGGACCCTGGCCGTCGGCCCGGCCGGACCGGCGACGGTGCGGATCACCGGCGAGCCGGGCGAGCTGGTGCTGCTGGCCTTCGGCCGGGGCGCCCGCGCCCGGGTCGAGGTGGACGGCCCGCACGACGCCGTCGAGGCCCTGCGGCACGCCCTCCCGCTCCCCGAGCGCGACTAGGGGTTACGGCCCGTCGGTCCCCGCCCCGGCTGCGGATGTCGGTGGCGGGGTGCAGACTCGCAGGGGGCCGGGAGGGGCGCCGCCGGGCCGCGGTGGCGGCTGTCCGGCCCCTGCCCGTCGTTACCGTCTCCGTCGAAGGGACGCGACACCATGCTCACCACCGACTTCCCGGCCGGCTCCCCCTGCTGGGTCGACCTCGGCAGCCCCGACCCGGCCGCCGCCGCCGCGTTCTACGGGGCGGTGTTCGGCTGGACCTTCCGGTCGGCCGGCCCGGAGGCCGGCGACTACGGCTTCCTCCAGCTGGACGGCCGGACGGTCGCCGCCGTCGGCCCGCTCACCGAGGAGGGCGCGCGCTCCGCCTGGACGACGTACTTCCGCACCCCGGACGCGGAGGCCGCCGGCGCGGCCGTCGAGCGGGCCGGCGGCACCGTCCGGGTCCCGGCCTTCGACGTGATGGACGCCGGGCGGATGGCCCAGCTGACCGACCCCCAGGGCGCGCAGTTCGCGGTCTGGCAGCCGGGCGCCGTCACCGGCCTGGACGCCGTGTCCGAGGACGGCGCGCTGATCTGGATCGAGCTGCACACCGGCTCCGTCGACGCCGGCTTCGGCTTCTACCGCACGGTGTTCGGCTGGCGCGAGGAGGACTTCCCGGCGCCCGGCATGACGTACAAGGTGATCTCCCCGGCCGAGGGGGACCTGCGGGCCACCACCTTCGGCGGCATCGCCCCGGTGATGGCCGACTCCGGGCCGCCGGCCTGGACGCCGTACTTCGGCTCCTCCGACGTGGACGCGGTGGTCGCCCGGGCCACCGCCGCCGGGGCGAGCGTGCTGATGGGCCCGGAGAGCGTGCCGGACGTCGGCCGGCTCGCGTGGCTGGCCGACCCGTTCGGTGCCCCGTTCGCCCTGATCAAGGGCGAACCGCCGAAGGACGCCTGACCGGCGACCCACCGGCGCGGCCCGGCCCCGGCGTGCGACCGCCCCGACGCGCGACCGGGCGGTCGCACGCCGGGGCGGGGGCCGGCGCCGGGCCGAACGGTCAGCGGACCGGGTGCCCGGCCTCCCGCAGCGCGCCCTTGACCTCGCCGATCCGCAGGTCCCCGAAGTGGAAGACGCTGGCGGCGAGCACCGCGTCCGCGCCGGCCTCCACCGCGGGGGCGAAGTCGGCGAGCTTCCCGGCCCCGCCGGAGGCGATCACCGGGACGGAGACGGCCGCGCGGACGGCCCGGATCAGCTCCAGGTCGTAGCCGTCCTTGGTGCCGTCGGCGTCCATCGAGTTGAGCAGGATCTCGCCGGCGCCCAGCTCGGCGGCCCGCCCGGCCCACTCGACGGCGTCCAGACCGGTGCCCTTGCGGCCGCCGTGGGTGGTGACCTCGAAGCCGGACGCGGTCTCGGCGCCCTCGGCGCAGCGGCGGGCGTCCACCGACAGCACCAGCACCTGGCGGCCGAACCGCCGGGCGATCTCGCGGACCAGCTCGGGGCGGGCGATGGCCGCGGTGTTGACGCCGACCTTGTCGGCGCCGGCCCGCAGCAGCTTGTCCACGTCCTCGACGGCGCGGACGCCGCCGCCGACGGTGAGCGGGATGAACACCTGCTCGGCGGTGCGGCGGACCACGTCGTAGGTGGTCTCGCGGTCGCCGGAGGACGCGGTGATGTCGAGGAAGGTCAGCTCGTCGGCGCCCTCGGCGTCGTAGAGCCTGGCCATCTCGACCGGGTCCCCGGCGTCCCGCAGGTTCTGGAAGTTGACGCCCTTGACCACGCGGCCGGCGTCGACGTCCAGACAGGGGATGACACGTACTGCGAGGGTCACGGCTGCTTGCCTTCCAGAGCTTCCAGGGTGGCGGCGAGTCCGGCGCGGTGGGCGTCGAGTTCGACCTCGACGAGCAGCCGCGAGTCGACCAGGCTCTGCACCACCACGAGGGTGGTGACCGGGCGCACGGCCCCGAAGAGCTCCTGGTGGGCGCGGCCCGCCGCGTCGATGTCACGGGAGTGGGTGAGGTACACCCGGGTGCGGACCACGTCGTCCGCCGTCAGACCGTACGCGGCCAGGGCCTCCAGCGCGTTGCCGACGGCGGCCCGCAGCTGCTCGTAGGGGTCGCCCTCGCCCTGCAGCACGCCGTCCACCAGCGGCCTGGCGCCGGCCACGTGGACGTGGTCCCCGGCGGCGATCGCCTGGGCCGCGCCGAGGCGTTCCTCCCAGGGGGAGAACCCGCCGACCCGGCCGCCCACGATCCGACGCTCCGTCATCCCGAAACCGCCTCCAACGCCTCTCCGAGGGTGAACTTCTGCTCGTAGAGTGCCTTGCCGACGATCGCGCCCTCGACTCCCTCGCCGACCAGGCCGGCGATCGCGACCAGGTCGTCCAGCGAGGAGACGCCGCCGGAGGCGACCACCGGGCGGTCGGTGGCGGCGCACACGTCGCGCAGCAGCTGGAGGTTGGGGCCGGTCAGGGTGCCGTCCCGGTTGACGTCCGTGACCACGTAGCGGGCGCAGCCCTCGGCGTCCAGGCGGGCCAGCACCTCGAAGAGCTGGCCGCCCTCGCTGGTCCAGCCCCGGCCGCGCAGGGTGGTGCCGACCACGTCCAGGCCGACGGCGATCCGGTCGCCGTGCTCGGCGATGACCTTGGCGACCCAGTCGGGGCTCTCCAGGGCGGCGGTGCCGAGGTTGACCCGGGTGCAGCCGGTGGCGAGGGCGGCGGCCAGCGAGGCGTCGTCGCGGATGCCGCCGGACAGCTCGACCTTGATGTCGAGGGTCTCGGTGATGCCGCGGACCAGCTCGCGGTTGGAGCCGGTGCCGAAGGCGGCGTCGAGGTCGACCAGGTGCAGCCACTCGGCGCCGGCGCTCTGCCAGGCGAGGGCGGCGGCGAGCGGCTCGCCGAAGGAGGTCTCGGTGCCGGAGGCGCCCTTGACCAGGCGGACGGCCTGCCCGTCCCGGACGTCGACGGCGGGCAGCAGTTCGAGGCGGCTCATGAGGTACACGTCTTCCGTGGTCAGAGGGTGTTGACCCAGTTGGTCAGCAGGGCGGCGCCGGCGTCGCCGGACTTCTCGGGGTGGAACTGGGTGGCCCAGAGCGGGCCGTTCTCGATCGCCGCCACGAACGGCTGCCCGTGCGTGGCCCAGGTGACCAGCGGCGGGTTGATCCGCGCGCTGTGCGTCTCGAGTTCCCAGTGGCGCACCCCGTAGGAGTGGACGAAGTAGAAGCGGGCGTCCGCGTCCAGGCCGGCGAACATCCGGTTGCCCTCGGGGGCGTCCACGGTGTTCCAGCCCATGTGCGGGACGACCGGGGCCTCCAGCGGCTCCACGGTGCCCGGCCACTCGTCGCAGCCGGCGGTCTCCACCCCGTGCTCGACGCCCTTCTCGAAGAGGATCTGCATGCCCACGCAGATGCCCATGACCGGTCGGCCGCCGGCCAGCCGGCGCCCGACGATCCAGTCCCCGCGGACCGACTTCAGTCCGCGCATGCAGGCCTCGAAGGCGCCGACGCCGGGGACGAGCAGGCCGTCGGCGTCCATCGCCTTCCGGTAGTCGGAGGTGACGGTGACGGTGGCGCCGGTCCGCTCCAGGGCGCGCTGCGCCGAGCGGAGGTTGCCGGAGCCGTAGTCGAGCACCACGACGTTCTTGCCCATGTTCAGGTGTCCAGTCTTTCGTTCGCCGGTCTTCGTTCGCGCGGTTACAGGCGCATCAGGCCGGCGCCCAGGCACATGGCCGAGCCCAGCGCGAGGACGAGGATGACGCCCTTCGCCTGCTTCTGCTTCCAGAACGAGATCACGCCGCCGGCCAGGAAGAGCCCGACGAAGATGAGGATCATCGCGGTGTTGCTCACAGCGCACCCTTGGTCGACGGGAGGATGCCGGCCGCGCGCGGGTCGCGCTCGGCGGCGTAGCGCAGGGCCCGGGCCAGCGCCTTGAACTGGCACTCCACGATGTGGTGCGCGTTGCGCCCGTAGGGCACGTGGACGTGCAGGGCGATCCGGGCCTGGGCCACGAAGGACTCCAGGATGTGCCGGGTCATGGTGGTGTCGTAGGCGCCGATCATCGGCGCCATGTTCTCCGGCTCGGTGTGCACCAGGTAGGGGCGGCCGGAGAGGTCGACGGTCACCTGGGCGAGCGACTCGTCCAGCGGGACGGTGCAGTTGCCGAAGCGGTAGATGCCGACCTTGTCGCCGAGCGCCTGCCGGAAGGCCGCGCCCAGTGCGAGGGCGGTGTCCTCGATCGTGTGGTGGCTGTCGATGTGCAGGTCGCCGTCGGTCTTCACGGTCAGGTCGAAGAGGCCGTGGCGCCCGAGCTGGTCGAGCATGTGGTCGTAGAAGCCGACGCCCGTGGAGATGTCGGTCTTGCCGGTGCCGTCGAGGTCTATTTCGACCAGGACGGACGTCTCCTTGGTGGTGCGTTCGACGCGTCCGATGCGGGTCATACGGGGTTACAGCTCCTTGATCACTGAGGCGACGGCGGCCAGGAAGGCGTCGTTCTCGGCGGGGGTGCCGGCGGTGACGCGCAGCCACCCGGGGACGCCGTTGTCACGGACCAGGACGCCGTGGTCGAGGATGGCCTGCCAGACGGCGTGGGTGTCGGCGAAGCGGCCGAACTGGACGAAGTTGGCGTCCGAGTCGGTCACCTCGAGGCCGAGGCCGCGCAGGGCCCCGACCAGCCGGTCGCGCTCGTCCTTGAGCCGGCCGACGTAGCCGAGCAGGGTGTCGGTGTGCTCCAGGCAGGCCAGCGCGGTCGCCTGGGTGACGGCCGACAGGTGGTACGGCAGGCGCACCAGCTGGACCGCGTCCACCACCGCCGGGTCGGCGGCCAGGTAGCCCAGCCGCAGCCCGGCCGCGCCGAACGCCTTGGACATGGTGCGGGTGACCACCAGGTTGGGGCGGCCCGCGATCAGCGACAGCAGCGATTCGCGGTGCGAGAACTCGACGTACGCCTCGTCGACCACGACCAGGCCGGGCCGGGCGGCCTGCGCGGCCTCGTACAGCCGCAGCACGGTGTCGGCGGCGACGGCGGTCCCGGTCGGGTTGTTGGGCGAGCAGACGAACAGCACGTGCGGCCGGTGCTCGGCGATCGCCGCGGCGGCGGTGTCCGGGTCGACGGTGAAGTCGTCGTTGCGCGGGCCGGAGATCCAGTCGGTGCCGGTGCCCCGGGAGATCAGCGCGTGCATCGAGTACGAGGGCTCGAAGCCGAGCGCGGTGCGGCCGGGGCCGCCGAAGGTCTGGAGCAGCTGCTGCAGCACCTCGTTGGAGCCGTTGGCGGCCCAGACGTTCTCCCGGGCGACGGCGAAGCCGGTGGTCCGGGTCAGGTACCCGGCCAGGCCCTCGCGCAGCTCGACCGCGTCCCGGTCGGGGTAGCGGTTGAGGTGGCGGGCGGCCTCGGCGACCCGCTCGGCGATCCGGGCGACCAGCTCCTCGGGGAGCGGGTACGGGTTCTCGTTGGTGTTCAGCTGGACCGGGACGTCGAGCTGCGGGGCGCCGTAGGGCGACTGGCCGCGCAGCTCGTCCCGGACGGGGAGGTCGTCGATCGTGGTCACGTGCCGGGAACCGTCCACTCGTTCTGCCAATTCTTCTCGTCTCCGACGAACCGCGCCTTGATCGCGTCGCCGTGACCGGGCAGGTCCTCGGCGTCCGCCAGGGTGACCACGTGCGCGGCGATGCCGGCCAGCGCCTCGCGGTCGTACTCGACGACCTGCACGCCGCGCAGGAAGGTCTGCACGGACAGGCCCGCGGAGTGGCAGGCGCAGCCGCCGGTGGGCAGCACGTGGTTGGAACCGGCCGCGTAGTCGCCGAGCGAGACCGGGGTGTACCGGCCGATGAAGATCGCGCCCGCGTTGCGGACCTTCGCGGCGACCGCGTGCGGGTCCCGGGTCTGGATCTCCAGGTGCTCGGCCGCGTAGGCGTTGACGACGGCCAGGCCCTGCTCCACGTCGTCGACCAGGATGATGCCGGACTGCCGGCCGCCGAGGGCCTCGGCCACCCGCTCGCCGTGCTTGGTCCGGGCGACCTGGACCTTCAGCTCGGCCTCGACCGCGTCGGCGAGCGCCACCGAGGCGGTGACCAGCACCGAGCCCGAGGTCGGGCCGTGCTCGGCCTGGCTGATCAGGTCGGCGGCGACCTCCGCCGGGTCGGCGCTGTCGTCGGCGAGCACGGCGATCTCGGTCGGTCCGGCCTCGGAGTCGATGCCGATCCGGCCCGCGAAGTAGCGCTTGGCGGCGGCCACGTAGATGTTGCCGGGGCCGGTGACCATGTTCACCGGCTCGCACTCCTCGGTGCCGAGCGCGAACATCGCGACCGCCTGGGCACCGCCGACCGAGTACACCTCGGTGACGCCGAGCAGCGCGCACGCGGCCAGGATGGTCGGGTGCACCCGGCCGCCGAAGGCCTTCTGCGGCGGCGAGGTCACCGCGATCCCGGCGACGCCCGCCTCCTGGGCCGGCACCACGTTCATCACTACGGAGGACGGGTAGACGGCCAGACCGCCCGGCACGTACAGCCCGACCCGGTCCACCGGCACCCAGCGCTGGGTCACCGTGCCGCCGGGCACCACCTGGGTGGTGTGCCCCTCGCGGCGCTGGTCGGCGTGGACCAGCCGGGCCCGGCGGATCGACTCCTCCAGTGCGGCGCGCACCTTCGGCTCCAGCTCCGCGAGGGCCTCGGCGAGCTGCTCGGCCGGGACCCGGGTGGACTCCAGCCGCACGCCGTCGAAGCGTTCGGTGATCTCGATCAGCGCCGCGACCCCGCGATGATGCACGTCCTCGGCGATCGGGCGCACCTTCTCCAGGGCGGCCGCGACGTCGAAGTCGGCACGGGGCAGCAGGTCGCGCGGGTCGTCGAGCGAGCCGCGCAGATCGATTCGAGAGATCACGCCCCCAGTGTAAGGAGTGGCCGGAACCCGCGATCCCGCATTTCAGTCCGTGATACGAAGGGCGAGACAACCGGGGGACACGGGGGGCGGCATGGCGGAGCGGGCACCGGACGGCTGGACGGCGGCCGAGCAGGCACTGTGGCAGGCGTTCCGGCACGGCCGGACCCTCGACCTGCGCAGCGGCGACGCGGCGGCGGACGACCCGTTCGGCGAGGCCGTCTGGGACGCCCGCCGCACGGTCCGGGCCGAGGTGCTGTCCCGGCTGCTGCTGGACGGTCCCGGCCCCGTGCCCGGCCGGGTCGCCTCGCTGAAACTGACCGGCGCCCTGGTCACGGGGCCGCTGCGGCTGGCCGGCGGCACGATCGGGCACTACGTCGAGCTCCACGACTGCCGGTTCGACCAGAAGATCCTGATGTCCGAGGCCGAGGCCGGCACGCTGCGCTTCATCAACTGCCTCCTCCCCCGGCTGGAGGCCTCCCGGCTGGCCACCTCCGGCGACCTGCACCTGGCCCGCTGCCGAATACGCCAGGGGGTCCGGCTCACCGATGCCCGGATCGGCACCGACCTGCTGCTCAACCAGGCCGTGCTGGGCGGCGACCGGTTCGGCCGGGCGCTGTCCGCCGACGGCATCGCGGTGAACCAGGACTGCGAGGCCGACCGGCTCGCCACCGACGGCGAGGTCAGCCTGCGCACCGCCCGGATCGGCGGCCGGCTCTCGCTGCGCGGCGCCCAGCTGCGCGCCGTCCCGGGCAACCGCAACGCCCTCAACGCCGTCCGGCTCACCGTCGGCCACACGCTGTACCTGAGCGGCTCGGCCGACGGCGGCTGGTACGGCTCGCAGACCTACTACGGCTCCGGGTACGGCGAGGTGCCGCCGCCGGGCTCGCCGAGCACACCGTTCCGCGCCTTCGGCCAGGTCCGGCTGTCCGACGGCCGGTTCGAGAACGCCTGCCTGCTCTCCGACGCCGAGTTCCACCTCGACGGGGACGACGAGGTCACCCTGCGCCGGATCCAGACCCCGGAGCTGCGCTTCACCTGCCGCTTCCCGGCCGGCGGCACGGTCTCGCTGTCCCGGGCCCGGATCGGCAACCTGGTCGACGCCCCCGGCGCCTGGCCGCAGGGCGGCACGGTCCGGCTCACCGGCTTCACCTACGAGTGCCTGCGCCCGGCCGTGCCGTTCCCCACCCAGGAGCGGATCGCCTGGCTGGAGGGCGCCGCGGTGGAGTTCCAGCCCGAGTCCTACGAGCAGCTCGCCGCCGCGCTGCGCCGCGACGGCGCCGACGACGACGCCCGCGAGGTGCTGCACGCCAAGCAGCGGCGCCGCCGGCAGACCCTGCCGCTGCCGGCCCGGATCTGGGGCCGGGTCCAGGACGCCACGGTCGGCTACGGCTACCGGCCCGGCCGGGCCGCGCTCTGGCTGCTGCTCGCGTGGGCGCTCGGCAGCCTGTACTTCGCCACCCACCCGCTCCAGCCGCTGAAGGCCGACGAGCGGCCGCACTGGAACCCGGTGCTGTACGCGCTCGGCCAGCTGCTGCCGGTCGTCGACCTGGGCCAGGGCGGCTGGAACCCCGGCGGAGCCTCCCAGTGGGTCTCGGCGGGCCTGGTCGTCGTCGGCTGGGTGCTCGCCACCACCGTCGCCGCCGGCGCCAGCCGGATGCTCCAGCGCGGCTGACGCCCGCCGGGCCGGTAACCCCGGAGCGCTCGCGGCGTCCGGGGAACTACGCTGTCCGCCGTGACAGAACGGCTGCCGCTCTTCCCGCTGAACAACGTGCTCTACCCGGGCCTGGTCATGCCCCTGAACGTCTTCGAGGAGCGCTACCGCCGTCTCGTCGCCGATCTGCTCGACGGGCCCGAGGACCGCCCGCGCCGCTTCGGCGTGCTCGCCATCAAGGACGGCCGCGAGGTGGCCCCGGTCCGTCCCGAGGACGGACCGGCCGGTCCGCTGGACGGCCTCGGCACCGCCACCGGCGACCCGCTGGAGGCGCTGCACCACATCGGCTGCGTCGCGGACGTCACCTCCGTCCAGCCGCAGGCCGACGGCCGCTACGAACTGCTGGTCACCGGCACCACCCGGTTCCGGCTGCGCTCGGTCGACGTCGGCGGCCCGTACCTGGTCGGCGAGGCCGAACCGATCGAGGAGCGCACCGGCGAGGGCTCCGGGGCCCTGGCCGCCGAGGTCGAGCGCGCCTTCCGCACCTACCAGCGGCGGCTCGCCGGGGCCCGGGAGGCCAGCACCGTCGGCCGCCAGGAGCTGCCCGACGACCCGCAGGTGCTGTCCTACCTGGTCGCGGCCGCCGCCGTGCTGGAGGTCCCGCTCAAGCAGCGGCTGCTCGCCAGCCCGGACAACGCCCATCGGCTGCGGGCCGAACTCGAGCTGCTGCGCCGCGAGAGCGCGGTGCTCGGCTGGCTCCCCTCGCTGCCCGCCGTCAATCTGACCCGTCAGTCCTTCAGCCCCAACTGAACCGGCCCGGACCCACCGGCCCGGACCCAGCACCCGAACCCGCCCCGACCGACCACCGGAGGCCCCGTGGCCACGAAACCGAAGAAGGGCGGCCGGGGCACCCCCGCGACCGTCGCCCTGGAGACCGCCGGGGTGCCGTTCACGGTGCACGCCTACGAGCACGACCCGGCGGCCGCCTCGTACGGCGAGGAGGCCGCCGAGGCGCTCGGGGTGACCGCCGAGCGGGTCCTCAAGACCCTGGTCGCCGACGTGGACGGCGTGCTGACCGTGGGCGTGGTCCCGGTCTCCGGGCAGCTGGACCTCAAGGCGCTGGCCGCGGCGGTCGGCGGCAAGCGCGCCGGGATGGCCGACCCGGCCGCCGCCGAGCGCAGCAGCGGCTACGTCCGGGGCGGCATCTCCCCGCTCGGCCAGCGCCGGGCGCTGCGCACCGTCGTCGACGCGAGCGCGCTCGCCCACCCCACCGTCTACGTCTCCGCGGGGCGCCGGGGCCTGGAGGTCGAACTCTCCCCCGCGGACCTGGTCACCCTGACCGGGGCCCGCACCGCCCCCATCGCCCGCTGAGACGGGTCGCGCGGGCGGTCAGCCCTCCCGCCGGTCCCGCGGCGCGTCCTCCCACCGGTCCGCCCGGTCCGCCCGATCCGCTCCGCGGTCCTCCGGCGGGGCGGCCGGGTGCGCGGCCGGGTGCGCCGCGGGAAGGCCCGCGCCCTGGACCGGCGGCCCCGGGACCCAGTACGGCGGCGGGTCCTCCTCGCGCTTGCCGAACGCGGCCGACAGCGCCAGCAGCAGCACCATGGCGGCCATCGGCCACGCCAGCACCGCGCCGTACGCCCCGAGGTCGATGTCCGCCGAGAAGTGTCCGCCGTTGCCGACCCGCCGCGCCTGGGCGACCAGGTCCCGGCCCGGCCCGAGCCAGCGGCCGAGCCCCCACGCGCCGACCGAGGCCAGCAGTCCGCCGACCGCGAGCCCGGCCGCCACGGAGATCCCGCCGCCCCGCTTCCGGGTGAACAGGAACGCGCCCAGCGCGGTCAGGAGGCCCGCCCCCAGGCCGAGCAGCACGAAGACGCTGTCGGCCCCGGCCCGCTGCTCGCCCTCCGGGTCGGCGTAGAGGATCTTGTTGCCGTCCACCACCAGCGGCACCTTGGGCGCCAGCCAGACCCACAGCGCGCCCATCGCGACCCCGAGCACCAGACAGGCCAGCACGGTGGCCGCGCCGATCCTCAGCTCGGGCAGCAACCGCTGCGCGAGCGGCTCGGCCGACCGCTCCTTCCCGGCCGTCGGGTCCACCCCGGGCGGCAGCCCGTACAGCTCGGACGCGGGCCCGGGCGCGGCGTACGGATCACGGTCGGCGGCGTACGGGGCGGGCACGGCATCGGTGACACCGTCGGCGCGCGCGGGATCCGGAGGTGTGTTCGGTACGGTCACGCCCCCATCGTTTCACGCTCACGACCGCCGCGGCCCGGCCACCCACCCAACCGGCCGGGGGCCCGGGCGTGATCCACGGGCCAGGCCCGGCACAGGCCGGGGACGGTCGCGGGAGAGCCCTAGGGGTTGTCTGACAATTCCCGCCGCGCGCGCGACGCGAATTGTCAGACAACCCCTAGCGCCGGGTCGCCCGCCGGTACGCCCAGGTGGCCACGGCCAGCGAGACCACGCCCACCCCGGCGCACACCCCGAGGTCCGCGACCACCGCCGCCCAGTCGGGGCCCGGCCGGAACGTCCGGGCGAAGGCCTCCACCCCGTAGGTGGAGGGCAGCAGGTCGCGCAGCCACAGCACCGGCTGCGGCAGGTGGTCGACCGGCAGGACACCGAGCAGCAGCGCCGCCGACATGCCGAGCTGCCCCAGCATGGTGGCGATCTCCTGCCGGGGCGCGAGCAGCCCGCAGGCCGCGCCGAGCCCGGCCAGCGCCGCGCCGGCCAGCGGCACCACGGCGAGCAGCACCCACAGCTGCCCCAGCGGCAGCCCGAACATGACCGCGCCCGCGGCCGCCGTGACCAGCGCCCCCGGCAGGGTGAACGAGGCGAACGCGGCGGCCGCGCCGAGCACCACCGAGGCGGCCGGCACCGGCAGCGTCGCGTAGTGGTCCAGGCCGCCGCTGGCCCGCAGCCGCCCGAAGTACTGGGCGAGCAGGTTGAGCGCCACGAAGGCGACCACCAGCACGCTGGAGCCGGCCACCACGTACCGGGCGGCCGAGGTCTGCCCGGAGTCGACGACGCCGCGCATCATCACCAGGATGCCGAGCGACTGGAAGGTGGCCACGAACAGCAGCGGGATCCGCGCCACCCTGGCCCGGGCGAGCTGCGCCCGGTAGACGGCCGCGAGGGCGGGCAGCAGCCGGGCGGCGGGGGCGAGCGGGGCGGGTTCGCCGGCCGTGGCCGGGGTGGTCCGCGGCGGTGCCGAGAGCAGCGTCACTTGGCCAGTCCTCCGTGGCGGCCGCCCAGCTTGAGGTACGCGTCCTCGAGGCTCGGGGTGGCCAGGGTGAAGTCGTCCAGGGCGGCGAACGCCGGGCCGGTGGTGACGGCCGAGACCAGTTCGCGGGCCTGCTCGGGAGTGGTGCGGACGGTCCAGCGGCGGCCGGTGCGCTCGGCCCGCTCGGCCAGCGCCGCCACGGCGGGCACGCCCAGCGGCGCCTCGTCCCGCCAGACCAGGTCGAGCCGGACGTCGCCGTCGACGAGCGCCTTGAGCCCGCCGGGGGTGTCGCAGGCGATCACCCGGCCCTCGTCGATCACGGCGACCCGGTCCAGTACGGTCTCCGCCTCGATCACGTTGTGGGTGACCAGCAGCACGGTGGTGGAGCGTTCGGCCCGGCGGCGCTCGACCGCCGACCAGACGGCCCGCCGGGCGACCGGGTCCATGCCGGTGGTCGGCTCGTCGAGGACGAGCAGCGGCCGGTCGCCGACCAGGGTGGCGGCGAAGCAGGCGAGCCTGCGCTGGCCGCCGGACAGCTTGGCGAGCGGCCGGTGGGCGAGCGGTTCCAGGCCCAGTTCGGTGATCACCGCGTCCGTCGCCGCGCGGGCCTCGGTCCGGCCGAGGCCGCGCAGCCGCCCGGTGGTCTCGGCCGCGAGGGCGACGGTCAGCTCGTCGAGCGCGGTGGACTCCTGGCCGAGGTAGCCGAGCAGCCGGGCGGCCCGTTCGGGGTGCCGGACCACGTCGTGGCCGAGGATCTCGATGCTGCCGGAGTCGGGCCGCAGCAGGCCGGTGAGCTGGCGGACCAGGGTGGACTTGCCCGCGCCGTTGGGTCCGAGCAGGCCGAAGATCTCGCCCTGCCGGACGGTCATGGTGATGCCGTCGTTGGCCCGGACCGTCTCACCGCCGCCGCCCCGCCCGGCGCGGTACGTCCTCACCAGGTCGCGTACGGCGCAGCACGGCGCGGTGTCCTGGGGTGCCCGCCCGGCCGACTCGCTCACGACCGAAGACTCTACGCGGTGCGACCGGCGAACCGGACAACGGGGCCCGTTCCGCCCCGCTCCCCGCCGCCCCGCCTGCGGTCAGTCGTCGACCACGACCAGGTTCCCGCCGGGGACGCGGGCGGCGAGCTCCTTCCAGAACCCGGCCCGGATCGCGTACCGGTCGTGCTCGTCGATCTGGTCGTCCTTGTGCGCGAGCAGCCCGAACCGGGCGGCGTAGCGCAGCAGCTCGCCGTCGACCCGGTGCGGGATCCGGGGGTAGTCGGGCCACAGCACGGTGAGCCGTTCGACGTCGCCGGCCCGGCTGGTCCAGCGGCGGGCGAAGACCTGGCCGACCTCGTGGGCGTCGCCGCCGATGGAGGTGATGTCCTCCTCGCGGTCGGCCCAGCGCTGCTCGGCCGTGGTGAGCTGGGCGAGGGTGGGCAGGCCGTCCCCGGCGGTGACGGCGGGTTCCTGGGCGGGCCGCTCGATCCAGCCCCGGTCGGAGGACCAGCGCAGCACCGGGCCGGTCTGGTGGCGGTCGGCGGCGGTGGCCTGCCGGTCGGCGCTGCGCCCGGCGAGGTCCTTGGGGGTGGGGACGACCTTGAGCCCGACGGCGGTGGCCGGCTGGGCGCGTCCGTCGGGGGCAGGACCGGCGGCGGCCGCGGTGGCGACGGCCGCCGCGGGTGCCCCGGCGGCGGGACGGCCGGGCACCGGCCCGGCGGGCAGCGGGCCGGGCAGTCCGGCCGGCGGCGCGGCGGGCGGCGCGGCGAGGATCTTGGCGATGTCGTGCCGGGCGCCGGGGGCGGGGAAGACGCTGGAGGTGTCGCGCAGGCTGAACGATCCTTCGATCCACTCGCGGTCCAGCACCCGGCGTTCGTCGGCCTCGCCGACCAGGTCCTCGGACTGGTTGAAATCGCCGTCGGCGGCCTGGAGCGCCCAGAGGTGGACGACGACGCCGTGCTCCTTGGCGGACATCATGCCGGGCAGCAGGTCCCCGTCGCCGGTGATCAGCACGACGTCGGCGCAGGCCCGGTTGCGGGCGAGTTCGGAGAGTTCGGCGTGCATCGCGGCGTCGACGCCCTTCTGCACCCAGCGGCCCTCGGCCCGGGTGAGCGCGCCGAGCCGGACGGTGACCCGGGGCAGGACCCGCAGCCGCCGGTGCTCGGGCATCGGGCGGCGCTCGGGCGCGGCGTCGAACCAGTAGATCCGCAGCAGCGGGAGGCCGGTCTCGGCCTCGGCGCGTTCGCGCAGCGCGGCGATCAGCGCGATGTGGTCGACGGTGACCTTGGAGCGGGACGGGTCACCGGCGAGCAGGCTGGCGGCGGCGCCCAGCAGGTATCCGGCATCCACGAGGACGACACAGCGGTCCATCGCGCACCTCTTTCCGCTCGCCCTCGGGGTGGGGGCTCCGCCGGGCCGACGGTGCCGGGGTGGGCGCGCTCCGCCCGGCGGCCGGGCGGGGTGGGGTGAGGGGGTGCCCGCAGCCGCCCGATCGTTGGGTCACCTTTTCCCACTGACCCGCCCGCCGAACCTCGGGCTCCGCCGCTGTCCCGCGACAGGCCGAAGGGCCCCGTCCGGTCGTGGACGGAGCCCTTCGGCGCGATGCGGCAGGTCAGCCCCGGAGCTCGGCGGCGACCAGCTCGGCCAGCTGGACGGCGTTGAGCGCGGCGCCCTTGCGCAGGTTGTCGTTGGAGACGAACAGCGACAGGCCGTTCTCGACCGTCTCGTCGACCCGGATCCGGCCGACGTAGCTCGGGTCCCGGCCGGCGGCCTGGAGCGGGGTGGGGATCTCGCTCAGCTCGACGCCGGGGGCGCCGGTGAGCAGCTCGACCGCGCGCTCGGGGCTGATCGGGCGCTCGAAGCGGGCGTTGATCTGCAGCGAGTGGCCGGAGAAGACCGGCACGCGCACGCAGGTGCCGGCCACCTTGAGCCCGGGGATGCCGAGGATCTTGCGGCTCTCGTGGCGGAGCTTCTGCTCCTCGTCGGTCTCGTTGGAGCCGTCCTCGACGATCGAGCCGGCCAGCGGGACGACGTTGAAGGCGATCGGGCGCTTGTAGACCTGGGGCTCGGGGAAGTCCACCGCGGAGCCGTCGTGGGCGAGCGCGGCGGCGCTGTCGACGACCTTGGCGGCCTGGCCGTGGAGTTCGGCCACGCCGGCCACGCCGCTGCCGGAGACGGCCTGGTAGGTGGAGACGACCAGGGCGGCGAGGCCGGCCTCCTCGTGCAGCGGGCGCAGCACGGGCATGGCCGCCATGGTGGTGCAGTTCGGGTTGGCGACGATGCCCTTGGGGCGGTCGGCGAGGGCCTGCGGGTTGACCTCGGAGACGACCAGCGGGACCTCGGGGTCGCGGCGCCAGGCGGAGGAGTTGTCGATGACGACGGCGCCCGCGGCGGCGGCCTTGGGGGCGAGCTCCTTGGAGGTGGAGCCGCCGGCGGAGAAGATCACGATGTCCAGGCCGGTGTAGTCGGCCGTGGCCGCGTCCTCGACGGTGATCTCGGTGCCCTGCCAGGGCAGGGTGCGCCCGGCCGAACGGGCCGAGGCGAACAGCCGCAGCTGCTCCACCGGGCCGACGCCGCCCGGGAGGCCCGCGCGCTCCGCCAGGATCTCGCGGACCACGCCGCCGACCTGACCGGTGGCCCCGACAATGCCGATCTTCATCCGTCTGCTCCTCTTGATGTCGCCGTTCGATGTCGCCGTTCACGGCCGCACTCCGCCCATCATGCCTTGTCACGGGCGCCGGACGGCCGGACATTCCATCCTGTGGTCCTCAGTGGTCCAGACCACTGAGGAGTTCCAGCACCCGCTCGACCGCCGCCGGACCGGCCGGCAGCAGCGGCAGCCGCACGTCCGGGGTCGGGATCCGCCCCTGCGCGTGCAGCACCCCCTTGACCACCGCCGGGTTCGGCGCCGCGAAGGCCGCCACCGCCAGCCCGGCCAGCCGGTGGCCCAGCGCCCTGGCCCGGGCCGCGTCCCCGGCCCGCCACGCCTCGGCCAGCTCGACCCAGCGCGCGGTGGCGAGGTGGGCGGAGGCCAGGACGCCGCCGGCCGCGCCCAGCGCGAGCAGCGGCGCCAGCACCGCGTCGTCCCCGCCCAGCACCGAGAACCCGGCCGGGGCGGAGGCCAGCAGCTCCACCGCCGCCTGGTCCACCCCGCCGGTGGCGTACTTCACACCCACCACCCCGGGCAGCGCGGCCAGTTCCAGCAGCGCGGCGCCCGACAGCTCCTGCCCGGTCCGGTACGGGATGTGGTAGAAGACCAGCGGCACCGAACTGGCCTCGGCCAGCGCCCGGAAGTGCGCCACGGTGCCCGCCTCCCCCGGCCGGACGAACGACGGCACGGTGACCAGCGCACCCGCCGCCCCCGGCACCCGTTCGGCCAGCCCGGCCAGCTCCTCGGCGGCCGCGGCGGTGCCCGGCCCGCCCGCCCCGACCAGCAGCGGCACGTCCCGGTCGGCGCAGACCGCCGCGCAGACCCCGATCACCGCCCGCCGCTCGTCCGCGGTCAGCGTGGCCGGCTCGCCGGTGGTGCCGAGCGCGACCAGACCGGACGCGCCCTCGTCCAGCAGCGAGCCGGCCAGCTTCTCCAGCGCGTCCAGCGCCACCGAGCCGTCGGCCGCGAAGGGGGTGACCAGGGGGACGAGAATGCCCTTGAGTTCCATGCCCACGATCCTGCGGCCGGGTGATCCCCCGGGTCCAGTTCATGTTTCCGACGCTTCTCGTAAGCTGGGCCGATGCTCGACGTCCGACGCCTGCGCCTGCTGCGCGAACTCGCCCACCTCGGCACCATCGCCGCCGTCGCCGAGGCGCTCAGCTTCAGCCCCTCGGCGGTGTCCCAGCAGCTGTCCGTCCTGGAGAAGGAGGCCGGTGTCCCGCTGCTCGAACGCACCGGCCGCCGGGTCGTCCTCACCCCCGCCGGACGCAACCTGGTCCGGCACGCCGAGGCCGTGCTCGAACGGCTGGAGCAGGCGGGCGCCGAACTCGCCCACGCCCGCGAGGGCCTGGCCGGCCCGCTGCGGATCGGCACCTACCCGTCGGCGGCCCGCGCCATCGTCCCGGCCGTGCTCGCCGAACTCGCCGGCTGGCACCCGGGGCTGGAGCCGATGGTCACCGAGGTGGACCCGGCCGAGGTCGCGGCGGCGCTGCGGGCCGGCGAACTCGACGTCGCCCTGGTCCACGAGTACGACCTGGTCCCGGCCGACCCGGAACCCGGCCTGGCGACGACCCGGCCCGTCTTCACCGAACCGATGTACCTCGCCGCCCGCGCCCCCGGCACCGTCGCCGACCAGCGCGCCGAACCGTGGATCCTCTCCCCGCCCGGCACCCTGTGCCACAGCATGGCCGTCCGGGCCTGCGAGAGCGCCGGGTTCGCGCCCCGGATCAGGCACCGGATCGACGACTTCGCCACCGTGCTCGCCCTGGTGGCGGCCGGTCAGGGCGTGGCGCTGGTCCCCCACCTCGGCATCGACCGGCCCCCGCCCGGGGTCGTCCTCACCCGGCTGCCGATGTACCGCCGCACCCGCGCCGCCTTCCGCGCCGGCGCCGGGGCCCACCCGGCGGTCTCCGCCTTCGTCTCCGCCCTGCACACCGCCGTCCCGGCCCCGCTGCGCAACTCCGCCTGACGGGGCGCCGGGGCCTGACGGGGGCGCCCGGTCCGGGCGCCCCCGCCGGCGGCGTCAGCCCCCCGTGCCGGCGGCCGCGTTGGCCGCCAGACAGCTCGGCCCGAGCAGCTGCTTGAGGTCGCCGAACAGCGCCGGGTCCGACTTCACCCGGTGCCGGTCCAGCCGCAGCAGCGTCGTCCGGTGCTCCTCCTCCAGCCGGACCCGGACCTCCGTCGTCCCCCGGTGGCTGCTCAGCACCTCGCCGAGCCGCGCCACCAGCGGCGGCGTCACCTTGCCGTCCGGGATGATGATGACGATCGGCGGCTCGGCGTGCGCGTTCGACAGGTCGGGGGCGCTCAGTTCCATCCCCATCAGCCGCGGCACGTCCTCCCGCTTGTCCACCTTGCCCCGGACGAACACCACCGCGTCCTCGACCAGTTGCGCGGACACCAGCTGGTAGCTGGCCGGGAAGAACATGCAGTCGATCGAGCCCGCGAGGTCCTCGACCGTCGCGATCGCCCAGGCGTTGCCCTGCTTGGTCATCTTCCGCTGGAGGCCCGAGATGATGCCGCCGATGGTGACGATCGTCCCGTCCGGCCGCTCGGCGAGCTCCGCCACCGCGCAGTCCGCCTTCTCCGCGAGCACGTGCTCGATGCCGTGCAGCGGGTGCGAGGAGACGTACAGGCCCAGCATCTCCCGCTCCTGGGCGAGCAGGAAGGACTTCTCCCACTCCTCCTCGGAGAAGACCACGTCCAGCCCGAAGGTCGGCTCGTCGCTGGTCGCGTCACCGCCGAAGAGGTCGAACTGCCCCTCCGCCTCCTTGCGCTTGATGCCCACCACGTTGTCGATCATCGGCTCGAACTCCGCGCTCAGGCCCTTGCGGGTGTGCCCGAGCGAGTCGAAAGCGCCGGCCTTGATCAGCGACTCGACGGTCCGCTTGTTGCAGACCACCGACTCCACCTTGTCCAGGAAGTCCGGGAAGGAGGCGAACTTCCCCTTGGCCCTCCTGGTCCGGATCATCGACTCCACGACCGGCCCGCCGACGTTGCGGATGGCGGTCAGGCCGAACCGGACCAGGGTGTCCCCGTGCGGCGTGAAGTCGGAGTCCGACTCGTTGACGTCCGGCGGGAGCACCTGGATGCCCATCTTGCGGCACTCGTTGAGGTAGACCGCCGACTTGTCCTTGTCGTCCTTGACCGAGGTCAGCAGGCCCGACATGTACTCGGCCGGGTAGTTGGCCTTGAGGTACGCCGTCCAGTACGAGACCAGCCCGTACCCCGCCGTGTGCGCCTTGTTGAACGCGTAGCCGGAGAAGGGGACGAGGACGTCCCACACCGCCTGGATCGCCGCGTCCGAGTAGCCGCGCTCCCGGCAGCCCTTCTGGAACGGGACGAACTCCGCCTCCAGGATCTCCTTCTTCTTCTTGCCCATCGCCCGGCGCAGCAGGTCGGCCTGGCCGAGCGAGTACCCGGCGAGGATCTGCGCCGCCTTCTGCACCTGCTCCTGGTAGACGATCAGGCCGTAGGTGGGCCGGAGCACCTCCTCCAGGGGAGCCTCCAGCTCCCGGTGGATCGGGGTGATCTCCTGCTGGCCGTTCTTGCGCAGCGCGTAGTTGGTGTGCGAGTTGACGCCCATCGGGCCCGGCCGGTACAGCGCCAGTACGGCGGAGATGTCCTCGAAGTTGTCCGGCTTCATCAGCCGCAGCAGCGAGCGCATCGGGCCGCCGTCGAGCTGGAAGACACCCAGCGTGTCGCCCCGGGCCAGCAGTTCGTAGGTCGGCTTGTCGTCCAGGGGCAGCTCGAGGAGGTTGATCCTGACGCCCTTGTTCTTCTCGATCGCCTTGACGGCATCGTCCATGATCGTCAGGTTGCGCAGGCCGAGGAAGTCCATCTTGAGAAGGCCGAGGCCCTCGCAGGTGGGGTAGTCGAACTGCGTGATGGTGACGCCGTCGGTGTGCCGGGTCCAGACCGGGATGTGGTCGGTCAGCGGCTCGGCGGACATGATGACGCCCGCCGCGTGCACACCGGGCTGGCGGATCAGGCCCTCGATGCCGCGCGCGGTGTCGATCACCTTCCGCACGTCGGGGTCGTTCTCGTACAGCCCGCGGATCTCGCCGGCCTCGCTGTAGCGCGGGTGGCTGCTGTCCGTGATGCCGGACAGCGGGATGCCCTTGCCCATGACGTCCGGCGGCATCGCCTTGGTGATCCGGTCACCCATCGCGTAGGGGTAGCCGAGGACCCGCGAGGAGTCCTTGATGGCGGCCTTCGCCTTGATGGTGCCGTAGGTGACGATCATGGCGACCTTGTCGGATCCCCACTTCTCGGTCACGTACCGGATCACGTCACCGCGCCGGCGCTCGTCGAAGTCGATGTCGACATCGGGCATGGAGACGCGCTCGGGGTTGAGGAAGCGCTCGAAGATCAGGCCGTGCGGGATCGGGTCGAGGTCGGTGATGCCCATCGCGTAGGCGACCAGCGAACCGGCCGCCGAACCGCGGCCGGGGCCCACCGCGATGCCCTGCCCCTTGGCCCACATGATGAAGTCCGCGACCACGAGGAAGTACGCCGGGAACCCCATCTGCACGATGGTGTCCATCTCGTACTCGGCGAGCTTGCGGTGCTCGTCGTCGTACCCGTTCGGGAAGCGCCACTCCATGCCCTGCCACACCTGGGACCGGAAGAAGTCCGCCTCGGAGTCGAAGCCCTCCGGGATCGGGAAGCGCGGCATCAGGTTGCGGAACTCGAACATGCCCGCGGTGTCCACCCGCTCGGCCACCAGCAGTTGGCTGTTGCGGCAGCCCTCCTGCCAGGCGTCGGACCCGTCCAGCGCGTACATCTCGGCGGCCGACTTGATGTAGTAGCCGGTGCCGTCGAACCGGAAGCGGTCCGGGTCGGAGAGGTTCTTCCCGGTCTGCACGCAGAGCAGCAGGTCGTGGGCGCCCGCGTCGGCCTCGGTGGTGTAGTGCGAGTCGTTGGTGACCACCGGCGGGATGCCGAGCCTGCGCCCGATCTCGATCAGCCCGTCCCGGACCCGCTTCTCGATGTCGAGGCCGTGGTCCATCAGCTCCAGGAAGTAGTTCTCCCTGCCGAAGATCTCCTGGTACTCGCCGGCCGACCGCAGCGCCTCGTCGAACTGCCCGAGGCGCAGCCGGGTCTGCACCTCGCCGGACGGACAGCCGGTGGTCGCCATCAGACCGCCGGACAGCTCGGAGATCAGCTCCTTGTCCATCCGCGGCCACTTGACCAGCCAGCCCTCGGAGTACGAGCGCGAGGTCAGCTTGAAGAGGTTGTGCAGGCCCTCCTTGTTCCGGGCCCAGATCGTCTTGTGGGTGTAGGCACCGGACGCCGAGACGTCGTCCTTCTTCTGGTGCGGCTGGCCCCACAGGATCCGCTTGGTGTTCGAACGGGACTCCGGGGCGACGTACGCCTCGATGCCGATCACCGGGGTGATGCCCGCGTCGGTGGCCTGCCGGTGGAACTCGGCGGCGCCGTACATGTTGCCGTGGTCGGTCATCGCGACATGGGTCTGCCCGAGCCGCTCGACCTCCTTGAACATCTGCTTCAGCCGGGCTGCGCCGTCCAGCATCGAGTACTCGGTGTGGACGTGCAGGTGCGCGAACGGCTGATCGCTCAAGGCGGGGCCTCCGTAGCTCGTGCTGGCAGATGGGCCGGCGAACGCGCAGGTCACAGAGGGTTCCCGAAAGAAATGAACAAGGCCCGAGCCACTGACCGGACCCGGACCGCCACTCACGCGTTCACGCTCCCTACTCTAGCCCTCAGGCCCTCGACTCCCCTTATCCACCCACCGCAAGGGAACCGCCACCATGCCCCATCAGTCGCCCTCCGCCACCGACCGTGCGGAGACCGTCCTCGGCGTCTTCGACACGGCGTTCGGCGAACTCCTCGCCCAGGACCCGGCGGCCTTCCGGGTGAAGTTCCGCAAGATGGCGGCCTCGGCGTTCGCCTTCTACCGGGGCACCGCCGCCCTCTACTACGCGGACCTCACCACCGCCCCGTTCGATTCCTACGGCGCGTCCTTCCTCGACGACCGCACCCGCCGGGTCTGGATCCACGGCGACCTGCACGCGGAGAACTTCGGCACCTACCTGAACGCCGAGGGCCGGCTCGTCTTCAACGTGAACGACTTCGACGAGGCCTACGTCGGCGCCTTCACCTGGGACGTCCAGCGGCTCGCCGCCTCGCTCGCCCTGATCGGCTACGCCAAGGCCCTGTCGGACGCGACCATCACCGAACTGGTCACGGCCTTCGCCGGGGCGTACCGGGCCCGGATCGCCGCCCACGTCACCTCCGGCGACGCCGACCCGTACACCCTGGACACCGCCACCGGCCCGATCCTCGACACCCTGCGGAAGGCCAGGCTGCAGACCCGGGTCTCGCTGCTCGACGGCGACACCGTGGTCGAGGACTACGACCGCCGCTTCCGCCTCGGCGGCGGCGCGTTCGCGCTGGACGAACCCACCAAGCAGGAGGTCCTGACCGCCTTCGAGCGCTACCTCGCCACCCTGCCGCCGTCCTCCCGGGTCAGCCCGACCGCCCTGCGGGTCAAGGACGTGGTCGGCCGTCGCGGCATCGGCATCGGTTCGGCGGGCCTGCCGTCCTACAACGTCCTCCTCGAAGGGCACACCGACGCCCTCGAGAACGACGTGATCATCTACATGAAGCAGGGCCAGACCCCGGCGGTCGCCCGCCATGTCACCGACCCCGCCATCGCCGGCTACTTCGAGCACGAGGGCCACCGCACGGTGATCTCCCAGCGCGCCCTGCAGTCCCACAGCGACCCCTGGCTCGGCCACACCACGCTGCGCGGCCGCGGCCAGCTGGTCGCCGAGGTGTCCCCGTACGCGACCGACCTCGACTGGCGGGACCTCAACGAGCTCCCCGACCTGCTGGCGGTCACCGAGTACCTGGGCCGCGCCACCGCCACCATGCACGCGGCGGCGGACGAGTCGTCCAGCGGCCACACCCTGGTCCCGTTCTCCACCGAGCACGCCATCCACGAGGCCATCGGCCGCGACGAGGCCGGCTTCACGCAGATGCTGGTCGACTTCGCCCACGCCTACGGTGCCCAGGCCCGCGCCGACCACCAGCTCTTCGTCGACCTCTACCGCAACGGCCGCATCCCGGGCCTGTAGGCCCTACCCGGTCAGGGCCGCCAACCGCTCGCGGGCGGCGGCCCTGACCTCTGTCTCCTCCAGCGCGTCGTCCCTGAGGTACACCAGCCGCTCCCTCACCTCGGGCCGGTCCGGCGCGTGCCGGACCCCCAGCAGTCGGGCATCGCCCTCGCAGTCCCAGAGGCACTCCACGTACACCGACTCCAGTCCGGTCGGATCGATCTCCGCGAGTGCCTCCAGATAGCTGACCCGCTCGTAGGAGTGCGGCGTCCACAGCCACAATCGCCTGAGCAGAGACACCGCCCCGCGGGCCTCGGCCCCGAACCGCGCCAGCCCGTCGGCCGTCCGCTTCGGCCCGCACCACCGCCGCTCCACCCAGTCCCGCTCCAGGTCCGCAACCAGCACGGGCACGTCCTCGGCCTCCCCGCACGCGGCCAGCACGTCGTGCCCCCGCCGCCGCAACCACTCCGGTTCCGTCGCTACGGCCCACTCCCTCGCGGCGGGCACCGCCAGCGCCCCGAGCTTGTCGACCACCCCGATCAGCGGCCACAACATGTACTTCCCGTCCGCCGTGCCCAGCGACGGCACCAGCGGGATCACTCCGGGCTCCGGCCCCCGGTCGTCGATCACATCGAGCGCGGCGGCCCTGCGCTCCTCCGACTCCTCGGGATCCGCCAGCAGCTCCAGCAGCCGGGCGTTGTCGACCTCCGCGAACGGCTTGCGCTCCCGGGACCCGTGCACCGGCCCCGGACCGGCCAGCCCCCACCGGTACCACGGCTCCCCCCACCGGTCCTCCGGGTCCCGCTCCGCCCGCTCCCGCCCGGTCTCCGCCAGGTCGTCCCACCACTCCACCGGCCACCGGCACGCCATCTCCTCCAGCACCGCGACCCAGTGCTCCCCCTCCTTCACGTAAGCCCGCAGGGCGTCCCGCGCCTCCCCCGACCCGCCCAACGCCAGCAACCCCAGCACCCGGGCCGCCCGCTCATTGGCCGTCTCCCCCAAGCCCAGGCCCTCCACCACCGGCCCGAGCGGCAAGCCCAGATCCCGCACCAGCCGCGCCAGGTACAGCCCCCGCTCGTCGACCGAGTCCCACCGCCAGTCCCACCGGACGCACCCGTAGACGATCTCCGCCGCGCCCGCCGGATCCTCCAGAGCCATCCGCGCCCCGAGTCCCCGCCCCCGCTGCACCAGCCCGATCAACGACCCCGCCGGCGCGTACCGCCCGTCACTCATCCTCGTCACACCCCCATCCTCCCCCGGGCCATTCAGCAGCCGGACACCTCCACCAAGGCGCAGACCACCTCCATCACCACCAGCACCGCGCCAGCCCCACCGTCTCCGAGCGCACCATCGACGGCCGCCTCCTCGTCGACTTCGGCGCCGCCCCCGTCTCCACCCTCCTCAACCTCCTCACCCTGCTGCGCGAGGTGACCCGGGAATGAGCACCTTCCTCGTCGGCGCCGCCTTCACCGTCCTCCTCGCCCTCGCCATCGCCACCGTGATCACCGGCGTCGTCACCGCCCTCAGGATCGGCCCGCCCCCACCCCCGATCACCCGCCACGGCCACTGGGAACCCCACACCCACCCCGACGGCACCACCGAACACACCTGGACCCCCCACCAGACCGATCCCAAGAACCCACAGCCAGCAAGGGGCCACCAGGAAAGACCTCCCTCGGAGTGAGAAGTCGGGACCGGCGACTTCCCACTCCGATCCCGGCTGTGCACCTCGGAACAACCGGCTGCACGTGGGAAGTCGGCCGTTCCGACTTCCCACGCCCCCGGTGACGCAGCTCGGCCCCGGTGGCTCCCTTGCCACGCGCAAGGGAGCCACCGGATTCGGCTTTCACGATGTGCCCCAGCAGTAGGAAGTCGACCTCGTCGACTTCCTACTGCTCCTGCCCCTCGACCTCACCGGGGAACGGCCGGATATGAGCGGCTGTCCCTCGCTCGGTTCGAGCGAGGGACAGCAGGCGCCAAGCCGGGCGAATCAACCCCACCCACCGCTCGCTCGTACTTCCCCGGTTAGCCCCTTGCGGACAGCAAGGGACCACCGGAACAGAACTCTCAGATCAGGAAGTCGGCCGCGCCGACTTCCTGCGCAACAGGCACAACGGACTACGCCGCGTCCAGCTCCGCCAGGAAGTCCAGCGCGACCGCCCACGCCTGCTCCGCCGCCTCGGCGTCGTAGTCGGGCAGCTCCGGGTCGGTGAAGAGGTGCCCGGCGCCGCGGTAGCGGTGCACCTCCACGTCCGCGCCGGCCTTGCGCATCCCCAGGTACCAGGCGTTCAGCCAGTCCTCCGACTCGAACGGGTCCGGCTCCGCCACGTGCAGCTGGACGGGGATCGCGGTGGCCGCGTCCTCGCGGATGTCCGAGGTGCCGTGCAGGAGCAGCAGGCCGAGGGCCTTCTCGTCGGCGAGTGCGAGGTTCTGGGCGAGCGAGCCGCCGAGCGAGAAGCCCGCGTAGACGAGCGGCGTCCCGGAGCCCAGCAGCGGAGCGGCGACCCCGACGGCGCGGCGCAGGAGTTCGTCGCTGCCGATCTCCTCCTTGAACGCCATACCCTCCTCGACGTCGTCGAAGGTCCGCCCTTCGAAGAGGTCGGGGGTGTGCACGGTGTGCCCGGCGGCGCGCAGCCGGTCGGCGGCAACCTGGACGGCGGGGCGCAGGCCGTACACGGAGTGGAGGAGCAGGACGTGTGCCACGGGCGGGACTTCCTTGCGACGGGGGCCGGAACAGCCTCCCATCATCGCGCATGTCCGCCGGGTGACCGCGCCCACCCGGCGGGGTGGCGGGACGTCACGCCGTGGTGAAGTGACAACGAACAGTCAGTTCAGCATATGGAACACCGCGTTACCCGCCGGTAGCCTGTCCGCCGTGACTGACCTTGTCAATGACATGACCGCCGCCCGCCCCCACCGACGCCAGGTGCTCAAGGCCACCGCCGTCGTCGCGGGCGCCGCCGCCCTGCCGCTCGCCCTCGGCGCCGCCGCCCAGGCCGCCACCGTCCCGCAGTTCCTCCACGGCGTCGCCTCGGGCGACCCGCTGCCCGACGGCATCCTGCTCTGGACCCGGGTCACCCCGGCCCCCGAGGCCGTGCCCGGCTCCGGCCTCGGCGCCGACACCGAGGTCCGCTGGGAGATCGCCGCCGACAAGGGCTTCGCCCGGATCGCCGCCGGCGGCACCGTCACCAGCAACGCCGCCACCGACCACACCGTCAAGGTCGACGTCCGCGGCCTCGCCCCGGACACCGCCTACTGGTACCGCTTCACGGCCGGCGCGACCGTCTCCCCCGTCGGCCGCACCCGCACCACCCCGGCCGCCGACGCCGCCCTCGACCGGCTCCGCTTCGGCGTCGCCTCCTGCGCCAACTGGGAGGCCGGCTACTTCTCCGCGTACCGCCACCTGGCGGCCCGCGGCGACCTCGACGCCTTCCTCTTCCTCGGCGACTACATCTACGAGTACAAGAGCGGCGAGTTCTGCGCCCGCGGCTCCGTGGTCCGCCCGCACGCCCCCGCCCACGAAATCCTCAGCCTCGCCGACTACCGCACCCGGCACGGCCGCTACAAGACGGACGAGGACCTCCAGGCGCTGCACGCGCAGGTCCCGACCATCGCGATCTGGGACGACCACGAGTTCGCCAACGACGCCTGGTCCGGCGGCGCCGAGAACCACACCCCGGGCGCCGAGGGCGACTGGGCGGCCCGGGTGGCCGCCGCGAAGCAGGCCTACTTCGAGTGGATGCCGGTCCGCCCCTCCATCGCCGGCACCACCTACCGCCGCCTGCGCTACGGCAAGCTCGCCGACCTGCACCTGATGGACCAGCGCTCGTTCCGCTCCCAGCAGGTCAAGGTCGGCAACGGCGACGTCGACTCGGCCGACCGCACCCTGACCGGCCGTGCCCAGATGGACTGGCTGAAGTCCGGTCTCGCCGCGTCCGACACCGCCTGGCGCCTGATCGGCAACGAGGTGATGATCTCCCCGGTCGCCCTCTTCTCGCTGCCGGACTACCTGCTGCGCCCGCTGGCCAAGCTGCTCGGCCTGCCCGGCGAGGGCCTGGCGATCAACACGGACCAGTGGGACGGCTACACCCACGACCGCCGTGAGCTGCTCGGCCACCTGAAGTCGAACGGCATCACCAACACCGTCTTCCTGACCGGGGACATCCACTCCGCCTGGGCCTCGGACGTCCCGAACGAGGCCGCCACCTACCCGCTGTCGGGCAGTGTCGCCACCGAGTTCGTGGTCACCTCGGTCACCTCGGACAACATCGACGACTTCCTCAAGGTCGCGCCGCAGACCCTCTCCCTGGTCGCCGCCGCCGCGATCAAGGCCGCCAACCGCCACGTCCAGTGGGTCGACCTCGACTCCCACGGCTACGGCGTCCTGGAGGTCACCCCGGCCCAGACCCAGATGGACTACTACGTGCTCTCCGACCGGACCCGCAAGGACGCCACCACCAAGTGGTCGCGCTCCTACCGCACCCGGTCCGGCACCCAGCAGGTCGAGCGGGTCTACTCCCCCGTCAAGTAGTCCCACGGGTCGAGCAGGCCCACGAACGACGGACCCCGCCCGCCGTCCCCCGGCGGGCGGGGTCCGCCTCCCGGGGTCCGCCTCCCGGGGTCCGCCCACCGCACCGCTACGACACCACGTCCTTGCGCGCGAAGCCCCGGAACGCGAGCGCCAGCAGCACCACCGCGTAGGACAGCGACAGCGAGACCCCCTGCACCATCCCGCCCCACTCCATCCGCGGCTGCAGGGCGTCCGCCCACGCCCACTGCCAGTGCGCCGGCAGCCAGGCCCGCAGGTCGCCGAGGGCGGTGATGGCGTCCAGCACCCCGGCGACGATCGAGGCGAACACCGCCCCGCCGACCGCCCCCAGCGGCGCGTCCGTGGCGGTCGAGAGCCAGAACGCCAGCGCCGCGATCACGACCTCGCTGAGGAACACGAACGCCACCGCCACCGCCAGCCGGGGCAGTGCCTCGCCCGCGGTCAGACTCGCCCCGGCCGGCAGCCGCAGGTCGCCCCAGCCGTACGCCGCCGTGCCGACCGCCAGCCCGACCAACGGCAGCAGCACCACGGCGGCCGCCGAGAACAGCAGCCCGACCAGGAACTTGCGCATCAGCAGCCGCGCCCTCGGCACCGGCGCCGCCAGCAGGTACCGCAGCGAGGACCAGCTGGCCTCCGAGGCCACCGTGTCGCCGCAGAACAGCGCGACCGGGATCACCAGCATGAAGCCGGTGCCCATGAACAGCATGGTGGTCGCGAAGTTCGGCCCGGACGAGGTCGCGAGCTCGATGAACGTGGTCCGGTCGGCCCGCCCGGGCGTCCCGGCCACCGCGAACGCCGCCAGGACGACCAGCGGCATCCCGGCCAGCACCGCGCCGATCACCATCGTGCGGCGCCGCCGCAACTGGCGGACCACCTCCACCCGGAACGGCAGCGTCCGCCCGGGCCGGTAACCGGCCGCGTGGTCCGCCGACACCTCAGCAACCGCGGCGCTCACGCCGCACCTCCGATCAGTGACAGGAACGCGTCCTCCAGCCGGCGCTGCGGCCCGGCCGACTCCACCGGCACCCCGAGCCGGACCAGCTCGGCCAGCAGCCGGCTCGCCGCCATCCCGTCCAGCCCGACCAGCAGCCCGCCCTCGACGGCCTCCGCCGCGGCGACCCCGTCCAGCGCGGCGACCTTGTCGGCCGCCGCCGCCAGCTCCGCCGCGTCGTACGACGCCGCAGTGCCGATCAGCAGCTGCGAACCCGCGCCGACGATCTCCGCGACCGCGCCCGTGGTCACCAGCCGGCCCCGGTCCATCACCACCAGGTCGGTGCAGCTCTGCTCGACCTCGGCCAGCAGGTGGCTGGAGACGATGACGGTCCGCCCGGCCGCCGCGTACCGGATCATCACCTCGCGCATCTCGCGGATCTGCGGCGGGTCGAGCCCGTTGGTCGGCTCGTCGAGGATCAGCAGGTCCGGCAGCCCCAGCATGGCCTGGGCGATCGCCAGCCGCTGCCGCATGCCCTGCGAGTAGGTGCGCACCGCCCGGTCCAGCGCCTCGCCGAGCCCGGCGATCGCCAGCGCCTCGTCCAGGTGGGCGTCCGCCTCCGGACGGCCGGTGGCCTGCCAGTAGAGCCGCAGGTTGGCCCGCCCGGTGAGGTGCGGCAGGAAACCCGCGCCCTCGACGAAGGCGCCGACCCGGGACAGCACGGGTGCGCCGGGCCGGATCAGGTGGCCGAAGACCCTGATCTCGCCGGCGTCCGGCCGGATCAGCCCCATCAGCATCCGCAGGGTGGTGGTCTTCCCGGCGCCGTTGGGGCCGAGCAGGCCGAGCACCTGACCCCTTTCCACCCGGAAGCCCAGCTCGCGGACGGCGTACCGGTCGGCGGCGCCCTTGTAGCGCTTGCTCAGGCCGGTGATCACCAGCGGCACCCCGGCGAGCGCCGGGTCGTACCCGGGTCCGTGCGCGCGCCGCCCGGCCCCGGCCGCCCGCAGCCGCGGCACCAGCACCAGCCCGGCGGCCAGCGCGAGCGCGACCAGCGGCAGCACCCAGGTGCGGTTCGGCAGCGGCGCGGCCTCGGTGACCAGCCCGTCCACCGTGGGCAGGGTGACCGGCCCGGTGACGGCCGCCCGGTAGGTGGCCGGCTCGACCGGCGAGGCGTACGCGAGGTCGGTGGAGGCGAGCACCAGCCGCAGCCGGTGCCCGGCGTCGAAGGTGTGGTCGACGGTGGGCAGCGCCACGGTGACGCTCCGGCCGTCGGGGGCGTCCGCCCCGGTCACCCGCAACGGGGCGGACAGTTGCTGCGGCAGGCTCTGCTTGCCGTCGGGGGCGACGTCGTACAGCTTGGCGAAGAGCACCGCGTCCGGCCGGTCGGCCCGGACCCGGACCGGCACCGTCGGCTGCCCGGTCAGGTGGACCGAGGAGTCCAGCGGCGCCGACTCGAAGGTGGCGAACTGGCCGGGGAAGTCCAGCGCGAGGCCGGCGCCCAGCGCGGACGCCTGGCCGAGCAGGCCGCCGAGGCCGGGCAGGGCGGAGATGTTGGACGGCGCCCCGCCGGGCGGGTTGGCGAAGGACTGCTCGGGTGCGCCGTCCGGGGCCTTCAGCTCGAACCGCCGCGAACCGGTGCCGCCGAGGCCGGGGTAGCTGTCGGCGGTCGCGCCGCGCAGCACCGCCTGGAAGCCGGTCGAGTCGACCCCGCCGGTCCGGGTCACCCGGAACGCCGCGCCGGCCCCGCCGGTGCTCGCGCCCCCGTCACCCTTCAGATAGTGGTCGAACCAGGCCGTGACCCGGTCGTCCACCCGGTCGCTGGTGTCGGTCGCGCCGTCGTGCCCGCCCGCGAACCAGTCCACCGCCACCGGGGCGCCGTTGGCGGCCACCGCCTTGGCGATCGCGTCGCCCTGGTCGAGCGGGAACAGCGAGTCCTGCTGGCCCTGGACCACCAGGGTGGGCGCCTTGAGCCGGTCCGCGACCGAGGAGGGGCTGGACCGGTCGAGCAGGGCCACGGCCTCCGGGTCGGCCCGCCCGGCGGTCGCCACCCGGTCGTACATCCGGCACAGCTCGTCCAGGAACCGCCCGCAGCCGACCTGCCCGTCGCCCTGCTCGGGGGCGAGGGCCGGACGCGCCGCGCCGCCGGACGGGCCGAGTTCGCCCACCGAACCGGTGGTGAAGAAGATCCCGGACCACAGCTTCTTGAACACGCCGTCGACCGCGCCCGAGCCGCGCACCCCCTGCGGGAACAGCGCGTCGGCCAGGTTCCACCAGGTGATCGCACTGGCCACGGCGTCGATCCGGGGGTCGTACGCGGAGCCGAGCAGCGCCACCGCGCCGCCGTAGGAGGCGCCGGTGATGCCCACCCGAGGGTCGCCGGGCCCGTCCAGCTGGACCTCGGGGCGCTGCGCCAGCCAGTCGACCAGGTGCTTGACGTCCTCGACCTCGCGGTCCGGCGCGTTCAGCCCGATCTTCCCGCCGGAGCGGCCGAAGCCGCGCGCCGACCAGGTCAGCACCGCGTACCCCTGCCGGGCCAGCTTCTGGGCGCGCTCCCGCTCGCCCTCCTTGGAGCCGCCGAAGCCGTGCCCGAGCAGGACGGCGGGGCGCGGGCCGCTGCCGGTGGTGAAGAAGGAGGTGTCGAGCTGGACGATCTGCGAGCTGCCGGGGGTCTCGGCCATCGCGAGGAAGCGGTCCTCCTGGCGGACGGCCTGTTCGCCCCCGGCGGCGACGGCCGCGGCCGTCCCGACCGCGACGACGGCCGTCAGGGCCACCGCCCCGGCCACCAGTCTCCGTCCGGCGGCCGTCCCACGGCCTCGCCACCGGCGCCACGCCCCACCGAGCTCCATGGGCGTGATCGTAGTCGCCCCCGGAGTAGGCGTCCGATAAGAACAGCGGCCCCCGGACGCGCACGGCCCCGGGGACGCGCGGCCCCCGGGAGCTCTCCCGGGGGCCGCGCCCTGCCTCGTCCCCCGGTGCTACAGCACCCGGGTCATCGTCCGGTGCGGAATCCCGGCGTCGTCGTACACCGGCCCCTCGGCCGTGTACCCGAGGCGCTCGTAGAACCCGAGCGCCTGCACCTGGGCGTGCAGCTCCATCTCGCGCGCGCCGTGCTCCCGCCCCGCGGCCTCGACGGCCCGCACCAGTTCGGCGCCGAGCCCGGTCCCCCGGGCGGTCTTCAGCACGGCGAGCCGGCCGAGCAGCACCCGGCCGGCGACCCCGCCGGTGATCCCGAGCGCCTGCTCGCCGAAGATCAGCCGCGCCGTGCCGACGGGCTCACCCTCCGGTCCGACCGCCAGCAGGTGTTCCGAGGTGGGGTCGAGGTCGTCCCACTCCTCCTCCTCGGCGATCCCCTGCTCGACGATGAAGACCTCCCGCCGGACCTCGTGCACCAGCGCGAGGTCCGCCTCCCCCCGCGCGACCCTGATCGTCACCGTCATCCCGGTTCCCCTCGACTCTCCGACCCGGCCCTGCGGATCGGCCCTGCCACTCGGCGCTGCGAATCGGCCCTGCGAATCGGCTCTCCGGCCGGACGCTCCGGCTCAGCTCTCCGACGCGATGATGTCCAGCGCCTTCCGCAGGTCCGCGGGGTACTCGCTGGAGAACTGCACCCACTCGCCGTCCGACGGGTGCTCGAAGCCGAGCGAGACGGCGTGCAGCCACTGCCGGGTCAGCCCGAGCCGCTTGGCGAGGGTCGGGTCGGCCCCGTAGGTGATGTCGCCGACGCAGGGGTGCCGCAGCGCGGACATGTGCACCCGGATCTGGTGGGTGCGGCCGGTCTCCAGCTTGATGTCCATCAGCGAGGCGGCCCGGTAGGCCTCGATGAGGTCGTAGTGGGTGACCGACGGCTTGCCCTCGCGGGTGACGGCCCACTTCCAGTCCGCGCTGGGGTGGCGCCCGATCGGCGCGTCCACGGTGCCGCTCAGCGGGTCCGGGTGGCCCTGGACGAGCGTGTGGTACTTCTTCTCGGTCACCCGGTCGTGGAACTGCCGCTTGAGGTCGGTGTAGGCGCGCTCCGACTTGGCCACCACCATCAGCCCGGAGGTGCCGACGTCGAGCCGGTGCACGACGCCCTGGCGCTCGGCCGCGCCGGAGGTGGAGATCCGGTAGCCGGCCGCGGCCAGCCCGCCGATCACGGTGGGGCCGGTCCAGCCCGGGCTCGGGTGCGCGGCGACGCCGACCGGCTTGTCGACGAGCACGATGTCCTCGTCGTCGTGGACGATGCGCATGCCGTCGACCGGTTCGGCGACGATCTGCACCGGCGCGGCGGGGGCCGGGATCTCGACCTCCAGCCAGGAGCCGGCGGTGACCCGGTCCGACTTGCCGGCGACGGCGCCGTCGAGCGTCACCTTGCCGTCGGCGGCCAGCTCGGCGGCCTTGGTCCGGGAGAAGCCGAACATCCGGGCCAGGGCGGCGTCGAGGCGTTCGCCCTCCAGGCCGTCGGGAACGGGGAGGCTTCGGGTCTGCGCTGCGGTACTCACCCGTACGAGTATGCCGGACGCGCGGGCCCTCGCCCGCGCCGCGCCCGGCGGGGGCGGAGGCCGCAGCGCCCTACTCGCCCTTGTCCGCCCGCTCGCCCTTCTCCGCCTGCTCGCCCTTGTCCGCCTGCTGGTGCACGGTGCCGTCCGGGTTGCTGCCCCGGAAGGAGAGCAGGACGACCAGGATGCCGCCGCAGACGATCGCCGAGTCGGCGAGGTTGAAGACCGCGAAGTGCTGGACGGAGATGAAGTCGACCACGTGCCCGCGGAAGACCCCGGGCGAGCGGAACAGCCGGTCGGTCAGGTTGCCGAGCGCGCCGCCCAGCAGCAGACCGAGCGCGATCGCCCAGGGGAGGCTGTACAGCCGCCGGGCGATCCGCCAGATCACCACGATGACGGCCGAGGCGATCATGGTGAAGACGACGGTCAGCGCCTGTCCCATGCCGAAGGCGGCGCCGGAGTTGCGGATCACCTGGAAGGTCACCACATCGCCGATCACCTTGATCGCCGAGTGGTTCTCCAGCCGGGCCACGACCAGCAGCTTGCTGCCGAAGTCGACCAGGAAGGCGAGCAGCGCGACGACCAGGAGCACGCCGATCCGCCTGCGCCCCTTCGGCTCCTCCGCCCCGGCCGGCTCGACCGGGAGCGACGCCGGAGCCTGGACCGCGGCCTGGACCGGGGCCGGAGCCGGGAGGGACTCCTGGGCCGGCGCGGGGGCCGCGACCGCCTCGGGGGCCGCCGGCCGGGCCGGAGCCCCGTCACCGGGCCCGGCCACGTCCCCGGCCGGGGCCACGACGTCGGCGGGCGTGGGGACGGAGTCGTCCCGCGTCTGGGGGGAACCTTGCGTACTGATGATCCGCTCCGCTGCCGTGACGTGGGGGGCCGATGGGCCGGTGGGAAGCCCGATCTCCGACGGATCGTCCGACGGATCAGGCGACGTTACGGGGTCGAGCCTACGGCAAGCCCGACCCCTCCCGTCGTCCCGGTCGGCCGCCCGGAGCGGTCAGCGGCGTTCCTGCTTGGCCTTGCACTGGACGCAGAGCGTCGCCCGCGGGAAGGCCTGCATCCGTGCCTTGCCGATGGCCTGGCCGCAGGACTCGCAGGTGCCGAATCCGACGCCCTCCAGCCGGGCCAGCGCGTGCTCGGTCTGGGCGAGGCTGTCGCGGGCGTTGTTGGCCAGCGCCACCTCGCTCTCGCGCGAGATGTTCTTCGTACCGGCGTCCACCTGGTCGTCGCCGGCTCCGTCGTTGGAGTCCCGCATCAGACCGGTGATGGCCGCCTCGGCCGCGTCGATCTCCTGCTGGAGCCGCTCCAGATCGTTGATCAGCTCGGCGTGCAGCTCGCGCACCTCCTCGGAGGTCCACGGGTCCTCGCCGGGCCGGACCGGCAGCTCGGCCGGGTCGACCGACTCGGCACCGCCGGTACGGGCGGTGGCCCCGGCCGGCGTACGGGTGCGGCCGGGGGCCACGAGAGTGGTGTCGGTGGTGTTCTTGCGCCGTGCGGTAGTGGTCACGGTCCCCTCCCCTGGATCGCCTGCCACGGCCTTGCGTGCCCGCTTGGTGGCGGTACCCGCGACGGTTGTCTTCTCAGCCATGGCTTCGACCCCATCTACGAACGAATCGAGCCGCCGGTTCCCGGCGGCCTCCAGTGCCGGAACGATAATCCCGATCAAAAATGGTCACAACATGACATACCGACGCCTCACCATGATCCCACCCAGCCAGCCGCCACACGCGACACGCCCATCGCGCCGAACAGAGTTGTGCCCCCCGCCCCGGCGCGCCGAAACCGACTTGCGACGGCCGATACACTGGGCCTGCAAGGCGCAGATGGGGACGAGTACCGCAGTACGCAGCCACCAGCGACCCGGGGACGGTGCGAGCCCGGGGGTGTGCACCGCGCGAAGATCACCCCGGAGCCGCCGGAAGAACGGTCCGCGATCCCCTTCGTCGGCCCGCTAGACCCGGCAGCAAGCCCAAACAAGAGGGCCGCGGACAGCATCGCGGCCAAGGAGGGTGGTACCGCGGGGCGGCATGCCGTCTCGTCCCTCCGTCGGATCCCGTCCATGCATCCGCCGGAGGTAGACGCCCGTCATGGCCAGCTCCTACAACCCCGTCCCCGCGCAGGTCGACCTGCCCGCCCTCGAACACCGGATCCTGTCGTTCTGGCAGGACAACAAGGTCTTCCAGCGCAGCCTGGAGCAGTCCGAGGGCCGCCCCGAGTGGGTCTTCTACGAGGGCCCGCCGACCGCCAACGGCATGCCCGGCGCCCACCACATCGAGGCCCGCGTCTTCAAGGACGTCTTCCCCCGGTACCGGACGATGAAGGGCTACCACGTCGCCCGCAAGGCCGGCTGGGACTGCCACGGCCTCCCGGTGGAGCTCGCCGTCGAGAAGGAGCTCGGCTTCTCCGGCAAGCAGGACATCGAGGCGTACGGCATCGCCGAGTTCAACGCCAAGTGCCGCGAGTCGGTGACCCGCCACACCGACGCCTTCGTCGAGCTCACCAACCGGATGGGCTACTGGGTCGACCTCGACCAGGCCTACCGCACCATGGACCCGTCCTACGTGCAGTCCGTCTGGTGGTCGCTCAAGCAGATCTTCGACAAGGGCCTGCTGGTCCAGGACCACCGGGTCGCCCCCTGGTGCCCGCGCTGCGGCACCGGCCTCTCCGACCACGAGCTGGCCCAGGGCTACGAGACCGTCGTCGACCCCTCGGTCTTCGTCCGCTTCCCGCTGACCAGCGGCCCGCTGGCCGACCGGGCCGCGCTGCTGGTCTGGACCACCACCCCGTGGACCCTGGTCTCCAACACCGCCGCCGCCGTCCACCCCGAGGTCACCTACGTGGTGGCCACCGACGGCACCGAGCAGCTGGTGGTCGCCGAGCCGCTGCTGGCCAAGGCCCTCGGCGAGGGCTGGGAGGCGACCGGCGAGTCCTTCACCGGCGCCGAGATGGAGCGCTGGGCCTACCGCCGCCCGTTCGACCTGGTCGAGATCGAGAACGCGCACTACGTCCTCAACGCCGAGTACGTCACCACCGAGGACGGCACCGGCATCGTCCACCAGTCGCCCGCCTTCGGTGCCGACGACCTCGCCACCTGCCGCAAGTACGGCCTGCCGGTGGTCAACCCGGTCCTCACCGACGGCACCTTCGACCCCGAGCTCCCGCTGGTCGGCGGCCAGTTCTTCAAGAAGGCCGACGAGGCCCTGGTCGCGGACCTCCAGGAGCGCGGCCTGCTCTTCCGCCACCTCCCGTACGAGCACAGCTACCCGCACTGCTGGCGCTGCCACACCGCGCTGCTCTACTACGCGCAGCCGTCCTGGTACATCCGCACCACCGCGGTCAAGGACGCGATGATCCGGGAGAACGAGGCCACCAACTGGTTCCCGGACACCGTCAAGCACGGCCGCTTCGGCGACTGGCTGAACAACAACATCGACTGGGCGCTCAGCCGCAACCGCTACTGGGGCACCCCGCTGCCGGTCTGGCGCTGCGAGGAGAACCACCTCACCTGCGTCGGCTCGCTGGCCGAGCTGTCCGAGCTCACCGGCACCGACCAGAGCGGCCTCGACCCGCACCGCCCGTTCATCGACGAGGTCACCTTCGGCTGCCGCGAGTGCGGCGGCACCTCGACCCGTGTGCCCGAGGTCATCGACGCCTGGTACGACTCGGGCTCGATGCCCTTCGCCCAGTACGGCTACCCGTACCAGAACAAGGAGCTGTTCGAGAAGCGCTACCCGGCGCAGTTCATCTCCGAGGCGATCGACCAGACCCGCGGCTGGTTCTACACCCTGATGGCCGTCGGGACCCTGGTCTTCGACAAGAGCTCGTACGAGAACGTCGTCTGCCTGGGCCACATCCTGGCCGAGGACGGCCGCAAGATGTCCAAGCACCTGGGCAACATCCTGCAGCCGATCCCGCTCATGGACCAGCACGGCGCCGACGCCGTCCGCTGGTTCATGGCCGCCGGCGGCTCGCCCTGGTCGGCCCGCCGGGTCGGCCACGGCACGATCCAGGAGGTGGTCCGCAAGACCCTCCTCACCTTCTGGAACACCGTCGCCTTCCAGGCCCTGTACGCCCGCACCTCCGGCTGGGCGCCGTCCGCGGCCGACCCGGCCCCGGCCGACCGCCCGCAGCTGGACCGCTGGGTGCTCTCCGAGCTGAACGCCCTGGTCCGCGACGTCGACGCGGCCTTCGAGGCCTACGACACCCAGCGCGCCGGCAAGCTGCTCTCCGCCTTCGTCGACGACCTCTCCAACTGGTACGTCCGCCGCGGCCGCCGCCGCTTCTGGCAGGGCGACGCCGCCGCGCTCGCCACCCTGCACGAGGCGCTGGAGACCGTCACCCGGCTGATGGCCCCGCTCACCCCGTTCATCACCGAGCAGGTCTGGCAGGACCTGGTCGTCCCGGTCGTCCCGGACGCCCCGGCCTCGGTCCACCTGGCCTCCTGGCCGGAGGCGGACGAGTCGCTGATCGACACCGACCTCTCCCGCCACATGGCGCTGGTCCGTCGGCTGGTCGAGCTGGGCCGGGCCACCCGCGCCGAGTCGGGCGTGAAGACCCGCCAGCCGCTGTCCCGCGCGCTGGTCGCCGCCCAGGGCTGGGACGAGCTGCCGCAGGACCTGCGCGCGCAGATCGCCGAGGAGCTCAACGTCTCCGCCCTGGAGTCGCTCGCGAACGTCGGCGGCTCGCTGGTCGACACCACCGCCAAGGCCAACTTCCGCGCGCTGGGCAAGCGTTTCGGCAAGGGCGTGCAGGACGTCGCCAAGGCGGTCGCCGCCGCGGACGCCGCCCGGCTCGCCGCCGAGCTTCGCGCCGGGGGCACCACCTCGGTCGAGCTGAACGGTGAGACGGTGGCCCTGTCCCCGGACGAGGTGATCATCACCGAGACCCCGCGCGAGGGCTGGGCCGTCGCCAACGAGTCCGGCGCCACCGTCGCGCTGGACCTCGCGATCACCCCCGAGCTCAAGCGCCTCGGTGTCGCCCGGGACGCGATCCGCCAGATCCAGGAGGCCCGCAAGAACTCCGGCCTGGACGTCGCCGACCGGATCGTGCTGCGCTGGCGCGCGAGCAACGACGAGACCGCCGAGGCCATCGCCGAGCACGGTGCCCTGGTCGCCGAGGAGGTGCTCGCCACCGACTTCGCCGCCGGCGCCGCCGACTGGGAGTCCGACACCTTCGCCGACGAGTCCCTCGGCCTCGCCTTCCAGCTGCGCAAGGCCTGACCCGGCTCCGGAGCCGCCGTCGCCCACCGGGCGGCGGCGGCTCCGCCGTTCCCCCTCCCGCCAGGAAGGCCCCCCACGGGAGGCGGCCCTGCCCGACCCCGCCCGCACGAAGGGCGGCCCCGCGCACCCATGGACGGCTCCGCGCACACGAAAGCGCCCCCTCCCCGACCCCGAAGGGTCGAGCAGGGGGCGCCCGTGCCGACGGCTACCGCTTAGTTGTCGCCGTCCTCGTCGATCAGGAAGCCCCGCATCGGAGCCGGCGCCTGCTGCATCGGCTGCGGCGGCTGCGGACGGACGGCCGCCATCGGCTGGGTCATCCCGGCCGGCTGCATCTGCGGCGCACCCGAGTTGCCCGCGGCCGACGGCCCGCCGAAGCTCGGCGCACCGTTCCCGCCGAAGGCGCTCTGCCCGCCGAAGGACGGCTGGCCGCCGAACGACTGCTGGCCACCACCGAAGCTCGGCGCCGGGCTCATCGCGCCCGCACCGGCCGGAGCCATCGACGACGCGGCCGGCGGCAGCGAAGCGGTGGCCGGGATCCGCGGCGGCGCGAGCGAGTCGTCCGCCTGCGACTCCAGCTGACGGAGCTGGGTCTCCAGGTAGGACTTCAGGCGCGTCCGGTACTCACGCTCGAACGCCCGCAGGTCCTCGACCTTGCGCTCCAGCGTGGCGCGGGCGGACTCCAGGGAGCCCATCGCGACGCGGTGCTTCTCCTGCGCGTCCCGCTCCAGCGCGTCGGCCTTGGCGCGGGCGTCCCGCTCCAGGCCCTCGGCGCGGCTGCGCGCCTCGCCGACGATCTTGTTGGCCTCGGAACGGGCCTCGGAGATCGCCTGGTCCGCGGTCTGCTGGGCGAGCGCCAGCACCCGCGCGGCGCTGTCGCCACCGGGGTTCTGCTGCTGCTGCATCGGGGCGCCCATCGGGCCGCCCATCTGCTGCGGGCCGCCCATGGGGCCGCCCATCTGCTGCATCTGCTGCTGGCCCATGCCCTGGCCCATCGGGTTGCCCATGCCCTGCGGGCCGCCGGGGCCGCCCATCGGCTGGAGCATCTGACCGCCCATCGGCTGGACCAGCTGCTGCTGGCCGCCCATGGTCTGGCCCATCTGCTGCTGGCCCATCTGCTGCTGCTGGCCGGGGCCGCCCATCGGGCCGCCCTGACCTGCGGGCAGCTGCGGGGCGCCGGACGGCAGGCCGAGCGGCTGGTTGCCCATCTGCTGCTGCGGACCGGGGCCCATCTGCTGCTGCTGCGGACCGCCCGGGCCCATCTGCTGCTGCGGACCGGGGCCGCCCTGCTGGCCGGGGACCGGCGGGCCGGATATGGCGGCCGGCACCGGGGCGCCGGGACGCGCGTCCTGCGGCGGCTCCTTGCGCATGTTGGCCTGGTTCTGCGCGGCGGCACGGGTCGCTGCGGCCAGCTTGGCGCGCAGGTCCTCGTTCTCGCGGAGGAGACGGGTCAGCTCCGCCTCGACCTCGTCGAGGAAGGCATCGACCTCGTCCTCGTCATAGCCTTCGCGCAGGCGGACGGTCGTGAACTGCTTGTTCCGAACGTCCTCGGGGGTCAATGGCATCTCTTCACCTCAACGTGATCGTCGGCACACCGGCATCCTGTCGCATCGCTCACCTACGACTAGGGCCGCACAAGCGAGATCAGGACATACACAATGATCATCAGTACGAAGAAGGACAGGTCGAGCGCCACGCCCCCGAGACGCAACGGCGGAATGAACCGCCGCAGAAGCTTGAGCGGCGGATCCGTGACAGTGTACGTGGCCTCCAGGACCAGGACCATGGCCTTGCCGGGCCGCCACGAACGCGCGAACTGGAAGACCCAGTCCATCACCAGCCGCACGAGCAGGAACACCAGGAAGACGGTCAGTGCGTAATAGAGCACCTCCCACACGATCTCCATCGCGCTTCCCTCTCCCCGGTTGTCGGCCCTTGGGCCGCTCGCCTTGTCGCTGACTCACTGTCGATCAGATCCACACGTAAAGTCGTGGTCGGGTCAGCTCTGGTTGAAGAACCCACCCTCGGCGATCCGAGCCTTGTCCTCCGCCGTGACATCGACGTTAGCAGGCGACAGGAGGAACACCTTCTGCGTCACGCGCTCGATACTGCCGTGCAGACCGAAGACGAGTCCAGCGGCGAAGTCTACGAGCCGCTTGGCATCCGTGTCGTCCATCTCGGTCAGATTCATGATCACAGGAGTCCCGCCACGGAACTGTTCCCCGATGGTACGGGCCTCGTTGTAGGTCCTCGGGTGCAGCGTGGTGATGCGGTAGGGCTCTCGTTCGTTCACTACCTTGGGCATGATCACCGGGGCGCTCTTCTCCAGGTTGTGGCGGCGTTCGGGTGTGATGGACGACACTGGTGCCATCCTCGGGGTCTCCTGGCGGATCGGGACCGCGGCCGGCACCGGCTGCGGGGTGATGGAGGAGACCGGCGCGGGTGCCGGGGAGGCCGGCCGCGGAATGTCCTCGGTCCGTCCGGTCCGGATCGGCTCGGGGTCCGCGTCGTAGTCGTCGTCGGGGTCGTACCCCTGGCCGTCGTACGTCTCGTCCTCCACGAGGCCGAGGTAGACCGCCATCTTGCGCATTGCGCCGGCCATGCTCCTGTCTCCTCCGCTTGTGGTGGACCGACTCCGTCCCGACGGCCGGGCCGAACGGCCCCGTCCGCGGATTCCGCGGTCCGCCCACGACGCTTCGTCAGGCCGACGGCCAATCAGAGTTCGTGGATGAGGGCCGCGGAGCTGCGATCCACGGTTGGCTAGCGCTCCGATAAGCTGCTAGCTTCTGTCCTATTTTGTCCTGCAGTCTGATCTACTACCCGGTGACGTTACCTGAGGGGTGACCGCACTCCGAGTACCGCCGTTCCGACGCGCACATGTGTCGCTCCGGCGGCAATGGCCTGCTCCAGGTCGCCGCTCATCCCTGCCGAGACCATGGTGGCAGCCGGATGGGCCGCCCGTACGGCGGTTGCGATTTCCGCCAGCCGATCGAAGGCCGCCGCCGGATCGCCGGCCAGCGGACCCGCGAGCGGAGCGACCGTCATCACACCGTCCATGCGCAGTCCGGGCGTGTCGGCGATCGCGTCGGCCAGCGCGAGCACGTCCGCCGGGGCGACCCCGGCACGGTGCTCGCCCTCGCCGGCCTCCTTGTCCAGGGCCACCTGCACCAGGCAGCCCAGGTCGGCGCGTCCGGCCTTGACGACCGCCGCGCCGAGCGACTCCACCAGCCGCGCCCGGTCCACCGAGTGCACGTGGTCGGCGTACCGGACCACCGAGCGGACCTTGTTGGTCTGCAGCTGGCCGACGAAGTGCCAGTCAAGAGGAAGGTTTCTGCACTGCTCCGCCTTGGGTGCGGCGTCCTGGTCGCGGTTCTCCGCGACATCGGTGACGCCCAGCCCGGCCAGCAGCGCGGTGTCCTCGGCGGGGTAGGTCTTGGTGACCACGATCAGCCGGACCTCGTCGCGGGCCCGCCCGGCGGCGGCGCAGGCGTCGGCGATCCGCCGCTCGACGACCTCCAGGTTGGTACCGAGTTCCTCGTACCGGGCCCGTTGGCCCTCCGTCAGCGCGTCCAGCCAGGACTTGTCCGGGAATCGGGCGGAATCGCCCGGGAACGGTCCGTAGATGTCATTCGTCATCAGTGTGAAGAGCCCAACCAGACGTAGCTCGCGAGCCGGCCCGTGCGCTGCTCGCGCCGATAGGAGTAGTGGTCGGCCGATTCGAGGGTGCAGACCGGTGACAGCACCGGCCCGGTGACACCCGCGGCGGCCAGCTGGGCCGCGACTCCCGCCGGCACGTCCAGGGCCGGGGTCCCCCAGGAGGTCACCGCATGTGCCGCGGGCACCCGCCCAGCGACCTCGGCCCGCAGCTGCGCGGGCACCTCGTAGCAGCGGCCGCAGACGGCGGGTCCGGTGGCGGCGGCGATCCGCGCGGGCTCGGCGCCGAGCGCCACCATCGCCCGGACCACGGCCGGCACCACACCGGCCGCGAGACCGGGCCGTCCGGCGTGGGCCGCGCCGACCACCCCCGCGACCGGGTCCGCCAGCAGCACCGGGGTGCAGTCCGCGGTCAGCACGGCCAGCGCCAGCGGCCGGTCGGTGACCACCGCGTCGACCGTGGGGGCCTCCCCCGCCGGCTGCCGCTCCGTCACCACGGCCACGTCCGCCCCGTGCACCTGGTTCATCCACACCACGTCGGCCGGGTCGAGGCCGAGCTCGCGGGCCGCGATCGCCCGGTTCTCCAGGACGGCCGCCGGGTCGTCCCCCACCGCGCCGCCGAGGTTCAGCTCCCCGTACGGCGAAGTGCTCACCCCGCCCCACCGACTGGTGAAGGCGAAGTGAGCACCGTCGCGGACCGCGTGGTCGATCACTTAAGGAAGTCCGGCACGTCGAGTTCCTCGGCCGGGCTCTCCACGAACGGCTGCCGGGCCGGCTGCACCTGCGGCGGCACCGGGGCGGCCGTGGTGGTGGCCGGCGACTCGGCCGGACGGGAGGAGGAGGCGCTGTCGCCCTCGGAGCGGGAGGTGACCGAGCCGATGCCGCCGTACGCGGGCCGGCCGGCCGGACGCTCCGGGGTGCCCGAGGAGGCCGGCGGGTTGGCCGGGGCCGCGCTCGCCTTGACCACCGGCTCGCGGACGATCGCCGGCGGCTGGCCGCCGTCGAAGCCCGCCGCGATGACGGTGACCCGGACCTCGTCGCCCAGGGCGTCGTCGATGACGGCACCGAAGATGATGTTCGCCTCGGGGTGGGCCGCCTCGCTGACCAGCTGGGCGGACTCGTTGATCTCGAACAGGCCGAGGTCGGAGCCGCCGGAGATGGACAGCAGCACACCGCGGGCGCCGTCGATCGAGGCCTCCAGCAGCGGAGAGGAGATCGCCATCACGGCGGCCGCCTTGGCGCGGTCCTCGCCGCGGGCCGAGCCGATGCCCATGAGCGCCGAACCGGCGTCCGACATGACCGACTTGACGTCGGCGAAGTCGAGGTTGATCAGACCCGGCGTGGTGATCAGGTCTGTGATCCCCTGGACACCGGAGAGCAGCACCTGGTCGGCGGAGCGGAACGCGTCCAGCACGCTGACCTGGCGGTCCGAGATGGACAGCAGCCGGTCGTTGGGGATGACGATGAGGGTGTCGACCTCTTCGCGCAGCGAGGCGATGCCGTCCTCGGCCTGGTTGGCGCGCCGCCGGCCCTCGAAGGTGAACGGGCGGGTGACCACGCCGATGGTCAGCGCGCCCAGCGAGCGGGCGATGTTGGCGACCACCGGCGCGCCGCCCGTGCCGGTGCCGCCGCCCTCGCCGGCGGTGACGAAGACCATGTCGGCCCCCTTGAGGACCTCCTCGATCTCCTCGCGGTGGTCCTCGGCGGCCTTCCGGCCGACCTCGGGGTTGGCGCCGGCGCCGAGGCCCCGGGTGAGTTCACGGCCCACATCGAGCTTGACGTCGGCGTCGCTCATGAGGAGGGCCTGCGCATCGGTGTTGATCGCGATGAACTCGACGCCCTTGAGACCGACCTCGATCATCCGGTTGATGGCGTTGACACCACCGCCGCCGATACCGACGACCTTGATGACTGCGAGGTAGTTCTGCGGTGCTGCCACGTCGAAGGCCTCTCGCCTCGAATTTCCAGGTCGGCCCGAATGCCCGATCAGGGCCGGACCGACGGATGTCGATGGGTAGGGAGCCTGGTTCCTGACGTAATGTCCGAAATGCCGACCGCCGACCCCAACCCTAAACTTGACCTTTAGGGTTAGTGCTGTGCCTCTGTCACATCACCAGGGAACACAGTCTGGTGAGACAGGACACTAGGTGGCTCCGGCCACGTGTTTCAACGAACACGCCGAGCTTCCCTTTTTCTTTTGAGCCTATGTGATCATCGACCGGCGGATGACACCGGGGTGACCACCAAGGGTCGGGCCGCCACGAAGCCGCGTCAACCCCGCCCGCAGCCCGCCGCCGTCCTCCGGCGGCACGCTCCACGCGCACCCTTGCGCACAGAACCTACCGGATCATCCGGACACCGCAGGCGCGTCCGGAGCGCTCACATCGAAGTTCGTACCCTTCTGACGCAGCAGCGCCACCAGCACCCGGGCTTTGCGATCCGTCTGCTCGGGACTCCCCCAGCGCACCGTCGCACCCCCGGCCAACTGCAGCTGGATGTCGTCGAACGAGTGCACCAGAACGGCCCCGGCCCGCTGCCGGACCTCCTCCGGCAGCCCGGCCGCCACCGCCACCGCGCCCTCCACCAGCTGGTTCCGGCCGATCACCGACTCGGTGTCGACAGCCTGCTGGCTGAGCCTCAGCTCCACCACCGGCACCCCGGACGGGGCGGCCGGCTCGGTGGCGAAGCTCACTCCGGCCGCGTCGACCTGGGTGAAGCGGCCGTCCTCGCCCTTCACCGCGGCGACCGCCGTGCGCTGGGTGACCTTCACCCGAAGGGTGTTCGGCCAGCCCCGCCAGACCTCCGCCCCGGCCACCCGGGGGATCGCCTCCACCCGCGCGCGGGCGTCGTCGAGGTCCACCCGGGCCAGCGGCCCCGAACCGACGCCGCCGATCGCCGTCCTGACCTCGTCGGCCGTCAGCCGCTCGTCCTGGAGGCCCTGCACCGCGACGGAGCGCACCTCCAGCACCGAGGAGAAGAAGACCAGCCAGGACAGCAGCCCCAGCAGCAGCGCGACCAGGGCGCCCAGCACCACCGCGCCCCGGCGGGAGAGCCGGAGCCGGGGAGCGTGCTCCCCGGCCTCGAACTCCTCGTCCAGGGGGTCGGCGAGCCGGGCGTCAGCCACGACGGCGGCCGCCCCGGGCGGCCTCGATGGCCTCGTAGACCATGCCGACGAGCAGCTCGTCGGCGTCCCGGCGGCCGAACTCGGCGGCCGACCGGCTCATGTCCCACAGCCGCTGCGGGTCCGTCAGGACCGGCAGCACGTTCTGCAGCACCCAGTCCGGGGTGAGCTCGGCGTCGTCGACCAGCAGGCCGCCGCCGGCCTTCACCATCGGCTGGGCGTTCAGCCGCTGCTCGCCGTTGCCGATCGGCAGCGGCACGAACGCGGCCGGCAGGCCGACCGCGGCCAGCTCGGCCACCGTCATGGCGCCGGCCCGGCAGAGCATCATGTCGGCCGCCGCGTAGGCGAGGTCCATCCGGTCCAGGTACGGCACCGCGCGGTACGGCGGCATCCCCGGGATGTCGTCCACCTGGGGCAGCTCGTTCTTGGGGCCGACCGCGTGCAGGATCTGCACCCCGTACTGCTGGAGCCGGGGGGCGATCGCGGTGATCGTCTCGTTCAGCCGGCGGGCGCCCTGCGAGCCGCCGGTGACCAGCAGGGTGGGCAGCCGCTGGTCGAGGCCGAAGTAGTGCCGCGCCTCCGGGCGGGCCGCGTTCCGGTCCAGGGTCGCGATGGTCCGGCGCAGCGGGATGCCGATGTAGCGGGAGTCGCGCAGCTTGCTGTCCGGCGTGGAGACGGCGACGAAGTCGCTGTACCGGGCGCCGATCTTGTTGGCCAGGCCGGGCCGGGCGTTGGCCTCGTGCACCACGATCGGCACCCCGGCCCGCTTGGCGGCCAGATAGGCGGGCATCGCGACGTAGCCGCCGAAGCCGACCACGGCGTCCGCGTTCACCCGCTCGATGATCTCCTGGGCGGCCCGGACGGTGCCGCGCAGCCGGCCCGGTACGGTGATCAGCTCGGGGGTGGGCTTGCGGGGCAGCGGGACGGCCGGGATCAGCTCCAGCTGGTAGCCGCGCTCGGGGACCAACCGGGTCTCCAGGCCGCGCTCGGTGCCGAGGGCGGTGATCCCGACGGACGGGTCGTGCCTGCGGAGGGCGTCCGCGAGGGCCATGGCCGGCTCGATGTGACCGGCGGTCCCCCCGCCGGCGAGTACGACATGCACCGAAATTCACCGCTCCCTGCGTGCCGGTCCTGGGACCGGGCGCGCTGTGGTTCGTCGTCGTGGCAGCACCCGGGCCAGCTGCTTCCTGATCCGGGAGTTCTTGCTCCGGGCGGCCAGGGCCGCCTTCGCGCCCGAGCTGCTGCGTGCCAGGCAGAGCAGCACCCCGATCGCGGACATGGCCGACAGCATGGCGGAACCGCCGTAGGAGAACAGCGGGAGCGGGACGCCCGCGATGGGCAGCAGTCCCAGCGCCGACCCCAGGTTGATCACGGCCTGAGCCATGATCCAGGTGGTGGCGGCCCCCGCGGCGTACCTGACGAAGGGATCCCTCGTACCGATGGCCACACGGATACCCGCGTAGCCTAGTGCCGCGAAGAGACCGATCACCGACAGCGTCCCCACCAGACCCATTTCCTCACCGGTGGTGGCGAAGATGAAGTCGGTGTGCGCCTCCGGGAGCTGGCCCCATTTCTCGACGCCGGCGCCGAGTCCGGAGCCGACCAGGCCCCCGAGGCCGAACGAGTAGACGCCGTGCAGGGCCTGGAAGCAGGCGCCGGCCGGGTCGAGCTTGGTCACCCCGATGCAGGACAGCCGCTCGGCCCGGTGCGGGACGGTGACGACCAGCGCGGTGCAGACCACCACGGCCACCCCGAGGGTGGCGACGAACAGCCGCATCGGTGCCCCGACCATCCAGAGCAGTCCGAACAGCATGGCCACCAGGATCATCGTGGTGCCCATGTCGCCGCCGAGCATGATCAGCACGATCAGCAGCAGGGTGCCGGGCACCAGCGGGATCAGCAGGTGCTTCCACTCGCCGAGGGTGCCGGTCTTCTGCTTGCGGGCCAGCAGGTCGGCGCCCCAGAGCACGAGGGCGAGCTTGGCGAACTCGGAGGGCTGGAACTGGAACACCCCGAAATCCAGCCAGTTCCGGTTGCCGTTGACCTCCATGCCGATGCCGGGGATCGCCACCAGCACCATGGCCCCGATCACGGCGAACATCACCGGGTAGACGATCACCCGCAGCACCGCCACCGGGACGAGGGCGAAGCCGAGCAGCAGCGCGAGGCCGAGCAGGACGGCGAGCAACTGCTTGTAGAAGTAGAACTGGGTCGAGCGGTGCTGGCCCAGCGCGAGGATCTGCGAGGCCGAGGAGACCATCATCAGACCGAGCACGACCAGCAGCAGCACCGTGCCGGCGATCAGCAGGTACGGCGTCAGCGGCCGGTCCAGGGCGTACCGCACCCGGGCCCGGAACGCCTGCAGCCGGGCCAGCGGACCGGCCGACTTGTAGGCGGTGGTGGTGGCCGAGATCACCCGCAGCGGCTCGGCCGGGCCGCCCTTCTCCGGCATGCCCGAACCACCCGCCCTGCCGCTCCCGGCCACAACGCTCCCCTTCTGTCGTGCCCCGTCGGCCTCCGGCGGGCGCGGCGACCGCGGCCGGAGGCCGTCCGCCGCGCTACCGGTCCCCGTCCGCCAGCTCCCGGACGGACGCGGCGAAGAGGTCTCCGCGCTCGCCGTAGTTGGTGAACATGTCCATCGAGGCACAGGCCGGGGCCAACAGCACCGTGTCACCCGTTCGGGCGAGCGAAGCGGCCGCGCGGACCACCTCGGTCATCGCCACCGCGCCAGTCTGGCCCTCGGCCGCCTCGATCACCGGGACATCCGGCGCGTGTCGCGCCAGCGCCTCCCGGATCAGCGCGCGGTCCTCGCCGATCAGCACGGCGGCCCGCAGCCGCTCGGCCGCCCCCCGGACCAGGTCGTCGAACTCCGCGCCCTTGGCCAGGCCGCCGGCGATCCAGACCACCGGCCGGTACGCGGCCAGCGAGGCGGCGGCGGCGTGGGTGTTGGTCGCCTTGGAGTCGTCGATCCAGGTGACGCCGTCGACCACCGCGACCTCGGCGATCCGGTGCGCGTCGGGGCGGAAGGCCCGCAGGCCCTCGCGGACCGCCTTCGGCTCCACCCCGTAGGCGCGGGCCAGCGCGGCGGCGGCCAGCGCGTTGCTGATGTTGTGCGGGGCCGGCGGGCTGACGTCCTCGACCGAGCCGAGCTCAGCCGCGTTCTTGGCCCGGTCGGACACGAACGCCCGGTCCACCAGCAGGCCGTCGACCACGCCGAGGTTCGACAGGCCGGGCGCGCCGAGGCCGAAGCCGATCGCCCGGCAGCCCTCCTCGACGTCGGCCTCGCGGACCAGCGCCTCGGTGGCCGGGTCGGCCAGGTTGTACACGCAGGCGACGGTGTTGCCCTGGTAGATCCGGCCCTTGTCGGCGGCGTACGCCTCCATCGAGCCGTGCCAGTCCAGGTGGTCCGGGGCCAGGTTGAGCACGGCCGCCGAGTGCGGGCGCAGCGAGGACGCCCAGTGCAGCTGGTAGCTGGAGAGCTCGACGGCGAGCACGTCGTACGGCTCCTCGGCGAGCACCGCGTCCAGCACCGAGACGCCGACGTTGCCGACGGCGGCGGTGCGCCAGCCGGCGGCGGTCAGGATCGAGGCCAGCATCTGGACCGTGGTGGTCTTGCCGTTGGTGCCGGTGACGGCCAGCCAGGGGGCCGGCTCGCCGGTGGCGGGGTGCGGCCTGCGCAGCCGCCAGGCCAGCTCGACGTCGCCCCAGATGTCGACGCCGGCCCGGCCGGCGGCCGCGAACAGCGGGCTGCTCGGCGGCCAGCCGGGCGAGGTGACGACGAGGCGGGTGCCCTCGGGCAGGGTGTCGCCGTCGCCGAGGCGGACGGTGACGTCGAGCGCCTCGAGCTCGGCCGCGCGGGCCTTCAGGCCCTCGCCGGAGCCGCCGTCGACGACCGTGACCAGCGCGCCGAGACCGTGCAGGACCCGGGCGGCGCTGATGCCGGAGACGCCGAGACCGGCGACGGTGACCGGCAGGCCGGACCAGTCGGGCAGGTCGGTGTCCGGGGCCCCGGACAGGTCGGCGTCGGTCATCCGGTCACCCATCCCGCGTAGAAGAGGCCGAGGCCGACGGCCACGCACAGGCCCTGGATGATCCAGAACCGGACCACGACCAGGACCTCGCTCCAGCCCTTGAGTTCGAAGTGGTGCTGCAACGGGGCCATCTTGAACACGCGCTTGCCGGTCATCCGGAACGAGCCGACCTGGATGATCACCGAGAGGGTGATGATCACGAAGAGGCCGCCCAGCAGGACGAGCAGGATCTCGGTGCGCGAGCAGATCGCCAGACCGGCCAGCGCGCCGCCGAGGGCCAGCGAGCCGGTGTCGCCCATGAAGATCTTGGCGGGCGAGGTGTTCCACCAGAGGAAGCCGAAGCAGGAGCCCATCAGGGCGGCGGCGACCACCGCGAGGTCCAGCGGGTCGCGGACGTCGTAGCAGTTGGCGGTGGCCGAGGAGACGTAGGCGCAGCTCTGGCCGTACTCCCAGACGCCGATGAAGGTGTAGGCGCCGAAGGCCATCACCGAGGCGCCGGTGGCCAGACCGTCCAGACCGTCCGTCAGGTTGACGCCGTTGGAGGTCGCGGCGATCAGGAAGTACGCGAAGATGACGAACAGGACCGGGCCGACGGCCCACTCGAAGTCCCGGACGAAGGAGAGGTGCTCCGAGGCCGGGGTACGGCCGGCGTTGTCGGGGAACTGCAGGGCCAGCACCGCGAAGGCCAGACCGACGATCGACTGGCCGGCCAGCTTGGCCTTGGCCCGCAGGCCGAGGGAACGGCGCTTGACGACCTTGATGTAGTCGTCGAGGAAGCCGACCAGGCCCAGACCGGTCGTCAGGAACAGCACCAGCAGGCCGGAGGCGGTCGGGCTCTCGCGCGTTATCGCCTTGGTGGCGAAGTAGGCGATCAGGGTCGCCAGGATGAACGCGATGCCGCCCATGGTGGGCGTGCCCTTTTTGCTGTGGTGCGCCTTGGGGCCGTCGTCACGGATGTACTGGCCGTAGCCCTGCCGGGCGAGCAGCTTGATCAGCGCGGGGGTGCCGGCCAGCGACAGGATCAGGCCGATCATGCCGGAGAAGAGGATCTGCTTCATTACTCGGCCGCACCGTCCGCGAGGAGGGCCTCGGCCACCTTCTCCAGCCCCACCGAACGGGACGCCTTCACCAGCACCACATCCCCCGGCCGCAGCTGACTGCGCAGCAGTTCGACCGCCGCGTCCGCGTCGGACACCAGCACCGACTCCTCACCCCACGAACCTTCGTTCCTCGCGCCCAGTTCCATGCAGGCCGCCTCGCGTCCGCCGACCGCCACCAGCTTGGTGACGTCCAGCCGGACGGCGAGCCGCCCGATGGCGTCGTGCTCGGCCAGGCTGTCCTCGCCGAGCTCCCGCATCTCGCCGAGCACCGCCCAGGTGCGACGGCGCTCCGGGCCGCGCCCCCCCATCGAGATCAGCGCCCGCAGCGCGGCCCGCATCGAGTCGGGGTTCGCGTTGTAGGCGTCGTTGACGACGGTGACACCATCGGCCCGGTCGACGACCTCCATGCGCCAGCGGGACAGCGCACCCGCCTCGCTCAGTGCTTCGGCGGTGTCGTCGACGGTCATCCCGAGCTCCGTCGCCACCGCTGCGGCGGCGAGGGCGTTCGAGACGTGGTGCTCACCGTACAGGCGCAGCTGCACGCGCGCGGAACCGGCCGGGGTGCTCAGCGTGAACGATGGACGTCCGGTGGAGTCGAGGCGAACATCCCGTGCCCGGACGTCGGCCTCGGCGGACTCGCCGAAGTACACCACCCGGGCCTTCGTCCGGGAGGCCATCGCGCGCACCAGGCGGTCGTCCGCGTTGAGGATCGCGACGCCGTCCGCGGGCAGCGCCTCGACCAGCTCGCCCTTGGCCTCGGCGATCGCCTCCTGGGAGCCGAACTCGCCGACGTGGGCCGTGCCGACGTTGAGCACCAGGCCGATCCGGGGCGGGGTGATCGAGGTGAGGTACTCGATGTCGCCCTTGTGCCGGGCGCCCATCTCCAGCACCAGGTGCCGGGTGCCCTCCTCGACCCGCAGGGCGGTCATCGGGTGGCCGATCTCGTTGTTGAGCGAGCCCGGCGGGTAGACGGTGTCGCCCAGGCGCTGGAGCAGCTGGGCGATGAGGTCCTTGGTACTGGTCTTGCCGGCCGAGCCGGTCAGCGCGACCACGGCGGCGTCGGCGCGGCCGACCACGGCGCGGGCGAGCTTGCCCAGCGCGTCCACCACGCTGTCGACCAGGACGGTCGGGCCGCCGACCGGGCGGGAGGCCAGCACCGCGACGGCTCCGGCGGCGAGCGCCCGGTCCGCGTAGTCGTGGCCGTCCACGTTCTCGCCGACGAAGGCCGCGAAGAGCCCGCCGGGGCGGACCTTGCGGGAGTCGACCTCGACCGGGGCGGTCACCAGGGCGTCCGGGTCGGCGCCGGTCAGGGTTCCCCCGACTGCGGCGGCCACCTCGGCGAGGGTCAGTGCGATCACGGCTGGTCCACTCCTCGGGTGCCCTGGTTCTCCTGGCCGGCCGTGGTCCGCGCGATGGATTCGCGCAGCACCTCGCGGTCGTCGAAGGGGCGGATCTCGTCTCGTACGTACTGGCCGAGCTCGTGGCCCTTGCCGGCCACCAGCACGGTGTCGCCGGCCTGGGCCCGGGCGACGGCCAGCTCGATCGCCTCGGCGCGGTCCGGCACGACCAGGACGGCGCCGCGCTCGGCCTCGGGCACCGCGGCGGCACCGTTCAGCATGGTGGCGAGGATCGCCAGCGGGTCCTCGCTGCGGGGGTTGTCGCTGGTCAGGACCGCGGTGTCGGCGAGCCGGGCGGCGATGCCGCCCATCGGGGCGCGCTTGTGCGGGTCGCGGTCGCCGCCGCAGCCGACCACCACGTGCAGCCGGCCCTTGGTCACCTCGCGCAGCGAGCCGAGGACCGCCTCCAGGGCGTCCGGCTTGTGGGCGTAGTCGACCACCGCGACGTACGGCTGTCCGGCGTCCACCCGCTCCAGCCGGCCGGGCACCCCGGGGACGGCGGCGACGCCGGCGACGGCCGACTCCAGCGGGAGTCCGGCGGTGGCCAGCAGCACGATCGCGGCCAGCGCGTTGGCGACGTTGAAGGGGCCGGGCAGCGGGACCGCGGCGTCCGCCTCGACGCCGCCGGGGCCGAGCACCCGGAAGGTCGAGCCGACCGGGCCGAGCTGGACGTCCACCGCGCGCCAGTCCGCCTCCGGGGCGCCGGTGGCGGAGAAGGTGGCGACCGGGATCTTCGCCTCGGCGGCGAGCCGGCGGCCGTAGGCGTCGTCCAGGTTGACCACGCCGGCGCGGGACTTGCCGGGCTGGAACAGCCGGGCCTTCGCCTGGAAGTAGTCCTCCATGTCCGGGTGGAAGTCGAGGTGCTCGGGGGTCAGGTTGTTGAACAGCGCGACGTCGTAGACCACGCCGTCGGTGCGGCCGTAGACCAGGGCGTGGCTGGAGACCTCCATGGTCACCGCGTCCGCGCCGCGCTCCCCCATCACGGCGAGGATCGCGTGCAGGTCGGTGGCCTCGGGGGTGGTGCGCTCGCTCTTGATCCGCTCGTCCCCGACCCGCATCTCCACGGTGCCGATCACCCCGGGGTGGCGCCCGGCGCCGCGCAGGCCGCCCTCGACCAGGTAGGAGGTGGTGGTCTTGCCGTTGGTGCCGGTGAGTCCGATCATCAGCAGCCGCTCGGAGGGGCGGTCGTAGACGGCCGCGGCGAGCTCGCCCATCCGGGCCCGGGGCCGGTCGACGACCAGCAGCGGCAGACCGGTGCCGGCCGCCAGCTCGGCTCCCGCCGGGTCGGTGAGCACCGCGACGGCGCCGGCTCCGGCGGCCTGTCCGGCGAAGGCCGCGCCGTGGTGGTTGGCCCCGGGGAACGCCACGTAGAGGTCGCCGGGGCGGACCTCGCGGGCGTTGTGGGTGACGCCGGTGACCTCGGGCCCCTCCACGGGGTCCAGGCCCAGCAGACGGGCGACCTCGGCGAGCGTCCGGGCACCGGTCCGCGCGGGGCGGGGCGGGCTCACGGTGTTTTGATCGGGTTTCGGCACGGCGGAGAGGCTATCCGCCGAAGGGTGTCCAGGGCCAAACCGGCCCTTTTGCGCACCGGCGGCCGCACCCGCCAGGTCGTTGTCCATGGTCGATCACGGCTTCCACTCGACGGGCAGGTTGGGCGCCTCGCTCCCGCTCGGCGGGACCTGGAGGGTCTTCAGGGTGAACTCCATCACCTGCTTGAACACCGGGCCGCACAGCTGGCCGCCGAAGTGGCCGTTGACCGGGTCCTGGATCACGCAGGAGACGGTGACCCGGGGCTGGTCGGCCGGCGCGAAGCCGATGAAGGAGGCGGTGTACCCGCGGTACCCGCCGTTCTTCGGGTCCACCCGGTTGGCGGTGCCGGTCTTGCCGGCGACCCGGTAGCCCGGGATCGCGGCCTTGCCGCCGGTGCCCTGCTCGTCGGAGACGACCGACTCCAGCATCTCGGTGAGGGTCTTCGCGGTCTGTTCGCTCACCACCCGCGACTGCGCGCCCGCCGGGGCCGGGGTGTACTTGCCGTCCGGCGCGGTGGTGCCCTGGACCACGCTGGGGGCCACCCGGACACCGCCGTTGGCGATGGTGGAGAACACCGAGGTCGCCTGGAGCGCGTTGACCGACAGGCCCTGGCCGAACGGGATGGTGTACTGCTTGGACGCCTTCCAGTCCTCCGGCTTGTCGAGCAGTCCGGCGGTCTCGCCGGGGAAGGCCAGACCGGTCTGCTGGCCGATGCCGAACTTCCGCAGGTAGTCGTAGAGGACCCGGTTGGCCTCGGGCTGGGTGGCGCCGAGGGTCTGGGCGGCCTCGATGGTGCCGATGTTGGAGGACTTGGCGAGCACGCCGGCGAGGGTCAGGTACCAGGTGTCGTGCTCGACGTCGTCCTTGAACGCCACGTCGCCGCGCACCAGCGGGTACGGCACGGTGACCTTGGTGTCCCAGGTGGCCTTGCCGGTGTCCAGCACCGCCGCCATGGTCATCAGCTTGGCGGTCGAGCCGGGCTCGTAGGCGTCCTGCAGTGCCGCGTTGCCGAGCTGCGAGTTCTTGGCCGTGCTCAGATCGTTCGGGTTGAATCCGGGCGAGGTCGCCATGGCCAGGACCTGGCCGTTCCTGACGTCCTGGACGATCACGTAGCCCTTCTCCGCCCCGGCGTTGGCGACCTGGTCGGTGATGGCCCGCTGGGCGGCCCACTGGATGTCCCGGTTGACGGTCAGCCGCAGGTCGGTGCCGGGTACGGCGGGCTCCAGCGAGCCGCCCGCGGTCGGCACCAGCCGGCCGCCGGCCTGGGCGTAGCTGCTGTGCCCCTCCTTGCCGGCCAGCTGCTTCTGGAACTGCTGCTCCAGCCCGCCGGCGCCCTCGCCCTCGGCGTTGACGAAGCCCACCAGGTTCGCGGCCAGCCCGTCGGAGGGGTAGACCCGCTTCTGGGTGTCCCGGTTGAAGACGCCGGCCAACGGGTTGACGCACTCGTTGTCGACCCGGGTCCGGCCGCCCTCGTCGGCGGGCTTGTTCAGCAGCCGCTTCTGGGCCTGGCAGGCACGCGAGCCGGCCTGCTTCTCCAGGCTGGACTTGAGGTCGGTGATCTGGTTCTTGACGTCCGGGGTCTGCTGGGCGGCGAGCCGCTTGTAGCGGGTCTTCGGGGTGCGCAGGTCGGCGGCGAGCTTCTCCTTGGGCAGGCCGAGGACCGGCGCCAGCAGCGCGGCGGCCTGCTCGGGGGCGTCGGGGAGGCCGGTCGCCTCGGGGGTGAACATCGCCGGGTCGGCGGTGATGTCGTAGGCGTCCACGGTGGTGGCCAGCGCGACGCCGTCGGAGGACGTTATCGAGCCGCGCTCGGCGGTGATCGGGATGTTCAGGTAGCGGTTGGTGTTGGCGTCGGAGGCCAGCGCGTCCGAGTCCAGCAGCTGGAGCTGGACCAGCCGCCCGGCGAAGACCGAGAACACCACCGACAGCACGACGGTGATCACCCGCAGCCGGCGGCGCGGGTCGGCCAGCCGGATCCCCCGGGACGCCGGACGGCGCTGCGGCGGGCGGCGGCGCGGCGGCGCACCGGCCGGCGGGCGCCCCTCCGCGCGGCGCTGCTGCGGGGGACGCACCCCGCGCACGGCCGGGCGGACCGTGGCGGCGGACGGCCGGCCGCCGCGCGCGGGGCGCCCCTGGGCGGACTGCGGACGGGGCTGACGGTTCCCGGCGGGCTGGTCCTTCGGCGACTGCCCGCGCGCGGCCCGGCCCCTGGCGGCGGACGGCTTCGGCGGCTGCGACCCGGCGGCCGCCGGCCTGGCCGGCTGCGACCTGGCCGGCTTGGGCGGCTTGGGCTCGGGCGGCTGGGGCTTCGCGGGCTGCGCCCCGGGGGGCGGCGGCTTGGGGCTGCGGGCCCGCCCGGCGGCCGGCGGCTTGGCGCCGGACTGTCCGCGCGGGGCACCCGGGCGCGGCGCGGCGCCCTTGATCGTCCGGCGCCCGCCGGCGCCTTCGCCGGAGGGCTGACGGGGCGTGCTCATCGGGCGCCACCCCCGCCCGTGGCCGGGGCCGGCCCGGCCGGGCCGGGGTTGACCTGCACGGTGACGTCGCCACCGGTGCCCGGCCCGGCCGACGGCGCCGCGGTGGCGGCCGGCGCCGCCGGGGAGGGCTGGGCACTCGGCTGGGCGGTCGGCTGAGCCGTCGACCGGCCCGGCGCGGGCTGCTTCCCGGGCCACGGTTCCACGCTGGACCGTTTCACCGGCGGGCTGTCCTGGGCCGGCTTGGGCGTGCCGACCACCGCACCGCCGTTCGGCAGGTCGAGGAAGGCCATCCCGCCGGCCGGCACCATGCCCAGCTCGACGGCCCGGCGCGCCAGCGCGTCCGGCGCGGAGTTCTGGTCGATCTGGTGCTGGAGCCCCTGCTGTTCGTCGGTCAGCACGGTGGTCTGCCGGTTCAGCCGCGACAGCTCGAAGGAGCCCTCGTTGAGCGCGGTGTTCAGGGCGAGCAGCCCGAGCAGCCCCGCCCCGAGCAGCAGCACCACCAGCACCGCGAACGGCGTCCGCCCCCGTACCGACCGGCCCGGGCGCACGGTGATCCGCGCCCTGCCGCCCTGCCCGGGGAGCACCCGGCTCCCCGCCCCGCCTCCGGCCACCGGCCCCACCGTCTTCCTCCGCCCTTCGGACCGCCCCGGTTCCGGTCAGCCCCGGGTGCTTCGGTCCCTGATCCTCTCCGCCACCCGCAGCCGCACGGGTGCGGCACGCCGGTTCTCCTCGATCTCCTCCTCGGTGGCCTGCTCGGCACCGCGGGTGATCAGCTTGAGCCAGGGCTGGTGCTCCTCGGGGACGAACGGGAGCCCGGGCGGCGCGGTGCTGGTCGCACCGGCCGCGAGGTACTGCTTGACCAGGCGGTCCTCCAACGACTGGTAGGACATCACCACGATCCGTCCGCCGAGCGCCAGCACGTCCAGCGCCCCGGGGATCGCCCGGTCCAGCACCTCGAGCTCGCCGTTGACCTCGATCCGCAGCGCCTGGAACGTCCGCTTGGCCGGGTTGCCGCCGGTACGGCGGGTGGCGGCCGGGATGGCGTTGCGCACCAGATCGACCAGACGCGCGCTGTTGGTGAACGGTTCCTTCTCGCGCTCCCGGAGGACGACCGAGGCGATCTTCCCGGCGAACCGCTCCTCGCCGTACAGCTTGAGGATCCGGGCCAGCTGGCCGTGGCTGTAGGTGTTGAGCACCTCGGCGGCGCTGATCCCCCGGGTCTGGTCCATCCGCATGTCCAGCGGCGCGTCCTGCGCGTAGGCGAAGCCGCGGTCGGCCTCGTCCAGCTGCATCGAGGAGACACCGAGGTCGAACAGGATGCCGTCGGCCTTCGGGATGTCCAGGCGCTCCAGGACCTCGGGGATCTCGTCGTAGACCGCGTGCACCAGGGTGGCCCGGTCGCCGAAAGGGGCCAGCCGCTCGCCGGAGAGCTTCAGCGCGGCCGGGTCGCGGTCCACCGCGACCAGCCGGACGTCCGGGAACTGGGTGAGCAGTGCCTCGCTGTGTCCGCCGAGGCCGAGCGTGGCGTCCACCACGACCGCGCCGGGCCGGGAGATCGCCGGGGCCAGCGCGTCCATGCACCGCTGCAGCATCACCGGGACGTGCTTGGGACCCGGATCGTTGGTGCTCATGCGCTGTGGCGCCCTTCCTCGGTGCGGAAGCCGCCCGACGTCCGGGCAGCCCCGACCATTCTGTCCCACCGGGAGGCGGAGCCGTCGCACGGGCCGGGCCGCGCGGCCCGTGGTCCCCGCCCGCTCCTGGGGAAGGCCGTGTCCGCCCGGCGCCGGGGAAGGTGCGCCAGGTGGTACGGGGAGCGGGTGGAGGCCGCGGGCCGCGTCGGTCGCGCACGGCCGGAAAGGCCCGGTTGACGGGCCTCGGCGGGTGTGCTCCACTGCGCCGCAACTCTATCGCGCGCGCCCCTCCAGTCAATGGTCCGCTCCGGCGCACCACCCGGGCGGCGGTACGGATCACCGCAGGTCGCGAGGGTGCTCGTGGCACGTGCCGGGTGCCCGGTCGCGACCGGACGGACGGCGGGCGCCCCGGCGGACGGCGTTGTCGACATGCCCTCGGTCACAGGCGTCCGCTCTGTAGCAATCGGCCCCACCACGACCGGGTAAATCGCACTAACGTCTTCACCATGACAGTGACACCCGACCGGCCCACGCCGACCGCCGCTGCCGATTCCGCCACCCCGGCCGTCATCGACCGCTTCGTCGCCGCCAACCGCGACTACGCGGTGACCTTCCGGGACGGCGGCATGGACGCCCGCCCCGTGCAGAAGATCGCCGTGGTGGCCTGCATGGACGCCCGCCTCGACCTGTTCGCCGCCCTCGGCCTCGAACTCGGCGACGCCCACGTCATCCGCAACGCGGGCGGCGTGGTCACGGACGACACCATCCGCTCCCTCACCATCAGTCAGCGCGCCCTCGGCACCCGCTCGGTCGCGCTGATCCACCACACCGGCTGCGGCCTGCTCGGCCTCACCGAGGACTTCCGGCGCGAGCTGGAGCTGGAGGTCGGCCAGCGCCCGCAGTGGGCGGTCGAGGCCTTCGTGGACCTCGACGGCGACGTCCGGCAGTCCATGCAGCGGGTCCGCACCTCCCCGTTCCTGCCGCACACCGACGACGTGCGCGGCTTCGTGTTCGACGTCCACACCGGTCTGCTGCGCGAGATCGACTGATCCCCCGCCCGGCCGGCCCGGCCGACGGTGTCCGGGCCGCCGGACACCCCGGTCCGGCGCCGGGGGAACGGGCGGGCGGCCCGCCCGGAGGCGGGCGGACGGCAACAGGGTGACTTCCTCCGCCGCGCAGGGGAGAATGCGCCTGCCGGTCTGACCCCGAACCACCTGGGGAGGCCTGCCGCAGGCCGTATCCCGGCACCGGCTCCCCCACGGAACCGCGACCGGGGACGCCGCGTCCAGCATGGGGTGGGGGCCGGGCTCGGACGGAGCCGGTCGTTGGTGTGCCAGGGAGCGTACGGGTGACGAGCTACAGCGATCAGGCCGGTCTCAACGGTCGTGCGGGAGGCGACCTGGAGGCGGTGGAACACCGCCCGATCGGTCTGCCGGAACTCGCCGCCGTCGTCGACCGGATCCGGGCCAACATCGAGAGCGTGATCGAGGGCAAGCCGGAGGCCGTCCGGATCGCCCTGACCGTCCTGCTCGCCGAGGGCCACCTGCTGCTGGAGGACGTGCCCGGCGTCGGCAAGACCATGCTGGCCAAGGCGCTCGCCCGCTCGGTCGACTGCACCGTGCGACGGATCCAGTTCACCCCGGACCTGCTGCCCTCGGACGTCACCGGCACCAACATCTTCGACCAGCAGCAGCGCGACTTCGAGTTCCGCCCCGGCGCGATCTTCGCCCAGATCGTGGTCGGCGACGAGATCAACCGCGCCTCGCCGAAGACCCAGTCCGCCCTGCTGGAGTCGATGGAGGAACGCCAGGTCACCATCGACGGCACCAGCTACCAGCTGCCCTCGCCGTTCATGGTGGTCGCCACCCAGAACCCGGTCGAGATGGAGGGCACCTACCCCCTCCCGGAGGCCCAGCGGGACCGCTTCATGGCCCGGATCTCGATGGGGTACCCCAGCGCCGAGGCCGAGTTCGCCATGCTCGACGTGCACGCCGGCGCCAGCCCGCTGGACGACCTCCAGCCGGTCGCCCACGCCTCCGACATCCTCAAGCTGATCGACCTGGTCCGCACCGTGCACGTCGCCGACCCGGTCCGCCGCTACGCCGTCGACCTGGTCGCCGCCACCCGCACCAGCCACGAGCTGCGCCTCGGCGCCTCCCCCCGGGCCACCCTGCACCTGGTCCGGGCCGCCCGCGCCGCCGCCGCCCTGGACGGCCGCGACTACGTCACCCCGGACGACATCCAGCGCCTCGCCGTGCCGGTGCTCGCCCACCGGCTGATGCCGACCGCCGAGACCCAGCTCAGCCGCCGCACCTCGGAGCAGATCGTGACCGACCTGGTCGCCCGCCTCCCGCTGCCGCGCCCGCAGGGCGGCCCGGCCGTCCGGAGGGGCTGAGGTGGGCCCGTCCGGCGAACCGTCGGGCCTGCGCGCCGGCCTGCGCGGCCTCACCACCCGGGGCCGCTCCTTCCTCGCCGCCGGACTGACCGCGGTGGTCTGCTCGTACCTCCTCGGCCAGGACGCGCTGCTGCGCGTCGGGGTGCTGCTCGCCGCGCTGCCGCTGGCCGCCGCGCTGCTGCTGGCCAACACCCGCTACCGGGTCGCCAGCGGCCGCCGGCTCAGCCCGCACCGCTCGGTGGCCGGCCAGGAGGCCCGGGTGCACCTGCGGGTGGACAACGTCTCCCGGGTGCCCACCGGCCTGCTGCTGCTGGAGGACAAGGTCCCGTACGTGCTCGGGCCCCGGCCCCGGTTCGTGCTGGACCGGGTCGAACCGCGCGGCCACCGCGAGGTCTCCTACCGGGTCCGCTCCGACCTGCGCGGCCGCTACCCGCTCGGCCCGCTCCAGCTGCGGCTCTCCGACCCGTTCGGGATGTGCGAGCTGAACCGTTCCTTCGCCGCCTCCGACGTGCTCACCGTCGTCCCCCAGGTGCTGCCGCTGCCGCACGTGCGGCTCACCGGCGAGTTCGCCGGGCAGGGCGAGAGCCACAGCCGCTCGCTCGCGCTGGCCGGCGACGACGACGTCATCCTGCGCGAGTACCGGGCCGGCGACGACCTGCGCCGGGTGCACTGGAAGTCCACCGCCCGCTACGGCGAGCTGATGGTCCGGCGCGAGGAGCAGCCCCACCGGGCCCGCGCCACCGTGCTGCTGGACACCCGCGAGACCGGCCACCGCGGCAGCGGCCCGGCCTCCTCCTTCGAGTGGGCCGTCGCCTGCGCCGCCTCGGTCTGCGTCCACCTGCTGGAGCGCGGCTACCAGACCCGCCTGCTCACCGACACCGGCCACGCCGTCCCCGGCTTCCAGGCCGACAACGGCCACACCGCCGCCGACACCTCCGGAGTGATCCTGGACGCGCTCGCCGTGGTCGACCTCTCCGACGGCGCCGGGCTCTCCCGCGCCGAGGAGCCGCTGCGGGCCGGCGGCGAGGGTCTGGTGGTGGCCGTCCTCGGCGAACTGGACGAGGAGCAGACCGCCCGGCTCGCCCGGCTGCGCGGCCGTACCGGCGGCGCCGTCGTCCTCCTGCTCGACACCGGCACCTGGGCGGGCCTGCGCCTGCTCTCCCCCGACACCGGCGGCGAGGAGTTCCGCGACCGGGCCCGCCGGCTGCGCGAGGCCGGCTGGACGGTACTGACCGTCCGCGCCGGCGACTCCCTCCCCGACCTCTGGCGCGCCGCCGACCGGCCCGAGTCGTCCGCCCCCTACCGAGAAGAGGCCGGCGCGTGACCACCCGGGCCAAACTGACCGTTTACTCGGCGCTGGCCACCGCCCTGGCCGCGCTCTGCCTCACCCCGTTGCTGACCACCAAGGGCTGGATCGCCCACGCCTTCCTGGTGGTCGTGGTCGTCGCGGCGGTCGGCGCCGGGCTGCGGCGCACGCCGTTCTACCGGTGGACCGTCCCGGCCGGCCAGCTGCTGGCGCTCGCCCTGCTGCTGCTGATCGGCTTCGCCTCCTCGGCCGCGGTCTTCGGCGGCCTGGTGCCCGGCCCCGAGTCGGTCCGGCTGCTCGGCCGGATCCTCTCCCAGGGGTTCCACGACGTCCGTGACTACGCCATCCCCGCTCCGCCCAGCCCCGGGCTGCGGCTCATCCTGGTCGCCTCGGTCGGTCTGATCGCCGTCGTGGTGGACACCGTCGCGGTCACCTACCGGCGCTCGGCCCTGGCCGGGCTGCCGCTGCTCGCGCTCTACTCGATCGGCAACGGCCTGGCCGGGGACGACGGCAACTGGCTCTGGTTCGCCACCGCCGCCGCCGGCTACCTGGTGCTGCTCTTCGCCGAGGGCCAGGACCGGGTCTCCCGCTGGGGCCGGATCTTCCGGGGCTCCGAGCGGGACGGCGAAGGGAGCGGCACCCTGGGCCGGAGCGGCCAGCAGGTCGGCGTCCTGGCGCTGGCGCTCGCCCTGCTGCTGCCCGTGTTCCTGCCGCGCTGGGACTCCGGCCTGGTGCACAGCGGCACCGGCACCGGCACCAGCACCGGCGGCGCGGTCAGCAGCCTGGACCCGCTGATCACCCTGACCGGCGCGATCCCCAAGCCGCGCAACGTCGAACTGTTCAGCTACAAGTCCGAGAGCCCGGCCGCCGACTCCACCTATCTGCGCACCGGTTCGCTGGACGTCTTCGACGGCGTCAGCTGGAAGCGCGGCGCGGCCGCCACGGTGCCGTTCACCGGCACCTTCCCCGCCCCCGAGGGGCTGGGCAGCATCGACCTGGCCGAGCAGCTGAAGGCCGAGGTCCGGATCGGGCCCCAGCTGGACGACGCCTGGCTGCCGATGCCCTACCCGCCGGTCGGTGTCACCCTCCGTGACAACTCCGCCTGGCAGCTCGACCCGGTCACCTCCAGCCTCCTGCCCGCCCGGGAGAAGGCGATCAAGGGCCTCAACTACACGGTGACCGCACTGGACGTCCGGCCGACCGCGACCGTCCTGCGCACCGTGCCGGCGCCGCCCGAGCGGATCCGCGACCAGTACCTCGTGGTGCCGCGCGACCTGCCGCCGGTGGTGCGGGACACCGCCCTGCGGGTCACCGGGAAGGCGAAGACCGGGTACGACAAGGCCGTCGCCCTGCGCGACTGGTTCACCGGCCCCGAGTTCGCCTACGACGCCACCACCAGGACCGACAGCGGCAGCGACGCGATGAAGGACTTCCTGGAGCGCCGCCGCGGCTTCTGCGTCCACTTCGCCTCCACCATGGCCGTGATGGCCCGCATCCTGGGCGTCCCGGCCCGGGTCGCGCTCGGCTTCACCCCCGGCAACACCAAGGGCAACAACGTCTACGCGGTGACCGACGCGATGTACCACGCCTGGCCCGAGCTCTACTTCGAGGGCTACGGCTGGCTGCGCTTCGAGCCCACGCCGACCCGCGGCGTCCAGCCCGACTACTCGGACCCGGTCTCCGCCCCGGCCACCCAGCCGACCACCCAGCCGACCGTCGAGCCGCAGGCCAGCGCGCCGGTCCAGCTGCCGTCCGCCAACCCGGACTGCGACGCGAAGCTGCGCCGGACCGGTGACTGCGGCGACCGGCAGCAGAGCGCCGGAGGCGCCGGCGAGGAGTCCTGGCTGCTCTCCGGGAAGGTCCTGACCGCGCTGGCCGCGGTCGCGCTGGTGCTGTTCCTGCTGCTCACCCCGATGGTCTGGCGGGCCCGGCTGCGCCGGCGCCGGCTGGGCGGCGGCGGGCGGCGGCGCCCCGGCGGGCCGGGACCGGTCCCGCTCACCGACGCGCAGGTGCTGGCCGCCTGGGACGAACTGATCGACTCCGCCTGGGACCTCGGCATCCCGCCGGACGAGTCGCGCACCCCGCGCGCCGCCGCCCGCCGGATCGCCGAGGCCGGCGAGCTGGACGAAGACGCGACGGCGGCCGCCGGCCGGGTGGCGGTGGCCACCGAACGGGTGCTCTACGCCCGCTCCGCCGAGGTCGGGGAACCGCTCGCGGCCGACGTCAGGACCGCCAGGAACGGCCTGCGGGCGCACGCCGGCCGGCGCGGCCGGATCCGGGCCCTGCTGCTGCCGGCCTCCTCCGCGCAGTTGCGGTGGCGGATCTCGGAAGCCCTGCTGACGGCCCGGCTGGCGGTCGGGGGCCGGATCGCCCGGGCGGTCGGCGCGGTCACCGGGCCGGTCCGCCGGCTGACCGCCCGCCGCCCCGGCCGGGGCGGCCGCGGCGGGAGCGGCGGGAACGGGTCCTGAACCGGGACCCGGACGCACCGAGGGCGGGCAGTCGGTCGACTGCCCGCCCTCGGTGCGTCCGTACCGGCGACGGTACGGACCTCAGGTCTCAGAATCCGCCACCGGTCTGCTCGTCACGCCGACGCTGCCAGCGCTGCTCGACCCGGTCCATCATCCCGGCCTTGCGGCGCGGCACGGCGGCCGGACCGGGGTGCTGGGCCTGCCCGGCGGGACCGCGGCGCCAGCCGGTCACGGCGAAGACGGCGCACCCGAGCATCACCAGGAAGCCGACCACACTGACCCAGATCTGATTGGGTACGACCATGCCGCCCATCAGCAGGCCGATACCGACCACGAAGCCGCCGACGGCGAGATAGACCCGTCGACGGGTGTAGGTGCGCAGACCGGTTCCCTCGAGCGCCGTAGCGAATTTGGGATCTTCGGCGTACAGCGCTCGCTCCATCTGGTCGAGCAGTCGCTGCTCGTGCTCCGAGAGCGGCACGGAGTCCTCCTACTCGTCGGTCGCGGGTGCGACCGGTCCGCCGCCCCGGTCGGGGTGGCAAGTCCAATCAGCCTTCAGAACACGCGGTCGGACGCCTGTGCGGGGGCCCGGGCCCGTGTCGTCCATATGCCCCGAGCATCCGGCGGTCATGCTTTCCGGCTTTACCCAGATCATACGGTCCACGGGCTCGCGACGGAGTGGTCGACCACGCGTGGACCCGGCCACTTCGGCGGCTCCTCGCCGCACCACGCTCAACGCGGCGGGGGCCGGACTAGTGCCCGATCCGATGGAATCGGTCCGGACCTGGGGAGATCCCGAGGAGAAGGCGGGGAAACCAGCGGGGGACGCACCGTCGGTCCGTCGGCGAACAGTGGGAGTTCCGTGGGCGAACGGCGGTGGTCCGCCCGGTCAGCCCAGGGTGGCCAGCAGGTGGAGCTGGGTCGCCACGGCGTGGAAGGCCGGCTGCCCGGCGGCGGCCTCCTCCAGCTTGAGCAGCGCCTCCATCGCGCCGGGCTCGGTGTCCACCAGCACACCCGGGACGAGGTCGGCGAAGACCCGGACGCCGTGCACCGACTCGACCCGCAGGCCGGCCCCGACCGCCAGCCGGTCGAGCTCCTCGCCGGTGAAGCGGCGCGGCATCGGGTCCTGCTCGCCCCAGCGGCCGTCGGCGGCGCCCAGCACCGCGCGGGCGTCGTCGAAGTGGCCGCCCAGTGCCCGGGCGAGCACCGCGCCGTTGCGGTTGGCGGCCAGCAGGCTGACGAAGCCGCCCCGGCGCAGGGTCGCGGCCAGACTGCCGAGCGCCTCCGCCGGGTCGTCCACGACCTCCAGCACACCGTGGCAGAGCACCGCGTCGACGGTGCCCGGCGGGACCAGCTCGGGGAGCGTCTGGGTGTCGCCCTGGACGGCGCGGACCAGATCGGTCACGCCGGCCTCGGCGGCCCTGCGCTCCAGGGCGAACAGCGCGTCGGGGCTCGGGTCGACCACGGTGACGCGGTGGCCCAGCCGGGCCACCGGCACGGCGAAGTTGCCGGTGCCGCCACCGGTGTCGACCACGTCGAGCACCGGCTGGTCCAGCTCGGCCACCCGCTTCTCCAGGGCGGCCCGCACCACCTCCCACACCACGGCGGTACGCAGGGCGCTGCGGGGACGCGTCGGGTACAAGGCGAGGCTCCTTGGCACGTGCAGGGTCGATCGGGTTGTCCCCAACCTTAGACCGACCGCTCCCCCTCCCCCGTCCCCCGCCCCGCCCCGATCGGTCCCGTCCCGGTCAACCGGCCTCCCGGGTGCCGGCGTCCGCGCCGCTCTCCCCGCCTCCGCCGCCTCCGCCCGTGCCGTCCAGCGGCAGCCGCGGGGCGGGCGGGGCGGCCCGCAGGCCGAGCAGCCGCTCGACCAGCCGGAGGAACAGGGCGGAGTTGCGGATCAGGTCGTCGGCGTCACGGGCCGAGGCCGCGCCCCTGATGCCCGCCTCGGCGGCCGCCCTGCGGCGCGCGCCCGCGGCGAAGTACGGCGCCCACTCGGCGAGCTCGGGCGCCACCTCGGGCAGCACCTCCCAGGCGCTGCGGATCGCCCGTCGGCGGCGTTCGCTCTTCTCCGGGCGGCCGCGCACGGCGAGCACCGCCGCCACCGTGCGCAGCGCCGCGAGGTGCGCGGCGGCGTACCGCTCCAGCGGGTCCGGCAGGGAGCGGGCACGGTCGAGGGTGCGATGGGCCTCGGCCAGCAGGTCGAGTGCGGCCGGCGGGGCGGCGAGGCGGCGCAGCACCGGGTCGGCCCCGGTGTCGGCGGACGGACGGTGGGCGGAGGGGCGCGGCGCGGCCCCCGGTCGGTAGGCGGCGGAGTGGAGGCGGGCGGTGACGTGCTCAGGGTGACTGATGGTCATGGTCTCCCCCGTTCCGAGGCAGCGCGCGGACCGGGTGGTCCGTGCTCCTCCATCGTGAACGGCACCACTGACAATCCGGCCCGGTGGCGGTCCCGCCCACCGGTGGGCCGCCCGGCGACGGTCCGCCGCCCGCCCGGTGGCCGAAGCGCCGTCCCCCACGGACGGCGCTCCGGAGCTCCCGGTCCCCCGGAGATGCCGGTCCCCCCTGACCCGCTCCGCCGCCCCGTGCCGGCGGTGCGCGGTCTCCGACCGGCTCCGGGGCGGACACCCCCTCGACACGCTTCCGCCGGTCCCCCGTGACCGCCGGACGCCGATCGTCCGCCCCTCGGGCCGCAGGCGCCCGACGCGCCGCCGTCCCGGTGCCACCACTGTGACGTCCTCGCAGGTCGCGGGGCATCCGTGCAGGTACTCAATCGGGCGTCTGAGTATCCGTACTCAGACGCCCGGGGACGGGAACCGCGGGCCCCGGCGGCGGCGTCCCGGTACGGTACGGCGAGGGCCGGACCGAACACCGGACCGGATCGCGAGCAGGAAACGGACGGGGAGCCGATGACGATCGTCCCGCTGATCTTCACCAGCGGACTGGCGAGCGGGATCAACGCGTACGCGGTGGTCCTGCTGCTCGGCCTGCTCGGCCGGTTCGGCGGGGCCGACTCGGTGCCGCCGGCCCTGGAGCGCACCGACGTGCTGATCGCCGCCGCCGTGCTCTTCCTGCTGGAGGCGGTGGCCGACAAGATCCCGTACGTGGACACCGTCTGGGACGCCGTCCACACCGTGGTCCGCCCGATCGCCGGCGCCACCGTCGGCGCCCTGATCGCCGCCGCCACCACCGACCCGGGCTCGCTGGGCGAGGTCGCGGCGGGCGCGATGGGCGGCACGACGGCGCTGGTCAGCCATCTGGTGAAGGCCTCGCTGCGGATGGCGGTGAACACCTCGCCCGAGCCGGCCAGCAACATCGTGGTCTCCCTGGCCGAGGACATCTCGGTGGCCGGCCTGGTCACCCTGGCGATCTTCCACCCCTGGCTGGCCGCCTCGATCTCCGCCGTACTGCTGCTGGTCGGCATCCTGCTCGTGTGGTTCGCGATCAACCGGATCCGCGCCTTCCGCGCCCGCCGCCGCGAACGCCGCGCCGCCCGTGCGGCCGCCGGCCGACCGGTGGCGGAGGAGGCTCCGTACCGGATCTAGGATCGAGGCATGGCACGGATCGTCATCATCGGCGCAGGAATGAGCGGACTCGCGGCGGCCTCGCGGCTGGCGACCCTCGGGCACAAGGTGACGGTCTGCGAGGCGCGCGACACCTACGGCGGCATGGTCGGCCGCTACGAGCGGGACGGCTTCGCCTTCGACACCGGCCCCGGTCTGCTCACCCTCCCCGCCGTCTACCGCGACCTCGCGCTGAAGACCGGACGGGAGCCGCTGGAGGAACTGGTGCGGCTGCGCCCGGTCGATCCGGAGAGCCGGCACCTCTTCCCCGACGGCACGGCGGTGTCCCTCCCCAACGCCTCCCGGGGCGGGGTGGTCCAGGCACTGGACGAGGCCTTCGGCCCCGGAGCCGGGCAGCGCTGGGCCACCGTGCTCAACCACGGCCGCACGGTCTGGGAGGCCACCCGCCGCCCGCTGCTGGAGGAGCCGCTGCCGGCCGACCCGAGGCCGCTGTACGCCGACCCGTACCCGGTGCCGGACGCGGCCCCGGTCCGGCGCGGTCTGTTCGGCCGTCGGCGCGGCCGGCGCGACTGGACCCTCGCCGACGTCGCCGCGACCGAGCTCGGCGGCCACCCCGGGCTGACCGCCCTGCTGCACGAACACGCGCTGCGGTTCGGTCTCGACCCGCGCACCGCCCCGGCCGGGGCCACCGTGCTGCCGTACATGGAGCAGTCCTTCGGCGTCTGGTACGTCGAGGGCGGCCTGCGCGCGCTGGCCGACGCCTTCTTCCGCCGCTGCGAACAGCGCAAGGTGGAGTTCCGGTTCGGGACTCCGGTCGCCCGGGTGGTCGTCGAGGACGGCCGGGTGACCGGTGTGCAGACCAAGGGCGACCGGATCGACGCCGACCTGGTGGTCTCCTCGATCGACGCCCGGGTGCTGCACACCCAGTGGATGGGCCCGGCCGAGAGCTCGGACGACTGGCCCTCCTCGGCCGAGCGGCTGCACGGCGTCCCCGGCCGGGTCAGCGTGCTGCTGGCGCTGCGCGGCGAACGCCCGGAGGGCACCGCGCACCGCACGGTGGTGCACGCCGCCGACCCGGCCGCCGAGCTGGCGGGGGTGTTCGGCCCGGGGGTGCCGCCGGACTACCGGCCGACCGTCCAGGTGCTGCGGCCCGACGACCCCTCGCTGCACCCGGCGGGCCACGAGGCGGTGGTGCTGACCGCGACCACGCCCTCGCTCGACCTCGACTGGGGTGTTCCCGGCGTCCCGGAGGCCTTCGCCGACCGGATGCTCGACCAGGTCGACGCGGCCGGCCTGGGCCTGCGCGAGCGGATGCTCTGGCGGGTGGTCCGCACACCCGAGCACACCGAGCGGGAGACCGGCTCCTTCTTCGGCTCCGTCCCTCCCCCGGCGCTGGCGGGCCTCGGCGGCGGCCTCCTCCAGGCCCCGAACGAGGACCACCCGGGCCTCTACCTGACCGGCGGCGCCGCCCACCCCGGCGGCGGACTGGCCCGGGTCGGCATGTCCGCCTGCATCGTGGCCAACCTCATCGGCCCGGCCTGAGCCCCGCCGACCGTCGCGCAGCGACCGTCACGCACCGACCGAGCAGGCCCCCGAGCAGCTCCCGTCGGGACCGCGGGCTCAGCCCTGGTGCTGCTGCCAGGTGGGCTGCTGCTGGTAGCCGTACTGGTCGTACTGCGGCTGCTGCGGGATCCCGGTGGTGTGCTGCTGGTCGGGCTGCTGCTGGGCCTGCCACTGCTGCTGGTCGTAGCCGTACTGGCCGGCCTGCTGCGGGTCGTTCAGCGGGTCGTGCTGCTGCTCGTGCGGCTGGGGCTGCTGCTGGTAGGCCGCGTAGGAGTCCGGCTGCTGCTGGTAACCGCCGTACGGGTCCTGCTGCTGGTAGCCGCCGTAGCCCTGGTCGTAGCCGAACACCGGCTGCTGCTGGGCCTGCCACTGCTGCTGTTGCTGCTGGTCGTAGCCGTACTGGCCGGCCTGCTGCTGGAGCTGCTGCGCCGGGTCGTAGCCGCCCTGGTAGGCCTCCGCGTAGGCGTCCTGGTGGGACTGCTGGGGCACCGCCTGGGTGTTCCCGACCGCGTGGAGCACCTCGGTCTGCTGCTGCTCGTAGTAGCTGGCGGCGTACACCCCGTCGGTGGCAAGCTCCTGCATCTCGAAGGCGGCGGTCTGCTCGACCGGCGCCTCCTCCGGCGGCCGGGGCGCGCTGTCCGCGGCCGGCCGGGCCTCCTCGACGGCGCCGACCTCACCGACCCGCTCCGCCGCGACCACGGCCGCGGCGGCGACCGCGCCGCCGCCGGTGAGCGCGCCGAGCAGCGGCACCTTGGCGAGCGGTCCGGGCAGGCTCCCGTCCGCGCGGCGCAGCGACCAGCCGGCCGCGTACCCGCGCTTCACCGAGAGGGTCACGAAGGTCTGGCCCACCGCGAACATCGCGGCGCCGCCGCCGATCACCGGGACCGAGCCCATCGCCATGCCGCCGGCCACCGCCAGGAAGCCGACCAGGGCGAGACCGCGCCAGTGCAGCGGGGCCCGGTTCTGGAACAGCAGCTCGGCGACCAGCCAGAGCGCCACCACCGCCAGCGCGGCGTACAGCAGCAGGTACCCGATCCCCATCCCGCCCGCTACCTCCAGTCGCGTGCCCGCGCCCGCCGCGCGTGTGCGGCGACTGTACCCGTTCAACGGCCCGGGTACCGCATCGCGTTCCCACCCGTCGGGGCTACCGGGAAGGGTGCCCGCGGCGGTGCCCCGAGGGGTGGGAAGCGCGCAGCTCAGCGCTGGTGCAGACCGAGGTTCTGGTAGATCTCGAGGGTCGCGGTGGAGTGGTTCAGGGTGATGAAGTGCAGGCCGGGGGCGCCCTCGGCGAGCAGCCGCTCGGACATCGCGGTGGCGTGCTCCATCCCGACCTCGCGCAGCGCCGCCGGGTCGTCGATGACGGCGCGCAGCCCGGCCTCCAGCTCGGCCGGGAAGGGCGAGCCGCTCAGCTGGGGGAACCGCTCCAGCTGCCGGGCGTTGGTGACCGGCATGATCTCCGGGATGATCGGTGTCTCGCAGCCGGCGGCCGTCACCCGGTCGCGCAGCCGCAGGTAGTCGTCGACCTCGAAGAACATCTGGGTGATGGCGTAGTCGGCACCGGAGCGGATCTTCGCCACGAAGTGCCGGATGTCCTCGTCCCAGTCGGTCGACCGCGGGTGCATGTTGGGCGAGGCCGCCACGCCGACGCAGAAGTCGCCGATGCCCTTGATCAGCTCGACCAGCTCGTACGCGTAGGTGACGCCCTCCGGGTGGCTGACCCACTCGCCCATCGGGTCGCCGGGCGGGTCGCCGCGCACCGCGAGGACGTTGCGGACGCCCTGGTCGGCGTACTGGCCGATGATGTTGCGCAGTTCCGCGACCGAGTGGTCGACGGCGGTCAGGTGGGCGACCGGGGTGAGCGTGGTCTCGGTGGCGATCCGGCCGACCATGTTCACCGTGCGCTCCCGCGAGGAGCCACCGGCGCCGTACGTCATGCAGACGAAGTTGGGGTCGAGCGGTTCGAGCCGCCGGATGGCGTCCCAGAGCTTCTGCTCGCCCACCTCGGTGCGCGGCGGCATGAACTCGAAGGAGAAGGACCGCTTTCCGGCCGCCAGCAGGTCGCGGACGGTCTGTGCACGGTCCGGTCTGGTCGAAGCGATACCGAGTGCCATGGTGGCAGGTTAGCCGTCGGCCGAAGGGCGCGGACAACTCCGTCCCATGTTTTGAGACATCGGACGGACAAGGGGCGGACCCCGGGCCGACGGCACCGGTGGCGGGTCCGGCACCCCCGTGAACAGCGTTTCACCCGTCCGGCCGAAACCGGCCCGTACGGCTGTTCTCCTCCGCCCCGGATACCCTTGCTGCACCACCGCTACCTCCGGAGCCCCATCGTGACCTCGTCCAGCCCGCGGCCGGCCAACCCCATTGACATGGAGGACGTGCGCGAGCGCGTCAACGCCGCCCTCGTCGGCTTCATGGACGGCCAGTCGGCCCTGCTCAGCAAGGTCTCCCCGCAGCTGGACCCGGTCACCGACGCGCTGCGCGACTTCCTGCTGGACGGCGGGAAGCGGCTCCGCCCGGCCTTCTGCTACTGGGGCTGGCGCGGCGCGGGCGGCCCGGCGCGGGGCGAGGGAATCACCCGGGCGGCGGCGGCGCTGGAGCTGCTTCAGGCCAGCGCGCTGGTCCACGACGACCTCATGGACCGCAGCGACACCCGGCGCGGCCTGCCCTCCGTGCACCGCCGCTTCGAGGCGCTGCACCGCGCCCGGGGGTGGCGCGGCGACCGCGAGCAGTACGGTGCCTCGGCCGCGGTGCTGCTCGGTGACCTGCTGCTGATCTGGTGCGACGAGCTGTTCCTGAACTCCGGCCTGGAGCCGGAGGCGGTGCTGGCCGCCAAGCCGATGTTCGACCTGATGCGCACCGAGGTCATGGTCGGCCAGTACCTGGACGTGCTGGAGCCGGTCGCCGGGGACTCCGCCGACGGCGGCGCGCTGGAACGGGCGCAGACCGTCCTGCACTACAAGTCGGCCAAGTACACGATCGAGCGGCCGCTCCAGGTCGGCGCGATGCTCGCGGGCGCCGAGCCCCGGCTGGTGGAGGCCTACGGGGCGTTCGGCCTGCCGCTGGGCGAGGCGTTCCAGCTGCGGGACGACCTGCTCGGCGTGTTCGGCGACCCGGCGGTCACCGGCAAGCCGGCCGGCGACGACCTGCGCGAGGGCAAGCGGACGCTGCTGGTCGCGCACGCCATGCGGGGGCTGCCGGCCGACGAGGCGCGCCGGCTGGACGAGCGGCTGGGCGCACCCGACCTGACCCCCGCCGAGGTCGCCGGGCTGCGCGAGCTGGTGGCCCGCAGCGGGGCACCGGAGCGGGTGGAGCGGCGGATCGACGAGCTGATGGGCCAGTCGCTGGCGGCGCTGGAGGCGGCCCCGCTGGCGGACGGGCAGGCCCGGACGGCCCTGCTGGCGCTGGCCGAGGCCGCCACCGTCCGCAAGTACTGAGCCGGACGGCGGCGGCCCCGGAAAGCCTCGGGACCTCGGGGCGGGAGCCCGGGATCAGACGGCGCGCAGCCGCCGGGCGAACTCGGCGGCCGCCGCGCCCGGGTCCTCGGCCGCGGTGATGGCCCGCACGACCACCACCCGACGGGCCCCGGCGGCCAGCACCTCGTCCAGGTTGCCGAGGTCGATCCCGCCGATGGCGAACCACGGCCGCCCGGTGGACAGCTTCGCCGCGTACTCGACCAGACCCAGGCCCGGCGCGAAGCGGCCCGGCTTGGTCGGGGTCGGCCAGACCGGACCGGTGCAGAAGTAGTCGACGCCGGGCTCGACGGCCGCCGCGTCCACCTCGGACTCGGCGTGGCAGGAGCGTCCGATCAGCACGTCCTCGCCGAGGATCGCGCGGGCGGCGGGCACCGGCAGGTCGTCCTGCCCGAGGTGCAGCACGTCGGGACCGGCCGCGTGGGCGACATCGGCCCGGTCGTTGACCGCGAGCAGCTTGCCGTGCCGGCGGCAGGCGTCCGCGAAGACCTCGAGCGCGGCCAGCTCCTGCTTGGCCTCCAGGCCCTTGTCCCGGAGCTGGACGATGTCCACGCCGCCGGCCAGCGCGGCGTCCAGGAACCCGGCCAGGTCGCCCTGCTCGCGCCGGGCGTCGGTGCAGAGGTACAGCCGGGCGTCGGCGAGCCGGCCGCGCCGGTCGGTCACCACGCCATCGCCTGGGCCCGCCGCTTGACCTCGGTGGCCCGGTTCTCGCAGAGCGCCTGCATCGGGGTGCCGGGCAGCGAGGGGTCCTCGGTGAACATCCACACCAGGATCTCGTCGTCGCTGAAGCCGCTGTCGCGCAGCACCGTCAGCGTGCCGATCAGGTGCTTGACCGGGCCGGTCTCGTCGATGAACGCCGCCGGGACCTGCAGCGACTTGTTGGGGCCGCGGCGGACGGCGATCAGGTCACCCTTCTTGACCATGCTGCGGACCTCGGTGATCACCAGGCCCCACCGCTCGGAGATGTCGGGCAGGTAGAGCCACGCGGGGACCAGGGATTCAATCTTGGCTTCGATCTCACTCACCCCACCAGACTGCCACCTCCGTGGCCCCCCGCGCACCAATCGGCCTCCCCGGCGGCTACCCGGCGACGGCCGACTTCAGCGGAACGGCCGGGTCGGCCGCCCGGGCCGGGTCCAGGACGGCGCCGCGCTCGACCAGCCGGCGGCCCTGGGTCAGGTCGCGCGGCCGGTCCACCGCGAGCAGCGCCCGCAGCACGCCGTCGCGCAGCCACAGCACCGTCCAGCCGGCGTCGTCCGGCGAGCCGCGCCACAGCAGTTCGTCGTCCGCGCCGTGCCGCCCGGCGTACTGCACCATCCGTCCGAACTGCTCCGACCAGAAGTACTGCACCGGGTCGTACGGCGGGGCGTCCGTACCGAGCAGGGTGGCGGCGGCGGCCTCGCCGGACTGCAGCGCGTGGTCCCAGTGCTGGACGGTCAGCCGGGTGCCGGAGCGCGCCGAGGGGTAGCCGACGCAGTCGCCGGCCGCGAGCACGCCGGGCACGGTGGTGCGCAGCCGCTCGTCCACCAGGACGGCGCCGGCCGCGTCCAGCGCGACGCCGGTGCCGGCCAGCCAGCCGGTGGCCGGGCGGGCGCCGATGCCGACCACGACCTCGTCCGCGGGCAGCCGCGAGCCGTCGGCGAGCAGTACCGCGCCCGGTTCGACGGCGGCCACGCCGGTGCCGCAGCGCAGCACCGTCCCGGCCTCGGCGTACCAGCCGGCCATCGCCCGGCCGACCTCGGTGGGCAGGGCGCCGGGGACGGGCGCCGGCCCGGCCTCGACCACGGTCACCTCGCAGCCCGCCGCCCGGGCGGCGGTGGCCACCTCGGCACCGATCCAGCCCGCCCCGACCAGCACCAGGCGCAGGCCGGGACGGAGCAGGGCGCGCAGCGCCAGCGCGTCGTCCAGGGTGTGCAGCAGGTGGGCCCGCTCGGCTCCGGGCAGGACCCGCGGTTCGGAGCCGGTGGCGATCAGCAGCGCGTCGTACCGGACGTCCCCGGCGTCGGTGTGCAGGGTGCCGGCGGTGCCGGGTCCGCCGTCGGGGGTGAGTCCGGTGGCGCGGCGGCCGGTGAGGAGTTCGACCTCGAGCTGCCCGAAGTCGAGGTCGAGGGCGGTGCTGTCGGTCTTTCCGAGCAGGACGTCCTTGGAGAGCGGCGGCCGGTCGTAGGGAGCGTGCGGCTCCTCGCCGACCAGGGTGATCCAGCCCTGCCAGCCGTCCCGCCGCAGCACCGCGGCGCACTGCGCCCCGGCCAGGCCCGCGCCGACCACGACCACCCGATCCGTCCGTCCCGTACCGCTCAGCTCAGCCACGTCCGTCACTGTACTGAGCCCGGTCGTAGGCCCTCCGACCCAGGACCGCCTCCCGGTCCGGGCCCGTCACGGGCACCTTCAGCCCTCCGACCCCCCGGAGTTAAGGTGGGGGCACCATCACGGGAGCCCGGCGGACCGGGCTGAGAGGCGGGCTGGCACGGCCCGCGACCGTCCGAACCTGATCCGGGTCATACCGGCGAAGGGAGAGCAGCGACTTTGACACGCTTGGCATCGGGCGACCGCGCCGAGGTGCTGGTGGTCGGCGGCGGGATCATCGGGCTCGTGGTCGCCTGGCAGGCGGCCCGGCGGGGCCTCGGGGTCACCGTGCTCGACCCGGCCCCCGGCGGCGGCGCCGCCCGGGTCGCGGCCGGCATGCTCGCCCCGGTCACCGAACTCCAGTACGGCGAGGAGCCCCTGCTCCGCCTCGGCATGGCCTCCAACGAGCGCTGGGCGGCCTTCGCCGCCGAACTCACCGAGGCGAGCGGCGGCCTGGACACCGGCTACCGGCAGTGCGGCACCCTCGCCGTCGCGCTGGACTCCGACGACCGCGAGGAACTGCGCGAACTGCACGCCTTCCACCGGCGGCTCGGCCTGGACTCGCAGTGGCTCACCGGCCGCGAGGCCCGCCGGCTGGAGCCGATGCTCGCCCCCGGCGTGCGCGGCGGACTGCACGTCACGGACGACCACCAGGTGGACGGCCGCCGGCTGGCCGCCGCCCTGGTCCGGGCCTGCGAGCGGGCCGGCGTGGTGCTGCGCCGCGCCGAGGCCGCCGGGCTGCTGGTCGAGGGCGACCGGGCGACCGGCGTCCGGCTCACCGACGGCACGGCCCTCACCGCCGGGCGGACCGTGCTCGCGGCCGGCTCGCGCAGCCACCTGCTGGCCGGACTGCCCCCCGGCGTGCTGCCCGCGATCCGCCCGGTCAAGGGCCAGGTGCTGCGGCTGCGGGTACCGGCGGCCTACCGGCCGTTCCTGTCCCGCAACGTCCGCGCCGTCGTGCGCGGCGGCCACATCTACCTGGTGCCGCGCGCCGACGGAGAGCTGGTGATCGGCGCGACCACCGAGGAGCAGGGCCACGACACCACGGTCACCGCCGGCGGCGTCTACGAGCTGCTGCGCGACGCGCACGAGCTGGTGCCCGGCATCACCGAGCTGCCGCTGGTCGAGACCGGCGCCGGACTGCGGCCCGGCTCGCCGGACAACGCACCGCTGCTCGGCCCGACCGCCCTGCCCGGCCTGGTCGCCGCCACCGGCCACTACCGCAACGGCGTGCTGCTGACGCCCGTCACCGGCGACCTCCTCGCCGAGTACCTGGCCACCGGCGACCTGCCGGAACTCGCCCGCCCGTTCTCCCCCCACCGATTCACGAAGGTCCCGGCATGAGCCCCCGCACCAGCGACACCACCCCGAACGTCCGGCTGAGCGTCAACGGCGAGCAGCGCGAGGTCCCCGCCTCGACCACCCTGGCCGAGGTGGTCGCCACCCTCAGCGAGGCCCACTCCGGGGTCGCCGCCGCCCTCAACGAGACCGTGGTGCCGCGCACCCGGTGGCCGCTCACCGCACTGTCCGCGGGTGACCGGATCGAGATCCTCACCGCCGTCCAGGGAGGCTGACCGATGGCCGACGACCTTCTCACCATCGCCGGGACGTCCTTCTCCTCCCGGCTGATCATGGGCACCGGCGGCGCCCCCAGCCTGGAGGTCCTGGAGCAGGCCCTCCAGGTGTCCGGCACCCAGCTGACCACGGTGGCGATGCGCCGGGTCGACGCCACCACCCAGGGCTCGGTGCTCGACGTCCTGACCCGCAACGGCATCCGCGTGCTGCCCAACACCGCGGGCTGCTTCACCGCCGGCGAGGCCGTGCTGACCGCCCGGCTGGCCCGCGAGGCGCTCGGCACCGACTGGGTGAAGCTCGAGGTGATCGCCGACGAGCGGACCCTGCTGCCGGACCCGATCGAACTGCTGGACGCCGCCGAGACCCTGGTCGACGACGGCTTCACGGTGCTGCCGTACACCAACGACGACCCGGTGCTGGCCCGCAAGCTGGAGGACGTGGGCTGTGCGGCGATCATGCCGCTGGGCTCGCCGATCGGCTCCGGCCTGGGCATCCGCAACCCGCACAACTTCCAGCTGATCGTCGAGGACGCCGGGGTCCCGGTGATCCTGGACGCCGGCGCCGGCACCGCCTCGGACGTCGCGCTGGCGATGGAACTGGGCTGCGCCGCGGTGATGCTGGCCTCCGCGGTCACCCGGGCCCAGGACCCGGTGCTGATGGCCGACGCGATGCGGCACGCCGCCGAGGCCGGCCGGCTCGCGTACCGGGCCGGCCGGATCCCGCGCCGCTTCCACGCCGAGGCCTCCTCCGCGATGGCCGGCCGCGCCGACCTCGACACCCGCGAGCGCCCGGCGTTCTGACGGCGGTCCCGACGTCCGGCCGGTGTCACAAAGCGGGCACAGAGCGGCCCCCGGAGCGGTGTCTCCGGGGGCCCTCCGATCCCAACGGCCTAGACTCGCCGGGTGGACATGGCTTTGCGCGACCCCCTGATCGGTACCCTGCTCGACGGCCGGTACCGGGTCGAGCGACGGATCGCCGCCGGTGGGATGTCCACCGTCTACCGGAGCACCGACACCCGGCTCGACCGGGTCGTCGCGCTCAAGGTCATGCACGCCTCGCTGGCCGGGGACGCCGCGTTCACCGCCCGCTTCATCCGCGAGGCCAAGGCCGTCGCCCGGCTCGCCCACCCCAACGTGGTCAACGTCTTCGACCAGGGCGCGGACGGCGGCCATGTCTTCCTCGCCATGGAGTACGTGCCCGGCCGCACCCTGCGCGACCTGCTGAACGACCGCGGCGCGCTCTCCATCCGGGCCGCGCTGGACATCCTGGAGCCGGTGCTCGCCGCGCTCGGCGCCGCCCACCGGGCCGAGCTGGTGCACCGCGACGTCAAGCCCGAGAACGTCCTGATCACCGACGACGGGCTGGTCAAGGTCGCCGACTTCGGCCTGGTCCGGGTGCTGAACGCCGCCGACGGCGCGGCCTCCTCCAGCACCTCGACCACCGACACCGTGCTCGGCACCGTCTCCTACCTGGCGCCCGAACAGATCCGCCCCGGCGCCGAGACCGACCGGCGGGTGGACGTCTACGCGGCCGGCATCCTGCTGTACGAGATGCTCACCGGCTCCCGTCCGCACACCGGCGAGAACCCGGTCCAGGTGATGTACCGGCATCTGCACGAGGACGTCCCGCCGCCGTCCGCGACGGTGCCCGGGGTGGTGCCCGAACTGGACGCGATAGTGGCCGGGGCCTGCGCCCGTGACCGCGAGCTCCGCCCGTACGACGCGGTGGAACTGCTCGCCGCGCTCCAGCGGGTCCGCCGCGGGCTCACGCCGACCCAGCTGGACGCCGAGCCGCCCGCCTCCACCCGCCCCAGCCCCCGGTACCCGACCGGCGAGGCGACCTCGGTGCTCACGCCGGTGGCCCCGGCGGCCCCGGTCGAGCGCACCAGTGTGCTGGACGTGCCGCCGGACGTCATGGAGCAGCTGCTCACCGAGCCCCGTCCGTACGACGAGCCGCCGCCGGTCCGGACGCCCCGCGCCCGCCGGTCCGGGGCCGGACGCCGCTCCGGGTCCGCCCGACGGCGGCTGCCGCGCAAGCCGCTGATCTGGGCGGCCGTGCTGACCACCCTGGTGTTGCTGGTCGGCGGGGCGACGTACGCGATCTCGGGCGCGGTGTACGGCACGGTGCCGGGTGTGCTCGGCAAGGACCGGGCCGAGGCTGAGCGGATCCTGGACGCCGCCGGCATGCACGGGCGGATCACCGAGGTGTACAGCGAGACCGTCCCGGCCGGCCAGGTGGTCGCGGCCGCCCCCGGGGTCGGCACCCGGTCCCGGAAGAGCGACGTCGTGACGCTCACCGTCTCGCGCGGCCCGAAGCGGATCGCCGTGCCGGACCTGGTCGGCAAGCCCTCCGCGCAGGCCGCCTCGGCACTCGCCGGAACGCAGCTGGCGGCCGGCACGGTGACCTCGGTGTTCAGCGACACCGTGCCGGAGGGTTCGGTGATCAGCAGCTCGCCCGCCGCCGGGGAGCAGGTGGCGGAGAACACGCCGGTGGCGCTGGTGGTCAGCAAGGGCATGGTGGCGGTGCCGGACGTGACCGGGATGAGCAAGGAGGCCGCGGAGAAGGCGCTCCAGGCGGCCGGGTTCGCGATGCAGAGCAGCGGGGTCAACCTGTTCGGCACCGGCAAGGTGACCGGTCAGTCCCCGGCGGCCGGTGAGCGCAAGCCGCAGCGCACCGTGGTGACGGTCACCTTCCCGTTCTTCTAGGAACGGCCCGGCCGGCTTGCGGGAACGGCCCGTCCGGGCCGCGGCGCCCCCCGCGCACGCGCCCTACCGGAGCGGACCGTCGCCCGGCTCCTCCTGGTGGGAGTACCGCTGCTCCCGCCACGGGTCGGCCCGGTTGTGGTAGCCGCGCTCCTCCCAGAAGCCGCGCCGGTCGGCCCGCATGTACTCGACCGCCCGGACCCATTTGGGTCCCTTCCACGCGTACAGCCGGGGGACGACCAGTCGGACCGGGAAGCCGTGCTCGGCGGTGATCGTCTCGCCGTTGCGGTGGGTGGCGAGCAGGGTGTCGGGGGCGGCGAAGTCGGCCAGCCGCAGATTGGCGCTGTAGCCGTACTCGGCCCAGACCATGACGTGGGTGACGTCCCGGTCCGGCGGCACCAGGTCGAGCAGCAGCGCGGCGGCCACGCCGGTCCAGTCGCTGTCGAGCACCGAGAACCGGGTGACGCAGTGCAGGTCGGCCCGGACCGTGGTGCGGGGCAGGGCGTCGAAGGCCTCGAAGTCCCAGCTGTGCTTCTCGGCCGAGGCGGTCGCGCCGAACACCTGGAGGTCCCAGGTCAGCGGCTTGAACCGGGGTACCGGTCCGTAGTGCAGGGCGGGCCAGCCCCGCTGGACCCGCTGGCCCGGCGGGAGCCGGGGGTCAGACGGCGACGACGGTTCTTGCTCGGACTGACCCATGGATCCATGGTGACAGACGGCGGGCAGCGGGCCGCGCGCGCCCCTTTGCCACCTCGCACGCCCCGCTCGTACGGCTCAAGGCGCTGGCAAATCGGATATTCCGACACATGTCCTAGTGAGTGTGAACTTACTGGAATTTCTTCCCGCCCCGGTGCCAGGATGCCTGCAGCCGGAGGGTAACGGCCGTGTCCCGCACGCACAGCAGGAAGGCAACGCCATGAAGGGCGACACCGAGGTCATCGAGTTCCTCAACGAACAGCTCACCGCCGAGCTGACCGCGATCAACCAGTACTTCCTGCACGCCAAGATGCAGGAGAACTTCGGCTGGACGAAGCTCGCCAAGTACACCCGGCACGAGTCCTTCGACGAGATGAAGCACGCCGAGGTGCTCACCGACCGGATCCTCTTCCTGGACGGCCTGCCCAACTACCAGCGGCTGTTCCACGTCCGGATCGGCCAGACGGTCAAGGAGATGTTCGAGGCGGACCGGCAGGTCGAGGTCGAGGCGATCGACCGGCTGAAGCGCGGGATCGTGGTGATGCGCGCCAAGAACGACGTCACTTCGGCGAACATCTTCGAATCGATCCTGGAGGACGAGGAGCACCACATCGACTACCTCGACACCCAGCTCGAGCTGCTGGAGAAGCTCGGGGAGGCGCTCTACCTCGCGCAGCTGATCGAGCAGCCGGAGTCCTGACCGGGGCCGGAGCACCGGGCGGGACCGGGCGCCGCGGCCCGCGGGCCGGGGCTCAGGCCACGCGCAGCGTCACCACCGGCGCCGCCGCCGGTACCGGTGCCGGCTCGGGCTCCCCGGAGTCGGCGCCCGGGTCGGCCAGGCCGAGCTTGGCGGCCAGCCGGGCGGTCGGGCACGGCCGGGCACCGTGCTCGCCGAGCAGTGCCTGGATGCGCCGGACGCAGGATCCGCAGTCGGTGCCGGCCTTGCAGCCCTTGGCGATCCGGCGCGGGGTGTCGGCTCCCGCGTCGATCGCCCGCTTCACCTGGTCCTCGGTGACCGCATGGCACATGCACACGTACATCGCGGTCTCTCCCGGGGTGAAGCGAGTGGATCTTGACTAAGGCTTGCCTTAGTTCACTAAGCCTCACCTTACCCGCCGATCCGGGTACGCAAAAGCCTCTCCGGCCGGGGAAAACCCCAGGCCGGAGAGGCTTCGGTCACATCCGGGACGGTCTCAGACGGTGCCGCGGTACATCTCGGCGACCAGGAAGGCCAGGTCCAGCGACTGGCTGCGGTTGAGCCGCGGGTCGCAGGCCGTCTCGTAGCGCTGGTGCAGGTCGTCGACCAGCACCTCGTCGCCACCGCCGACGCACTCGGTGACGTCGTCGCCGGTCAGCTCCACGTGGATGCCGCCCGGGTGGGTGCCGAGCGCCCGGTGCACCTCGAAGAAGCCCTTGACCTCGTCGAGCACGTCGTCGAAGCGGCGGGTCTTGTGCCCGCTGGACGCCTCGAAGGTGTTGCCGTGCATCGGGTCGCAGATCCAGACCGGCTGCGCGCCCGAGGCGGTGACCTTCTCCACCAGGGTCGGCAGGGCGTCGCGGACCTTGCCCGCACCCATCCGGGTGATGAAGGTGAGCCGGCCGGGCTCGCGCTCCGGGTCCAGCTTCTCGATCAGGGTGAGCGCCTCGTCGACCGTGGTGGTCGGGCCGAGCTTCACACCGATCGGGTTGCGGATCTTCGAGGCGAACTCGATGTGCGCGTGGTCCAGCTGCCGGGTGCGCTCTCCGATCCACACCATGTGGCCGGAGACGTCGTACAGCTCGCCGGTGCGCGAGTCCACGCGGGTCAGCGCGGTCTCGTAGTCCAGGACCAGCGCCTCGTGGGACGAGAAGAACTCGACGGTCCGGAACTCCTCCGGCGCGACACCGCAGGCGTTCATGAACGCCAGCGCGTTGTCGATCTCGCGGGCCAGCTGCTCGTAGCGCTGACCGGCCGGCGAGTTGCGCACGAAGTCCTGGTTCCAGGCGTGCACCTGGCGCAGGTCCGCGTAGCCGCCGGTGGTGAAGGCACGCACCAGGTTGAGCGTCGCGGCGGACGCGTTGTACATCCGCTTCAGGCGCTCCGGGTCCGGGATCCGGGACTCGGGGGTGAACTCGAAGCCGTTCACCGAGTCGCCCCGGTAGACCGGCAGGGTCACGCCGTCGCGGGTCTCGGTCGACTTCGAGCGCGGCTTGGAGTACTGGCCGGCGATCCGGCCGACCTTCACCACCGGCACCGAGGCCGCGTAGGTGAGCACGGCCGCCATCTGCAGCAGGGTCTTGAGCTTGTTGCGGATGTGCTCCGCGGAGACGCCGTCGAAGGCCTCGGCGCAGTCGCCGCCCTGCAGCAGGAACGCCTCGCCCCGCGCCACGGCACCGAGTCGGGCGCGCAGCTGGTCGCACTCGCCGGCGAAGACGAGCGGCGGATACGAGGCGAGGTCCGCAAGGGTCTTGCGCAGAGCCTCTTGGTCCGGCCATTCGGGCTGCTGCGCCGCGGGCAGGGTTTGCCAGGTGTGGGGATTCGTCACGGTCACGCGGTCAAGGCTACGGGGTGCGGCAACCGAATTGTGACCACCGCCCGAGGGATGAGACACCTCTCGGACAATCGGGTGACGGGCCTCACGCCGCCCCGGGGATCCGCTAGGCTCGGTCCCGTGAACACGCCGCACACCCGATCCTGGTGGTGGGCCGACCCTTCGGGTGGCCCACAGTCAGCGCGTTCCTAGACGCACACGACGGCCGCCCCCCGGGGCGGCCGTCGGCGTTCCACCAGCCGGTCGGCAGCCTCCCGGAGCGGAAACCCCACCCCGCCGCAGAAGCCACCCCGGAAGGAACGCCGCCACCGTGACCAGTGCCGCCGACCTGCTCGCCCGCCTCACCGCCGCCGACGCACCGGCCTTCGCCCTGCTGCACCGCCGCACTCCCCGCACCGCGCCGGACACCGTCGAGATCCTGCTCGGCACCGTCGGCAGCCACGACCGGCTGGCGGACCTGCCGGTCCGCCACGGCGTCCCCGCCGACGGCCCGGTCCACGACCTGCTGGCCCTGGTCCCCTACCGGCAGATCCGCGAGCGCGGCTTCGAGGCGCACGACGACGGCACCCCGCTGCGGGCGCTCTCGGTCACCGAGCAGTACGCCCTGCCGCTGGCCGAGGTCACGGACGCGCTGCCGCAGCTGCCGGTCTCCCTGACCGACGGCGGCTTCGACATCGACGACGCCGAGTACGCCGAGATCGTCCGCCGGGTGATCGAGGACGAGATCGGCCGCGGCGAGGGCGCCAACTTCGTCGTCCGCCGCGACTTCACCGCGACCCTGGAGGACTTCTCGCCCGCGCTGGCCCTCACCCTGTTCCGGCGGCTGCTGGAGCAGGAGCGCGGCGCCTACTGGACCTTCCTGGTGCACACCGGCGACCGGGTGCTCGTCGGCGCCTCCCCCGAGGTGCACGTCCGGCAGAGCGGCGGGACGGTCGTGATGAACCCGATCTCCGGCACCTACCGCTACCCCGCCGCCGGCTCCGACCTGGACTCGCTGATCTCCTTCCTCCACGACCCCAAGGAGCTCGAGGAGCTGACCATGGTGGTCGACGAGGAGCTCAAGATGATGTGCACCGTCGGCGACCTCGGCGGCCAGGTGCTCGGCCCCCGGCTGAAGGAGATGTCCCACCTCGCGCACACCGAGTACGAGCTGCGCGGCCGCACCTCGCTGGACGTCCGCGAGGTGCTGAAGGAGACCATGTTCGCCGCCACCGTCACCGGCAGTCCGGTGCAGAACGCCACCCGGGTGATCAAGCGGTACGAGCGCGGCGGGCGCGGCTACTACTCCGGCGCGCTCGCCCTGATCGGCCGCTCGGCCAGCGGCGGCCAGCTGCTGGACTCCCCGATCTGCATCCGCACCGCCGACATCGACCCGGCCACCGGCCGGCTCGCGGTCCGGGTCGGCGCCACCCTGGTCCGGCACTCCGACCCTGACGGCGAGGTCGCCGAGACCCACGCCAAGGCCGCCGGGGTGCTCACCGCGATCGGCGCCCGCCCGGCCCCGGCCCGGACCCCCGGCCGCAACGGCCCGCGACTCGCCGACCACCACCGCGTCCAGGCCGCGCTGGACGCCCGCCGGGCCGGCCTCGCCCCGTTCTGGCTCCGGATGCAGCAGCCGGCCCGGATCACCGAGGAGCTGGAGACCCTCGTCGTCGACGGCGAGGACACCTTCACCGCGATGCTCGGCCACCTGCTGACCTCGCTCGGCCACCGGGTCACCGTGGCCCGGTTCGACGAACCGGGCCTGCGCGAGCGGGTCGCCGCGCACCCCGGCGCGCTGGTGCTCGGCCCCGGTCCGGGCGACCCGGCCGCCGCCGACGACCCCAAGATGGCCGTGCTGCGCCCGATCGTCACCGACGCGCTGGCCGCCGTCCGGGAGGGCCGGCGGACCGCCCCGCTGCTCGCCGTCTGCCTCAGCCACCAGCTGCTGTCCGGCGCGCTCGGGCTGCCGCTGGCCCGCAAGGCGGTGCCGTACCAGGGCGCGCAGGAGAGCGTGGACCTCTTCGGCGAGCAGCGGACGGTCGGCTTCTACAACACCTTCACGGCGCGCTGCACCGACGCCGACGCCGCCCGGCTGGCCGCCGCGGGCGTCGAGGTGGCCCGGGACCCGCTGACCGGGGACGTGCACGCGCTGCGCGGCCCAGGCTTCGCCGGACTGCAGTTCCACCCCGAGTCGGTCCTCACCAGGGACGGCGTGGAGATCGTCGCCGGGCTGCTGCGCGGGGCGGTGGCCGGCGTACCGCGCTGAGCCGCCGTCACCGGGCCGACGGCGTACCTGTCGGGCGGGGTGGGCCGGGCGGGGTGGTGCGGCCGCACACCCCGCCCGGGCGTCACACCGCGTCGTCCAGCCCCTGCTCGATCGCGTACCTGACCAGCTCGACCCGGTTGTGCAGCTGGAGCTTGCCCAGGGTGTTCTGGACGTGGTTCTGCACCGTGCGGTGGGACAGCACCAGCCGATCGGCGATCTGCTTGTACGACAGCCCCTTCGCGACCATCCGCAGCACCTCGGTCTCCCGGGCCGTCAGCTGCGGGACGACCGGCGCGGCCGGGGCGGGCGGCTCGGCCGCCAGCCGGCGGAACTCGCCGAGCACCAGCCCCGCCAGGCCGGGGGTGAACACCGCGTCGCCGACGGCGGTGCGGCGCACCGCGTCCAGCAGTTCCTCCCGCCCGGCCGACTTGACCAGGTAGCCGGTCGCACCCGACTTCACCGCCTCCAGGACGTCCGCGTGCTCGCCGCTCGCGGACAGCACCAGCACGCGTGCCGACGGGTCGTGCCCGACCACCTGGCGGCAGACCTCGGCACCGGACAGACCGGGCAGGTTGAGGTCGAGCACCACGACCTGCGGGGAGCAGGCGCGGGCCCGGCGGACGGCCTCCTCGCCGTCCCCGGCGGTGGCCACCACGTCGAGCCCGGCCTCGGCGAGGTCCCGGGAGACGGCGTCGCGCCACATCGGGTGGTCGTCCACCACCATCACCCGCACCGGGCGGTCGGCGGCCGCCTGCTGATCCGTCGACAGGTCGGTGGTCATGCGCGGAACCCTTTCGCGGGAGGTGTCACAGGAGGCCGGCCGGGGCGCCGGACGCGGTGCGCGGGACCCTGAGCTCCACCTCGACGCCCTCCCCGGGCGCCGAGTACAGCTCCGCGGTGCCGCCGAGGTCCAGCAGCCGGCCCCGGATCGACTGGGAGACGCCCAGCCGCCCGGCCCGCTCCGCCTCGCCGAGCCGCCCCGGCGCGAAGCCGGGACCGTCGTCGCGGATCGAGACCGTGACGGCCTCCGGCTCGTCCTCGACCAGGATCCAGGCCCGCGCCCCCGGCCCGGCGTGCCGGCGCACATTGTCCACCGCGGCGCCGACGGCGGCGGCCAGCTCACCGGCGGCCCGTCCGGGCAGCAGTACCGGGGTGCCGGGGGCCGAGACGGTCACCCGCTCGTCGGTGCACGGGGCGAGCAGGGCGCGGAGGTCCTGCGGCTCCTCGGGCGCGCGCTGCTCGGGCAGCGGTCCGCCGCTCATCAGCGCGCGCAGGGCGCGTTCCTGCTCGCCGGCCAGCCGCCCCAGCTCGGTGAGGCCGGCGCCGCCGGCCGGGGCCTCGCTGCCCCGGCGCTGGACGAGGGCGAGCACCTGCAGCACGCCGTCGTGGATGTCCCGGGAGAGCCGCTCCCGCTCCCGGGTGGCCGCCTCGACCTGGAGTGCCCGGGTGAGCGTCGCCTCGCTGGCCCGGGCCAGTTCGATCACGTAGCCGATCGCGCAGCCGGCCACCATCAGCAGCACGATGTTGTGGAGGTTGTCGCCGGTCGCGCCGCCGTGGCCGAGGATGTTGGCCACCCCGATCACCGAGCCGGCCGCCGCCGCCCAGCGCCAGCCGCCCCGGCCGGCGAAGCCGAGCACGGTGCCGGCCGCCCAGATGGTGGGCAGGGTCGGCGCGCCGTGGCTGATCCGGGAGGGCTCGTCGATCATGCCGCTCATCACGATGCCGGTGACGACGAGCGTGAGGTCGGTGGCGAGCACGTACCAGGTGCAGCGCTGCGGGCCGGAGAAGGCCCGGGTGGAGGCGAGCGTCCAGAGGGTCAGCGCGCCGAGGTAGATCCAGCCCGCGACGGGGTGCAGGAACTCCAGGTAGGAGTCGAAGTAGCGCAGCAGCGCGTACACCAGGGCGAGCACCCGGAACGAGGAGATCGCCCGCCAGAGCGGCAGTTCGACGGACATGCCGCCCGCCGCCACCGCCGCGCCGACCGCGCCCGGGCGCGCCGCTCCGGCTCCGCCGCCGTCCGTCATCCCCGTCGCCCTCCCCCGGCGCCGGACCGGCCCCGGCTCAGGCCGGCCCGGTCTCCTTCTGCTGCTCCTGCGCGGCCTTGTCCTGCTCGGCCTTCTCCAGCTTCTCCGCCTCGGCCTTCTCGGCCTTGGCGGCGGCCTGCTCGGCCTTCTGCACGGCCTTGCGCTCGGCGTCGGCCTTCTTCTTGTCGTCGGCCAGCTGCCGCTTGGCGGCGGTCGCGTAGATGTCCACGTACTCCTGGCCGGACAGCCGCATGATCTCGTACATCACCTCGTCCGTCACCGAACGGAGGATGAAGCGGTCGTTCTCCATGCCGTGGTAGCGGGAGAAGTCCAGCGGGCGGCCGATCCGGATGCCCGGGCGGGTGCCGAAGTTCGGGACCACCTGGCCGGGCGGCTGCACCTTCTCGGTGTCGATCATCGCGACCGGGATGACCGGCGCGCCGGTGGCCAGCGCGACCCGGGCCAGGCCGCCGACCTTGCCCCGGTAGAGCTTGCCGTCGGGCGAACGGGTGCCCTCCGGGTAGACGCCGAACAGCTCGCCCCGGTCCAGCACGGCGATCGCCGAACGGATCGCCGCCTCGCCGGCGCCGCGCACGCCCGAGCGGTCCACCGGGAGCTGGCCGACGCCCTTGAAGAAGGCGGCCGTCAGCCGGCCCTTGATGCCGGGCGTGGTGAAGTACTCCGCCTTGGCGATGAAGGTCACCCGGCGCTTGATCAGCGCGGGGAAGAAGAAGGAGTCCGAGAACGAGAGGTGGTTGCTCGCGATGATCGCGGCACCCTCGGTGGGGATGTTCTCCTCACCCTCGATCCACGGCCGGAAGAAGATCCGAAGCAGTGGCGCGACGATCATCTTCATCAGTCGGTAGAACAACCCGGGCCTCCTGTATTGCGGACCGGTCGATCCTAATGCCCTTCGGTGTCCGCCCGTGCCCCGCCCCGCCCCGACGGGGTGTCCCGGGGGCGGTGCGGCCCGCTGCCCGGCGGGGGTGTACGGGGCGGGCGGGCACGTGGGACGATGCGAATTCCGCAGCCTCCGGTGCCGGCCGGTCCCCGGACGCTCCCGCACGTCCAGCGCGTACCGCTCGTACCGGCGCCACCTCCGGCGCCACCGTCCAGCGTCCTCGCCCGCGAAGGAGCCCGCCATGCCGCTGCTGCCCGGCGCCGAACCGTACCGCCACCGGGGCGGGCCGGTGGGCGTCCTGCTCTGCCACGGGTTCACCGGCTCCCCGCAGTCGCTGCGGCCGTGGGCGGAGGACCTGGCCCGGGCCGGGCACACCGTCGCGCTGCCGGTGCTGCCGGGCCACGGCACCCGCTGGCAGGACATGCAGCTCACCCGCTGGGAGGACTGGTACGCGGAGGTCGAACGGGAGCTGCTCGCGCTGGCCGGGCAGTGCGAGCGGGTCTTCGTCGTCGGGCTCTCGATGGGCGGCGGGCTGGCGCTGCGGCTGGCCTCGGTGCACGGCCCGAAGATCGCCGGACTGGTGCTGGTCAACCCGTCGGTGCGGTCGGACAACCCCGCGAGTGTCATTCTGCCGGTGCTGCGCCACCTGGTGCCGAGCGTGCCCGGGGTCGCCAACGACATCGCCCGGCCCGGCGCGGACGAGCTGGCCTACGACCGCACCCCGCTGCACGCCGCCTGGTCGCTGGCCCGGCTGTGGAAGGACGTCCAGGCCCGGCTGCCCCGGGTGACCCAGCCGGTGCTGCTCTTCCGCAGCCCGCAGGACCACGTGGTCTCGGCGGCCAACTCCGAGCTGGTGCTGGCCCGGATATCCTCGACCGATGTGACGGAGCGGCTGTGCCAGCGCAGCTACCACGTCGCGACGCTGGACCACGACGCGGGGGAAATATTCGCGGCCGCCCAGGACTTCATCCGACGGTTGGCTCCCGCGCACGCGGCGGGCGTCATCCCGGTGAAATCCGACCACCACCAAGGCTGAAGGGCCGGAAGTGCACGAGAGCAGCACGGCGGGCGGCGAGGACGACGCGCCCCGCGAGGACGGTGCGACCACGGGCGGCGCGCGGCCGGGCGCCGGGCGGGCCGACGGCGAGCAGACGGGCCGGGGCCCGGCCGGGGGCGCGGCGGCCCCGGCCACGGGCGGCGAGGCGGCGACGGCCGGCGCGTCCGGGGCCGGTCCGGGGTCCGCGTCGGGTCCGGCTCCGGGCCCGGGCTCGGCTCCGGGCCCGGCCTCCGGCTCCGCCGAGGCCCCGGTGGCGGGCGAGGGCGGCGGGGCGGCCGAGCCGTCCCGGACGCGGCGCGCGCCCGAGCGCAGCCAGGCCGAGCAGGACGAGATCTTCGCCGCGCTGGTCGCCCAGTTCGACGACCCGGTGGACCTCAACAACCCCAACTGGCCCGAGGTCGAGAACCTCCGGGCGCGCGGCGAGCTCAAGGGCTTCAAGGACCCCTCCGGCGCCGACCGGCTCCCCGGCGACCCCGGTGACCTCTCCGACCTGGCGCCCCAGCCGCGCCCCCGCTCCGGCCGTCCGGTGATGCCGGCCGCCGGGGCCGCCGGGCCGCGCGACTTCGAGCTGTCCGAGGAGACCGACGAGGGTCACTTCGTCCCGCCGGAGCCGCCGCCGCTGCCCGAGGCCGACACCACCGCCAAGTTCGCCTGGCTGGCCGTGCTCGGCGGGCCGGCGCTGCTGCTCTTCGACGCGGTGGTCTGGCGCGAGGTCTCCGGCTGGCCGGCCTGGGTCGGGGTCGCCTCCTTCCTCGGCGGGTTCGCCACCCTGGTGGTCCGGATGAAGGACCGCGACGAGGACGAGCCCGAGGACCCGCACGGCGGCGCCGTCGTCTGACCCCTTCGACCCCTTCGCTGCCCGCGCCCCGGGCGGTCCCCGGGCGTCCGTCGCACGGCGCCGGGCCGGGCCGGGCCGGGCCGGGCCGGGCAACGACACGGTCGACGGCGGGTCCGGCACCGACACCCTGAACGGCCCCTCGGACACCGGCAGTTGCACCGCGGCGGCGGGTGACCCGGTCATCGGCCGCCCGTAGCGCGTGTCCTTCGGTACGCCCGCGCGACGCGGCACCCGGGAGGTGTGCCGCGCCGCGCGGCGGTGTCAACGGCCGGCCGGACCCGGCCCCGGTGCGGGCGGCCGGAGCACGGCCAGCACCGGCAGGTGGTCGGTGGCGGCCCGCAGGTCGGCCCCGGTGACGCCGGGCAGCCCGTGCGGGACACCGCAGGCCAGCACCTCGATGTCGGGGGTGGCGAAGACGGCGTCGAGCCGCTGGTAGGGGTTCTCCGGGACGGAGGTCATCTCGCCGCCCCAGGGCGCCACCCGGTACCCGTCCTGGAGCCGGGCGGCCAGCGAGCGCCAACCGGGCCCGTCCGGGTGCTCGTTGAAGTCCCCGGCGATCACTCCGGGTCCCGCGTACCGCAGTTGCCCGGTGAGCAGTCCGAACTGCCGCAGCCGCTCGTCCGCGTCCAGGCTGAGGTGGCAGCTGGTGACGGTGAACGGCGCCGCGCCGGCCACCTCGACCAGCGCGGTCGCGAAGCCGCGCGCGTGCAGCCCCCTGGTCTTCGGCAGCAGCCGGTCGTGGACGGCCAGCACCCGGACGCCGGGCCGGCCGAGCAGCAGCGGCCCGGCGGCGATCCGGCCGCCGCCGCTCAGCACCACGGTGCCGGTCGCCCGGGCGAGCCGACCGGCCTGCCCCTCGGGGCGCCAGTAGCGCGGCGACTCCTGTACGCAGACCAGGTCCGGTTCGCAGGCCCGGATCACCCGGGCGAGCGCGCGCCGGTCGTCCCGCAGGGAGCGGATGTTGTAGCTGAGCAGCCGGATCCGGCCCGGTGCGGGCGGCGGCAGTTCGGCCGGTGCGGTGGTCATCGCTGGTCCTCCCCTGGGCGTCCCGGACGACGCTACCGCCCGGGAGGCCGGCGCCGCCGACGGCGCGGCATCCCGCGGGGGCGGGAAACGACGGCGGCCCGGTCCACGGGGAACCGGGCCGCCGGTCGGCGGTGCGGGAGGCGGGTCGGACCGTCCGGGTCAGACCGTACGGGCCAGGTCGGCCGCGCCGGCGATCCCGGCGGCCGAACCGGTCGAGGCGAGCACCACCTCGGCGCGCGGGCGGTGCACCCCGCCGGTCAGGTAGTGCTCGAAGGCCTTGGCGACCGGGTCGAGCAGCAGTCGGCCGGAGTCGGAGACGCCGCCGCCGAGGACGAACACGGCCGGGTCGAAGAGCGCCGCGAGGTCGGCCATCCCCCGGCCCAGCCAGTCGGCCAGCTCGGCGTAGCACTCCAGGGCGAGCGGGTCGCCCTCCTCGGCGGCCTGGGTGATGTGGATGCCGCGGATGGTCTCGGCGACGCCGTCGTTGAGCTCCAGCATCCGCTTGCCGCGCACGGCGTCCTCGGCGGCGTGCTCCCGGCCGTACCGGCGCAGGGCGCGACCGGAGCCGTACTGCTCCCAGCAGCCCCGGCCGCCGCAGCCGCAGGGCAGGCCGTCCGGGACCATGTTGAGGTGGCCGATCTCGCCGGCCACGCCGAACCGGCCCCGGTGCAGCCGGCCGTCCAGGACGAGGCCGCCGCCGATGCCGGTGCCGACGGTGATCAGCACCATGTCGCTGTGGCCGGCCGCGGCACCGAAGCGGTACTCGGCCCAGGCGGCGCAGTTGGCGTCGTTCTCGACCACCGCCGGCAGGCCGGTCAGCTCCTCGACCCGGCCGCGCAGGGGCTCGTCCTCCCAGGCGATGTTGGGGGCGAAGATCACCGTCGAACGCTCGCGGTCGACGAAGCCGGGGGCTCCGATGCCCGCCGCGGTCACGTCGGGGAACTGCTCCTTGAGTTCGCGCACGGCCTGCGCGATGGCGTCGACCGCCCACTGCGGGTCGGCCGGGGTGGGCACCCTGGTCCGGGCCAGGATCTCGCCGGCCTCGTCGACCACGCCTGCCGCGATCTTGGTCCCGCCGACGTCGACGCCGATGGTCAGAGCCATGTGTCCCTCAGCTATTCACTCGTTCCCGCTGGACGGAACGCTACCGCCCAACCATGCCCCCGTACACACCGTCGCATACATTAACCGAAGACAATCCCGGGCCAACCCGGCCCAGCTCCTTCAAAAGTCGTACATTTTCACCGGTGGCATCACAGGGTGAAGCCAGGACGTGACCCGGAGGGGATCAGGGGTTCACTGCTTGGCGGACGGTCCCTCAGCTGCGTCGTCGAGGTCCACCCGTTCGGCGCGGGCCGGCTCCCCGGCGGTCCAGCGGTGCTCGTGACCGACCACGGCGGCCCGGTAGGCGGCCAGCAGCTCGGCACCGGCGGCGGCCAGACCGGTACCGGCGGCGGCGAGGTGCCCGTACACCTCGGGCTGCTTCTCGCGCAGCCGGTCGGCGAGCCCGGCCAGCGAGATCAGGGTCTCGGCGCTCGCCTCCTGGGCCTTCTCGCCGACGACGGAGGCGAACCGGCGCACCTCGTCCACCAGCGGGCCCAGTTCCGGCCCGAACGGGTGCTCGGCGGTGGGCTCGGTCCGGTCGGTGGTGGTCATCGCGCGCGCCTCCTCAGCAACGGTGCCCGCACCCGCGGCCACCCGCCCCGACGCTACCGGACCCCGTCGGGCCCCCCGCACGGAAGACGAGCGCGCGCCCCGCCCCGCGCCCACGAGGGAGGCGAGGGGGCGGCAACACCGCCCCGAGCCGGAGGGGCGCGCCGGTGCCGAAAGGGAGAGCGTGAGGGAGCGGAGCGAGGGAGCGCCGACCGTCGGCGCCGGACCGAAGCGCCCCGGAGGCGAGCGGGCGACTAACGCGGCCAGAGGGCCGGATCGGGAGCGAAGCGGATCGACAGCAGCCCGTCCCGCAGGCCCGCGCCGGCGACCGTGCACCGCCGCAGCGCCGACGGAAGGGCCAGCACCCGGCGGTGCGCGCCCAGGCCGACCACCAGCTCGTCCCCGCGCCGGACCAGGTCCAGGTCCTCCCGCACGGCGCCGGGCAGCGCCAGGTGCCAGACCAGCAGGCCGTCCGCGGCCAGCCGGTCCTCGACGGTCCACGGCCCGGCGGCCCGTGCCTCCGGGCCGGACCCGGCACCGTAGAGGCGGTCGGCGACGGCCTCCAGGGTGGCCTCGGCGGGCCCGGTGGTCAGCAGCGGGATGCCGTCCAGGGTGGCGGCCAGCGCGGTCAGCTCGTCCCGGCGGCGACCGGCCAGGGCGGCCAGCCACGGGTCGGGCGATTCGGCGGCGGCGTCCGGCAGCACGCCGTGCACCACCACGGCGTCCGGGCGGTGGCCGTGCAGGGCGAGACCGGCCCGGATCCGCCGCAGTTCCGCGAAGGGGTGGGCGTCGGCGGCGGTGACCAGGCGGACGCTGGTGCCGGGCGAGGTGATCGCGGCGCGGGCCGCGGCGAGCGCGCCGGCGGCCTTGGTGCGGGTCTCGTACAGCCAGTCGGCAGGCATCGGGACCCCGGCGAGGCCGGCCAGCAGGGGCCGCAGGGCCCGGGCGGCCTGGCGCTGCTCGGGGACGAGCCGGGCCAGGTAGCGCTCCAGCTGCTCGGGCAGGGCGAGGGTGGCGATCAGGTCGGCCGGCGGCGGGGCGAGCACCACCAGGACCTCGGCCTCGACGGCGGGCAGCGCCCGGAGCAGGGCGAGCCGGGCGGTGCCGGGCAGCGCGGTGAGTTCCTCGGGATCCAGCGGGTCGGCTCCGAGCAGGTCGAGCGCGGGCTTGAGCCGGCCGCCGATCTCGTCGAGCGCGTGCCGGAAGGCGGCCTGCTCGTCGGTCCTGGCGACGGCCAGACCGGGCGCGTACCCGGCCGGCTCGGCCTCCAGCCGGACGCCGAGCACGGCGTCCAGGGTGCGGTGCGGGTCGTCGGCCGCGAGGAGCAGGGTGCGCCGGCCGCTCCGGGCGGCGTGCAGGGCGGTGGCGGCGGCCACCTCGGGTGCCGCCGGGTCGCCGCTGACCAGGATGGTGCGTGTCGCCGTCATGCCGTACCGCCCCTGTTCGTCCGCGCCGCCGGGCCTCAGCCCGCCGTGCCCGCGGCGGTGTCCTCGACCCGCTTCTTCAGACCGGCCAGGGCCCGGTCGATGATGACCTTCTCGGCCTTGCGCTTGATCATGCCGAGCATCGGGATCTTGACGTCCACCGCGAGCTGGTAGGTGACCTCGGTGCGGTCGGCGCCGAGCGGGGCCAGGGCGTAGGAGCCGTCGAGCGAGCGGAGCATCTGGCTGCGCACCAGGGTCCAGGCGCACTCGCGGTCGCCGTCCCAGGTGTAGGCGAGGACGTGCTCGTCGCGGATGGCACCGGCGTCGAGGACCAGGCGGACCTGGGCGGCGCGGCCGTCGTCGGCGGTCTCCAGGACCTCGATCTCCTTGACCTCGCCGGTCCAGGCCGGGTAGGCGGCGAAGTCGGCGATCACGGCCATGACCGTCGCCGGGGTCGCGTCGATGGTGATGCTCGACCTGGTGTGCTCCGCCATGGAATGGCCCTCCGCGTCGTCCCGTGCTGGTCCGGCCGAGGCTGCTCGGCCGGGTGCGCCCGGAGCAGGCTATCGCGCCCCGCGATCCGGCCGGTCCCTCGGTACGCCCCGGGGCGCCCGGGTGCGCCCCCGTCGCCGGAGCGCACGGTCCGTGGCCGACGGCTACCGGCCGGTCACCTCCGGGCTGCCGTAGGGTGCCATTCGAACGACCCGGTCCCGACCTGGTCGGAGGGGTCAAGGTGTGACACTTCGAACACCGGAGCCGACCCCCCTGGTCGAAGCTGCCTACCGGGCAGTAACGTCCTGCCGTCCCGCAGCGTCGCGAACGAGGAGCAGTCTTGCTCGACTTCAGCCTTCCGGCCCTCTACCAGGTACCGAGCGGCGGTAACCTCTCCGACCTCGTGCACCAGAACGCCGAGCGGCACCCCGATGTCGCGGTGCTCAGCCGCAAGGTGGACGGCCAGTGGCAGGAGTTGACCGCCGCCCAGTTCCAGGTCGAGGTCCGGGCGGCCGCGAAGGGCCTGATCGCCGCCGGTGTCGCGCCGGGCGACCGGGTGGGCGTCATGTCCCGCACCCGGTACGAGTGGACGCTGCTGGACTTCGCGATCTGGACCGCCGGCGCGATCACGGTGCCGGTGTACGAGACCTCCTCCGCCGAGCAGGTCGAGTGGATCCTCGGCGACTCCGGGGCGGTCGCGGTGTTCACCGAGACCGACACCCACACCGCCGTGGTCGCGGAGGTCCGGGACCGGCTGCCGGAGCTGCGGCACACCTGGCAGATCGAGGGCCCGGCGCTCGCCGCGCTGGCGGAGTCGGGCCGCGAGGTCACCGACGCCACCGTCACCGAGCGCCGCTCGGTGGCCGACGCCGACTCGATCGCCACCATCGTGTACACCTCGGGCACCACCGGTCGCCCGAAGGGCTGCCAGCTGACCCACGGCAACTTCATGGCCGAGTGCGGCAACGTGGTGGAGCGCCTGGCCCCGCTGTTCCGCACCGGCGAGAGCTCCGTCCTGCTCTTCCTGCCGCTGGCCCACGTGCTCGCCCGGATCGCCGAGATCGCCCCGGCGATGGCCCCGATCAAGCTCGGCCACGTCTCCGACATCCGGGACGTCACCGCCGAACTGGCCGCCTTCCGCCCGACGCTCATCCTGGGTGTGCCCCGGGTCTTCGAGAAGGTCTACAACACCGCCCGGGCCAAGGCGCAGGCGGACGGCAAGGGCAAGATCTTCGACAAGGCCGCCGACACCGCGATCGCCTACAGCCGGGCGCTGGACGCGGGCGGCGCGGGCCTGCTGCTCAAGCTCAAGCACGCCGTCTTCGACAAGCTGGTCTACAGCAAGCTGCGGGCCGCGCTCGGCGGCCGGGCCACCCACGCGATCTCCGGCGGCGCCCCGCTGGGCGAGCGGCTCGGGCACTTCTACCGGGGCATCGGCTTCACCGTGCTGGAGGGCTACGGCCTGACCGAGACCTGCGCGGCAACCGCCTTCAACCCGTGGGACAAGCCGAAGATCGGTACGGTCGGCCAGCCGGTCCCCGGCGCCGCCGTCCGGATCGCCGAGGACGGCGAGGTGTTCTTCAAGGGACCGCACGTCTTCACCGGCTACTGGAACAACCCGCAGGCCACCGCCGACACCCTGAAGGACGGCTGGATCGCCACCGGGGACATCGGCTCGCTGGACGACGAGGGCTATCTGACCATCACCGGCCGCAAGAAGGAGATCATCGTCACCGCGGGCGGCAAGAACGTCGCCCCGGCCGTGATCGAGGACCGGATCCGGGCGCACGCCCTGGTCGGCGAGGTCATGGTGGTCGGCGACCGCAAGCCCTTCGTGGCCTGTCTGATCACCGTCGACGAGGACTTCTTCCCGAACTGGAAGCAGCTCAACGGCAAGCCCGCCGGGGCCACGGTGGCCGACCTGCGCGAGGACCCGGACCTGCTGGCCGCGCTGCAGCAGGCCGTGGACGACGGCAACGCGGCGGTCTCGCAGGCCGAGGCGGTGAAGAAGTTCCGGCTGCTCGACACCGTCTTCTCCGAGGAGAGCGGCCATCTGACGCCCTCGCTCAAGCTCAAGCGCAACGTCGTGCTGAAGGACTACGCGGCCGACGTCGAGGCGATCTACCGCAAGTAGGACCGCCCGCCGCCCGTGCGGCCCGCCCCGGACCCCGGGGCGGGCCGTCCGCGCGTCTCAGCCCGCCAGCAGCGAGGTCAGCCGCCCGGCCAGCAGGTCCCAGCGCCAGGAGCGGTCCACCCAGCGCCGCCCGGCCTCGCCCATCCGCCGCCGCAGCTCCTCGTCCCGCAGCAGCCGGACGATCCGCTCCGCCGCCGCCGAGGGCGTGCCGCCCGGCACCACGTAGCCGGTCTCGCCCTCCAGCACCGCGTCCGGCGCGCCGCCGGAGTCCCCCGCCACCACCGGCAGACCTGTGGCCGAGGCCTCCAGGTAGACGATGCCGAGCCCCTCGACGTCCAGTCCGCCGCGCCGGGTGCGGCACGGCATGGCGAAGACGTCGCCGGCGCCGTAGTGCGCGGGCAGCTCCTCCCACGGCACCGAGCCGGTGAACCGGACGGCGGAGCGCACGCCCCGGGCGTCCACCAGCTTCTCCAGCTCCGCCCGGTACGGGCCGCCGCCGACGATCAGCAGCACGGTGTCCGGCACCTCGGCGAGGATCTGCGGCATCGCCTCGATCAGGGTGTCCTGCCCCTTGCGCGGCACCAGCCGGGAGACGCAGACCACCACCGGCCGGTCCGCCAGCCCGAGCCGCTCGCGCACCGCGGCACCGCCGGAGTCCGGGTGGAAGGTCCGCTCGTCCACGCCGGGCGGCAGCTGCGCCATCCGCGCGGCCGGCTCCGGGCCGACCGCGGCGGCGATCCGGGAGCGGGTGTACTCGCCGAGGTAGGTGAGCACGTCGGTGCCCTCGCCGATCCGGCGCAGCAGCTGCCGGGCCACCGGCAGCTGGGCCCAGGCGGCCTCGTGCCCGTGGGTCATGCCGAGCAGCCGGCCGGCCCCGGCCCGGCGCAGCGCGGGGGCCATCAGCCCGAGCGGCGCGGCGGCGCCGAACCAGACCGAGTCGCAGCCCTCCGCCCGCAGGATCTCGGCCGCCCGCCGGGTGACCCGGGGTGTGGGAACCATCACCTTCGTGCGGTCGCGGACCACCGGGAAGGGCTGCTCGGCGTCGAAGCGCGCGACCTCGGTGCCGTCGCGCCAGGTGGAGGCGTACACCACGATGCTTCCTGCGGGCTGACGGACGGCCATGTTGTGCACGAAGGCCTGGATGCCGCCGGGCCTCGGCGGGAAGTCGTTGGTGACGATCAAGGTCTTGTGCATCAGGCCACGGCTCGCTCGGTCGGGGGGTGCTCGGTGTACCGCTGGGTGATCCGTACGATAGGTCAACACGACGACCCGCCGGGAACGGATCCACGCAAGGCAACCGTTCCCTCCCCGGGTCTGTCCTAGGACAAGGGTGGTCGGCGCGTCCGGCCCGGCCCCGCGGTGGCGGCCGGCCCCGACCCCGCCCGGACTGCCCGGGCGTCCGTCGCGCGGCGCCGCCGACGGAACGTCCGAGACGAACGAGGGAGCGCAGTGGAGTTGGCCCCGGCCACCGAGTCCGGTACACCCAGCGGCGCCGAGGGCTCCGGCACGGCGCTCGCCGTGCGCCGCGAGCCCGTGCAGCGCACCACGCGCCCCTCCGGCCGTTCCGGCGCGCTGCTGGCGCTCGGCGCGAGCTGGGTGGCCACCCGGACGCTGCTGCTGCTCCTGGTCACCGGCGTGCTCCGGATGCCCGGCGGGGACATCACCGCCGACGTCTGGCTGATCTACCACGGCTGGTACGGCGTCCTGCAGACCGGCACCTTCCCGCTGGACGACGTGACCTGGCAGTACCCGCCCGGCGCCGCCCTGGTGATCCTGCTGCCCGGCCTGCTGCCCTGGTCGTACCTGGTGTCGTTCTGGGTGATCTGCGGCATCGCCGACGCGCTCGCGATGGGCCTGCTGGTCCGCACCGGGCTGCGCAGGGGCCGGGCGCTGACCGGCGCCTGGGTCTGGGTGGCCGGCGTCCCGCTGCTCGGCCCGATGATCTACAACCGCTACGACGTGATCGTGACCGCGATCGCGGTGGCCGGGCTGCTGGCGCTGATCCGCCGGCCGGCGATCGGCGGTCTGCTGCTCGGGCTCGGCGGCATCGTCAAGATCTGGCCGCTGCTCGGCCTCATCGGCACCCCCTCCGGCCGCCGTACCCGGCGGTCCTGGACGGCCGCGGCCGCCACGACCGCCTCGATCGGCTTCCTGCTGGCGGCGGGGATGAACGGCGCGTTCGAGTTCCTGACGTTCCAGAAGGACCGCGGCATCGAGGTGGAGTCGGTCGGCGCGCTGCCGATCCACTTCGCCCGGATCGCCGGGAGCTGGGACGGCAAGGTGATGATGAACTACGGCTCGGTCGAGATGCTCGGGCCGTGGGTGCCGCTGGTCAGCAAGGTGATGCTGGCGGGTACCGTGCTCGGCTTCGGCTGGCTGCTGCTCTGGCGGTTCACCGCGCGCCGGCGCAACGCCGCCACCATGTACGACGCGGCGCTCGCCGCACTGCTGATCTTCACCGTGACCAGCCGGGTGATCAGCCCGCAGTACCTGGTCTGGCTGGTCGGCGCGGCGGCGGTCTGCCTGACCGTGCGCGGCACCAGCCAGCGGCCGGTGGCGCTGCTGATCCTGGCCGCGACCCCGCTGACGCTGGTGGAGTTCCCGCTGGTCTTCGGCGACGTGGTCGCCAGCAGGCCCGGCGCGATCGCCGTCCTGACCGCCCGCAACGTGCTGCTGCTGGTCGCGACCGTGCTGTCCTGCGTCCGGCTCTGGCGCTCGACCCGGCGCACCGACCGGGTGCCGGCCACCGTGGTGCTGCCCCGCGCCGAGCCGGTGCCGGCCGTCTCGTTCTCGGTGCGGCCGGGCATCGCGTACGAGCAGGACCTGCTGGACGGCATGGACCGGCCCGCGGCGCCGGCCGCGCCCGGCGAACGGCGCTGACCGGGACGAGGCCGCACCCGGGGCGGACGCGGCCCGGCGTCCGCCGGGGCGCCCCGTCCCGCCGGGGCCCGGAACTCAGCCCGCCAGGGCCCGGACCTCGGCCAGCCAGAGGCGGGTGAACCCGTCCAGCCCGAGGCCCAGCCGGTCCCGGAACAGCCCGTCCAGCCACGCCTCCCGGTCCGCGCCGGGGGCGGCCGCGCCGACGGCCCGGTAGAGCGCCACCAGGCGCTGCGGGCCGTACCGGCGGGCGATCAGGTCGCAGGCCAGCCAGGACTGCTCGTAGGCCTGTGCCAGGCCTTCCCCGCCGGCCGTGAGCGCGGCGTCCGCGGGCAGCGCGGCGGGCAGCCGTCCGGCCGTGACGTCCCGGGCCAGCTCCGGCGCGATCTGCCGGGCCGAGCGCCCGGAGTCGCGGTAGCCGGTCCAGTCGGCGACCCCCTCGGACAGCCAGAGCGGGGTCCAGGCCCGGGTGTCGGCCCGGGTCGCCACGTGCACCGCCTCGTGGGTCACCACCACCTGCCGGCCGAAGTCGCTCAGCCGCGCGAACACCCCGGGGTTGACCAGCACCCGGTCGGCCGGGGCGTGCAGGGGCGCGCCGGGCGCCGAGACGGTGACCGCGGCGAGGTCCGACCAGCCGGGCCGGTCGTCCGCCAGCAGCCGCGCGAACTGCTCCCCCGTGGCGGGCAGTTCGAGCAGCAGCCGACCCGCCCAGGCGCTGCCCCAGAGCGCCTCGACGGCGGACACCGCCCGGTCGCCGACGGCGGCCGCCGCCGCGCGCGCGGCCTGCCCCGCGCCGTCCGCGCCGTCCACGTCGTCCACCCCGAGCACCAGGCAGCGCGCCCCGGCGGCGGCCCCGACCGGGCCGAGGTCCCACAGCGGCGGCGGCCCCCCGGCGGCCTCCTCGCGTTCGATCCGCCGGCCGGCGGCGGTGCGCAGCAGCGTCAGCCGGCGCGGGTGCACCACCGGCCGCTCGTCGTACCCGGTCACCGTGACGGTCAGTTCGGCGGTGGCGGTGGACCGCCCGGCCCGGTCCACCGGGCCGAGCAGCAGGTTCCGGTAGTCGGCGCGCAGCGGCAGCGGGGGCGGCCCCTCGCCCAGCGTCCGGGCCCGCCCGGCGAGCAGCGCCGAGACCTCGGCGTACTCGTCCGAGGCCGCCGCGGCGGGCCGCGCGGGGACGGCGCCGGGCAGCGACAGCTGGGCGAGGCCGCCGGCCGCGAGCAGCAGGGCGGTGCGCCGGGACGGGCCTCGGCCGCCGGCACGGTCCGGGCGGCTCAGAGCCGGATCACCCCCGAGACCGGCATGGCGTTGACGCTCTCGTAGCGCACCCGGGCACCCGGGTAGGGGGCGTGCACGATCACCCCGCCGCCGGCGTACATCCCGACGTGGTGCATGTCCCGGTAGAAGATCACCAGGTCTCCCGGCCGTGCTTCGGAGATGCCGACCCGCCGGCCGGCGTACGCCTGGGCCTGCGAGGTGCGCGGCAGGGTCACTCCCGCCTGCCGCCAGCTGTAGTACATCAGACCGGAGCAGTCGAACGCCTTGGGCCCGGTGGATCCGTAGACGTAGGGCGAGCCGATCATCCGCACCGCGGCGGCCAGCGCGGCGCCGCCGCGTTCGGAGGCGGGCGGGGTGGTGCCGAGGTCGAGCCGGTCGGTGCCGCGGGTGGCGCGCTGCTCGGCCTCGCGGGCGTCCTGGGCGGCGAGCCGGGCGCGTTCGGTGGCGCCGAGGCTGTTGAGCAGCCGCTGCGCCCTGGCGAGCCGCTGCTGGATCTGCTGCTTGCCGTCGGCCAGCGCCTTGCGGGTCTGTTCCAGCTCGGCGAGCTTCGCCGAGGCCTCGGCCCGGCGCTGGTCGAGCACCCGCTGACGGCCCAGCACCTCGTGCAGGGTCTCGTTCTGCCGCTCGGCGGCCTGGTCGAGGGTGCGGGCCCGGGAGAGGTAGCCCTCCGGGTCGGTGGAGAGCATCAGCTGGACGGTCTGCGCCATGCCGCCGCCCCGGTACTCCGCGCCGGCCACGGTGGCGAGGTCGCCGCGCAGCTGGTTGAGCTCGTCCTGGGAGACGGCGATCTGCTGCTGGAGCGTGCCGGTCTCGTGCTGGAGCCGCTGCTGGGCCTCCTGGGCGGCGTTGAAGCGCTCCGAGGCCTGCTCGGCCTCGTCGTAGAGCTGCTCGACCTGGGCCTTGACGTCCTTGCGGTTCGCCGGGGCGTCGGGCGCGCCGGGAGCCGCCTGCGCGGTGCCGCCGGTCGCCACGCCCAGCGCGGTGGTGGCCGCCGCGGTGAGCACCAGCGCCCGGGCGAGCGTGTGAGCACCTGACAGCGGGGAACGGCGGTGCGCGGTCATTCGACGTCGGCTCCGATCCTGGGCCCGGACCCGCCGCCGCACCGGACCGGTCGGCTGTCGAAGCGGGCATCCGGTGGCAGACGTTAGCGAGTCAGGGCAACCGTTTCCAAACCCCTCCGAACCCGAATATTCGGTCACCGATCGGACATCAGACCGGTTCGCCCACCGGGCCTTCCGGCGACCGGGCGACGACCGGGGGCAAAGCCGCAGGCCCGGCCTCCCCTCGGGGAGACCGGGCCTGCCGGGATTCTGCCGACCCGGGGGTCAGAGGCGCACGATGGTGTTGACCGGCATGTTGGACGCCGACTCGTAGCGGACCGACGCGCCCGGCTTCGGGGCGTGGATGACCTGGCCGCCGCCGACGTAGATGCCGACGTGGTGGCGGTCGCCGTAGAAGATCACCAGATCGCCGGGCTGGGCCTGGGAGATGTCCGAGCCGATCCGGGTCCCGGCGTTGGCCTGCTCCTGCGAGGTGCGCGGCAGCGACACACCCGCCTGGGCGTACGCCCAGCCGGTGAGGCCGGAGCAGTCGAAGGAGTTCGGGCCGGTGGCGCCGTAGACGTACGGGGCGCCGAGCTTGCTCTCGGCGGCGGCGATCGCGGCGGCGGCGCGCGAGCCGTTGGCGGCCGGCGCGGCCGGCTTGGCGGGCGCCGAGGCGGCGGGAGCCGGGGAGCTCAGGTCGCTGCGGCTGGTGTCGCGGGTGGCGCGCTCGGCGTCCGCCTTGGCCTTGGCGACCTTGGCGGCCTCGGCCTTGGCGGCGTCCGCCTTGGCCTTGGCCTCGGCGGCGGCCTTCTCCTCGGCCGCGCGCAGGGCCTGGCGCTCCTGCTCGGTGAGCGTGTTGAGCAGCTGCTGGGCCTTCGCCAGCTTGCCCTGGACCTCGTCCTTGGAGGTCTTCAGCTGCTGGGTGGTGGACTCCAGCTCACCGAGCTTGGTCTGGGTCTCGGTGCGGTCCTGGTCGAGCCTGCGCTGCTGCTCCTGGAGCTCCTTCAGCGCGCCGGACTGGGTGGAGCCGGCCTGGTTGAGGGCGTCGGCCTGGCTGAGGAAGTTGTCCGGGCTGGCGGACAGCATCAGCTGGACGGTCTGCGATATGCCGCCGGTGCGGTACTGCTCGCCGGCGATCTCGGAGAGGCCGCCCTGGGCCTCCGTCACCACGGCCTGCTGGCGGGCCACCTTGTCCTGCAGCTCGGCGACCTGCTTCTGCAGCTCCTGCTGCTTGGCCTGGGCGCCGTTGTACTTCTCGGTCGCGACCTCGGCCTGCTCGTTGAGCTGGTCGACCTGCTCCTTGACCTGGTCCTTGGTCGGCGCGGGGTCGGCGTGGGCGCCGGACTGCGCGGAGAGGGCGACGGCAGCGGCGGCGAGACCGGTCATGATCGAGACCCGGGTGCGGCCGGCGGGCTTGGGACGACGATGGGACGCCACGAAGGCGGACTCCTTCTTCCTCATCCGCCTACCGGGTGAGCTGACGGGTTCGGGCGGAAGCGTGCCCTACGACGCCTCACCGTCCGCGCGAGCGGCCGACCTGGCGCCGATTCACCCCGGAGGAACGTGGTTCCCCGGCTCCGCTCCACAGCGGACCCCCGACTGCTGGGTCTGGTTCGGGCGGGCACCTGCGGCCCCGCCCGGCTGCTTCGCGAACTCGGCGGCGAACCCCACCGCCACCCAGGCTGGGTGATCGACTGTGCGAGGTTCGAAGCACGACCCTAGTAACAGATCCGTGATCCGTTCAAATCCTTGTCAGAAAAAAGCCAGAAGAATACCCAAGTTCCTTTGTGAATATGACCGAGTGTGATCACATCCCCACATCAGGCTGATCATTTCCACCTGGACGGCCTAATGCCCGACCCAAACCCCAACGCCACCCCCGGTCGGGGGTGGCGCTGATCACAGGGGCCGGAAACCGCCCCCGGGGGTGTCGTGGCGGAGCGTCAGACCCGGCGGATCGCGTTGATCGGCATGGCGTCGGCCTTCATCACCTTCACCACGTCACCGGTGTGCGGCGCGTGCACCACCATGCCGTTGCCGATGTACATACCGACGTGGCTGCGGTCGGCGCGGTAGATGATCAGGTCGCCCGGCTGCGCCTCGGCGAGGGACGGCACCCGGCTGCCGTAGTTGGCCTGCGCCTGCGAGGTGCGCGGCAGCGAGACGCCGGCCTTGGCGTAGGACCAGACCATCAGGCCGGAGCAGTCGAAGGTGTTCGGGCCGACGTCGCCCCAGCCGTACGGGGAACCCTGCTTGCTCATCGCGTTGGCGACGGCCGACCCCGCCATGCCACTGGCCTGGGGCAGGCTGGCCGGGTCGGTGCGCTCGCTGCCGCGCGAGGCGCGGTCGGACTGCTGCTGCGCCGCCTTGACGGCCGCGCGGTCGGCGGCGCTGAGCGAGTTCAGCAGCTCCTGCGCCTCGCGGAGCTTCTTGCCGACCTCGGTCTTGGACTGGTTCAGGTCCTTGGTGGTGCTGTCCAGCGAGGCCAGCACGGCGGCGGCCTCGGCCTTCTGCTGGTCGAGCCGGCGCTGCTGGTCCTGCAGCCCCTTGAGCGCCTCGGCCTGGCTGGAGCTGGCCTGCTGCACGCTGGAGGCCTTGTCCAGGTACCCGGACGGGTCGGAGGACAGCATCAGCTGGACGGACGGGTCGATGCCGCCGGTGCGGTACTGCTCGCCCGCCACCGCGGCCAGCCCCGACTGAAGCTGGGTCATCTGCTCCTGGCCGCGCGCGACCTGGTCCTGGAGCTGGTCCGCCTGCTTGCGCAGCTGGTCGGCCCGCTCCTTGGCGCCGTTGTACCGCTCGGTGGCCTGCTCGGCCTCCTCGTTCAGCTGGTCGATCTGCGCCTTGACGTCGTCCTTCTTCGGCGACGGGCTCGGCGCTGCGTGGGCGGCGACCTGGGCGGAGAGAGCGACCGCGGTCGCAGCGGCCGCGGTGAGCACGGAGACCCGCGCGCGGCTCGGCTGCTTGGGACGGCGGTGGGAGGCCAAGAGGACCGGCTCCTTCTTCCAATGGCCTCACCCGTTGGGGTGAGAATCCGGAAAATAGGTTTGACGCCAGACCCTAGTGAAGATCCACGTTTCGCGCCACTCCCACGATTGCGTGAACCTGCCGCCCGCACCCGGACTTCACGAAACCCGCACAAGACCGCAATCCCGGCGCTGACCAGCCGTCATTGCCGTCGGCCCGCGCCGCGCGGGACCTACGGACGGGCCAGCCGGTTCAGCAGCAGCACCGAGGCGACGGGGCGCGCGCCGGCCTTCCGCACGCCGTCCGCGACCTCCTTGTCCGCCGACACCACCACCACCGGGCGGCCCTGCGGCTCCGCCCGGACCAGCCGGCGGATCAGCTCGTCCGCCGTCTCGCCGGTCCGGCTGAACCGCACCCGCACCCCGCGCGGCGGCGCCATGATCACCGGCACGTCGAGGTCCTGGCCGTCGAACACGCAGGTGACCTCCGCCTGGGTGCGCTGCGCCAGCATCGCCAGTCCGCCCAGCAGCCGGATCCGCTGCTGCTCCAGCGGCAGCGTCGGATAGCCCGTCTTGGTGACGTTGTAGCCGTCCACCACCAGATGGACCTGCGGGATCGCCAGCAGCTGGTCCAGCAGCGCCGGGTCGTCCTCGGCCAGCCCGCGCCGCGCCACGTCGTGCGGCGAGGCCGAACCCGGCACCACCGCCTCCACCAGGTCCGCCGGGCGGATCTGGGAGACCGGCAGCGCCAGCTCCCGCTGGAGGCCCTGGGCCGACTGGAGCACGGTGTCCAGCAGCAGCCGCAGCCGCATGTCCTCGACGCCGCGCCCCTCCCGGGCAGAGCGCCGGCCCTGCTCGGCGGAGTTCTCCAGCTCCGTGACCCGGTGCCGCAGCCGCCGCGCCTCGGTCTCCGCCGCGCCGCGCTCGGCCGCCGCCTGCGTCCTGACCGCCTCCAGCTCGGCGGCGACCTTCCGGGTCTCCGCCTGGGCCCGCCGGGTGTCGCTCTCCAGCGAACGCAGCCGCCGGCGCAGCGACTCGGCCTCCTTGCGGACGTCCTCCGACTCGGCCCGCTGCCGCTCCAGGTCGGACCGCGCCGCGGCCCGCAGCTCGGCCAGCTCCGCCTGCAGCTTCTCGACCAGCCGGGTCGCCTCGGCGACCGCGCCCTCGGTGCCGGCCCGCTCGGCCTCGTCGCCGGCCTCCGCGACCAGCCGGCTCCACCCGGCGGAGCGCACCAGGTAGGCGGCCGCCGCCACGTCCATCGGGTCGGCGGCGCCCGGCACGGTGCCCGCCTCCAGGGCCCGGACCAGGTCCGGCTGACCCAGCCGCAGCCGCTCCGCTATCCGCACCCGGAAGGCCGGCTCCGCCTCCAGCGCCGCGGCCAGCGCGGTCGCCGCGTACTTGGCCCGGCGGGCGGGGGTGAACTTGGCGTACTGGCGCAGCGACTGGGGCAGTTCGCCGAGCGGCAGACCGCCGAGCGCGTCGGAGGCCAGACCGACCACCCGCCGGCGCACCCCCTCCGGGAGCGGCCGGTCCAGCGTCTCGGCGACCGGCCCCGACACCTCCGGCCCGTCCGGTCCCGCCGACGGGTCCGGGCCGCCCGCTCCGCCGTCCGCTGCCGCCGGCTCCTCACCGGCGCCGGACTCCTCGCCCGCGGGCGCCTCCGCCGGGGCCCCGGCGCCGGAGGGGGCGGCCACTGCCGCGTCCGGCGCCTGCGCGTCCACAGCGGGCTGCCGCCCCTGCGGCCCGGCGGGCTCCTTCGCTGCGTCCACCACGTCCTCGGCTCCGATCCTGGTCCAGCGGGGTACGGCCGCAGGCCGCCACCCCCGTCACACTCCGCGCGTTCTCTCTGTATTGTCCCGTGCGGCGGGCGGCCACGCCGCTCACCGCCCACCGCACGGACCGGGCGGTCAGCCCTGCCCGGGAGCGCCGTCCGCGCCGTCCGCGCCGGGACGGGCCACCAGCTCGACCTGGTCCACGGCGTTGCACCAGCGGCAGCGCACCGACTCCACGGTCTCGCTGAGCACCTGGGTCTCCTCGACCTTGGACTCGCCGGCCAGGTCGAAGTGCAGGAACTCGGTCACCCGGGCGGTCCGGGTCACGTCGAAGCGGGTCAGGTTTCCGCAGAGCGTGCAGCGCCAGCGCGTCTCGGCGGTCAGAGCGGGGACGGTCATCGGGGGTCCTCTCGGGTGGTCCCGGAACGGGCTCAGGCGCTCCCCCCGGAGCCCCGGCGTCGGCGGCGGGAGGCGGGAATGCCCGCCCCAAGCCTATTGCCTGGGGCAACCTTCCCGGCCACCGGCCGAGCACTCCCGGGCGGTAGCCCACCTGCCGTAACCACGCGGTGCCCGCCCGGAACCGGGGGGATGCTGGAGCCCATGGCGATCCCGGTCCCCCACCCCGGCGCGCACCGCGGCCGACCGGCCGCCGCCGCTCCGGCCGTCTGCTACGCGCTGATCGCGCTGAACACCGCGGTCTTCCTGCTCGGACCGGCCGCGGGGCTCAACCCCCTCTACGGCCGGGACCAGGTCCGGGTCTGCGCCGAGCAGCGCTACGAGCAGCGCTGGGGGGCCGTCCCCGCCGAGCTCCTGACCGGTCACCCGCTGACCGCGGACCAACTTGCCGAGGCCCCCGAGCCGGTGCCCGGCTGCCCGGCCTCGGCGACCCCCGGCAAGCACCCGGCGCTGTCCGTGCTCAGCGCGCTCTTCCTGCACGCCGGCTGGCTGCACCTGCTCGGCAACCTGCTCTTCCTCCACGTCTTCGGCCCCACCGTGGAGCGACGGCTCGGCCGCCCCCGGTTCCTCCTCTTCTATCTGGCGGCCGGCGCGCTGACCACCTACGGCTTCGCCCTGGCCGAGGCGCACTCGGCGGACTCGACCCGGGTGCTGATCGGCGCCTCGGGGGCGATCTCCGCCGTGCTCGGCTCCTACCTGCGCTTCCACCCGCACGCCCGGGTCACCACGCTCGTCCCGCTGCTGCTCTTCCTGCCGCTGCGGTTCCCGGCCTGGCTGGTCCTGGGCCTCTGGTTCGCGCTCCAGTGGTGGTCGGTGCACTCCGCCGGACCGGGGGTGGCGTACCTGGTGCACGTGATCGGCTTCGTGGCGGGCTTCCTCTACGCCTGCACCCTGGCCGAGCGCCGCACCCGCCCCCGCCGGACCCTCCGCCGCCCCACCCGCCCGGGCCGCACCCGCCCCCGCGACGCCGTGACCGACGCCCGCTACCCTGGCGGCACCTCACAAAGGAGTACGCCACCGTGATCACCGCCATCGTCCTGATCAAGACCAGCGTCGACCGCATCCCGGAGATCGCCGAGGCGATCGCCGCCATCGAGGGCGTCAGCGAGGTCTACTCGGTGACCGGCGGCTACGACCTGGTCGCGATGGTGCGGGTGCGCCGGCACGACGACCTCGCCGAGGTGATCCCCGGCCGGCTGAACAAGGTCCCGGGCGTGGCGCACACCGAGACCCAGATCGCCTTCCGCACCTACTCCCAGCACGACCTGGAGGCCGCGTTCGCGATCGGCCTGGAGGAGTAGCGGCCGACCGCGGGCCCGCCGGGCCGAGGGTCCCCGACGGGGCCTCAGCCCTCCCGGCGGGTGTCCGCGACGCAGCGGCCGCCCTCGTTCCGGTAGCTCCACGCCGCGCCGTCCGTGACCAGCTCGCGGACGGCGGTCAGGAACCGGTCCACGTGCTCGTCCGGGGTGCCGGCGCCGAAGCTCACCCGGATCGCGTTCAGGCTGCGCTCGCCCGGCAGTGAAGCCTCCGGCGCGCCGCACTCGGAGGGCGCGGCCTCCTCGTCGCCGAGCAGCGTGCGCACCAGCGGGTGGGCGCAGAACAGACCGTCCCGCACGCCGATGCCGTACTCGGCGGACAGCGCGGCCGAGAAGTGCGAGCTGTTCCAGCCTTGGACGACGAAGGACAGCACGCCCACCCGGTCGGCGTCGGCACCGAACAGGTTCAGCACCCTGACCTCGGGGATCTCCGCCAGACCGGCCTTCAGCCGGGCTACCAGCACCCGCTCGCGCGCCTCCAGCGCGTCGAACCCGGCCTCGGTGAGCGCCCGGCAGGCGGCCGCGATCGCGTACACGCCGATGACGTTCGGGGAGCCCGCCTCGTGCCGGGCCGGGCCGGTGTGCCACTGCACGGCCACCGAGCCGTCGGTCTCCCGGGCCACGGTACGGGTGGCGCCGCCGCCGGCCAGGTAGGGCTCGGCCTCGTCCAGCCAGTCGGCCCGGCCGGCCAGCACCCCGGCGCCGAACGGCGCGTACAGCTTGTGGCCGGAGAAGGCGATCCAGTCGACCCCCAGCTCGCGCACCGAGACCCGGTGGTGCGGGGCCAGCTGCGCGGCGTCCAGCACCACCCGGGCGCCGTACCGGTGGGCGGTCCGGGTCAGCTCGGCGACCGGCCAGAGCTCGCCGGTGACGTTCGAGGCACCGGTGACGCAGAGCAGCTTCGGGCCCTCGGGCGCACCGGCGAGCGCGGCGTCGAACGCGGCGACCGCCTCGGCGTGCGAGCGGGGGGCGCGCAGACAGGTGACGGTCAGACCGGCGTGCGCCCACGGCAGCAGCGAGGCGTGGTGCTCGGTCTCGAAGGCGAACACCTGGGTCCCGGCCGGGACGGCGCCGGCCAGCAGGTTGAGCGAGTCGGTGGTGGCGCGGGTGAAGACCACCTGGTCGCCCTCGCGCAGGTCCAGGAACTCGGCGACGGTCCGGCGGCTCTGCTCGAACAGGTCGGTGGAGAGCTGGGACAGGTAGCCGGCGCCGCGGTGCACGCTGCCGTAGTACGGGGCGTAGGCGGCGACCTCGTCCCAGACCCGCTGGAGCGCCGGGGCGCTGGCGGCGTAGTCGAGCGCGGCGTAGGCGACCTTGTCGCCGTTGGCGAGCGGGACCTCGACGTCGTGGCCGAGCACGGCGAGGGGGGTGCTGAGATCGGTGGCGAGAGACATGGGGATGCACTCCGTCTACGGGTCAGGGACCCCGGGAGTGCGTGATGATCCGGGTGTCCGCGCTTGCCACGCGGACGGCTCGCCGCACGGCCCGGTCCTCACCCAGGGCACCCCGCCACGGACGGAGGGTTGCCGGACAGCAAGCTGGGGCTTGTCGCTGTCGCTCATGACCTGGCCAAGACTCTAGGTCGGCTCCACCCCTCGGTCAAACAGCGGTCCACATCCCGGACACACGTCGGGGCCCACCGGGAGGATTCCCGATGGGCCCCCAACGGCCCTGTCACACCCGGGCGGTGGCCTCGGACCAGTGCTTCAGCAGGTCCCGCGCGGCACCCGAGTCGACGGCCGCCGCGGTACGCCGCATGGCCGCGCCCAGCTGCTCGGCGAGCGGCGCGTCGGTGAGGTCCAGCGCCACCAGCGCGGCCGCCGCGTTCAGCAGCACCGCGTCCCGGACCGGACCGTGCTCCCCGGCGAGCATCCGGCGCGCGACCTCCGCGTTGTACGCCGGGTCCGCGCCGCGCAGCGCCTCGATGCCGACCGGCTCGATGCCGACCTCGCGCGGGTCGAAGACGGTCTCGGTCACGGCGCCGTCGCGGACCACCCACACCCGCGAGGTGGTGGTGATGGTCAGCTCGTCCAGTCCGTCGTCGCCCCGGAAGACCAGCGCGGTGGCACCGCGCCGGGCGAGCACCCCGGCGATCAGCGCCGCCAGCCGGGTGTCGAAGCAGCCGATCGCGTGCGCCGTCACCCGGGCCGGGTTGGTCAGCGGCCCCAGGATGTTGAAGGCGGTGGGCACCCCGAGGTCGCGCCGGGCCGGCGCGGCGTGCCGCATCGAGGGGTGGAAGGTCGCGGCGAAGCAGAAGGTGAGCCCGACCTCCTCGGCGATCTCGGCGACCCGGCGCGGCCGGAGGTCCAGGCTGATGCCCAGCTTCTCCAGCACGTCCGAGGAACCGCTCGAGGAGGAGGCGGCCCGGTTGCCGTGCTTGACCACCTTGGCACCGGCCGCGGCGGCGACGATCGCCGACATGGTGGAGATGTTGACGGTCTTGGCCCGGTCGCCGCCGGTGCCGACGATGTCCACCGCCGGGCCTGGGATGTCCAGCGGCTCGGCGTGCGCGTACATCGAGTCGACGAGTCCGGAGATCTCCTCGACCGTCTCGCCCTTGGCCCGCAGCGCCACCATGAACCCGGCCACCTGCACCGGGGAGGCCTCGCCGCTCATGATCCGGTCCATCGCCCACGCGGTGGCCGAGCGGTCGAGGTCCTCTCCCCTCAGCAGCGCCGACAGGATGTCCGGCCAGGAGCGGACCACCTGCGCGGGGTCGCTCCCACCGTTCGCAGGCTGCACGTTCACCATGGCTGACTCCGGCTCTCGCTGCCCCGGCTACCCGGGGAAGGACGTGGGGACGGAGTCAGCCTATCGAGCGGCGGCCCGCCGGGGCTCCGCCGTTCACCCTTCTTCTCTCGCAGTGAGACGCCGGGTGGAACGCCGGACCGAACGCCGGGTGGAACGCCGGACGGAACACGGGCCGGGGACCCGACCTAGCGGACGGCGGGCGCCCGCTTGGCCAGCCTGGCCCGCAGCAGCGTGGCGGCGGCCTCCGCCAGCGCCACCGGGTCCACCGGCTGGGAGATCGCCGCGTCGGCCCGGCTCCAGGCGGCCAGCCAGGAGTCCTGCGGCCGGCCGATCAGCACCAGCACCGGCGGGCAACCGTAGATCTCGTCCTTCAGCTGCCGTCCGAGCCCGAGCCCGCCGGCCGGCACCGCCTCGCCGTCCAGGACGCAGAGGTCGACGCCGCCCTTCTCCAGCGCCTTGAGCACCGCGGGGGTGGTCGCGCACTCCAGGTAGGCCAGCTCCGGGAGGTCCTCCGCGGGCCGCCGCCCGAGAGCGGTCAGCACCTGCTCGCGGGTGGTTCGGTCGTGGCTGTAGACGAGAACGGTCAGCGTCTCGTCGGTCGTGTGCGCCATGGGCCCTGCTCCCTCACGTGTGATCCGGACCACGTTCGCCTGTCCCCGGATGCTACTCCCGATCACCGCCCGCCGAGCCCCTCCCGCGCGATCTCGTCCCGACCGCGCCGCGTCCGCGACTGGTCCGGCCGGAGCAGGGCGCGTCACCCCCGCCCGCGCGGTCCACCCGTACGGCGGACGAGTGGAACTTCCCCTTACCCCCGAAGCCCCCCGGACGCCCGCCACGACACGCCGGACGGGGTCCGGACGGGCCCTTCGAGCAACCGTCAGAAAAGGGACACGCCGCTGCTCAGCGGCAGTCCGGACGCCCCGTCGGGCCCCAGGGGGGCATACCGCACGCACCGGACACTCCGAGGGTGACCCCCCGACGTGAAGACGGAATAAGGGACCGACATAATGTCCGTCGTGGCGACAGCAACAGCAGTAGAAACCGGGCACGCGCACGGATCGGTCAACCGGCCGAACATGGTCAGCGTCGGAACGATCGTCTGGCTCAGTTCCGAGTTGATGTTCTTCGCGGCCCTCTTCGCGATGTACTTCACGCTCCGCTCCGTCAAGGGGCCGGAGTTCTGGACCGAGAAGGCGCACGCCCTCAACGTGCCGTTCTCCTCGGTCAACACCACGATCCTGGTGCTCTCCTCGCTCACCTGCCAGCTCGGCGTCTTCGCCGCCGAGCGCGGGGACGTGAAGAAGCTCCGCTCGTGGTTCGTCATCACCTTCGTGATGGGCGCGATCTTCATCGGCGGCCAGATCTTCGAGTACACCGAGCTGGTCAAGAAGGACGGCCTGTCGCTGTCCTCCGACCCGTACGGCACGGTGTTCTACCTGACCACCGGCTTCCACGGTCTGCACGTGACGGGTGGTCTGATCGCCTTCCTGCTGGTCCTGGGACGGACGTACGCAGCCAAGCGCTTCACGCACGAGCAGGCCACCGCCGCCATCGTGGTGTCGTACTACTGGCACTTCGTCGATGTCGTGTGGATCGGCCTGTTCGCGACCATCTACCTGATCAAGTAACCAGCTGATCAGGTCGCTGGCCACCGGCCCCGGGTCCCGCCCTCACCGGCGACGGCCCGATTTCGCCGGTGGCGACGCTCCCACCGACCGACCGCGCGCGCAGCCTTGGACAGGCAGCCTCGTGCCGGCCAGACCGGCCGCCGGGTGCACCCACCAGTCGACCAGATCCTGACACCGGGGTTATTCCGTGAAAAAGCTCTCCGCACGACGGCGCCACCCACTGGCGGCGCTGGTCGTCCTACTTCTCGCCCTGGCGGCAACCGGGGGGCTGTACGCCGCGTTCGCGCCCGCCGGCAAGGCGCAGGCCGACGTGGCGGCGCAGTCGCTCGCGATCGATGAGGGCAAGAAGCTCTTCGCCGTGGGCTGCTCCTCCTGCCACGGCCTGAACGGGCAGGGCAGCAGCGACGGCCCGAGCCTGGTCGGCGTCGGCTCCGCCGCGGTCGACTTCCAGGTGGGCACCGGCCGTATGCCGGCCCAGCAGCCCGGCGCCCAGGTGCCGCGCAAGCCGAACATCTACTCGCAGGCGGAGATCGACCAGCTCGCCGCCTTCGTCGCCTCGCTCGGCCCCGGTCCGGTCACGCCGACCGAGGAGCAGTACACCTCGACCAACCCGGACGACCTGTCCAAGGGCGGCGAGCTGTTCCGCACCAACTGCGCCCAGTGCCACAACTTCGCCGGCCAGGGCGGTGCCCTCACCCAGGGCAAGTACGCCCCGTCCCTGGAGGGCGTGGACGCCAAGCACATCTACGAGGCCATGCAGACCGGCCCGCAGAACATGCCGTCGTTCCCGGACACCACCATGCCCGAGGAGCAGAAGAAGCAGATCGTGGCCTTCGTCCGCCACACCACCAACGATGAGCCCAACCCCGGCGGTCTCACGCTCGGCAGCCTCGGTCCGGTGACCGAGGGCCTGTTCGGCTGGATCTTCGGTCTCGGTGCGCTCATCGCGGTCGCGATCTGGGTCGCCGCCCACACCACCAAGGCCAAGAAGTCATGAGCCACGACATGTCAGAAGAGAAGCTCCCGGAGTCCCACGGCTCCGCCGGGCACCACGAGGTGGCCGCCCACGGCGATCCGTTCGCCGACCCGGGCCTGCCGGCCCACGAGCCGCGTCGCACCGACATCGACGAGCGGGCCGCCAAGCGGGCCGAGCGCCAGGTGTCGCTGATGTTCGTCGTCTCGATGCTCGCCACGATCGGCTTCATCGCCTCGTACGTGGCCATCGACCCGGACAAGATCGTCTACATCTGGCCGCTGGGCCACGTCAGCGCGCTGAACTTCGCGCTCGGCATGACCCTCGGTGTCGCGCTGTTCCTCATCGGCGCGGGCGCGGTCCACTGGGCCCGCACCCTGATGTCGGACCACGAGATCCCGGCCGAGCGTCACCCGATCGAGGCCGACGACGAGGTCCGCGCCGACGTCATCGAGCAGTTCCGGACCGGTGCCGCGGAGTCCGGCTTCGGCCGCCGCAAGATGATCCGCAACACCCTCATCGGTTCGATGGCCCTGGTGCCGCTGTCCGGTGTGGTCCTCCTGCGCGACCTGGGCCCGCTGCCCGAGGACAAGCTGGAGCACACCGGCTGGGAGGAGGCGACCGACGCCAAGCCCCTGCAGCTGATCAACATGAACACCAACCAGCCGATGAAGGCCGAGGACATCATCACGGGGTCGCTGACCTTCGCGATGCCCGAGGGCCTGCACACCCATGACGAGGACTTCCAGCAGCGCATCGCCAAGGACGCCCTCATGCTGGTGCGCATCGCGCCGGAGGACATCAAGGACGACAAGTCCAAGGAGAAGGGCTTCGAGGGCATCCTCGCCTACTCCAAGATCTGCACCCACGTCGGCTGCCCGATCAGCCTGTACGAGCAGCAGACCCACCACGCGCTCTGCCCCTGCCACCAGTCGACCTTCGACCTGGCGGACGGCGCGCGCGTGATCTTCGGCCCGGCCGGCCACCCGCTGCCGCAGCTGAAGATCACCACTGACGAGAAGGGCTTCCTGGTCGCCCACGGCGACTTCGACGAGCCCGTCGGCCCGAGCTACTGGGAGCGTGCTCGATGAGCAGTACGAGCAGCACCACCTCCGGCGCCAAGCCCGCCAGCACGCGCGCCAAGCCCGCGAACAAGTGGGAGCAGGCCGCGGACTGGACGGACGGTCGGCTGGGGATCTACTCCCTCGCCAAGACCAACCTGCGGAAGATCTTCCCGGACCACTGGTCCTTCATGCTGGGCGAGATCTGCCTCTACACCTTCATCATCATCATCCTGACCGGTGTCTACCTGACGCTGTTCTTCAAGCCCTCGATGGGCGAGGTCATCTACAACGGCTCGTACATCCCGCTCAAGGGCATCCCGATGTCCGAGGCGTACGCGTCGACGGTGGACATCAGCTTCGAGGTGCGCGGCGGTCTGCTGGTCCGCCAGATCCACCACTGGGCGGCCCTGGTCTTCGTCGCGGCGATGTTCGTGCACATGATGCGCGTCTTCTTCACCGGCGCGTTCCGCAAGCCCCGTGAGATCAACTGGGTCTTCGGCTTCCTGCTGCTCGTCCTGGGCATGTTCGACGGCTTCTTCGGCTACTCGCTGCCCGACGACCTGCTCTCCGGCACCGGTATCCGGTTCATGGAGGGCGCCGTCCTGGCGACCCCGCTGATCGGCACCTACGTCCAGATGTTCCTGTTCGGGGGCGAGTTCCCCGGCCACGACATCGTGCCGCGGTTCTTCACCATCCACGTGCTGCTGATCCCGGGCATCATGCTCGGCCTGCTGGTGGCGCACCTGATCCTGGTCTTCTACCACAAGCACACCCAGTGGGCGGGCCCGGGCAAGACCGAGAAGAACGTCGTCGGCATGCCGCTGATGCCGGTCTACATGGCCAAGGCCGGTGGCTTCTTCTTCCTGGTGTTCGGTCTGATCGCGGCCATCTCGGCGATCGCCTCGATCAACCCGATCTGGGCGTACGGCCCGTACCGTCCCGACCAGGTGTCCACGGACGCCCAGCCGGACTGGTACATGGGCTTCTCCGAGGGCCTGATCCGCATCATGCCGGGCTGGGAGGTCAGCCTGTGGGGCCACACCCTGAACCTCGGTGTGGCGATCCCGCTGATGGTCCTCTTCCCGGCGGTGCTGGTCTCGATCGCCGCCTACCCCTTCATCGAGGGCTGGATCACCGGCGACAAGCGCGAGCACCACATCCTGGACCGCCCGCGCAACGCCCCGGTCCGCACCGCGCTGGGTGCCGCCTGGATCAGCCTCTACCTGGTCCTGCTGGCGGCGGGTGGCAACGACCTGTTCGCCACCCACCTGCACCTGTCGATCAACTCGGTCACCTACTTCGTCCGCGTGGGCATGTTCGTGGTCCCGGTCATCGTCTTCATCGTCACCAAGCGCTGGTGCCTCGGCCTCCAGCGCCGCGACAAGGAGAAGGTGCTGCACGGCCGCGAGACCGGCGTCATCAAGCGCCTGCCGCACGGCGAGTTCGTCGAGGTGCACGCCCAGCTGCCGCAGAAGGACCTGCACAAGCTCACCGCGCACGAGCAGATCGAGCCGTTCGAGCTGCCGGCCGAGACGGACGAGAACGGCGTGGCCAGCAAGGCCAACGTCCTCGACCGCACCCGGGCGAAGCTCTCCCGCGGCTTCTACGGCGAGGGCAGCCAGATCCCCAAGCCGACCTCCGAGGAGCACCACGAGATCACCAGCGGCCACGGCCACCACTGATCCCGTACGCACCCCGCGTCGCACCCCGAGGGCCGCTGACCAGAGTTCTTCTGGTCGGCGGCCCTCGGGCTTTCCCGGTACCCGGGGGCGCCCCGCGGCGCCCCTCCGAACCTCAGGAGCCCCTGTGCAGCTGTCCGTCGACCCCGCCGCCACCACTCCCCCGTACGAGCAGATCCGGGCCCAGATCGCCGAACAGGCCCGGACCGGCGAGCTGGCGACCGGACTGCGGCTGCCCACCGTCCGCGCGCTGGCCGAGCAGCTCGGGCTGGCGGCCGGGACGGTCGCCCGCGCCTACCGGGAGCTGGAGACCGACGGGGTGGTGGAGACGCACGGCCGGCGCGGCACCCTGATCGCCGCGGTCGGCGACTCCGCCCACCGGCTGGCCGCGGCGGCCGCCGCCGAGTTCGCCGAGCGGGTCCGGCGGCTCGGGGTGCCGGCCGCGGACGCCCTGGCCGCCGCCGACAACGCGCTGCGGCTGGCCTACCGGGAGGGGGCCGGCGAGGGCCCGCAGGGCCCCTGAGGGCCCCCGGGGGGCCGCCCTCAGAGCTGCGGGGCGATCATCCCGCCGGCGGGGGCCCTGGTGGCCGGTGTGGTGGTGCTGACGGGCTGCCCGAGGGCGCTGTGCCCGACCCACTCGCCCCAGCCGACGTTCCAGTCCCCGAAGCCGTTGCCGAACGGCTCCATGCTCTTGCCCCGGCTGTTCACCACCGTCACCAGGTCCCCCACCCTGGTGTTCTGGTAGAACCAGTGGGCGTTCTCGGTGCTCATGCCGGTACAGCCGTGGCTGACGTTCTCCACGCCCTGGGAGCCCACCGACCAGGGTGCCGCGTGCACGTACTCGCCGCTCCAGGTGACCCTGGTGGCCCACTCGACGTCGAGGTCGTAGGACTCCTGGCTGCCGGCCGCTATGCCGATCGTCTCGCCGCTCATCCGGACCTTGCGCTCCTGGCCGAGCACCACCTTGACGCCGTTGCGGGTGTCGAAGCCGGGCTTGCCGGTGGTGACCGGGATCGTCCGGACCACCTGGCCGTCGCGCTTGAGGGTCAGCTCGTGGGCCGCCGCGTCGACCACCGTCTCGACCCGCTCGCCGATCCGCATCGCCAGGGTCGCCCGGTCGCCGCCGTACAGGCCGTCGGAGATCCGGCCGCCGGTGGCCTCGAAGGCCAGCGCGACGACGGTGCCGGTGGGCCAGTACTCCTCGGGGCGGAAGTGCAGGTTCTTGTCGTCCACCCAGTACCAGGCGCCGGTCACGGCGGGCTGCGAGGTCACCGTCAGCGCCCGCTCCACCTCCTGGCGGGCCTGCGGGTCCTTGACCGCCTCGGAGAGCTGCACGGTGAGCGGCTGGCCGACCCCGTAGACGCCGCTGCCGGAGGAGTCGGGGCCGAGCTTGGCGGTCAGCAGCCGCTGGGCGGCCAGGGTGGCGAACCCGGAGGTGGTCTCGCCGCGTCCGCCGCCGCCGTCGGCGGCGGCGATCCGCACGGTGTAGGCGGTGGCCGCCTTCAGCCGGCCGGTGGTCCGCCAGCTGCGCTGGTCCTCCGAGAGCTGCCCGGCAACGATCCGGCCGTCCGGGCCGACCACGGTGACGTCGGTCAGCCGGCTGCCCGGCTCCGCGGTGACCGTGACCGGCTGCGAGGGGTCCACCTTGTCCGTGGCGGAGAGGTGGACCAGCCGGGCCGCGTCGACCTTGCGGACCGGGTCCGCGACCTCCTCGCCGCCGGAGGTGCAGCCGGCCAGCGGGGCCAGCACAACGAGGGCCAGCGTGATGCCGCCGAGACCCGCGATTCCGCGCCTGTCGGCCATGACCGCCTCCCAGGGGTTCGCACGATTGGTCAGATCGTAGGAACCCCCTCCGGCTGAGCGACATCCGAACGGCGTCCGGTTGGGCCGGCGGGGTGAGGCGGTCACTCCGGGGACGCAACAGGGCCGGGCTTCCCGTGCGGGAAGCCCGGCCCTGTGGGAGAGAACCGGTCCTACTGGTTCTGGTTCTCGCCCCGGTAGAACTCGAAGACCCAGCCGAAGAGGCCGATCAGGATGACCGGGATCGACCAGTAGAGCAGCCACCAGCCGAAGATCACGCCGAGGAAGGCCAGCGCGCCGCCGACCGCCAGCGAGAGCGGCTGCCAGCTGTGCGGGGCGAAGAAGCCCAGCTCGCCGGAGTCGTCCGCGACCTCGGCCTCGGGGTTGTCACCCGCGCCGCTGTCCACCCGGCGGGCGGTGAAGGCGAGGTAGTACCCGATGAAGGCGCACAGCGCGAAGGCGAGGAAGAGCGCGGTGGTGCCCGCGGCCTCGATGCCGTGGTCGGAGCTGTTGGTCCACAGGCCGTAGGTGATCGCCATGGCCAGTACGAAGACCGCCAGGCCCAGGAAAATCTTGCCCTGTTCCCTCATCAGGCGTCGCCTTCCTTCTTGCCCTTGCCGAGCTTCGGGGCGTCGTACTTCGCCGGGGTCACACCGGCGAAGTGCTTGGCCGGCTCACCGTGGTACTCCAGGTAGTCCAGCGCGGCGATCTCCGGGTAGTGGAGGTCGAAGGCCGGGGATTCGGAGCGGATCCGGGGCAGGGTGAGGAAGTTGTGCCTCGGCGGCGGGCAGGAGGTCGCCCACTCCAGCGAACGGCCGTAGCCCCACGGGTCGTCGACGGTCACCTTCTCGCCGTACTTCGCCGTCTTCCACACGTTGTAGAGGAACGGCAGGATCGACAGGCCGAGCAGGAACGAACCGATGGTCGAGACGGTGTTCAGGGTGGTGAACCCGTCGGCGGCCAGGTAGTCGGCGTAGCGGCGGGGCATGCCCTCCGCGCCGAGCCAGTGCTGCACCAGGAAGGTGGTGTGGAAGCCGATGAACAGCGTCCAGAAGGTGACCTTGCCGAGGCGCTCGTCGAGCATCTTGCCGGTCATCTTCGGCCACCAGAAGTGGAAGCCGGCGAACATCGCGAAGACGACGGTGCCGAAGACCACGTAGTGGAAGTGGGCGACGACGAAGTACGAGTCCGAGACGTGGAAGTCGATCGGCGGGGAGGCCAGCAGGACACCGGTCAGACCGCCGAAGAGGAAGGTGACCAGGAAGCCGACCGTCCAGAGCATCGGGGTCTCGAAGCTCAGCGAGCCCTTCCACATGGTGCCGACCCAGTTGAAGAACTTCACACCGGTCGGGACCGCGATCAGGAAGGTCATGAAGGAGAAGAACGGCAGCAGCACCTGTCCGGTGACGTACATGTGGTGGGCCCACACCGTCACGGACAGACCGGCGATCGCGATGGTGGCCGCGATCAGGCCGGAGTAGCCGAACATCGGCTTGCGGCTGAAGACCGGGATGATCTCCGACACGATGCCGAAGAACGGCAGCGCGATGATGTACACCTCGGGGTGACCGAAGAACCAGAACAGGTGCTGCCAGAGCAGCGCGCCACCGTTGGCCGGGTCGAAGACGTGCGCCCCGAACTTGCGGTCCGCCTCCAGGGCGAACAGCGCGGCGGCGAGCACCGGGAAGGCCAGCAGGACCAGCACGGCGGTCAGCAGGACGTTCCAGACGAAGATCGACATCCGGAACATCGTCATGCCGGGCGCGCGCATGCAGATGATCGTGGTGATGAAGTTGACCGCACCGAGGATCGTGCCGAAGCCGGAGAAGGCCAGACCCATGATCCACATGTCGGCGCCGATGCCCGGCGAACGGACCGCGTCGGAGAGCGGCGCGTAGGCGAACCAGCCGAAGTCGGCGGCACCCTGCGGGGTGAGGAAGCCGGCCACCGCGATCAGCGAGCCGAACAGGTACAGCCAGTAGGCGAACATGTTCAGCCGCGGGAACGCGACGTCAGGTGCGCCGATCTGCAGCGGCATGATCCAGTTCGCGAAACCGGCGAAGAGCGGCGTCGCGAACATCAGCAGCATGACCGTGCCGTGCATCGTGAACGCCTGGTTGAACTGCTCGTTCGACAGGATCTGGGTCCCGGGACGAGCCAGCTCGGCGCGCATGACCAGGGCGAGGATGCCGCCGATCAGGAAGAAGGCGAACGACGTGCCCAGGTACAGCGTGCCGATCGTCTTGTGGTCAGTGGTGGTCAGCCACTTGATGATGGTGGAACCCGGCTTCCGGGTCCGCTGCGCCCCGACCGTGACGGCCCCGGCGCCCCCGCCGGCCGCGGCGGGCTCGTTGAGGATGGTCACTTCTCTTCACTTCCCATGGTCGTGATGCCGGAGGGCACCGCGCCGGTCTGACCCTTGGCCCGGAGGTCCTTCAGGTGCTGGTCGTACTCGGCACGGTCGACGACCTTCACGTTGAACAGCATGCGCGAGTGGTCGACGCCGCAGAGCTCGGCGCACTTGCCCATGTACTCACCCTTGACGGTCGGGGTGACCTCGAACTTGTTGACCACACCCGGAACGACGTCCATCTTCATCATGAAGTTGATGGGCCAGAAGTCGTGGATCACGTCACGCGAGGTGAGGCGGAACTGCACCGTCTCGTTCACCGGCAGGTAGAGGGTCGGCGGCTCGCCGGGGGTACCCACCTCGTACGCGGCCTGCTGGTTGGCCGGGTCGGGGTTCTCGGTGTTCTCGTAGTTGAACGCCCAGCTCCACTGGAAGCCCACCACGTTGACCATGTGCTGTGGCTTCTCGGAGACGGAGATCAGCTTCGACTCGTCGCGGGCGACGAAGTAGAAGAGGACCGACACGATGATGATCGGGACCGCGGTGTAGAGCGCCTCGATGGGCACGTTGTACCGGGTCTGCGGGGGGACCTGCACACCGGTGCGGCTGCGCCGGTGGAAGATCACGCTCCAGATGATCAGACCCCACATCAGTACGCCGACCACCAGCGCCGCGATCCAGGAGCCCTGCCACATGTGGAGGACCATCGGCCCTTCCTTGGTGACGGGGCTCGGGAGGCCAAGCCTGGGGAGGTCGTTGGCCGAGCAGCCGGTGGCGGTCGCGATGACGAGGCCCAGTGCCAGCGCCTGAGGCAGCTTCCGCCGCATCGTGCGCCGCGGCGAGCGGTCGGAGCCGTTGGGACTCACGTAGCGCCTTCCCGAAGTCTCGCCCGCCTTCGCGTCGCCCCGGGGAGGCTTTCCCTCCCCGGCGACCCGACCACGGGCACGGTTTGAATGCTTATGCGGGCCAAACCCTACTCCAGCCTTATGCGCTGCTGACGGGCAGGTCCCAGTAACGCGCCGCCCGAACACCCGATCAGGCCCGGCAGGGGCTGCGCCGCAGGTCATCCTAGGCATTAGGGGTCCGTACGCCCGATCGAGGGATGACCTCCGACAACGTGGTGACGCCCCGTCGGGAGCGGACTATCCGGACATTCGGGATGATCGACTGACGGGGGGTGAGGCGCCCTCGGAACCCCGGACACACCCGTCCGTGTCGTTAAATGTGACCGTGTACTTCGATGTGGCCTCCACCGCACCGCTCCACCCCGTCGCACGGCAGGCGCTGACCGCCGCCCTGGACGAGGGATGGGCCGACCCCGCCCGGCTCTACCGCTCCGGGCGCCAGGCCCGGATGCTGCTGGACGCCGCGCGGGAGACCGTGGCCGAGGTGATCGGCTGCCGGGCCGACGAGATCGCCTTCACCTCGAGCGGGACCCAGGCCGTCCAGCTCGGGGTGCTGGGCGCGCTGCGCGGCAACCGGCGGCGCGGCGGGCACCTGGCGCACTCCGCCGTCGAGCACTCCAGCGTGCTGCACAGCGCCGAACGGCACCTGGCCGAGGGCGGCGAGGTGACCGCCGTGCCGGTGGACCGGCACGGCCGGGTCGACCCGGAGGTCTTCGCCGCCGCGCTGCGGCCGGACACCGCGCTCGCCGTGCTGCAGTCCGCCAACCACGAGGTGGGCACGGTGCAGCCGGTCGACGAGGTGGCCGCGCTCCGCGGCGGGGTGCCGCTGCTGGTGGACGCCGCGCAGAGCGCCGGGCGGACGGACCTGCCGACCGGCTGGTCGCTGCTCACCGCCAGCGCGCACAAGTGGGGCGGACCGGCCGGGGTCGGGGTGCTCACGGTGCGCAAGGGCGTCCGCTACGTCTCGCCGCTGCCCTCCGACGAGCGGGAGGCGGGCCGGGTTCCGGGCTTCGTCAACGTGCCGGCGATCGTCGCGGCCGCGGCCTCGCTGCGCGCGGTACGGGCCGAGGCGGAGCGGGAGAACGCCCGGCTGCACGAGCTGGTCGAGCGGATCCGGACCCGGGTGCCGCGGCTGGTGCCCGAGGTGGAGGTGGTCGGCGACCCGGTGCGGCGGCTGCCGCACATCGTCACCTTCTCCTGTCTGTACGTGGACGGCGAGGTGCTGCTGGGCGAACTGGACCGGGCCGGGTTCGCGGTCTCCTCCGGCTCCTCCTGCACCTCGTCCACGCTGACCCCGAGCCATGTGCTGGCCGCGATGGGCGTGCTCACCGAGGGGAACGTCCGGGTCTCGCTGCCGTTCGGCACCACCGGGGCGGACGTCGACCGCTTCCTGACCGTGCTGCCGGAGCTGGTGGCCGGCGTCCGCGCCCCGCTGGGCCTGGACCTGCCCGCACCCGCCGCGGCCCGGGAGCACGACGGGGGGCCGCTGGTCCTGGACGCGCTGGGCAAGCGGTGCCCGCTGCCGGTGATCGAACTGGCGAAGCGGATCGGCGAGGTCCCGGTGGGCGGCACGGTCGTGGTGCTGGCCGACGACGAGGCGGCCCGGCTGGACGTGCCGGCCTGGTGCGGGATGCGCGAGCAGGAGTACCTGGGCGAGGCCCCGGCCGCCGAGTACGGCGGCGACCGGGGCTCGGCCTACCTGGTGCGGCGGGTCAGTTGACCAGGTGCGCGCGGACCTCGGCGCCGGCCTCGTCGCCGTAGGCCGCGACGAAGCGCTGCAGGAAGTCGTGCGGGCGCAGCTCGTACTCCTGGGTGCCGACGGTCTCGATCACCAGGGTGGCCAGCATGCAGCCGAGCTGGGCGGCGCGCTCCAGCTCCAGCTCCCAGGACAGACCGGCCAGGAAGCCGGCCCGGAAGGCGTCGCCGACACCGGTCGGGTCGGCCTTGGTGGTCTCGGGGGCGCAGCCGACCACGATCGGGGACTCGCCCTTGCGCTCGATCCGGACGCCCTTGCTGCCGAGGGTGGTGATCCGGGTGCCGACCCGGGTGAGGATCTCCTCCGCGTCCCAGCCGGTCTTGGACTCGATCAGCGCGGCCTCGTACTCGTTGGTGAAGAGGTACGCGGCGCCGTCGACGATCTGGCGGATGTCGTGGCCGTCGAGGCGGGCCAGCTGCTGCGACGGGTCCGCGGCGAAGGCGTAGCCGCGGGTGCGGCACTCCTGGGTGTGGCGGACCATCGCCTGCGGGTCGTCCGCGCCGATCAGCACCAGGTCGAGGCCGCCGACGCGGTCGGCGATCGGCTTGAGCTCGATGTTGCGGGCCTCGGCCATGGCACCGGTGTAGAACGAGGCGATCTGGTTGTGGTCCTCGTCCGTGGTGCACATGAAGCGCGCGGTGTGCCGGGTCTCGGAGATGTGGACGGACCGGCAGTCCACGTTGTTGCGCTCCAGCCAGCTGCGGTACTCCGCGAAGTCCGCGCCGGCCGCGCCGACCAGGACCGGGCGCAGGCCGAGCACGCCCATGCCGAAGGCGATGTTCGGCGCGACGCCGCCGCGGCGGATGTCGAGGGTGTCGACCAGGAAGGACAGCGACACGGTGTGCAGCTGCTCGGCGACCAGCTGGTCGGCGAACCGGCCGGGGAAGGTCATCAGGTGGTCGGTCGCGATCGAACCGGCGACGGCGATACGCACGGGGTCTCCTCAGGATGGCAGCGGGGCCATGGAACAACGGGGGTGGAACCCACCCACGGTACCCGGCGCGCCCGGGGCCCCAGCAAGACGCCGGGTGCGATCCCGGCCGACTGCTGTCACCCGCCACCCCCGAAGGTGTACTACCCCGGGGTAGCTCTGGTGACTGCCGGACGCCCGGCCTAGGGTCGCAGTCAGGGGCTCCTCCCGGCCCCGACCGGGACCGTGGCGGCGCTGCCACGGCAGGTGGATCGGAGTTGATGGCCGATGTTGCCCAGTCACCACCCGCTGCGGGTTCCGCCCGCGCTGCTCGGCGACGCCGACGGTGAGTCGCTCGACGCGCTGGTGGACTCCTCGCACCGGCTGCGACGTTTCTGGCCGCTGCTGGCGGCCGGCCCGCAGGACAGCGCGCCGGCCGGCTCAGGCTTCCGCGTCCCCTCCCGGGCCCGGCGCGTGGTCGCGTCGATGCCCGAGTACGGGCCCTGAGCGGGGCTGCCCAGGGTCCCGGGGGACGGCGGGGACGGACGGGGAACCGGAATCGTCCGGGCCACGTCACATCCCCGCGGTGCGGCCGCCGAGGCGTACCGCTGAGCCCTCGGGAGGAAGTTCAGATGGATCTGGAGAGCATGCCCAGGCGTTCCGGCCGGGCCCGCGCGACGGCGTTGGCCGGCCTCGCCCTGGCGGCGGTGGCCGTCCTGGCCGGGTGCGACGGCGGGACCAAAGCGGCTTCGGACACGGCGGCCTCCGGCGCGGAGCGGGCCCCGGCGAGCGCTTCCGCCTCGCCCGGCGCGGCCACCGGCAGCGCGGACCCGGCCGCCCCGGCCGCGACCTCGGCCCCGACCGCGCCGGCCCCGGTGACCACGCCGCCGGTCGACCCGACGGTCACCGCCCCGGACCCGAGGCCGGCCAGTCCGGCGCCCGCCACCAAGCCGGCAGCGCCCGCGACGACCCCCACCCCGGCGCCCACTCCCCCGGGCGGCAACGGCATCGCGGTGGGCGAGCCGCCGCCGAACGGCACCGGGAGCGGCTCGCCGGTGCACCCGGCGATCACCTACCGGGTGGACGGCAACAAGCTGACAATCTGGTTCTACGGCGGCATCTGCCAGCGCTACGCGCTCAAGGCCGACGAGTCCAAGCCGGGCCGGGTGGACGTCCGGGTGACCACGGCGGCGCCGGTCCCGGCCGGACAGGCCTGCGCCGAGCTCGCCAAGCGGCAGACCGTGACGGCCGACCTGAAGCAGCCGCTCCAGGGCCGGGCGGTGACCGATCTGGCGACCGGGCAGGAGGTGCCGCTCGAGGCGGACGCCAAGATCGGCCCGGATCCGGTGGTCCCGGACGTCCCCGGCAATCCGTGACCCCGGCGCGGACCGCGCGCGGACACGACGAAGGCGGCCTCCGGGATCCCGGGGGCCGCCTTCGTGCCGGACCGCTGTCGACCTGCTGACCGGGGACCGGCCGGCCGACCGCGGACCGACTAGCTGAACGAGTCGCCGCAGGCGCAGGAGCCGGTGGCGTTCGGGTTGTCGATCGTGAAGCCCTGCTTCTCGATGGTGTCGACGAAGTCGACGGTGGCGCCACCCAGGTACGGGGCGCTCATCCGGTCGGTGACGACCTTCACACCGTCGAAGTCCTTCAGCACGTCACCGTCGAGCGAGCGCTCGTCGAAGAACAGCTGGTAGCGCAGGCCCGAGCAACCGCCGGGCTGGACGGCGACGCGCAGCGCCAGGTCGTCCCGGCCTTCCTGCTCCAGCAGGCCCTTGACCTTGGCCGCGGCGGCATCGGTGAGGAGGATGCCACTCTCGACGGTGGTCTCGTCCTGGACGGTCATCTGCGTTCTCCCGGTCTTGACGACGGTCTGCCGCCAGTACCAACCGACGGCCGTCCGGATTCATTTCCCGGACGACGGAGTGTTTTCGGTGGATTCTCGGCGGCGGTGTTCCGTGGGCCGGGCGTGCACCCGTTCCCCATACGCCTTCCATGCTCGCACACCGGCGGCCCCGGGCCGCATCCCGCTCGGACCGATCCGGGCGAACCGGCCCCGCGGCGCGGGCCCGGCGGTCAGGATGGTGGGTATGCTCCTGCGCCCGCTCCAGGACTCCGCCGCCGACGCGGAAGCGGTCCGGCACATCGCCGCCGCCGCGTTCGCCTCGCTCCCCGACGCCCCGCCGCTCACCGGGCCGCCCCCGGCGTCCGTGTTCCAGCTGGCCCGCACCAGACACCTCGCGCGCACCGATCCGCAGGGCTGCTGGATGGCCGAGCTGGACGGCGGGCCGGTCGGCGCGGTGCTGGCGCTGCGCCGCGAGGGCGTCTGGGTGCTGGCGCTGCTCGTGGTGCTGCCGCAGGCGCAGGGCAAGGGGGTGGGGCGGCTGCTGCTGGAGCGGGCCCTCGCGCACGGGCGCGGCTGTCTGCGCGGGATGCTGTGCGCCTCGCCGTCGCCGGCGGCGGTGCGGCGGTACCGGCTGGCCGGGTTCACGCTGCACCCGGCGATGCAGCTGACCGGGCGGGTGGACCGGTCCCGGCTGGTCGACCCGGGGGACCTCCCGGTGCACCCCGGCAACGCCACCCACCGGCACCTGCTGGACTCGGTGGACCGGCGGCTGCGCGGAGCCGCGCACGGCCCGGACCACGAACTGCTGCTCGCGCACTGCGAGGAGGTGCTGGTCGCGGACACCCTGGCGGGCAGCGGCTACTGCTACCGGGAGGGCGGCGAGGTGCGGCTGCTGGCGGCCACCTCGAAGCGGATCGCCACCCGGCTGCTGCGCGAGGCGCTGGCCCGGGTGCCGGAGGGGATCGAGGCGCGGGTGGAGGCGCTGACCGCCGAGCAGGAGTGGGCGCTGGACGTCGGCCTCGAGCTGGGCCTGTCGGTGGCGACCCGGGGGTATCTGGGGCTGCGCGGGATGCGCCCGCCGGCGCCGTACATCCCCGACGGCGGGCTTCTCTAGGGGCGCTCCTCCGGATCACGCCGGACGCGCGCGACCCCCGCCGGGCCGGGGCCGGGCGGGGGTCGGTGCGCTTCGGGGCGGGTGCGCCGCGGGCGTCACTCCATGGTGTCGAGGATCTCCTTGACCATCTCCATGGTGGTGCCCGGGTGCAGGAAGGCGAAGCGGGCGACCGTCTCGCCGTCCCAGCCGGTCGGGGTGACGAAGCCGATCTGGTCCGCGAGGAGCTGCTGCGACCAGCGGTAGTAGTCGTCGTTGGTCCAGCCGTTGCGCTTGAAGCAGACCGCGGACAGCTGCGGGTCGAACAGCAGCTCCAGGTGCTCGCTGTCGCGGATCAGCTGCGCGGTCTCCCGGGCCAGCGTCAGGCCGGCCTCGATGGCGTCGGTGTACGCCTGGACGCCGTGCACGGCCAGCGAGAACCACAGCGGCAGACCGCGGGCGCGCCGGGTCAGGTGGTAGGCGTAGTCGGTGGGGTTCCACTCGTCGCCCTCGGTGTGCAGCACGTCCAGGTAGGAGGCGTCCTGGGTGTGCACGGCACGGGCGAGCTGCGGGTTGCGGTAGATCAGCGCGGCGCAGTCGAACGGCGCGAACAGCCACTTGTGCGGGTCGACGACGAAGGAGTCGGCGTGCTCGATGCCGTTGTAGCGCTCGCGGACGGAGGGGGCGAACAGGCCCGCGCCGCCGTAGGCGCCGTCGACGTGGAACCACAGCCCGCGCTCGCGGGCGACCTCGGACAGGCCCTGGAGGTCGTCGACGATGCCCTCGTTGGTGGTGCCGCCGGTGCCGACGACGGCGATCACCGTCTCCGGGTTCGGGTCGGCGGCCAGGGCGGCGCGCAGCGCCTCGCCGGTGAACCGGCGGTCGACGGTCGGGACCTTGAACGCCTCGACGCCGATGATGTTGAAGGTGTTCTTCACCGAGGAGTGCACCTGGTCGGCGACCGCGATCCGAAGCCGGGCCTCCGGCCCGACGTTCAGCCGGCGGCGGGCGGTGTCCCGGGCGACGACCAGGGCGGAGAGGTTGCCGGCCGAACCGCCGGAGACGAAGGTGCCGCCGGCCGAGTCCGGCATGCCCGCGCGGTCGGCTATCAGGCGCAGCACCTGGTTCTCGGCGGCGATCGCGCCGGCCGCCTCCAGCCAGGAGATGCCCTGGAGCGAGGCGCAGGAGACCACCATGTCGAAGAGCAGCGCGGCCTTGGTGGGGGCGCACGGGATGAAGGACAGGTAGCGCGGGCTGTCGGCGGAGATCACCGCGCGGGAGAGCTCGTGGTCGTAGAGCTTGAGCACGTCGGCCGGGTCGTTGCCGTCCTGGTTGAGCAGGCCGGACAGCTGGGCGCGCAGGTGCTCGCCGTCACCGGGGTGGTCGAGCGGGACGGGGTCGTACTGCAGCCGCTCGCGCATGTAGTCGAAAACCAGGTCGACCAGGTCGCTGTCGGGCCGGTGCATGCGGTCGGGGGCTGCGGACACGGGTGTCCCTCTCGGCTGTGGGGGTCGGGGAGGGTCCGGTGGAACGGGGGGGGTTGGCACCGCACGGCCGGACATGATCAGCGTAGGCAGCGGCGGGCCCTCCCCGCGCGTCGGAACGCGGCCGGTCGGGCAGCTTTCGGGCGTCTTCGGCGGGCCCCGCGCAGGATTCCTGCGCGGGGGGCGAAATGGGCCGAACGGGGAGGTTCCCGCAGGGCGTGCGCCGCGGTCGCGCGCTAGCCGATCAGCTGGGAGAGGACCACCGAGGAGCGGCTGCGCTGGACGCCGGGCTCACGGCGGATCCGCTCGATGACCGCCTCCAGGTGGCGCATGTCGGCGGCCCGCAGGTGGACCAGCGCGTCCGGATCGCCGGTGACCGTCCAGGCGGCGACCACCTCGGGGAACTGCCGCAGGCTGGCGAGGATCTCCTCGGGGGCGGTCCGCTCGCGGCAGTAGACCTCGACGAAGGCCTCGGTCTGCCAGCCGAGCACCGAGGGGTCGAGCACCACGGTGAAGCCGCGGACCACCCCGCGCGCCCGCAGCCGGTCGATCCGGCGGCGGACGGCGGTGGCGGAGAGGTTGACCTGAAGCCCGATCTCGGCGTACGAGGCCCGGCCGTCCCCGGCCAGCCGGGCGAGCAGGAGGCGGTCGGTCTCGTCCAGGGAGGCCCCGGCCGTCTCGTTCGCTGGGCTGCTGCTCATCGGTGCGGGGCTCCACGGGTCGTGCGGCGTCGGGATCGGGGCGGGCCCTCGCCCGCCGGGGGACGGCGGCGGCCCGCCGAAACGGTTCGGCTCCATTCTGGCGGATGTCAGGAGCGAGTTCACCGCTGGCGGATGACAACGGGAGGACGTCCGCCGGTCGGCCGGTCGGCGCTCAGCCGGTGAGCAGGACGATCTTGCCCCGGGTGCGGCCCTCGGCACTCAGCGCCTGGGCGGAGGCGGCCTGGGCGAGCGGGAAGGTGGAGGCGACGGTCACGGTCAGCCGTCCCTCGTCGGCGAGCGCGGCCAGCTCGGCGAGCCCGGCGGCGTCCGGGCGGACCCAGACGTACCGGCCGCCGCGGGCCTTGACCCCGAAGTCCGCGATCGAGGCGATCCGCGCCGGGTCGGCGACCAGTCCGGCCGAGACCTCGACGGCGTCCCCGCCGACCAGGTCCAGGGCCGCGTCCACCCCCTCCGGGGCCAGCGCCCGGACCCGCTCCGCCAGTCCCTCGCCGTACCGGACCGGCTCGGCGCCGAGCTCGCGCAGATAGTCGTGGTTGCGTTCGCCGGCGGTGCCGATCACCCGGGCCCCCAGGGCGCGGGCGATCTGCACGGCCAGGTGGCCGACCCCGCCGGCGGCGGCGTGCACCAGGACGGTGTCACCGGGGCCGACCCCCACCGCCCGCAGCGACTGGAGGGCGGTGAGTCCGGCCAGCGGCAGTCCGCCGGCCTGCGCCCAGTCCAGCGCGGCCGGCTTGCGGGCCAGGGTGCGGACCGGAGCGGCCACCAGCTCGGCATAGGTGCCGTGCTCGACCGTGTCCTTGCGCACATAGCCGTAGACCTCGTCGCCGGGCGCGAACTCGGTGACGCCGCCGCCGACGGCCCGGACCACGCCCGCCGCGTCCCAGCCCATCACCAGCGGGAAGTGCGCGTCGAGCAGGCCGTCCAGCAGCCCGTCCCGCACCTTCCAGTCGACCGGGTTCACCCCGGCCGCCCTGACCTGCACCAGTACCGAGTCCGGGCCGACCTTCGGGTCGGGGAGGTCGGTGTACTCGACGGCCTCGGGGCCGCCGTAGTGGTGGATCGCGATTGCCTTCATGCCACCAGCGAAACCCGGCCGGACCTGAATCCGGTTCCGGCCACGCCGGGCGGGCCCGGGAAGGCTCCGAACCGGCGAGCGGTTCTCGTCACATCGACAGGATGGCCATCGTCACTCTGACGCTAACCGGTTATCATAGATTGCGTCAGTTAGACGAAAAGGCTGCACCGCTTGATCGGCCGCACAGAAGGGCACCCGCCCGTGACCACCACCATCACCGAGACCTACGGCGTCGACCCCACCCCGACGCCGCTCGCTCTGCTGCTGCTCGGCCGCCAGGCCGACCCGAACAGCGAGCGCGGCGTCGAGTGCCCCGGCGACCTCCCCCCGGCCTCCGACCCGGACCTGGTCGAGCGCGCCCGCGCCGCCAAGGCCGCGCTCGGCGACCGCGTCTTCATCCTGGGCCACCACTACCAGCGCGACGAGGTGATCGAGTTCGCCGACGTCACCGGCGACTCCTTCAAGCTCGCCCGGGACGCCGCGGCCCGTCCGGAGGCCGAGTACATCGTCTTCTGCGGTGTGCACTTCATGGCCGAGTCGGCCGACATCCTCACCGGCGACGCCCAGCAGGTCGTCCTGCCGGACCTCGCCGCGGGCTGTTCGATGGCCGACATGGCCACCGCCGAGCAGGTCGCCGAGTGCTGGGACGTGCTGACCGACGCCGGGATAGCCGACGTGACCGTCCCGGTCTCGTACATGAACTCCTCCGCCGACATCAAGGCCTTCACCGGCCGGCACGGCGGCACCATCTGCACCTCCTCCAACGCCCGGCGGGCGCTGGAGTGGGCGTACGAGCAGGGCCAGAAGGTCCTGTTCCTGCCCGACCAGCACCTGGGCCGCAACACCGCGGTGCGGGACATGGGCTTCTCGCTGGACGACTGCGTCGTCTACAACCCGCACAAGCCGAACGGCGGCCTGACCGTCGAGCAGCTGCGGGACGCGAAGATGATCCTCTGGCGCGGCCACTGCTCGGTGCACGGCCGGTTCACCCTGGACTCGGTGAACGACGTGCGCGAGCGGGTCCCCGGCGTCAACGTCCTGGTGCACCCCGAGTGCCGGCACGAGGTCGTCGCAGCCGCCGACATGGTCGGCTCGACCGAGTACATCATCAAGGCGCTGGACGCCGCCGAGCCCGGTTCCAAGTGGGCCATCGGCACCGAGCTCAACCTCGTCCGCCGGCTCGCCAAGGCGCACCCGGACAAGGAGGTCGTCTTCCTCGACCGGGCGGTCTGCTTCTGCTCCACCATGAACCGGATCGACCTCCCGCACCTGGTGTGGGCGCTGGAGTCGCTGGTCGAGGGCCGGGTGCCGAACGTGATCAAGGTCGACCCGGAGACCGAGAAGTACGCCAAGGCGGCGCTGGACCGGATGCTGGCCCTGCCGTAACGATTCGCCCGGTCCGCGAGCGGTCCGGGCAGCGAGCGGTCCGGGCAGCGACAAAGGGCGGGCCCCCTCCGTGCGGAGGGGGCCCGCCCCCGTGTCTGGCGCGAGACGGCGGCTACTCGGGAATGCCCGGGATGAGGCCGTCGCCCTCCGCCCGCAGCATCTCGCGGACGTCCTCGATGGTGGCCTCGGAGTCCGGCAGGATCAGGTCGGACGGCTCCAGCGAATCGTCCGCCAGCGGGGTGCCGAACTCCCGCACGGCGCCGAGCAGCTCGGCGAGCGCCCGGCGGAAGTGTTCCTCGTCCCCCGACTCCAGTGCGGTGAGCAGCTCGTCGTCGAGCTCGTTGAGCCGGTTCAGATGGGCCTCGCCCACCTGGAACTGCCCCTCACCCATGACCCGCATGATCATGCCGTGCGTCTCCCTGTTCCTGGGGATGGTCCCGGAGGTGCTCCGGGGCGGAGCTCAGGTCGGTTGCGGCTCCGACTACTTGTTGTAGTTGATCCGCGGGCCGTCCTGCTGCTGCGGCGCGGCGTCCTGCGGGCGACCCTGCTCGATCGCCTGCGGGGCGGCCGGGGAGCCCCCGGTCAGCTCGGCCTTCATCCGGGCCAGCTCCAGCTCGACGTCGGAACCGCCGGCCACCCGCTCCAGCTCGGCCTCGATGTCGTCCTTGCGGCCGAGACCGCTGGCGTCGTCGAGCGCGCCGGAGGCCAGCAGCTCGTCGATCGCACCGGCCCGGGCCTGCATCTGCGCGGTCTTGTCCTCGGCCCGCTGGATCGCCAGACCGACGTCGCCCATCTCCTCCGAGATACCGGAGAAGGACTCGGCGATCCGGGTCTGCGCCTGCGCCGCGGTGTAGGTGGCCTTGATGGTCTCCTTCTTGGTGCGGAAGGCGTCGACCTTGGCCTGCAGCCGCTGGGAGGCGAGCGTGAGCTTCTCCTCCTCGGCCTGGAGCTGCTGGTACTGCACCTCCAGGTCGTTGATCTGGGACTGCATGTTCGCCTTGCGGGTGAGGGCCTCGCGGGCGAGGTCCTCCCGGCCGAGCGAGAGCGCCTTGCGGCCCTGGTCCTCGTACTTCGCCGACTGCTGCTGCAGCTGGGTCAGCTGGAGCTCCAGACGCTTGCGCGAGGTGGCCACGTCGGCGACGCCACGACGCACCTTCTGCAGCAGCTCGAGCTGCTTCTGGTACGAATAATCGAGCGTCTCACGCGGATCCTCCGCCCGGTCCAAGGCCTTGTTCGCCTTGGAGCGGAAGATCAGCCCCATACGCTTCATGATTCCGTCGCTCATGGGCCTCGGGTGCCCCCTTCTCCGGCCTGCGGTATCAGTCTCTTACCAGACACGACGAGTGTAGTTGCAGCGAGCCCGTCGCCGCAGTGCACCTGCCTGCAACAAGCCTGCTACAGGTCGGTCCCGGGAAGCCTCATCCGCGGGGTGGATCCCGCCCTCATTCCACCCGCCGGTCAGCGGAGTGATCCCCTACGGGACTCCCCCCGCAACTCCCCCCGCGGTCCCCCCCGGGAGCCGTCGCGGCCGGTCCGGGACGCGATCGATACGCGTTCGGTTCCCGGGGGGCCCGGAGAAGCGTCGCCGCACCCCGTAGGCTGGTGGTGTGTTCCGACGCCGTTCAGATGATGCCGCCGCCTCCGCCACCGTGCTGGAGAAGCAGGACGGCAAGACGCAGACCCGCGACCCGCAGGCGAAGAAGGGACGGCCCACGCCCAAGCGCAGTGAGGCCGAGACCAACCGCCGGACCAGGGTCACTGTGCCCAAGGACCGCAAGGAGGCCTCCCGCCAGGCCCGCGAGCGGATGCGCTCCGAGCGCGAGAAGCAGCGCCAGGCGCTGATGGACGGCGACGAGCGCCACCTGCCGGCCCGTGACAAGGGCCCGGTGCGGAAGTTCACCCGCGACTACGTGGACGCCCGCTGGTCGCTCGCCGAGTTCTTCCTGCCCGCCGCCGTGCTGATCCTGGTGCTCAGCATCGTCAAGGTGCCGGCCCTGCAGCTGCTCTCCACGCTGCTGTTCCTGCTCTTCTTCGTCCTGGTGATCCTGGACTTCGTCCGGCTCGGCTTCGGCCTGCGCAAGCAGCTCGCCGAGCGCTTCGCCGGGCAGAACACCCGCGGCGCGGTCGCGTACGGCCTGATGCGCATCCTGCAGATGCGCCGGCTGCGACTGCCCAAGCCGCAGGTGCGGCGCGGGGAGAAGCCCTGACCGCCGAACCGGTGGACTCCGGCTGGGCCCCTCCCCTGTGGGACGGGCCCGGCCTCTACGCGCTCCCCGGCCAGGGGGGCGGCGGCCACGACCGGATCGCGCAGGAGCGGGACGGGTACGAGCGGCACGGCCACGAGCGGCGGCTGCCCTCGCGCAGCGGCTCCTTCGCCGGCGGCACCGGCCCCGCTCCGGGACGCTCCGGCACCTTGCGCAACCTCGTCCGGCAGGAGATGGTCGCCCGGCAGCTCGCCGAGCAGCTCACCGGACGGGCCGCCCAGCGCGTGCTCGACATCGGCTGCGGCCAGGGCACCCAGGCGCTGCGGCTGGCCCGGGCCGGCCACTACGTCACCGGCATCGACTCCGACCCGGCCGCGCTCGGCGCCGCCCAGGAGACGCTGGCCGGGGAGCCCGACGCCGTACGCGAGCGGATCCAGCTGCTGATCGGCGACGGGCACCAGTGCGGGCGCTGGTTCGGGGCGCGCAGCTTCGACGTCGTGCTCTGCCACGGCGTGCTGATGTACCTGCCGGACCCCGATCCGATGATCGCCTCGCTGGCCCGGCTGCTCGCCCCGGGCGGGCTGCTCTCGCTGGTGGTCCGCAACCGCGACGCGCTCGCGCTGCGGCCCGCGGCCGCCGGCGACTGGCGCGCCGCCCTGGAGGCCTTCGACAGCGACCGGTACTACAACCGGCTCGGTCTGGCCGCCCGTGCCGACCGGATCGGCGACCTCGCCGTCACCCTCTCCGAGGTGTCCGTGCCGCTGCGGCACTGGTACGGCGTCCGGGTCCTCACCGAGAGCACCCCCGACGACGCGCCGCCCGTGGACGGCCGGCAGCTCGCCCAGCTGCTGGAGGCCGAGGAACGCGCCGGGCGCACCGACCCGTACCGGCAGGTCGCCGCGCTGCTGCACGTCGTCGGGATGAAGTAGCCCCGCCGGGGCGGGCCCGGCGGGGGCCGCCCGCGCACCGGCGGGCGGCCCCCGCTCCTTCGGACCGGATCAGCCCTCGTGCAGGCTCATCGTGTAGATCTCGCGGTCGTCGTCCAGCAGGACCGCGCGGTCCACCCCGTCCTCGGCCAGCTGCTTCCAGTTCTCCCCGATCCACGTCTCCGCGTCGCCCTGGCCGGCGAACTCCTCCGCCTGCCCGCTGCCCGGGGCCACCACCGTGCCGTCCGCCTTCTCGTACCGCCACGTCCAGACCATGCCCGGCTCCTCCCGCCGACGACCAGCGATGCGCTCTGTGCTGCGCACCCTAAGCCCTCAGGTTGCCCGGCCGGATCTTCGGTATGCGCCGTGCGCGAGGATGGGTGCATGACACCAGACGCACCGCTCCCCCGCACCCTGCTCCTCGGCGGCGCGCGGTCCGGCAAGTCGACCCGGGCCGAACAGCTGCTGGCCCGGTACGACGACGTGCTGTACGTGGCCACCGGCGGCACCCGGGACGGCGACGCGGAGTGGGCGCAGCGGGTCGCCCTGCACCGGGACCGGCGCCCGGCGAGCTGGCGCACCGCCGAGACCTGCGAGTTGGAGGCCGTCCTGGCCGACACCGCCGACCCGGCGCCGGTGCTGGTCGACTGCCTGGCGCTGTGGCTCACCTCGGTGATGGACGAGTGCGGGGCCTGGGACGACGCGGTCTGGGCGGACGGCGGCGAGGCCGGGGTCCAGCGGCGCTGCGCGGCGCTGGCGGCCGCCTGGGCGGGGACCCGGCGGCAGGTGGTGGCGGTCAGCAACGAGGTCGGTATGGGCGTCGTCCCGGCCACCGCGGCCGGCCGCCGGTTCCGCGACACCCTGGGCCGGCTCAACATGGCGGTGGCGGACGCCTCCGAGCGTGTGCTGCTGGTGGTGGCGGGGCAGGTCCTCACCGTCAAGCCCGCCGCCGGGTGAGGACCTGCCGCCCGGTTCCCTCCGGGACGCTCGGCCCGGCGCCGACGGTCGGCGGGCACGGCGCCGCCTCCTTCGTCGGGGGCTCCGGGCCCTGCTCCCTTTCGGCACCGGCGCCCCTCCGGTGAACACGTACGGCGTGTAGCCTTCCGGACGATGGACACGACCGTGGATCTCGATACGTTCTCCTCGCTCGTCGAGCGCCCCGACGAGAGCGCCCGGCGCGCCGCCGAGGAGCGGTGGCAGGAGCTGGACCGGCCGCCGGGCGGCCTCGGCAAGCTGGAGGAGCTGGGCGCCTGGCTGTCCTCCGTGCAGGGGCGCTCCCCCGTGCGGCCGCTGTCGGCGCCCAAGGTGGTGCTGTTCGCCGCCGACCACGGGGTGGCCCGGGTCGGGGTCTCCCGGCTGCCCGCCGGGGGCGGCACGGCCGCGCGCGTGCGGGCCGTGCTCGACGGCACCGCGCCGGTCGCGCTGCTCGCCCGGCGCTTCGGCGCCGAGGTGCGGGTGGTGGACGTCGCGGTCGACGCCGAAGCCGCGGACTTCCCCGACGAGGTGACGGCGCACCGGGTGCGGCGCGGCTCCGGGCGGATCGACGTCGAGGACGCGCTGAGCCCTGAGGAGACCGCTGCGGCGTTCCGGGCCGGGATGGCCGTCGCCGACGAGGAGGCCGACGCCGGGACCGACCTGGTGGTGCTGGGCGACCTCGGGGTCGGTTCGACCACGGTGGCGGCGGTCCTGGTCGGCGCGCTCTGCGGGACGGACGCGGCGGCGGTCACCGGACGCGGCTCGGGCATCGACGACCGGGTGTGGATGGTCAAGTGCGCGACCGTGCGCGACTCGCTGCGGCGGGCCCGGCCGGTGCTGGGCGACCAGTTGGCGCTGCTCGGGGCCACCGGCGGCGCGGACTTCGCGGCGATCACCGGCTTCCTGCTGCAGGCCGCGGTGCGGAAGCTGCCGGTGGTGCTGGACGGGGTCGTCTCGGCGGCCTGCGCGCTGGTCGCGCAGCGGATCGCGTTCCGGGCGCCGGAGTGGTGGCGGGCCGGGCAGACCAGCGGCGAGCCGGCCCAGGCCAAGGCGTACGACCGGCTGACCCTGACGCCGCTGCAGGAGCAGGGGATCACCATGGGCGAGGGCGTCGGCGCGCTGATGGCGCTGCCGCTGCTCCAGGCCGCGGCGGACACGCTGGCCGACGAGCCGCCGACGGCGTACGTACCGGCGGCGCCGAAGGAGCCGGCCCGGCTGCCGACGGCGGCGGAGCTGCTGGGCAAGCTGTAGCGAGTACGTCAGGAAGGGCCGGGGCCCGGGATCCGTCGCGACCGACGGGCCCCGGGCCCCCGGCACGCGCGGTGCCCGGCCGGGCACCGGACGGGAGTGGGTGGTTGACGGTGCGGGACGGGCTGCGGGAGGGACTGCGGGACGGGCTGCGGTTCGCGTTCGGGACCCTGTCGGTCCTGCCGGTGCGGGTCGACCGGTGGGACCGGGCGTCCGGGGGGCGGGCGATGGTGGCCGCGCCGCTGGTCGGGGCGGTGCTCGGGACGCTCGCCGGGGCGACGGGGGCACTGGTCGCCTGGCGGGCGGGCGGGCCGCTCGGGGCGGTGGCGGCGGTCGCCCTGCTGGCGGTGCTCACCCGGGGACTCCATCTGGACGGCCTGGCGGACGTCGCGGACGGCCTGGGCAGCGGCAAGCCCGCCGAGGACGCGCTGCGGATCATGAAGCAGTCGGACATCGGCCCGTTCGGCGTGCTCACCCTGGTGCTCGTGCTGCTCGCGCAGGTGGCCGCGCTGGCCGGGCAGTTCGCGCATTCCCCGCTGCGGGGCGCGCTCGCGGTGCTCCTGGCGGCGGTGGCCGGGCGCTGCGCGCTCGCCTGGGGCTGTCTGCGCACGGTGCCGGCGGCCCGGCCGGGCGGACTGGGCGCGATGGTGGCGAGCACCGTGACGCCGGGTGCGGCGCTCGCCTCGACCGGGGCCGCGGCGGCCCTGCTCGGCCTCGCCGGACTGCTCGACGGATGGTCAGCCCTCCTGCTGCCACTGGCCGTTGTGATCGGAACCGCCGCCGCCGGGCCACTGCTGCTGCGGTGCGTGCGGCGGTTCGGCGGGATCACCGGGGACGTGCTCGGCGCGACGGTGGAGACCGCCGCGACGGGTGCGCTGCTGGCACTGGCCCTGCTGCGCGGATGACGGCGCCGGAACCCCGGCGTCGAAAGGCGACGGACCGGGCGGCGCGTGATCCCACCATGCGGACTACCATGCGGGGAGCACCGCAGCCCTGCACCGTCGCAGGTCCTGCCCGTCCGGCGCCCGTCGCGGCGCCGGGGCCTCTGGTGTGCGCGACCGCCGCGGCGGTGGGCGCGCGCAGCCAGGGGTCCCGGGTCCGACACCGTCGGCCGGTCGGCCTCGCCGGCGGTTCCGGGCTGCGCCGGTGCGGCATTCGCGCCGCGACCGGTCGTGGACCGCGAAAGAACAGGACGCATTACGTGACTGCATTGTCTGTGAGCACCTCCGCCGCCGCCTCGCTGCGCGCGGACGCCCTGGTGATCGGCGTGGCGAAGGGCTCCAAGGGCATCGTGCTGGCCCCGGGCGCCGAGGCCGTGGCCGAGGCGTTCGAGGGCAAGCTGGCCGAGGTTCTGGCCACCCTGGGCGCGACCGGCGCCGAGGGCGACGCCGTCAAGGTGCCCGCCCCGGCCGGCCTGAAGGCCTCGCTCGTGCTCGCGGTCGGCCTCGGCGACGCCGTCGAGGGCGCGTACGGGCTGGAGGCCCTGCGCCGCGCCGCCGGTGTCGCCGCCCGCACCCTGGCCGGCAGCAAGAAGGTCGCGCTGGCGCTGCCGGCCGAGTCCGCCGAGGAGGTCGAGGCGGTCGCGCTGGGCGCGCTGCTCGGCACCTACGCGTTCGGCACCTACAAGCAGAACGGCAACGGCGGCAAGGAGCCGGTCGGCGAGCTGCTGGTGCTCTCGGCCCGCAAGGGCAGCAAGGAGGCCAAGGCGGCCGTCGAGCGCGCCCTGGCCGTCGGCGAGGAGATGAACCGCGCCCGCGACCTGGTCAACACCGCGCCGAACGACCTGACCCCGAAGTCCTTCGCGGCGATCGCCCAGGCGGCCGGCAAGGAGCACGGCCTCAAGGTCGAGGTGCTGGACGAGAAGGCCCTGCTCAAGGGCGGCTTCGGCGGTCTGCTGGGCGTCGGCAACGGCTCGGCCAACCCGCCGCGGCTGGTCAAGGTGGCCTACACCCACCCGAAGGCGAAGGCCACCCTGGCGTTCGTCGGCAAGGGCATCACCTACGACTCGGGCGGCATCTCGCTGAAGCCGGCCGGCCACAACGAGACCATGAAGTGCGACATGGCCGGCGCCGCCGCGGTGTTCGCCGCCGTGGTCGCCGCCAAGCGCCTCGGCCTCCAGGTCAACGTCACCGCGTGGCTGGCGCTGGCCGAGAACATGCCGTCCGGCACGGCCACCCGCCCGGGCGACGTGCTGCGGATGTACGGCGGCAAGACCGTCGAGGTGCTGAACACCGACGCCGAGGGCCGTCTGGTGCTGGCCGACGCCATCGTGCGGGCCGGCGAGGAGAACCCGGACGTCATCGTCGACGTGGCGACCCTGACCGGGGCGATGATCCTGGCCCTGGGCAACCGCACCTTCGGTGTGATGGCCAACAACGACGAGCTGCGCGCGGACCTGCACGCGGTCGCCGGCGAGGTCGGCGAGCCGTCCTGGCCGATGCCGCTGCCGGCCGAGCTGCGCAAGGGCATGACCGAGTCGACCATCGCCGACCTGGCCAACATGGGCGACCGGATGGGCGGCGGCCTGGTGGCCGGCCTGTTCCTGAAGGAGTTCGTGGCCGAGGGCATCGACTGGGCGCACCTGGACATCGCCGGTCCGGCGTTCCACGAGGCCGCGCCGTTCGGCTACACCCCGCGGGGCGGCACCGCGTCGGCGGTCCGCACCCTGGTCCGCTTCGCCGAGCAGAAGGCCGCCGGCGGCAAGGCCTGACGGACGGGTACGACCGAGGACGGGGTCCGGCGCGCACGCGCCGGGCCCCGTCCGGCTTCCACCGCCGGTTACCTGCCGGTAGGGGACGCGGGCGCGCGCCGCACCCGTGTTCGCTGCGGGCGAAACTTTGTTCCACAGTGCGGAACCGCCGGCCGCAGGGGTCCCGGAAAACCCCCTCCCGGCCCCTGTCAACCCCGCCCTGAGCTGCGACGATGCCCCTCCGTCCGGGGTATTCCCACCCCTGCGACCACCACTCGGGACGCCTCCGGGGCGGACCCGGACATCAGTCGCCGCGAACAAGTGCGAAGATGTATTTCCGGCACGACTGGGCGCCCCACAAGGGCTACCGACCCACCGGACCGCGACCGGCCCGGCGATCCACATCCCATTGCATGGAGGACGTGACGTGGCGAACGACGCCAGCACCGTTTTCGACGTAGTCATTCTCGGAGGCGGAAGCGGCGGTTACGCCGCGGCGCTCCGCGGCGCCCAGCTGGGCCTGAGCGTCGCCCTGGTCGAGAAGGGTGAGCTCGGCGGCACCTGCCTGCACCGCGGCTGCATCCCGACCAAGGCGCTGCTGCACGCGGCCGAGATCGCCGACGAGACGAAGGAGGCCGCCGAGTTCGGCGTGCTGGCCACCTTCCAGGGCATCGACATCAACGGCGTCCACAAGTACAAGGACGACGTCGTCGCCGGCCTGTACAAGGGCCTCCAGGGCCTGGTGGCGTCCCGCAAGGTGACGTTCGTCCAGGGTGAGGGCAAGCTCTCCTCGCAGACCTCGGTGGACGTCAACGGCCAGCGCATCGAGGGCCGCCACATCCTCCTCGCGACCGGTTCCGTGCCGCGCTCGATCCCGGGTCTGGAGATCGACGGCAACCGCGTCATCTCCTCGGACCACGCCCTCAAGCTCGACCGCATCCCGAAGTCGGCCGTCATCCTCGGCGGCGGCGTGATCGGTGTCGAGTTCGCCTCGGTCTGGAAGTCGTTCGGCGTCGACGTCACCATCGTCGAGGCCCTGCCGCACCTGGTCCCGCTGGAGGACGAGAACTCCTCCAAGCTGCTGGAGCGCGCCTTCCGCAAGCGTGGCATCAAGTTCGAGCTCAAGGCCCGCTTCTCCGGCGTCGAGTACACCGAGACCGGTGTGCGCGTCTCCACCGAGAACGGCAAGCAGATCGACGCCGACCTGCTGCTCGTCGCCATCGGCCGCGGCCCGGTCTCGGCCGGCCTCGGCTACGAGGAGAACGGTGTCGCGATGGACCGCGGCTACGTCCTCGTCGACGAGTACATGCGCACCAACGTGCCGACCGTCTCGGCCGTCGGCGACCTGGCCCCGACCCTGCAGCTGGCCCACGTCGGCTTCGCCGAGGGCATCCTCGTCGCCGAGCGCCTGGCCGGCCTCAAGCCGGTGCCGATCGACTACGACGGCGTCCCGCGCGTGACCTACTCCAACCCCGAGGTGGCCTCCGTCGGCATCTCCGAGGCCAAGGCCGTCGAGCTGTACGGCAAGGAGAAGGTCGTCACCGTCAAGTACAACCTGGCCGGCAACGGCAAGAGCAAGATCCTGAAGACCGCCGGCGAGATCAAGCTCGTCCAGGTCAAGGACGGCGCCGTGGTCGGCGTCCACATGGTCGGCGCCCGCATGGGCGAGCAGGTCGGAGAGGCCCAGCTGATCTACAACTGGGAGGCTCTCCCGGCCGAGGTCGCGCAGCTCATCCACGCGCACCCGACCCAGTCCGAGGCCCTGGGCGAGGCGCACCTGGCGCTGGCCGGCAAGCCGCTGCACGCGCACGACTGATCGCGCCCCCCACACCCCCCATCTTCCAGTTCGCAAGACTTGAATAGGAGTCGCTGAAACCATGGCGGTCTCAGTAACACTGCCCGCGCTGGGCGAGAGCGTTTCCGAGGGCACCGTCACCCGTTGGCTGAAGGCCGAGGGTGAGCGCGTGGAGGTCGACGAGCCGCTGCTCGAGGTGTCGACCGACAAGGTCGACACCGAGATCCCGGCCCCGGCCTCCGGCATTCTGGCCTCGATCAAGGTCGCCGAGGACGAGACCGTCGAGGTCGGCGCCGAGCTCGCGATCATCGACGACGGCTCGGGCGCGCCGGTCGCCGCCGCGGCTCCGGCCGCCGCTGCCCCGGCCCCGGTCGCGGAGGCCCCGGTCGCCGCTCCGGCCCCGGTCGCCGAGGCACCGGCCGCTCCGGCCGCCCCGGTCGCCGCCGCTCCGGCGGCCCCGGCCGCCGACGCCACCCCGGTGCTGCTGCCGGCCCTGGGCGAGTCGGTCGCCGAGGGCACCGTCACCCGCTGGCTGAAGGCCGAGGGTGACACGGTCGAGGTCGACGAGCCGCTGCTCGAGGTCTCCACCGACAAGGTCGACACCGAGATCCCGTCGCCGGTCGCCGGCACCCTGGTGAAGATCCTGGTCGGCGAGGACGAGACCGCCGAGGTCGGCGCCCAGCTCGCGCTGATCGGTGCCGCGGGTGCCGTCGCCGCTCCGGCCGCTCCGGCTGCTCCGGCCCCGGTTGCCGCTCCGGCCCCCGTTGCCGCCCCGGCTCCGGTCGCTGCGCCGGCCCCCGTTGCCGCCCCGGCCCCCGTTGCCGCCCCGGCTCCGGTCGCCGCTCCGGCCCCCGTTGCCGCCCCGGCTCCGGTCGCCGCTCCGGCCCCCGTTGCCGCCCCGGCCCCCGTTGCCGCCCCGGCCGCTCCGGTGGCCGACGCCGGTGACGCCTACGTCACCCCGCTGGTGCGCAAGCTCGCCGCCGAGCACGGCGTCGCGCTGACCGCTGTCACCGGCACCGGTGTCGGCGGCCGCATCCGCAAGCAGGACGTCCTGGCCGCCGCCGAGGCCGCCAAGGCCGCGCCGGCCCCGGTCGCCGCCGCCCCGGTCGCGGCCGCCGCCGCGCCGAAGGCCGCCGCCGCCCCGTCGGCCCTGCGCGGCCAGACGGTCAAGATGACCCGCATGCGCAAGGTCATCGGCGACAACATGATGAAGGCCCTGCACGAGCAGGCGCAGCTCACCAGCGTGGTCGAGGTGGACGTCACCCGGATCATGTCGCTGCGCGCCAAGGCCAAGGACTCCTTCCTCGCCCGCGAGGGCGTGAAGCTGTCCCCGATGCCGTTCTTCGTCAAGGCCGCCGCCCAGGCGCTGAAGGCCCACGCGGTCGTCAACGCCCGGATCAACGACGCCGAGGGCACCATCACCTACTTCGACACCGAGAACATCGGTATCGCGGTGGACTCGGAGAAGGGTCTGATGACCCCGGTCATCAAGGGTGCGGGCGACCTCAACATCGCCGGCATCTCGAAGAAGACCGCCGAGCTGGCCGGCAAGGTGCGCGACAGCAAGATCACCCCGGACGAGCTGTCCGGCGCCACCTTCACCATCAGCAACACCGGCTCGCGCGGCGCGCTCTTCGACACCGTCATCGTGCCGCCGAACCAGGCCGCCATCCTGGGCATCGGCGCGACGGTCAAGCGCCCGGTCGTCATCGAGGCCGACGGCGGCACCGCCATCGGCATCCGTGACATGACCTACCTGTCGCTCTCCTACGACCACCGCCTGGTGGACGGCGCCGACGCCGCCCGCTACCTGGTGGCGGTCAAGGAGATCCTCGAGGCCGGCGAGTTCGAGGTCGAGCTCGGCCTGTAGGGCTCCCGCCCGAGGGTCTCCCTCCGGCAGCACCGGAACCCCGCGTCGTCCCCGGACGGCGCGGGGTTCCGCGCGTCCGGGGCGGGGTGACGGTGGGCGGGGTGACGGTGCGCGGGGGCGGACGGCAGGAGGGGGCGGACGGCGGGCATCTTCGCGCCGTTCCGGGTTTTTCGTACCGTTCCGGGCGATTCACCCGCTCTTCGCATGCGCGCGTGCGACCGAACAGGGATGCTGGAGCGGTGATGGACGAGACCGACTTCTGGCAGATCATCGACGACACCCGGGAGGACGCCGAGGGCGACCCGGACGAGCAGGCGGACCGTCTGGTGGAGCGGCTCGTCGAGCTGACCCCGGACGACGTCATCGACTTCGCCCGGCTCTTCGAGGCCCGGTTCCAGCGCGCCTACCGCCACGACCTGTGGGGCGCGGCCTACCTGTTGCTGGGCGGGGCCTCCGAGGACTCCTTCGACTACTTCCGGTGCTGGCTGATCGGCCAGGGCCGGGACGTCTTCGAGGGCGGGCTGCACGAGCCGGACGACCTGGCCGACCTGCTGCCCGGCTTCGACGAGGAGGAGGACGGCGAGGCCGAGGACCTCGGCTACGCGGCCGACGAGGCGTACGAGCAGCTGACCGCGCTGCCGCTGCCCGAGGTGGGCGGACGCCAGCCCGCGCAGCCGTTCGGGGCCGGGTTCGACTTCGACGACCCCGAGGTCATGGCGAAACGGTTCCCCAAGCTCTGGGAGCGGTACGGGGACTGACCCGCCGGAGCGGAGCGGGCGGGCCGGGGAGGGGCGGGAACGCACCGGCCGGAGCCGGGGGCGGACGGGAACGCACCGGCCGGAGCCGGGGCGGGCGGGCCGGGCGGACCCGGGTCGAACAACCCCGGTTGCCGCCGGCCCACCCGCCCGGGCGGGGGGGCTCAGGTGTCGGAGCCCGCCGCCGCGCTGGTGTCCTGCTTGATGCCCTTGAGGATCTGGTCCAGCACGGACGGGTCGGGCGCGCCCGCCGCGTCGTCCACCCCGCCCTCGAAGGCCACGAAGCCGCCGCCCTTGGCGGGGACGGCCACCATCAGGATGTAGCCCTTGCTGCCGTCCGAGGTGGTGATGTGCCAGCGCACCGCGTAGCCGGAGATCCCCGCGACGGTGGTGCTGGACGAGCCCGCGTCGGTGTGCCCGGTGATGTTGTTGAAGATCGCCGCCGCGTAGGTCGGCATGGCCGCCTCGGCCGCCGCCCGGGCGGTGGTGCCGGCGATGGTGTCCTTCTCCACCGAGAACTGGCCCCGGATGCAGTTGCCGCCACCGGGGCAGGTGTACTGGCCGCTGCCGAGGAAGACCGTGGAGTGGGACCCGCTGGTGTTCGCCTCCCAGCCCTCGAACACCGGCACGGTGATGGCGTGCTGCGGGTCCGCCACGGTGTCCTTGAGCACCGGGCTCGGCTTCGGCGGCGTGGTCGGCGGCGGCGGGGAGGACCTGGTCGGGCTGGGGGTGGTGGCGCTCGGGCTCGGCGTGTCGGTGACGGTGACCGTGGTCACCGGCGGGGTCGGCTTGGCGATGGGGCCGTCACCGCCGCTGTTGAGTGCCACGGCGGCCACCACACCGACCACCGCCAGCACGCCGACCACGATGCCGACGGCCGTCCCGGTCCTGATCCGGTTCGGCCGCTCGGGCGGCGGATAGGCGGCCGGCGGGTAGCCGTAGGCCGGCGGGTTCTGCGCCGGGTAGCCGTACCCGGGCTGGCCCTGCTGCGGGGCTCCGTAGCCGTAGGCCGGCGGCGCGGGCGCGGAACCCCCCGAGGGGTTCTGCCAGGCGACCTGCGTCGGGGCGTCGGCAATCGGGCCGCCGCCCGCCTGGACGGGGCGCACGTCACTGGTCCAGGCCGCGCCGTCCCACCAGCGCTCATGACCGGCCGTGCCGTCCGCACCCGGTACCGGGTACCACCCGGGAGGCGTCGAGTTGCTCACGGCCGTAACCTACCCGTCCGGGTGACGCTCCAGACAGGGCGGGTCTGTCACGACTCTGCACCACCCGCGCACGTGATCTGACGGTGCGTCAGTGAAGCGGAACGGGTCGTGCGGGAACGGTCCGGCGGGCTGCTCGGACGGTCGGGCGGTCGGGCGGGCGGTGGCTCAGCCGGTCGGCCGGTCGTCGAGGGACCGGGCCATCCAGATGTCGTCGACGTAGGTGCCGTCGATCAGGAACTCCTCCTTGAGCGAACCCTCGACCACGAAGCCGCAGCGCTCGTAGAGGGCGCGGGCCGGGACGTTGTGGCCGAGCACCCGCAGGGTGATCCGGCGGGCGCCCTGCTCCCGGGCGATCCGGCAGGCGGCCTCGACCAGTGCGACGCCGATGCCCCGGCCGCGCACGGCGGTGTCGACCGCGAGGCCCTGGATCTGGCGCACGTGCCGGTTGCTGGCCAGCGGGGTCGGCGGCACGACCCGCACGTAGCCGACCGCTCGGCCGTCGAGCAGGGCCAGCAGGAACTGGTCCGGGGTGTGCCGCTCGTCGAACACCTCCGCGTCCTCGTCGGGCCTGGGGGCGACCTCGGCCAGCGCGGTCCAGGTGGCGCGGTTGAGGGCGGAGAGTTCCTTCTCGTCCTCGGCCCGGGCCGGACGGATGATCAGCTGATCGTTCTCGTGCATGCGCCGCATGCTAATCACCCCCGGCCGGGACGTGCGCGGCATTTCCCGCGGCCCCGCCGGACCGCCGCTCCCCGGAAGGCCTCCGGCCGACTGCGAGGATGGGCCCATGAGAATCGCGGTCACAGGATCCACGGGACTGATCGGCGCGGCACTCGTCGGCTCGCTGCTGGCGGACGGGCACGAGGTGGTGCGGCTGGTCCGGCACCGCTCGCGGACCGGGCCCCGGCCGGACGGCACCACCGCCATCGGCTGGAACCCGCTGCTGGGCCAGATCGACCGGGCCGGGCTGGCCGGGGTCGAGGCGGTCGTGCACCTGGCGGGCGCCGGTGTCGGCGACCGCCGGTGGAGCGAGTCCTACAAGCGGGAGATCCGGGAGAGCCGGGTCCTGGGCACCGAGACCCTGGCGACCGCCCTGGCCGGACTGGCCGAACCGCCGAAGGTGCTGGTGAGCGCCTCGGCCGTCGGCTACTACGGGCAGACCGGGGACGAGGTGATCGACGAGTCCTCGCCCGCCGGGGACGACTTCCTGGCGGAGGTCTGCGTGGAGTGGGAGGCCGCCGCCCGGCCGGCCGAGCGGGCCGGGATCCGGGTGGTGCACCCGCGCACGGGGCTGGTCCTCTCCGCCGCCGGCGGCGCGGGCGGGCGGCTCTTCCCGCTCTTCCGGCTGGGCCTCGGCGGCCGGCTCGGCGACGGCCGGCAGTACTGGAGCTTCATCTCGCTCGCCGACGAGATCGCGGCCCTGCGCTTCCTGATCGACCGGGAGGACATCGACGGGGCGGTGAACCTGACCGCCCCCGAGCCGGTGACCAACGCCGAGCTCACGGCGGCGCTCGGGCGGGTGCTGCGCCGACCGACGCCGTTCCCGGTGCCGCAGGCCGTACTGGACACGGTGCTGGGCGAGCTGTCGGTCGAGGTGGTCGGCAGCCACCGGGTGGTGCCGCGCCGGCTGCTGGACGCGGGCTTCCGCTTCGCGCACCCGGACGTCGACTCGGCCGCTCGGGCGGCCCTCTGACGTTCGGGGCGGCTCCCTGGCGCTCGGGCCCTCTGACGTTCGGGGCGGCCCCCTGGCGCTCGGGGCGGCCCTCGAGTCCGGCAGTCCGACCCGGGAGGGGCCGGGCGCGCGCGGTCGCGTCCGGCCCCGCCGCGTAGACGCGCTACGACGTCCGCCCTGGCCAGGGGCATATGCGCGGCGGACTCCGGGCGACCGCGGCGCAGGGCTCCGAAAGGGGGCGCACGGGAGCACACGGCGGGCGCGCTGCGCGCCCCTGGTGACCGTGCGCGCCCGTCGGACGGAAACACGGGCGAGGAGGATGACAGTCCGTGACCGCGCCGCCACCGGATGCGGCCACTCCCCTTCCCCACCGGGTTCGGGGTCCGTGCGCTTGTCTGACGCTCGTACTGACTGGGCATCACACCGGTCGGACCGTGTCCCAGCACCCTGCTGCCTGCACCGGCCCGAAATCCCGGGACCAGGGAGGGAGCCACCCGTGCCCACGTACGACTTCACTCGCCGCACCCGCCGACAGTCCGACCCGGACGTCGTCGTGGTGGGAGCCGGCCTCGCGGGCCTTGCCGCCGCTCGCGTACTCACCGCCCACGGCCTCGCCGTTCAGGTCCTGGAGGCCGCGGAGCGGATCGGGGGCCGAGCGGCCTCCCACGAACTCGACGGCTTCCGGCTCGACCACGGCAGCCATCTGCTGAACACCGCCTATCCCGAGCCCCGCCGCGTGCTCGACCTCGACCGCCTCGATCCGCGCCCGCTCACGTCGGGCGTGCTCGTGCACAACGGCGGGCGCCGGTACCGGGTCGGGGACCCGCAGCTGACCACCGCCCGGCAGGCCGCCGCCCGGGCACCGCTGGGCAGCCCGCTGGACAAGGCGCGGCTCGGCAGCTGGCTCAACCGCCTCGCCAACACCCCGCCCGCCCGGCTGAAGGCCCGGCCGGAGACCACCGCCGCCCGGGCCCTCGGCGACCGGGGCCTCGCCCCGCGCACCGTCGACGGCCTGCTGCGGCCGCTCCTCGGCGCCCTGCTCAGCGACCCCGCGCTCGGCACCAGCAGCCGGGTCGCCGACCTGGTGCTCCGCTGCTACGCGCGCGGCCGGCTCTGTCTGCCCGCCGGCGGGATGGCGGCCGTGCCGGCCCAGCTGGCCGCCGCGCTGCCCGCCGGCACCGTCCGCACCGGAGTGCGGGTCACCTCGATCGCGGCCGACGGTGTGGAGACCGCCGGCCACGGGCGGATCGGCGCGCAGGCCGTGGTCGTCGCGACCGACCCCCGCTCCGCCGCCGACCTGCTGCCCGGTCTGCGGCTGCCGGACTTCCACCCCGTCACGACCTTCTACCACGCGGCCGACCGCACCCCCCTGGGGGAGGCGGCCCTGCTGCTGGACGGCGACCGGCCGGGCGGGCAGCCGTCCCTGGTGTCGCACTCGCTGGTGCTCAGCGAGCTGCACCCCTCGTACGCCCCGACCGGACAGGCGCTGATCGCCACCACCGTGCTCGGCCGCCGCACCTTCGACGCCGGCGGCCCGGCGGCGCTGGAGCCCGCCGTCCGGGCCCGGCTGGCGGAGCTGTACGGCACACCGACCGGTGGCTGGCACTTCCTGAGCGTTCGGCACCTGCCGGACGCGGTGCCCGCCATGCCGCCGCCGCACAACACCCGGCGACCGGTCCGGCTGCTCGCCGGGCTCTACGTCTGCGGCGACCACCGGGACACCAGCAGCGTGCAGGGGGCGCTGGTGTCGGGGCGGCGCGCGGCCGAGGCCGTGGCGCGCGACCTCGGGCTGCCGATCGCCGTACGGGAGGCGGAGGCGGCCTGAGGACGGACGGTGCCGGGGGGTGTCCTGTGCGGGTCACCCCCCGGCACCGCTCGGCGTGCACGCGGGCGTGCGGTGCCGGGGGGTGCATGCGGTGCATGCGGTGTGTGCGGTGCGTGCGGTGTGTGCGGTGCGTGCGCCCGGACCGCGGCACGCGGCCCGGCTGCCCGGACGGCGTCGGTCCGCGTGCCAATATGCCGATATGACCGCTGATCGGACGATCTCCGCACCTCCGTCGGCCGCCCGGTGAGCGCCCGGTGAGCGCCGACTTCGAGGTCCAGCCGCTCTCGCTGATCCTGGTCCCCGCCGCCGCGGTGGCCGCCCCGCTGATCGCCGACCGGCTGCTGCGCTGGCTCGCCGTCCCCACCGTCGTGTTCGAACTCCTGCTCGGCGTGCTGATCGGCCCCGACCTGCTGAACTGGGTGCACGTGGACGACCTGATCGACGCGCTGTCGCAGTTCGGTCTGGCGATGCTGATGTTCCTGGCCGGCTACGAGATCGACTTCGCCAAACTGCGCGGCGGACCGCTGCGCCGGGCCGGCACCGCGTGGCTGATCACCGTGGCGGTCGCCCTCGTCGTGGGCGCGATCGTCAACCCGGACCCCCTGGACGGCGCCTTCACCGGGCTCGTCCTGACCACCACCGCGCTCGGCACCATCCTGCCGATCCTGCGCGACGCCGGAGAACTTCCCACCCCGTTCGGCGCGCTGGTCATGGCCACCGGCGCGGTCGGCGAGTTCGGGCCGATCATCGCCGTCGCGGTCCTGCTCAGCGGCAACAGCGCGGGCCGCACCGCCCTGATCCTGGCCGCCTTCGCGGTCATCACCGCCGTCGCCGTCGGCGGCGCCCGGCGGCCGCGACCGGCCTGGATGACCCGGCTGATCCGCCGCACCCTGCGCACCTCCGGCCAGTTCGCCGTCCGGACCGTGATCCTGGTGCTCGCGACCATGGTGGCCGCCGCCATCTGGCTGGAACTCGACATGCTGCTCGGCGCGTTCACCGCCGGCATCGTCTCCCGGCTGCTGCTCTCCGACATCCCCGAGGAGGCCGAGGAGGTGATCGAGGCCAAGCTGGAGGGCATCGGCTTCGGCTTCCTCGTCCCGGTGTTCTTCGTGGTCAGCGGGATGAACTTCGATCTGGACGCGCTGCTCGGCGATCCGGGCACCCTGCTGCTCGTCCCGGTCTTCCTGCTCCTGCTGCTGGCCGTGCGCGGGCTGCCCGCGGCGCTGCTCGCCCCCGCCGGCCTGGGACGGCGCGACCGGGGAGCACTCGGCCTCTACGCCTCGACGGCGCTGCCGCTGGTCGTGGTGATCACCACGATCGAGGTGGACGCCGGCCATCTGCCGTCCTCCACCTCGGCGGCCCTGGTCGGTGCGGGCATGTTCTCCGTACTGCTGTTCCCGCTGGCCGCGCAGCGGCTGCGCGGGGACGTCCGGCCGCCGGCCGCCGTGGAGGGCGACCGGCCGCGGGTGAACGCCGAGAGCTGGTGACTCCGCCGGTCCGGTCGGAGCCCCCGGTTCAGATCACCCCCGCCTGACGGGCCGTCTCCTCGAACGCCCGGGCCACCGGGCTTCCCCGGTAGGGCGTGAGGCGGCGGTGGAAGTCGCGCACGTACTCCAGCGACCGGGCCGAGCGCATCTCCCCCGCCGCCCGCAGGGCGTCGGTCGCCATGCCGCAGGCCTCGTCGAGGTCCCCCATGCCGAGCCTGGCGGTGGCCAGCACGAGCCGGCAGAAGATCCGGCTCCGGGCATAGGCGGGCGAACGCAGCCGCAGCGACTTCTCGGCGTGCTGGGCGGCCGTCCGCCACTGCTGGAGGTCCCGGTAGCAGTGCGCGAACTCGTCCGAGAGCTGCGCCTCGTCGAAGAACCGTGCCCAGGCCGGCAGTTCGTCGCCGGTGCGGGCCGCCGCCAGCGCCCGTTCGGCCCGGACCAGCGCCGTGGTGCAGGAGCGGACGTCGCCGAGCAGCCCGTGCCCGCGCGCCTCGGCCGCGTGCAGCAGCGCCTGCACGGTCGGCGGCACCGCCGTGCCCACCCCCTGCTGGGCCACCCGGGCCAGTTGGACGGCCTCCCGGCCGTGGCCGAGGTGCACGGCCTGCTGGCTCATCGTCACCAGGACGTACCCGCCGAGCGCGCGGTCCCCGGCGGCCTGGGAGAGCCGCAGGGCCTGGACGAAGTAGCGCTGGGCCAGACCGTGCGCGGCGATGTCGAAGCTCGTCCAGCCGGCCAGCCGGGTCAGGTCGGCGACCGCGCCGAACAGGGCCCGGCCGATCTGCTCGCCGTAGCGGCCGCGCAGCATCGGCTCGGCCTCGCTCTCCAGGTAGCGGACCAGCGCCTGGCGGGCGTGGCCGCCGCCGTAGGCGTGGTCCAGCGCGCGGAACAGGTCGCCGACGGCGCGGATGGCGGCGATGTCGCCCCGGCCGACGCGCAGGGCCGGGCGCGGGTCACGGGCCGGGTCCTGGAACGGCGGCTCGACCGCGATCGGCGGGCGGCGGCTCTGGGTGGGCACCCGGGCCCCGAACGCGGCCGCCCCGGCGGCGGGGCCGGTCGTCGGGCCGCCCGCGGGCGCGGCGGCCGGTCCACCGGCGGGACCGGCCGCGGTGGCGGCGGTCCGGGCGGCCTGGGCACCCGGGGCGGCCTGGCCGCGCGTCGCGGGGCCGGCCGGCGCGTCCGTCCCCGGGTCGGGCCGGGCCAGGGTGGAGCCGTCACGGGCGACCCGTTCGTCGGTCCGGCCGATCAGCCAGTCCCGGCTCGGCACCACCAGGCCGGCCGGGGTGAAGGCGATCCGGCGCAGCTCGGACTGCGGTCCGTTGTCCTTGCGCCACATGCTCGCGACGATGTCCACCGCTTCCTGCGGCGTCTCGGCGAACTCCAGGCCCGCGTAGACCGGGGCACAGGCGTCCAGGCCGAGGTCCTGCGCGGTGAGGCGGCGGCCGAGCCGTCGGGTGAACACCTCCGCGATCAGGGCCGGGGTGGCGCCGCGGGGCTGCTGGCCGCGGAGCCAGCGGGTCACCGAGGTCTTGTCGTAGCGCAGGTCGAGGCCGTGCTCCAGGCCGAGCTGGTCGACCCGGCGGGCCAGGCCGGCGTGCGAGAAGCCGGCCTCCTCGATCAGGGCGGCCAGGTGGAGGTTCTGGGTGCCGGCCGTCTGGTGCCGTTCGGCGGGCGCCCGCTCGGGGACGTGGCGCTCGGGCCGGGCGGGAACGGTCCGCGCCGGCGGTGACTGGCCGGGCGCGTGCCGCTCCGCGGCGGGCGCGTGCCGGTCCGGACCGGGCCGGTCGAGGGCGTGCCGGTCGGGCGTGGCCTGCTCGGGCAACCGCAGTTCGTCGGCGGCCGGGGCGTCGGGGGCGTCCGGAAGGGCCCGGCCGACCGGACCCCGGTGCTGGTCGAGCGGGTCGAGCGGTCCGTACGCCGGGCTGTCGGTTGCAGGCCTTTGGGGCATAGTCAGTCAACACCTCTCGGACGCCGCACCGGCTCCACCAGCGGTTCGGCTGCCTGTGGCGACGCCCCCTGTCGGGAATCGGCGTGAATGTAGCGAGCATTCGGGCGCTATGGGTGGTTCTGACCGAGCAATCCTCCGAACGGGTGAAGCATCCGCGCCCATTGTGGGGAAGACCCCTCAGGGCGGGTTTGGCTTTCGGGGCGTCTTCCGGCCGTCGACCGTCATGGCGGAGAACGCCACTGTTCTCCCTGGTGCTGTGGAGGACCACCACATGGGAGCCCGGCCGTCGGGTTCCTACCGTTCTCGGCCATGGACACCACTTCAGCCCGCCCGCTCGACGGCCGCACCGCCCTGGTCACCGGGGCCGCCTCCGGCATCGGCCGGGCCTGTGCCGAGGTCCTCGCCGGGGCCGGTGCCCGGGTCCACGTGGTCGACCTCGCCGCCGACCCCGCCCGCCGGCTGGCCGAGCGGATCGGCGGCGTCGCGCACGTCACCGACCTCGCCGATCCGGAGGCCGTGGAGGCCCTGCCGGCCGACGCCGACATCGTGGTCAACAACGCCGGCCTCCAGCACGTCGCCCCCGTGCACGAGTTCCCGCCCGAACGCTTCGTCCAGATCCAGCGGGTGATGGTCGAGGCCCCGTTCCGCATCCTGCGCCGCACCCTCCCCCACATGTACGCGCGGCGGTGGGGCCGGGTCGTCAACATCTCCTCCGTCCACGGGCTGCGGGCGAGCCCCTTCAAATCCGCCTACGTGACCGCCAAGCACGCCCTGGAGGGCCTCAGCAAGACCGTCGCCCTGGAGGGCGCGCCGCACGGCGTCACCAGCAACTGCATCAACCCCGGTTACGTCCGCACCCCCCTGGTGGAGCACCAGATCGCCGCCCAGGCGGTGGCGCACGGCGTGCCCGAGGAGGAGGTCGTCGAGCGCGTGCTGCTCGAACGCACCGCCGTCAAGCGCCTCATCGAGCCCGTCGAGGTCGCCCGGCTCGCGCTCTACCTGTGCCTCCCGCACGCCGCCTGCCTCACCGGCGCCTCGCTCCCGCTCGACGGCGCCTGGACGGCGCACTGAGCGGAGGAGGTGATGGTTCCTCCGACCATGTCGGCGGAGCCGGGTATGTCGGCCGGTCACATAGTCCGGGACACCGCGGCTCCCTACCTTGTGGCGACGTCCCCGCTCCTCCCCCGCTGTCCCTCCCCCGTCCTGTCCTGTCCCCGGCCCGGAAGTGGTGACCCCATGACAACCGCCGTCTCGGATCGAGCACGGAGCCGCTCACTGCCCAGAGTCGTGGCGGCGAGCCTGATCGGTACCACCATCGAGTGGTACGACTACTTCCTCTACGGAACAGCCGCGGCCCTGGTGTTCGGGAAGGTGTTCTTCCCGAACAGCGACCCGCTGACCGGCACGCTGCTGTCGTTCCTCACCTACGCGATCGGGTTCGCGGCGCGCCCGCTCGGGGCGCTGGTCTTCGGACACTTCGGGGACCGGGTCGGCCGCAAGCGGCTGCTGGTGGTCAGCCTGCTGCTGATGGGCGGCTCGACCACGCTGATCGGGTGCCTGCCGACCTACTCGTCGGTCGGGGTGACGGCGCCGGTGCTGCTGACGCTGCTGCGGCTGGTGCAGGGCTTCGCCCTCGGCGGCGAGTGGGGCGGCGCGGTGCTGCTGGTGTCGGAGCACGGCGACGCCCGGCGGCGCGGCTTCTGGGCGTCCTGGCCGCAGGGCGGTGCCCCGGCCGGGAACCTGTTGGCGGCCGGTGTGCTCTCGCTGCTGACGGGCATCCAGTCGGAGGCGACGTTCCTGGCCTGGGGCTGGCGGGTGCCGTTCCTGCTCTCGGCGGTGCTGGTCGGGGTCGGCCTGTGGATCCGGCTGGCCGTGGACGAGTCGCCGCTGTTCAAGGAGGCACTGGCCCGGGCGGCCGCACGCGGCAAGGCCGAACAGCCGCCCCTGGTCGGGGTCCTGCGGCACCACTGGCGCGAGGTGCTGGTCGCGATGGGCGCACGGATGGCGGAGAACATCTCGTACTACGTGATGACCACCTTTGTGCTCGCGTACGCCGTCTCGCACGTGCACTTCCCCAAGCAGACCGCCCTGAACGCGGTCCTGATCGCCTCGGCGGTCCAGTTCGCGCTGATCCCGGTGTTCGGGGCGCTCTCCGACCGGGTCGGACGCAAACCGGTGTACCTGGTGGGCGCGGTCGGCGTCGGGGTGTGGGCGTTCGTCTTCTTCGGGATGGTGGACACCGGCTCGTTCGGCTCCCTGGTGCTCGCGGTGACGGTCGGACTCGTCTTCCACAGCGCCATGTACGCACCCCAGGCCGCCTTCTTCTCCGAGCTGTTCGCCACCCGGATGCGCTACTCGGGCGCGTCGATCGGCGCACAGTTCGCCTCGGTGGCCGCCGGCGCCCCCGCGCCGCTGATCGCCACCGCGCTGCTGAAGGACTACGGCAGCTCGACCCCGATCTCGGTGTACGTGGCGATCGCCACCGCGATCACCGTCCTGGCGGTGCTGTGCGGGCGGGAGACCCGCGGGCACGACCTGGCGGAGGTGACGGGCGCCCGGCCGGCCGAGGACGGCGCGGAGCCGGGAGCGGCGACGGTGGCGAAGGCGGCCACCGCCTGACGCACCGTCCGGCCCGTCGGCGCCCGTCACCGTACGGGCGCCGGCGGGCTACGGCCGCCCGGGCCGAGCGGCTAGCATCGCGCTTCCCTCCCCGGGACACGAACACCCACTGCCGATTGGCGGCCGTACCATGAACGACCTCCACGCCGGCTCGGCGCCGGCACTGCGGCGGCTGCTGGACCTGCTCGCCTCCGGCGCCGCCACCGAGGACTTCGCCGACGTACTGGCCGACGCGCGCCGCCGGGGCGCGCCCGCCGACGTACTGGGCGAGATCGACGACGCGACCTGGCAAGCGCTGAGGGTCCACCGGACCCTGCGCCAGCACCGGCGCCGGGAGGCCGAACTGACCGCCCTCTTCGACACCGCCGGCGACCTCGCGGCCTCCCGCGACCTCGACGCCGTCCTGCAGGCGATCGTCCGCCGGGCCCGGATGCTGCTGGGCACCGACACCGCCTACCTCACCCTCCCGGACGAGGCCGCCGGCGACACCTACATGCGGGTCACCGACGGCTCGGTCTCGGTCCTCTTCCAGACCCTGCGGCTCAGCCTCGGCGACGGCCTCGGCGGCCTGGTCGCGCAGAGCGCCCGTCCGTACGCCACCCCCGACTACCGCAGCGACGACCGCTTCCACCACACCGACGTCATCGACGCGGGCGTGGTCGACGAGGGCCTGGTGGCGATCATCGGTGTCCCGCTGCTGCTCGGCGGGCGGGTGATCGGGGTGCTGTTCGCCGCCGACCGCTCGCCCCGCGCGTTCTCCCCCGACGAGGTCGCGCTGCTCTGCACCCTGGCCGCGCACGCCGCGATCGCGCTGGACACCGCCAAGGCGCTCGCCGACACCCGGGCCGCGCTCGCCGAGCTGAACAGCGCCAACGAGCTGATCCGCGCCCACTCCGCCGCCGTCCAGCGGGCCCAGCGCGGCCACGACCGGCTCACCGACCTGGTCCTGCGCGGGGCCGAGGTTCCGGACGTCGCCGCGGCCGTGGCCGCCCTGCTCGGCGGGGGGATAGCCGTACTGGACGCCGAGGGCGAGCCGCTCGCCGGCCGGGCCGCCGCGCCCGGCGCCGGGCCGGCCGAGGCGGCGGCGGCGTCCCGGGCCGAGGGGCGGGCGGTGCGCCACGGCGGGGCGTGGGTGTGCGCCGTGCTGGCCGGGCAGGAGCAGCTCGGCACGCTGGTGCTGCGCGGCAGGCCGGACCTCGACGACGCCGACCGCAGGCTGTTCGAACGGGCCGGGGTGGTGACCGCACTGCTCCTGCTGCTGCGGCGGTCGGTCGCCGAGACGGAGAACCGGGTCCGCGGCGAGCTGCTGGCCGACCTGCTCACCGCTCCCGACCGGGATCCGGCCGGGCTGACCGCGCGGGGGCGCCGACTGGGAATCGATCTCGGCCGGCCGCACCTGGTGCTGGTCGCCGAGCCGGGGCGCGGCGGGGCCGGCGGGGGTGCGGGTGCGGGTGCGGGTGCCGTTCGCTCGCGGCTGGCGGGGGCGGCAGGGCGGTACCTGTTCGGCGCGCGGGGCATCAGTGCCGAGCACGGCGAGGCGGTGGTGCTGCTGGTGCCGGACGGGGGTGGCGGCGGGGCCGGGGACGGGACCGCGGCCGACGTCGGGGCGTCGCGGGAGCCCGGGGCGTCGCGGGAGGCCGGGGCACCGCTCGGGGCGGCGACGGCAGGCCGGGCCGCGGCCGGGGACGTCGCCCAGCGGGCGGCGGAACAGGCCGCCGAGCGGCTGGCCCGGCTGGCGGGCTTCCCGGTCACGGTGGGCGCCGGCCGCCCCGCCGCCGGGCCGGTCGCGCTGGCCACCGCGTACGCCGAGGGGCTGCGCTGCGTCCGGGCGCTGCGGGTGCTCGGCCGGGACGGGGAGGGCGCCTCCGCGGGGTCGCTCGGTTTCCTCGGGGTGCTGCTCGGCGACGGCCACGACGTCTCCGGATTCGTCGCCGCGACGCTGGGGCCGCTGCTGGACTACGACGCCCGGCGCGGCACCGAACTGGTCCGCACCCTGCGCGCGTACTTCGACTGCGGCGGCAGCCTCACCCGGGCGAAGGACGAGCTGCACGTCCATGTGAACACCGTCGTCCAGCGGCTGGACCGGGTCGAGGTGCTGCTGGGCGGGGACTGGAACGGTCCCGAGCGCTCGCTGGAACTCCAGCTGGCCCTGCGGCTCCAGCTGCTCTCCGGGGCCTGAGCGGGGACCTGGACGGTCCGTACGGGCCGGGGCGTACAGTGGCGAGGTTGGTCTCGAACGCCTGGCAAGGAGCAGCAGCGGTGAGCGAGAACGTTCGGTTCGTCCGGATGGGCATCGGCGAGGGTGCCGTCCCGTACCAGGAGGCCTGGGAGGAGCAGCAGCGGCTGCACGCCCTCCGGGTCGCCGACGAGATCCCCGACACGGTGCTGCTGCTGGAGCACCAGCCCGTGTACACCATGGGCAAGCGCACCAATCCGGCGGACCTGCCGCTGGACGGCACCCCGGTGGTCGAGGTGAACCGGGGCGGCGAGATCACCTGGCACGGCCCCGGCCAGCTGGTCGGCTACCCGATCGTGAAGCTGCCCGACCCGATCGACGTGATCGCGTACGTGCGGCGGCTGGAGGAGGCGCTGATCCGGGCCTGCGGCGCGTTCGGCGTGGAGACCACCCGGGTCGAGGGCCGCAGCGGTGTCTGGGTGCTGGGCGGGGACATCCCGGACGCGGTGGTGGACCCCGCGCAGGTCGTGGACATCGGCAGGCTCACCCTGCGGATGGGCCTGCCGCTGGGCATCGACCCCCGACTGGCCGGTCCGGAGTACGCGCCGTCCAACGCGGGCCAGCGCGGCGACGACCGCAAGCTGGCCGCGATCGGCGTCCGGGTCGCGCGCGGGGTGACCATGCACGGCTTCGCGCTGAACTGCGACCCGGACATGACCTGGTTCGACCGGATCGTGCCCTGCGGCATCCGGGACGCCGGGGTCGCGTCGCTGGCCGGCGAGCTCGGGCGGACCCTGCCGGTCGCCGAGGCGCTGCCGCTGGTCGAGAAGCACCTCGCCGAGGTGCTCGCCGAGCTGCCGGAGCCGGTGGCCGGGCGCTGAGCCCGGACGCCGGGCCGGATCCCGGGTCCGGATGTCCGGTTCGGCGCGTTCGCGCGTCCGCGCGCTGGCGCCCGGGAATCTACTTGCCGGTAGCCCTGTTGCCCTGCGATTGCGGGGTCACCGCCCCGGCGAAGGCCGTACAAGCACAGGCGTACCCTGGGGGTACCCCGTCTAGTTCTAGGAGTCGCACGTGTCCGCTGTCGCGCCCGACGGCAGGAAGCTGCTCCGCCTGGAGGTCCGCAACAGCGAGACCCCCATCGAGCGGAAGCCCGAGTGGATCAAGACCCGCGCGAAGATGGGGCCGGAGTACAACGCCCTCCAGTCGCTGGTGAAGAAGGAGGGGCTGCACACGGTCTGCCAGGAGGCCGGCTGCCCCAACATCTTCGAGTGCTGGGAGGACCGCGAGGCGACCTTCCTCATCGGCGGCGACCAGTGCACCCGCCGCTGCGACTTCTGCCAGATCGACACCGGCAAGCCCGCCGACTTCGACCGGGACGAGCCCCGCCGCGTCGCCGAGTCCATCGTCACCATGGACCTCAACTACGCCACCATCACCGGCGTCGCCCGCGACGACCTGCCGGACGGCGGCGCCTGGCTGTACGCGGAGACCGTGCGCCAGGTGCACGCGATGACCGCCTCCCGCGAGGCCGGACGCACCGGCGTCGAGCTGCTGATCCCGGACTTCAACGCGGTGCCGGAGCAGCTGGCCGAGGTCTTCTCCTCCCGCCCCGAGGTGCTGGCGCACAACGTCGAGACCGTGCCGCGGATCTTCAAGCGGATCCGCCCGGCGTTCCGCTACGAGCGCTCGCTGAACGTCATCACCCAGGCGCGCGAGGCCGGGCTGGTCACCAAGTCCAACCTGATCCTGGGCATGGGCGAGACCCGCGAGGAGGTCAGCCAGGCGCTGGCCGACCTGGTCGGGGCCGGCTGCGAGCTGATCACCATCACCCAGTACCTGCGGCCGTCGCTGCGCCACCACCCGGTGGAGCGGTGGGTCAAGCCGCACGAGTTCGTCGAGCTGCAGCAGGAGGCCGAGGAGCTCGGCTTCGCCGGGGTCATGTCCGGACCGCTGGTCCGCTCCTCGTACCGCGCCGGGCGGCTGTACCGGCAGGCGCTGGAGCACCGTGAGCGCCAGAACGGGACCGCCGCCGCGGCTCCTGCCGCCACGACCCCCGTCGCGGCGGTCTGACGGGCAGCGGCGACGGTTTCACGCCATCGGAGGGGCGGGGCTTCGGCTCCGCCCCTTTCGCTTCACCGGACTTTGACCACCTGGTCACGGACTGGTAACACGGAGTGGGGACGATGGCGTCTCCAAGAGTGTTCGATTTTTCTCGGCCACACCTCCGAGCACGACCGCACCTCCGCGCGCATCCGGTCACGGGTCCGCCCGCGCGTCCGCTCGGTCCGAGGGGAGCTGTTTCGGCATGCGGGTCGATTTCCGGGTGGAACTCCGGTCGGTGGGCACCGCGCTCCGGCTGGCCGAGAGCGTGCTGCTGGCGGGCGGACAGCGCCAGGCGCGGCGGAACGCCTGGGCCGCCGTCTGCGAGAACCGCAGGCACGCGGCGGCGCGGGAGCTCGACGGCGGACCGGTGGGCGCCCCGGCGGGGGGACCGGCGGGCGCCCCGGCGAAGGCCGCGCGCCGCTGACGAGGGCGGGCGGGCCGGGGCGGGCGCTCCGGGGACCGATCGGAGGTCGTTCGGGGGTGTTCCGGGGGCACTCCGGGAGCACTTCAGGCGCACTCCGGGGGGCCGGAACACCGGGCGGAACAGGGGCAGCCGGGTCACGGTTCGGGGCGAACGGGTACCCGGGCTTGGATATCCCGTACCCGCGCCACGTACCATGAGCGTTATGGCGAGGGAAACATCCGAGAACCCCGGGCGACTGAAGCAGATCCGCCTGGCATACACCATGACCAAGAAGGTCGACACCAAGATCGGCCTGATCATCGCCGGCGTCGGCCTGCTGACCTTCGGCGTGTTCCTGGCCATCGGTTTCGCGATCGAGCACCCCGTCTACCTGGGCATCCTGGGCTTCATCGTGGCCTTCCTGGCCATGGCGATCGTCTTCGGGCGCCGGGCGGAGCGCGCGGCGTTCGGGCAGATGGAGGGGCAGCCGGGTGCCGTCGCCGCCGTGCTGAACAACATCCGGCGCGGCTGGAGCGCGAGCTCCACCCCGGTGGCCGTCACCCGCAGCCAGGACGCGGTCTACCGCGCCGTCGGCCGGGCCGGCATCGCGCTGATCGGTGAGGGCAACCCGAACCGGGTCCGCCAGCTGCTCGCGTCCGAGAAGAAGAAGATGGCCCGGGTCGTCGGCGACGGCGTACCGGTGCACGACATCGTGGTGGGCGACGGCAAGGACGAGGTCCCCCTCAAGAAGCTGCAGATCCACCTGATGCGTCTGCCGCGCGCCATCACGCCCGCCCAGGTCACCGAGACCAACGACCGGCTGCGCGCGCTCGGCGACCTGCTCTCCAAGGCGCCCATCCCCAAGGGCCCGATGCCCAAGGGCGCCCGGATGCCCAAGGGCGGCCAGGTTCGCTGAGCCCCTCCCCCGTCGACACCAGAACGGCCCCGCCGCGGAGCTTCCGCGGCGGGGCCGTTCGGCGTTCCGGCCCTCGCGGCCGACTCGGGCCCGGGCCCGGAGGCTCTCAGACCCGCACCTCGACGGTGCCGACCGCCTTGTCGTGCAGCCCCCGGGTGTCGCGGTCCCAGACCAGGGCCGGCACCACCAGGAAGAGCAGCGCCGTCCGCAGCAGCACCTGCGGGATGGTCGCCCGGCCGCCGTCGAGCCGGACCACCCGCAGGCCGAACAGCCGCTTGCCGAAGGTCGTCCCGGTGGTCGAGAGCAGCAGCACGATGACGGCGAAGAGCAGCGGAGTGGTCCACATGTTCGCCGAGCCCGCGGAGCCGTTGCCGAGCAGCCCGTAGGCGACCAGGGCCACCAGCCAGCCGTCGACGAACAGGGCACCCAGCCGGCGGCCCGGGCCGGCGATCGAGCCGGAACCCTCCTTGGGCAGTCCGAGGCGCTCACCGCGGTAGCCGAAGTCGGCTCCCATCTTCTCGGCGGCCGCCTTCGGGCCGTCGATCCACGATCCCAACGCTTCTCTGGTGTCCACGAATCCACATTAACCGGGCGAACGCCGGGAGCGGCCACCGCCTCCCCGGCCCGAGCCGTGCCGCCCGCCACCGGAGAGTGAATCGGCCGCCCGCGGCTTTCCCCCGGCGCTCCCAAGTGGTCCAGACCACTTCACCTCCCCCACCTGGCCGGGCAAGGCGTTTTGTCCATGACCGTACGGCTTTGCCACCCGCACGACCACGCCGGTTAACATTCAGGAAACGACTGGGTCACCGGCCGGAAACGGCCCATTCCTATGGTGAGCCCCATTCGCTACGCCGAGGAGGATGGATGTTCAACAACGCCGCCGAAGTGAAGCAGTTCATCCAGGACAACGACGTGAAGTTCGTCGATGTCCGCTTCTGCGACCTGCCAGGCGTCCTGCAGCACTTCTCCGTACCCGCGGCGACGTTCGACCCGTCCGAGATCCTGATGTTCGACGGCTCGTCGATCCGCGGCTTCCAGGCCATCCACGAGTCCGACATGGCCCTGGTCCCCGACCTCGCCACCGCTCGGCTCGACCCGTTCCGCCAGGAGAAGCACCTCAACATCAACTTCTTCATCCAGGACCCGGTGACCGGCGAGGCCTACAGCCGCGACCCGCGCAACGTCGCCAAGAAGGCCGAGGCCTACCTCGCCTCCTCCGGCATCGCGGACACCGCGTTCTTCGGCCCGGAGGCCGAGTTCTACGTCTTCGACTCGGTCCGGTTCGACACCAGCGCCAACGCCTCGTACTACCACATCGACTCCGAGGCCGGCGCCTGGAACTCCGGCTCCACCGAGGGCGACGTCCGCGGCTACAAGGTCAAGTACAAGGGCGGCTACTTCCCGGTCCCGCCCGTCGACCACTTCGCCGACCTGCGCGCCGAGATGTCCCTGGAACTCGCCAAGGCGGGCCTGGAGGTCGAGCGCCAGCACCACGAGGTCGGCACGGCCGGCCAGGCGGAGATCAACTACAAGTTCAACACCCTGCTGCACGCCGCCGACGACCTGATGCTGTTCAAGTACATCATCAAGAACGTCGCCTGGCGGGCCGGCAAGACGGCCACCTTCATGCCGAAGCCGATCTTCGGCGACAACGGCTCGGGCATGCACGTCCACCAGTCGCTGTGGACCGAGGGCGTACCGCTCTTCTACGACGAGCAGGGGTACGCCGGGCTCTCCGACACCGCCCGCTACTACATCGGCGGCCTGCTCAGGCACGCGCCGTCGCTGCTCGCCTTCACCAACCCGTCGGTGAACTCCTACCACCGCCTGGTCCCCGGCTTCGAGGCCCCGGTCAACCTGGTCTACTCCCAGCGCAACCGCTCCGCCGCGATCCGGATCCCGATCACCGGCTCCAACGCCAAGGCCAAGCGCATCGAGTTCCGCGCCCCCGACCCCTCCTCCAACCCCTACCTCGCCTTCGCCGCCATGCTGATGGCCGGCCTGGACGGCATCAAGAACAAGATCGAGCCCCTGGAGCCGGTCGACAAGGACCTCTACGAGCTGGCCCCCGAGGAGCACGCCAACGTCCCCCAGGTCCCGTCCTCCCTCCCCGCCGTCCTGGAGGCCCTCGAGGCCGACCACGAGTACCTCCTCGCGGGCAACGTCTTCACCCCGGACCTGATCGAGACCTGGATCGACTTCAAGCGCACCAACGAGATCGCCCCCATCGCCCTCCGCCCCCACCCGCACGAGTTCGAGCTCTACTACGACCTGTAGGAGCCCCTCCGACCTGCGGAAACGCAGTTCGGTCTCTCAGTGTTTCCGCAGGTCAGGACCCTTTCTGACCTGCGGAAACGCCCATCGGAGGACCGCCGCCGACTTGCGATGTGAAATGAGTGTGAAATGAGCACACGGAGATCGAACTCGGCGAGAGACACGTGGGGCGCCCCCTAACGCGCAGGTCACTGCCCTACGGCAGGTACATTCGCCACGCTGGGTAATCGGAGGCGGCGCGATATCGCCGCCTCCACTCAGCAGCCACCGGGCAAGCAGGATGCGCCGGTGTCGGGTGCCGAGGGTTATGAGCTGCGGCACGGGCTCCGAGCAGCAATCTCCGTCGCCCGACGCCGGTGCAGCAGGTTCGTCGTAGAGGCCAGCGCCGCCGCCCATTCCGGTCTCGGGGAGGGCGAGTTCGACGCGGGTGGCGGCCTCGTGGTCGCCAGCGAGGGCGGCGGCCATCGTGCGGACCTGCTCGTAGCAGGTCATGGCGAGGAGCGGCGGGGCTCGGCTGCTCTGGGGCTCGCGATATGAAAATGAGAGTGCACAGAGTTCGATCCCGGCATGAGTTTCTGTGCAGTACCTGCTGTGGACTCCCACGGGCGACACGGCAAACCCCGTCGCCACCGGCCTCGACGGCAGACCCAGCCCCGCGCCTGGACCGGCACCGCGAACGATCGCCGCTCTGCCGTCGCAACCCGCACGATGTTCATTGGTGTGGTTCAACGCTCGTGCGGCAGCGGTGCGCCAGGTTACCCGGCTTCCCGACGGATCCGGGGCGGAGGCCGCGGGTACCAGGGTGGACCGGGCGAGTTCTATCCAGCGCCGGTATCCGGCTCACTGCCCTGCCCGTCCGGTCCGGGCGCCTGGGCCGCGAGTTCCTGCCGCACCCGGCGCCAGGCCCGGATTACTTCGGGCAGTTTGGCCAGTACCTCGCGGATCTGGGCGAGTACGAGCATGACGCATCCGAAGGTCGCGAGGATGCCGATGGTGATTCCGTCCCAGTTCACTGTGGCACGCCCACTTCCGGGGCGAACACGCCCCGACGGCAGAGCCAGTCGAGCGCGTCCGCGCCCAGTCGGTCCGGTGCTTCCCTGAGTGCGGCTTCTACGGCTGCGAGGTCGTGCAGCTTCCCGGGCGCGTCCGTCCGGTCCAGTGTGTCGATTCTCCGCAGGGCGGTGGCCACGACGGCGGGCCAGCCCGGCATGCCGAAGTGACCCGGGGTCTTGACAACGGCCGACATCGCCCGGTGCATCAGCGCGGTCCGCCAGCCCAGCTCCTTCATCTGCTTGCCGGTGAACCAGATCCGGTTATCGACGTCCTGGCAGAACTCGTCGGTGGGCTCTCCGCAGGCCAACAGGGTGAAGGAGGAACCGCCCGCCCACCGCAGCCGCACGTCGGAGGCGATCGCCCGGAACACGAGCAGTTCCTCTGGGCCGCCGTCCCGGGCGGAGATCAGGGCTTCGCGGGCCGCGCGGTAGAGGTCGACGCTCTGGGCGAAGATCTCGCCGTCGGACGGCCCGGTACCGGCCGCGTGTATCGCGTCCAAAGGGCCGTCGCGCCAGACGTCGGCCACCAGTCCGACCGCGGCAGTGTCGACGAGGGCCTCGGTGTTCTCGTGGTCGAGCCCGAAGTACGCCAGCACTTGCCCGTACTTGTCCACCAGCTCGTCCGGGTCACCGTCGAAGCCGGTGAGCGGCGACTCCTCCTCGACCGACAGTCTGCGCCGCAGCGGTGGGAGGTCGTGAGTGCGCTCCAGCTCGATCCCACGACGGGCAAGGTCCTCGAAGACGGCATCCGGTCCGCAGTCGATGTGTTCCCAATCGTGGCGGCCGAAGCAGGACTCCGGGCACTCCATTTCCGCGCAGGCCTCCGGTTCCGGCACCGCGGCTTCGTTGATCAGGTGGCGGACGAGGCGTCGCGCCACGGCCTCACGGGCGGAAATCATCTCCAGCGAGAGCCGAAAGCCCGCCTCCCGAAGCTCCTCGTCCGCCGGCTCGGAACCGGGCGGCCGGGGAGCGTCCTCGCTGGTCCAGGCGTGCGCCGACTCCAGCGACACCAGCAGCCACGCCACCTCGAGCGGTTCGACGTCGTCGTCCTCGGCAAGACCTGTCACGGTCTCCGCGGCCCGCCGCACATGTTCGAGGGAAGCCAGGTGGCGGAGGCGGGTCACGCTCCACGCCGCAGACTGCGCGTGCGCCAGGTCGGCCTCCTGGACGAGCGCGCCGTCGCGGAGCCGGCGAGCCCGCTTCACCAGCCGGGTCAGGCAGTTCCGGCATCCGAACAGGCCCGTGGTCGGAGTCGGCCCGAGCGGGACGGCCGCTCGACCGTCGAACGGCTGGTCGCACAAGCAGCAATCGAGTGCGGCAACTTGACGCGAGGTAGGTACCGTCGGCAGGGCGGAGCGGATCATGGCCCGGGCATAGGCGGGAATGTGCACAGGTGTGGCTCCTCGGGGCGGGACGCGGCCGCGGTCCGGCGCGTACGCCCATCCTCGACACCACCGCCAACGACCTGTCACCATTCTGACAGTCACATCCCGAGAAGTCTGGCGAAACCTGACAACCGCCGAAACGGGATCGTGCGGTCGTCCGGAATCCGACCCAGGAAGGCGGTCTGTCGAGCCGTGCCAGCCACTCCGGCCCACCAACCGACCGGTTCTCACCAGGAGTTGGTCCGCTCATTGCAGGAACTGCAGCGCGCGGCCGGGCTGTTGAGTTCACGCAGGATCAGCGCCCTGATCGCGGACCGGCCCGACCTCCCCGGCTGCCCCAGCCACGAAGGCGTCCGCACCGCTCTCAACGGCCTTCACGTACCGAAGTGGGACACCGTCGAGGCGATCGTCGCGGTGCTGGCCGACCAGTGCGACCCGCCCAGAGACCCGCAGGGCGAGGTCCGGCGGTTCCAGCGCCTGTGGCGGGCGGTGAACACTGGCGAAGCGGGCACCATGAGGTCCGCCAGGGAGCTGACGCTGCACGGCTGGGGCGGCGAGAACGGCGAGTGGACACCGGAGTTGGTCGCCGGAATGCTGCTGAATCCGTTCAACGCCGTCGAGATCCACCCGTCCCTCGCCGTCCCGCACGAGCCCCTGGTGACGGAGGACGACTGGGTAAGCTCCGGCGTCCGGCTCATCGAGGAGCACGGTGCGGAATTCGCCCTGCGCGCACTGCTACGCATCCTCAAGGGCGACTACATAGGAGCCGAGAGCGGCTCGCCCTACGGCTACCGGGACCCGGACTACGAGGCGCTGGAGATGCACCTCGGCTTCCGGTACGGCTGCCAGGAGATCGTCCGGCGCCTGCGCGCGGAGCCGAACCTGCTCCCTGCCTCGATCCGAGCCATGCACGCCGACGACACGATGGACCGCGAGGACCGCATCGAGATGCTGCGCGCCGAGGCCGACCACAGCCTGGTGCGCGAGGTGATGACCCTGACCCCGGACACCTGGGGCGAGATCTCCGAGGAGGCCCAGCACCAGGTCTTCGGTTATCTCGTGAAAAGCATGATCCCGGTCGGCAGGCCCGGCCAGCCACCGTCGGAGCGCTTCCTGATCACCTGGCGCATCCCGGAAGCCCGCGGCCAATAGGTGCGCGCGCCCAACCCCGTCGGGCGAGGGGGGTACGGGCCTCCAGGAGTCAGGCAGGCGGGTCAGGTGGGAGCAGGGGTGTGGCAGCGGGTGGGAAGGAAGGTGTCGAGGGCCGGACTGCTGCCCGTGTTGTATCAACCGCGGCCCTGGCATGCTGGGCCACCCGCGCTAGGCACCTACCTTCTTGGGCCGGCCGGGAGCGCCGTCGATCCGGTGAAACGTCCTCGATGCCGCCCGCCTCGTGAGACGCTCGTTCTCGTCGGACGGGCCGAAGGCGTGCCGAGGGGAAGGATGTGGGCCGGAATGGGCGATCGGAGCGAGGCCGCCATCCGGGACGAGCTGGCCCAGAACCTCGGGCTCATCGAGCCCGGCCTCTCGCTTGTGGGAGTTGAGTTCCACCTCAAGAACGCCCACGGCGCGCGCGGATTCGTGGACATCCTGGCACGCGACTCGCTCGGCAACCTGGTCATCATCGAGCTGAAGCGCAGTGAATCCACGTCGAGGCAGGCGATCCACGAACTCTTCAAGTACACGATGCTTGTTCGGGCCGGGCACGGGATCGGTGTCGAAAGACTGCGCTGCTTCCTCCTGTCGACCTCGTGGTCAGAACTCCTGGTGCCGTTCTCCGATTTCGTTCGCAGCGTCGAGTTCGCCGCCGAGGCGAAGCGGCTGGTACTGGACGACGCGGGGCGGGTGACCGCCATCCTCCCGGTACCCCTGGTTACCGATCCAGCCCCTGTCAGGCTGTTGCCGTGGCACAGCATCTATCTGTACGACGACGCTGATACCAGGTCAGCCGGTGCGCTGGAACTTGCCAACGGGATGCGGCGCGCCGGAATCTCCGACTACGTCCTCGCACTGCTCGACCATCGCGGGGAGGGCGGCAACGTGATCCACCGGAGTGCCATCTATGCTGCCGTCTCGATGCACTTCGCCGACGGACGCGACCTGGTGCCGTACACCTCACCCGAGTATGCCGAGTACGATCTACTGACTTACCGGGCATCCCTGCGGGTCGCCGCGGAGAGCATTGAGATCGGATATCCGGACAAGCTCCGCCAGATCCTGCGCTCCTGGGAAGTCGACCGGGTCGTCCGCGGCGGACATTTCTCATCGGACGCTCTGTGGTCCGACAACGGACTGATCAGCCTGATGCTCTCCGAGGACGGCGAGCACTCCGGTTGGCTCGAGATCCTGGCATCTCCGCGACACCCACCTGGGTGGAAGAAGTCACTCGCGCGAATTGCGCAGTTCCTTGAGGGCAACCGCAACTGGAGTCGTGGCATCGAGGAGGTGCTGGGCAACCTGGAGCACACGGCGACCGCCTCGCTGGAGATCTTCAATCCGCGCGATGTCATTGCAGCCGTCGGCCATGCCGTGCGACACGAGAACACCTCGGCGTTTCCGATCCTAGAACTGATCGTTGATACCGATGGCGAGACGAGAATATTCAAGGGATTCGCCTGCTGGGACGGCACGACTCGGCCAGCGGATCCGACAGAGGTATTGGGCCGGGTCCTGGCGGGCGGCGCAGCCGAATACGGCGGCCTGTATCATTTCGACCTAATGGGCTCCCATGACCCGGCGTTGATGGCATATCACGGACTCTCGTACGAGCTGTTCGAAGTCACTGACGGCACATTCACCCGGAGATTTGACGCGGTGGACGGCGGCTGGGTCGAGTTCGACGAAGGGCAGCATCATCTTTTCAGGCCGACAGTGGAATTCCTGTTGGCCAATCAAGCGTACTGTCGGGCCCTCGAAGCACTGACCCACGTAATAGAGATATCCGAGTGACGCCTCGGTCACTGACTTCAGCTTGCCGGAGTGGGGTCGGGCCATTCGTGGGGTGGGGTCAGGTGGGGGGAGGGGTGCGGGGGAGGTTGCGGACAGCGGGGGTGGCGAAGAGGGTCGCGCAGCCGGCCAGGCAGGCGGCCGCGGAGAGCAGGAGCAGGTGGTCCGGGGAGGCCAGTGCGGCGGCCGGGCCGGCCAGCAGTTGGCCGAGCGAGATGCCGGACACCGAACCCGCCAGCTCGTAGGCGGAGACCCGGTTGAGCACGGCGGGCGGGGTGTGGGTCTGCACGCTGGTCGCCCACATCACCGACCAGAAGGCCAGGGCGGCGCCGCCGAGGACGTGGCCCGCCAGCAGCACCGGCAGGGCGGCGCCGACGGCCGTGCAGAGCGGCAGCACGGTGTACAGCAGCATGGCCGCCGTGCCCGCGGCGAGTGGGCGGGCCGGGCGCAGCCGCAGAGCCAGCAGGCCGCCCAGCACCGTTCCGGCGCCGAGGAAGGAGACCGCCAGGCCGTAGGCGTTCGGGCCGAGCCGGTCGGCGACCAGCGCCGAGCCCAGCGGCACCAGCGGGCCGAAGAGCAGGACGCCGAAGACCATCCAGACCAGGATCACCGCCCACATCCAGGTGCGGGCGCGGAACTCCCGCCAGCCCTGGCGCAGTTCGTGGCGGAGCGGGCCGCGCGCGGAGCCAGGACCGGGGCCGGGGCCGGGGGCGACCGCGGGCGACCGGACGAGAGCCAGGCACAGGGCGCTGAGCAGGAAGGTGCCGCTGTCGATCGCGTACACCGCCCCGGCCCCGGTCAGCGCGATCAGCAGTCCCGCCAGGGCCGGGCCCAGCAGTTGGGCCAGCGCGTCGGCCACCTTGAGGGTCGCGTTCGCGCGCTGCGGGTCGGCCGCGACCAGCGGGACCATCCCGTTCACCCCCGGCAGGAACATCGCGACGGCCGCGCCGGCCACCGCCGCCATGGTCACCAGCAGCCAGAACGGCGGCCGTCCGGCGAAGAACGCGGCCGCCAGCACCCCCTGGGTGAGCACCCGTACGAGGTCGGCGCCGACCATCATGCGGCGGGCGCCGATCCGGTCCGTGAGCACCCCGCCGAACAGCACCAGGAGCACGAACGTCCCGGTCCAGGTGCCGAGGACGAGGCCGGCCCCGGAGACGTCGTACAGCGCGCCGACCGCGAGCGCGGCGGCCACGGGCATCATCGCGTCGCCGAGCAGGGAGACCGCGCGGGCGGTGAAGTAGAGGGTGAAGGGTCCGGTCCACAACGGGCCCCGGGCGTTCCGGGGTCCGGGGCGGGGGTGCGGGGCAGGCGGGCCGTCCGTCTCGGCGGTGGTCGTCACAGCAGCGATAGTGGTTCAGACCAATCCTCCGGTCCCAGTGTCCCGAACGACATGATGGGGTACTTTCCCGCCATGACGCCCCGTCCGCTCCCCGCGCCCCCGGCGCCGCACCGGGTGGTGGCCCTGCTGCTGCCCCCGCAGGACACCTTCCCGCTGGCCTTCGCGACCGAGGTGTTCGGCGACCACGGCCCGACCGTCCCCGCCCGCTACGCGTTCGGGGTCTGCACCGAGCACCCCGGGCCGGTCCGCACCCGGGCCGGTTACGACCTCCTGGTCACCGCCGGGCTGGACGCGCTGGCGGACGCGGACACCGTGCTCGTGCCCGGCTGGCAGCAGCCGGCGGGTTCGGAGGTGCCACCGGCGGTGGTCGAGGCGGTCGGCCTGGCGCACCGGCGCGGCGCGCGGGTCGTCGGCCTCTGCTCGGGGGCCTTCGTGCTCGCCGCCGCCGGGCTTCTGGACGGCCGCCGGGCCGCGACCCACTGGGCCCGGGCCACCGAGCTGGCCGCCCGGTTCCCGCGGGTCCGGGTCGACCCCGGGGTGCTCTACGTGGACCACGGCGATGTCGCCACCAGCGCCGGCGCCGCGGCCGGAGCGGATCTCTGCCTGCACCTGGTGCGCGAGGACCACGGCGCCGCGCACGCCCTGCGGATCGCCCGGCAGATGGTGATGCCGCCGCACCGCGAGGGCTGCCAGCTGCAGTACGCCGAACTGCCCGCCCCCGCGCCGGCCGGCGACTCGCTGGCCCCGCTGCTGGAGTGGCTGGCCGGACGGCTGGACCGGCCGGTGAGCGTCGCCGAGATGGCCGTCCGCTCCCAGGTGTCGGCGCGGACGCTGACCCGGCGCTTCACCGAACAGCTGGGCATCAGTCCCGGACGCTGGCTGCTGGACCGGCGGATCGCCGCCACCCGGGCCCTGTTGGAGGAGACCGACCTGCCGGTGGAGACCATCGCGCGCCGGGTCGGCCTCTCCTCCGCCGTCAACCTGCGCCGCCGTTTCCACGAGTCCCTGCGCACCACACCCGCCGCCTACCGGCGCGCCTTCCGCGCGAACCGGTCCGGGTGAGGCTGACGCGAGTGGGCCGGACGCCGGTGACGGGCGCGAGGCGGGTCAGGCGGTCGCGGTGGTGAGGAGGGCGGTGATGCGGGCCTCGGTGGCGGGGGTGAGGGAGGTGAGGGCGAAGGTGGTGGGCCACATGGCGCCGTCGTCGAGGGTGGCCACGTCGCTGAAGCCGAGCGTCGCGTAGCGGGACTTGAACTTCTGGGCGCACTGGAAGAAGCAGAGCACCTTGCCGTCCTTGGCGTAGGCGGGCATGCCGTACCAGAGCCTGGGGGTGAGGGCGGGGGCGGCGGCCCGGACGAGGGCGTGGACGCGTTCGGCGAGGGCGCGGTCGGCTGGCTCCATCTCGGCGATCTTGGCGAGGACTTCCTGCTCGGCGTCCGCCTTGGCGGTGCGCGGGTTGCGGCGGGCCGCGGCCTTGAGCTCCTTGGCGTGCTCCTTCATGGCCGCGCGCTCGTCCTCGGTGAAACCGTCGAAGGGCTGCGCGGCGGCCTTGGCGGTCGTCGTCCTGGCGGTCGTGGTCTTCGCGGTCGTGGTCTTCGCGGTGGCGGTCATGGTGGGCTCCTCGGTGGGGCTGGTGGGGCTGGACGGTTTCATGGTGGCGCGACGGCGCCGGGGAAGGCTTCTCAGGAACTGACCGGTTCGTCGAGCCAGCGGCCGTCGCGCATCAGCTCGCGGCCGGCCAGCTCGTTCTCCTCGCGCCAGGCCTGGACGCGGCGGGGCACGGCCAGGAACCAGCCGTACCGGACGGCCGAGGCCCGCGGGTCGAAACCGGTGCGGGCGGCGAAGCGGTCGCCCCGCTCGCTCGGGAGGGCATCGAGGTCGAGGGCCCGGACCTCGGCCTCGATCATGCAGACGTCCCGGGTGTGGCCGAGGGCGAGGCGGACGGTGCCGGCCGCGGCGAGGTTGCGGCCGGTCGGGCTGCCGACCGGGGTGGCGAGCAGCAGCGCTCCGCCCTCGTACGCGAAGGAGAGCGGCACGAGGTGGGGCACGCCGTCCGGCGAGGCCGTGGCCACCCACACGTCGATGTCCTCGGCGAGGCGGCGCTCGATGTCGTCGCGGCGCTCGGCGGGGGTGCGCGGTCCGGTCATGCTCTCTCACTCCTGTGCTCGTCCTCGGCGTTGGTCACAGCCTCCCTCGAGCGGGGTGGGGGCCACATCCGTGGCGAGCACTGAACGGGCCACGGAGCGGGCCACGGAACGAACCGCGGAGTCGCCCCGCATAATGACGCGGTGCCGACTCCTGTGATCTCGCCCCGTGAAGCCGATGTGCTCGCGCTGCTCGGCGAACACCTCAGCAATGCCGAGATCGCCGCTCGGCTGTTCATCTCCGTGCGCACCGTCGAGTCCCACACCTCCTCGCTGCTGCGCAAGTTGGACCTGCCGGACCGGCGGGCGCTGTCCCGGCGGGCGGTCGAACTCGCCCGCACCGAGCGGCCCCGGCCGGTGCCCGCGCTGCCGGCGCCGCTGACGGCGTTCGTCGGGCGGGAGCGCGAACGCGCGGCGCTGGCGGCGCTCCTGGCGGACCATCGGCAGGTGACGGCGGTCGGACCCGGTGGTGTGGGCAAGACCAGGCTGGCGCTGGCCGTCGCCGCCGCGGCGGCCGGTGGGTTCACCGACGGGGTGTGGTTCGTCGACCTGGCCCCGGTCGCCGCCGCGGACCGGGTGGCAGCGGCGGTCGCGGCCGTCCTGGGGGTCGGGGAGCAGCCGGGGCAGGGCCTCGACGAGGCGATGTGCGCCGCGCTGGCCGAACGCCGGACGCTCCTGGTGCTGGACAACTGCGAGCAGGTCAGGGAAGGTGTCGCGCCGTTCCTGGAGCGGTTGTTGGCCGCCTGCCCGGAGGTGCGGGTCCTCGCGACGAGCCGGGCCCGGCTGCTGGTTCCGTTCGAACGGGTCTTCCCCGTACCGCCGTTGTCCCGGGACGGCGGCGGGACGTCGGAGGCGGTCGCGCTGTTCGTCGAACGGGCCACCGCGGCGGCCGGGGTGGCCCCGGACCCGGCGCTCCGGGACGGCGTCGCGGCCCTCTGCGAGCGGCTCGACGGGATGGCGCTGGCGATCGAGCTGGCGGCCGCCCGATGGCCGACACTCGGGCTGGACGGGCTCCGGGCCGGGCTGTCGGACCAGTTGCGGATCCTGGCGGGCGGCCCGCGCGCCGACGACCGGCACCGCTCGGTGCGGGCCGTCCTGGACTGGAGCCACGAACTGCTGGAGCCCGCCGACCGGGCGCTGCTGCGGCGGGTGTCGGCGTTCGTGCTGCCGTTCACGGCCGGGGCGGCGGTCGAGGTGGCGGGCTTCGCTCCGCTCGACGCGGGCGCCGTCGCCGACGGACTCGGCCGGCTCGCCGAGCAGAGCCTGCTCACCGCCGTGCCGTCCGCGCACGGCACCCGCTACCGGGCGCAGGAGACGATCCGGCAGTACGGCGCCGAACGGCTCGACGGGGCCGGGGAGTCGGCGCGGACGCGGGGGCGTCACCTCGACTGGTGCCTGAGCGGAGCGGACGGACTCGCGCGGGCGGCGGACGAGGAACCGCAGGTGCGGGAGGTCGATCGGCAGACCGGGTTCGACGCGCTGGCCGAGGAACTGCGGGCCGCGCTGGCCTGGGCCGCCGGGCGCCCCGAGCGGCGGCCCGACGCCCGCCGCCTCGCCCTCGGCCTCGCCGGTCTCGCGTTCGACCGCCATCTGCTCGGCGAGGCCCAGCAGCGGCTCGAACAGGCCGCCGCCCTCGCCGGCGGCTCCCCGGACGACGGCGCCCCGGGCAGGGGTTCCAGCACCGACGACTCCCCCGCGGACGGCGCCGCCGCGCTGCGGGAGGCCGCCCGGGTGGCCGGGTGCCGGCGGCTCGGCGACGACATGTACCGCCTCCACCGCGCCGCCGCGGCGGCCGCGCTCGACGCCGGGGACCGGGCCGGGGCCACCCGCGACCTGGCGGCCGCCGCCACCGTCGCCCACCGCTTCTCCAGCACGTTCGCACGCCTCCCCGCCGCCGCGGAGGTGACCGCCCTGCTGGCGCGGGCCCGCGATCTGTCCGACGGCTCCCCGGCGGCCTCGGCCGCCCTCGCGCTCGCCGAGGCGGCCGTGCTCGCGGACGCCTACGGCTCCGTCCAGGGCAGCCCGGACAACACGGCCCGGGAGACGGTCGGGTACGCCGAACGGGCCGTCGCCCTGGCCCGGCGCACGGGCGACCCGGTGGCCGAGTCCGCCGCCCTGGACGCCCTCTCCGGAGCGCACAGCTGGGCCGGGCAGCCGTTCGCGGCCGCCGAGGCGGCCCGCCGCCGGGTCGAGCTGCTGGCTCTGGCACCGCGCACCCCGGCCACCGCGCACGAACAGGTCGACGCGCTCGCGATGGCCGCCGCGACCGCGATCGGCGTCGGCGAACCGGACCGGGCCCGGCAGTGGGGCCGGCAGCTCGCCGAACACCCGCTGACGGCCGAGGTGGGGCACCACGCCACGTCCTGGCTGCTGGTCGCGGACGCGTTCGCCGGGCGGGAGGAGGACGTGCTCGCGGGCGGGGCGCGGTTCCTCGAAGCCTGGGAGCGGGGCGGGCGGCCGCGTTCGTTCTCGCTCGGCCCGGCGGCCGCGGCGGTCGCCATGGTCCACGGGCTGCGCGGCGACGACGGTGCCCGGGCCTCCTGGCTGCGCGTCGTCGGCCGGGCGGGCACCGAGGAGGAGCACCGCCACGGCTACGGCGCGGTGTTCGACGCCACGGTGCTGCTCCACCGGGGGGAGGCGGGGGCCGCGCTGGAGCGGCTCTCGCCCGCTCCGGAGGAGGTCTGGAAATGGGTGTCCTGGGTCTGGCTGCACTGGTACGCGGCGGCGCGGGTCGAGGCCTCGGTGCTGGGCGGCCACCCGGAGGCGCGCGAGCGGCTCGCCGGGGCCCGCGCCACGGTCGCGGGAAACCCGGTCGCCGTGGCCCAGCTCGACCGGGCGCAGGCGCTCCTGGACGGCGACCCGGCCCGGGTGCGGGCCACGGCGGCCGCCTTCGCCGCGGCCGGCTGTCACTACCAGTCGGCCCGCAGCCTCCGACTCGCCGATGCGGCCGGGGGCGGGGACGGGAGCGTGGGTGAGGACGGGAGCGGGGACCGGCGGCGGCCCAGCGGACGGTGACGGCTCAGCGGACGGTGACGGCTCAGCGGACGGTGACGGGGAGGGACTCGTAGCCGCGCAGGACGAGGCGGTCCCGGCGGACCGGAACACCGGCCGGGGCCAGCCGGGGGAACCGGTCCAGCAGCGCCGGGACGGCGATCTCCGCCTCGAGGCGGGCGAGTTGGCTGCCCAGACAGAAGTGCGGGCCGCCGCCGAAGCTGAGCGGCTGGCTGTCGGTGCGGGTCGGGTCGAACCGGTCCGGGCGGGGGTAGCGGGCGGGGTCGTGGTTGGCCGCGCCCAGCATCACCAGCACCACGGTGCCGGTCGGCGCGGGCAGGCCGGCCACCGTGAGGTCCGGCGCGGAGGAGATCCGCGAGGTGAGCTGGACCGGGGAGTCGTAGCGCAGCACCTCGTCCGTGAACAGCGCCGGGTCGAGCCCGCCGGTGCGCAGGCCGTCGGCGGCACCGGGGTGGCGGAAGAGCAGGCCGAGGCCGTTGCCGAGGAGGTTGGTGGTGGTCTCGAAGCCGGCCACCAGGAGGAGGGCGAGGTTGCTGAGCAGTTCCTCGCCGGAGATCCGGTCCGGGGATTCGGCGGCGGTCCGGGCCAGGTCGCTGATCAGGTCACCGGTCGGCCGGGCCAGCCGTTCGGCGACCAACTCCGCGAAATAGGACTCCAGTTCCTCGGCGGCGGTGTCGGCGGCGGCCAGTTCGCCGAGGTCCTGGACGAGTTCCAGGGCGATGGTGAGGTCCGAGGCGAGAGCGCGGAAGCGGTGGCGGTCGCCGACGGGGACGCCGAGCAGTTCGCAGACCACCTCGACCGGCAGGCGGAAGGCGAAGGCGTCCATGAAGTCGACGGGCGAGCCGTCGGCGCCCCGCGCCTCCAGTTCGTCGAGCAGCCGGGCGGTCGTCGCCTCGATCGCCGGGCGCAGGGCGGCGACCCGGCGGGCACTGAAGGCCGAGGCGACGAGCGAGCGGACCCGGCCGTGGTCGGGGGCGTTGAGCTGGAGCACCGAGCGGCCCAGCAGCAGGACGGACGGATGGGCGAGCAGGTCCGCGTTGTCGAAGGTGAGGGCCCTGGTGTCCTCCACGACGAAGGCGGGGTTGCGCAGGACCTGGTTGGCGGCGGAGTGCCCGACCACGAGGACCGCCGCGGGGCCGGCCGGGACGGCGGCCCCGAGTTCGTGCGCCCGCGCGTAGAGCGGGTAGGGGTCGAAGCGCCCCTCGGCGGTCATGAGACGTTCGATGATCGACGCACCGTCCATGCGGAATTCCCCTCCTGCTGATCCAACTCCCGCACGGACAACTGTCGGTGGACGGAGGGGAGTTCCCGGACCGGGCGGCGGACCCGGGCGGGCCCGGCGGCGCCGGTCCCGGGCGACGGCCGGCGCGGGGGCCGGGGCAACGGCCGGGGCAACGGCCGGCCGGGCGGCGCGGGCGGCCGGGCGGAGTGGGCCCCGGTCGGTAGGCTGGTGGGATGGAGATCTGGATCAACCCGCGCTGCGGGAAGTGCCGCAGCGCACTGAACGAGCTGACCGGCGCGGGCGCCGAGTTCACCGTCCGGCGCTACCTGGAGGACCCGCCGACCGTCGCCGAGCTGGAGCAGGTGCTGGTACGGCTGGGCCTGGAACCGTGGGACATCGCCCGGACCGAGGAGCCCGTGGCGAAGGACCTCGGCATGAAGCAGTGGGGCCGGGAGGCCGGTGACCGGGCTGGCTGGCTGGCGGCGATGGCCGAGCACCCGATCCTGATCCAGCGCCCGATCATCACCGCGGACGACGGGCACGCCGTGGTGGCGCGCACCCCGGAGGCGGTCCGCTCCGTCCTGCCGTAGGGGCGACGGCGGCCGGAACCGGGCGGTACCGGCCGCCGGGTGTCAGCGGCGCTCGAACCGCCGCACCGGCTCGCCCGGCCGCCAGGAGGCGATCCGCACCGCGTCCCCCTCGACGGTGGTGTGCACGACCTGCTCCAGCTCCAGCCGGAAGGCGTCGTAGGGGCCGGGCGGCGGCTCCGGGAGCTCGGCCTCGTAGGCGGCCCGCTCGGCCTCGTCGGTGATCTCCACGGCGTGGCCGGAGAGCTTGGAGTCCCCGCCGGCCAGCGTCTCGTCGCTCGGGTTGCTGTGCAGCGCGAAGCGGGCGTCGCGGCGGAGGTCCCGCACCTTCATCGCGTCGCGCATCGAGCCGAGCAGGACGTCCGCCCCGAAGAAGTTCACCTCGATACCGCTCACCCGGGGTGACCCGTCGCTGCGCAGCGTCGCCAGGACGTGGTGCTTGTTGGCCTCGAAGCGGGCCCGCACCGCGGGGGCGAGGTCCGGCGCCTCCTGCTCGAAATCCTGCCAGGTAGCCATGCCGCCAGTGTGGCACCGGGCACCGACAACCGCCGGGCGTGCCGTCGCGCGGCGCCGCCCTCCGGTCCCGTCGTCCGACGTCGCGCGCCCTCACCCGGCGTCGCGCGGCGCCGCGCGGTGTCGGTGCCCGGTGCCACACTGGCCGGGTGACCACTACGACCACCTACATCGCCTTCCTGCGCGCCGTGAACGTGGGCGGCCGGACGGTACGGATGGAGCGGCTGCGCGCGCTCTTCGCCGAGCTGGGCCTGGAGCGCGTCGGCTCCTACATCCAGAGCGGCAACGTGTTCTTCACCGCCGGGGCCACCGACGCGGCGGCCCGGGCCGCGCTGACCGGACGGATCGAGCGGCACCTGGCCGAGCAGCTGGGTTTCCCGGTGCCGGTGCTGCTGCGCACGGTGGACGAGGTCCAGGCACTGCTGGACGCCGAACCGTTCGCGGGGGTGGAGGTCACGCCGGACGTCCGGCTCACGGTGAACTTCCTCTCCGAGCCGCTGCCCGCGGACTTCCCCCTCCCCTACACCTCGCCGAAGGGCGACTACGAGGTGCTCGGCGCCGATCCCGGCACCGCGTTCGTCGTGGTGCACCTGAGGAACGGGAAGTGGGTCACCCCCGCCAACCTCTTCGGGAAGTCCTACCAGGGGTCGGCGACCGCGCGGTTCCTGCACACCACGGTCAAGATCGTGGCGGCCGCGCGGAAGACCTGAGCCCCGCGGCGACCGGCGGCGCGGCCGGCGGCGCCGTTGGCGAAGCCGCGGACCGGTGGCCCGGGGAATCTGGACAGCCCGGGCGGGGGCGGCCGAGAATCGGTCCATGATGTCGCGTGAGAACCGGACACAGGTGGTCCGGCCGTCGGAGGCCGAGCGGGAGCGGGCCCTCGACGCGTTGCGGGAGGGCGCCGGGAACGGCCGGCTGTCGCACGACACCTTTCTCGGCCGGCTGGACCTCGTCCTCCGGGCGAGCAGCCGCGCGGAGCTGAAGTCCGTGATGGCCGACCTGCCGGCCGGGAACCCGGTCGGACGGTTCGTGCTGCGCGCGGTGGGCCGGGTCTCCGCGTTCGGCGTGCGGCTGGGCGGGGCCTGGCGGGCCGAGCGGCTGCCCGGCCTGAGCCTCCCCCACACCGGGGGCGGGCAGTTGACGATCGGCCGGTTCCCCGGGTCCGGGCTGCGGCTGAACGACGCGTCGGTCTCGCGACACCACGCCGAGCTGCGCCGGGAGGGCGACGGCTGGGTGCTGTACGACCTCGGTTCGACGAACGGCACCCATGTGAACGGGTACCGGATCGTCGGTGGCATCCGGGTCCGCCCCGGCGACCAGGTGCGCTTCGGCAACCTGGAGTTCCGCCTCGCCGGCGGCTGACCTCCGGCCGTCCCGCCCCGGGACGGGACGGGACGGTCGCGCGGGCCCGGCGGCCGGCCCCGGGGGCGTCAGTGGGGGAACTGCCGCGGTGGCCGCCGGACGGGCAGCGATTCCTGGAAGTCACTGATGACGGTGGCGACCTGGCGCATCAGTACCGTCGGTTCGAGCCGGTCGAGGTAGCGGTGCTCGGCGGCCAGCGCCTCCACGGTGACCCCGAAGTAGAGCGTCATCAGCGGATTGACGAAGAGCTTGCCGCCCCTGGTGCGGTCGGTGAACCGGACGTCGCCGAACAGGCCGCGCAGCGCCGCCGCCACCGAGCCCTGGACGATGCTCGGGTGCTCGGGGAACGCCGCCCGGGCGTGCTCCACGGCGTCCAGGTAGAGCTTCCCCTCCCGGCTGTCGCGCGGGACGGAGAAGGCGCCGAGGTAGCCGCCGGCCCGGTCGATCGCGGCGAGGTTCTCCAGGACCAGGGAGTGGTTCACGCCGTGGTAGGCGTCGATGCCGAAACCGAGGCAGGCGACCAGCCGTTCGGGGATGCCGGTGAGCCCGGCGACGGCGGCGAGGCTGGTCATGTCCTCCTCCGGTGTCCCGAGGCCCACCTCGTCGCCGCGCATCAGGATGTCGGTGCCGCCGTCGACCAGCAGGACGGCGTCGACGCCGAGGCGGTCGACCAGGGACCGGTAGGCGGCGCGCAGCGGCTGCACCCCGGTCCGGGGGAACGCCCAGACCTGGTCGGGCATGCCGTGCAGCCGGAGCCAGCGGGCGAGCGTCCGCTCGGGGAAGTAGCCCTCCGGGGCGGGGGTGTCGGGCCGGACCAGAGCCAGGTCGGGCTCCTGCCAGACCTCGGCGGGAAGGGCGTGGAGCTCGCTGAAGGAGAGGTTGGCCAGGTGCACCTCCTTGCCCGCGGACCGCAGGGCGAGGGCGAGCGGCAGGCCCGCGTAGACGTCGAACCCACCGCCGGCTCCGGCGATCAGGACGCGTTCGGCGGCGAGCAGACGGGTGATCAGCGGAGGCTGCAGAAGCGAGGTCACCGGGGGACGGTAGCAGCGGTCCGGACGCGGCGGCCGTTGTCGGAGGCGGGTGCTTGGATGCGGGTATGGACCAGCAGACCGTACAGAGCACCCTTGCCGACGAGGTACTGCGGGACGCCGGGGAGCGGGCCCGCGAACTGATCCGGTGCGGCTTCCAGGAGCCGGACGAGATAGCCGAGTCCCTGGTCGAGGTCCTCGACGACCAGGGACTGACGATGGAGGAGGCGGAGCGGATCGTCGCTCCGCTGTGGCAGGAGCGGTTGGAGGAGCAGGCCACCTGGCCGGGGACGACCGACGTCGACCGGCTGGAGGCCGCCTTCGACGCCCTGGAGGAGCTGGGCATCGTCGCCGCGATGGACTTCACCTGCTGTGCGAGTTGCGGTTACGCCGAGATCGGGGGCGAGGCCGAGGAGGACTCGCGGGGGTTCGTGTTCTTCCACCAGCAGGACACCGAACGGGCCGCCGAGGGTGGTGCGTTGATGCTGCGGTACGGCGGGTTCCAGCTGGACGGCGAGTCGACGGAGGCCGCCGTGCGGCGCACGACCGAGGTCGGGCGCGCGGTGGTGGCGGCACTGACGGCGGCCGGGCTGCCCGCGGAGTGGGACGGTACGCCGGAGACGGCGATCGCGGTCACGCCGATCAGCTGGCTCAACCGACTGCCGGAGTAGCGGCACTCCGCGGCACCCCGCGGGCGCCCCGGCCCGCACCGGCCCGACGGCCGGGTGCCGCCCGGGCCGACGGGCGGTCAGCGGACGACGTGGAGTTCGGCGGTGTGGTCGTGCGCGTCGGCGTGGCGCAGGGTGATCCTCGCGGAGCCGACGGTGGTCTCGACGTCCTCGGTGAGGGTCCTGGTCTCCTCGCCGAGCTTGACCTCGGCCGTGGTGTCGGTGATCCGGCCCACGGTGAGGGTCACGGCCTTGTCGCCGCCGAACACCTCGACCGTGTGGGTGCCGTCGGCCTTGTCGGTGCGGACGGCGACATCGCAGCTGTCGTCGTGGAGGCAGAGCGAGACGCCGCCCTTGCAGGCGGTGAGGCCGGTGCCCAGCAGCAGCGCGGCACCGACCGCGAGGGCGGCCGACCGGACGACCGGCCTCCGACGGCGGCCGGTGGGAACACCGGCGGAAGAGCCGATGGGAAGACCGCTGGGAAGACCGGCGCGAAGGCCCGCGGATCGGCGAGCAGGCCGGCCGGCGGGCAGGTCGGTGGAGCGGGGTCCGGGGCGGTGCTCCGGGGGCGGGTTCGCGGGTGCACTCGTCATGGTTCCGACGGTAGGCACGGGCCGCCGACCGGCCATCGGCCGTCGGCGGTACCCGGCCCCTGGCCCTCCCCCGACCCTCCGGCCCACCGCCACCCGGACGCCGTGCGGGGTCAATCCCCTAGGGGAAAGCGGGAGTTGCCGGTCAGGACGGTTCCATCGACGATGACTCCGGGCGGAGCGTGGCCCCGATGCCGGCCACGACGATCGCCAGACCGCGCTCGAAGCGCCGCTCGAAGTCCCCGAAGAGCGCCGGGCTCGCGGCCGCGGCGAGCGGGTGCCCGGGGTCGATGGCGGCGGCCCGCCGGTCCGGGTCGTAGCCGGGGGCCCGCTCCCCCGGCACCGGGTGGACGGCCTGCTCCTCGATCACGAACCCGACCGTGAACGCGTACGCGGTGGTGAAGGCCAGGACGGCGTCGGCGAGTTCGAACCCGGCCCGACGGAACGCGGTCAGCAGCACCTCCTGCCCCTCGGCGTGCCCGTAGTCGGTGAGCCGGGTGCCGCTGAAGACCTTGGCGCCGTCCCGGTAGCCGAGCAGCCCGCTGCGCAGGGTGCGACAGGTGGCCGTGATCGCCTCCTGCCAGTCCGCCGGGACGGCGACCGGCCCGGCGTGCATCCGGCGGAGCATCTCGGTGGCCATCTCGTCCAGCAGCGCCTGCTTGTTGGCGAAGTGCCAGTACAGCGCGGGTGCCTTGACGTCCAGCCCGGTGGCGATCCGGCGCAGGGTGAGCCCCTCCAGCCCGGTCTCGTCGAGCAGCCGCAGGGCGGCGTCGACCACCTGGGCGCGGTCCAGCTTCGGCGGCATGTCGCGCCCTTCCTTCCGTGGTGGCCGGCCGCCCTCGCGACGACGGGGCGTCCGGTACGACCGCCCGGTACGACCGTGCATTACGACCGTGCGGCACTGCCGTCCGGTTTCGACCGCGCGGCATTGACAACTTAACACCGTTAAGCCCATGCTTCCGGACGTCAGCAACTTAACGACGTTAAGGAGAGTGTGCGATGGCGCACGCCCCGACCCGGACCGACGTGCTCGTCGTCGGCGCCGGCCCGACCGGCCTGACCCTCGCCTGCGACCTCGCCCGGCGCGGAGTCTCCGCACTGCTGGTCGAGCAGGCCGGAGCGCTGTTCCCCGGCTCGCGCGGCAAGGGGCTCCAGCCCCGGACCCAGGAGGTCTTCGAGGACCTCGGCCTGCTCACCGCCGTCCGTGCCGCCGGCCGCCCCTACCCCCGGATGCTGAACTGGGAGGACGGCGAGCGGCAGGGCGAGTGGGACCTCGTCGGGGGCCCCGGGCGGGCCGAGCCGGACCCGACCGTGCCGTACCCGTCGGTCTGGATGCTCCCGCAGTGGCGCACCCAGGAGCTGCTGCACGAGCGGCTGCGCGAACTCGGCGGCGAGGTCGTCCTCGGCACCGCGCTGAGTGGCCTCGAGCAGTACCCGGACCGGGTCGAGGCCCGGCTGACCGGCCCCGACGGCGCCGAACGGACCGTCTCCGCCCGCTACCTGGTCGCCGCCGACGGCGGTCGCTCCACCGTCCGCCGGGCGGTGGGCATCCCGATGGCGGGCGGACCGGTCGACCCGCACCCCGCCCTGGTCGCCGACCTGGAGATCGACGGCCTGGACCGCGGGAACTGGCACGTCTGGCCGAAGGCACCCGGCGGCCCGCTGCTGCTCTGCCCGCTGCCGAGCACCACCGCGTTCCAGCTGTTCGCCCGGTTCGACGGGGGAGGCGCGGCAGCGGGCGGAACGGGGGGCGGCCGGGAGAACAGCCGGGAGAGCGGCCCGGAGGAGCCCGACACCTCGCCGGAGGGCGTGCGACGGACCGTCGTGGCCCGCACCCACCTGCCGGAGTCGGCGCTCGGCCGGGTGCACTGGGCCTCCGGCTTCCGGCCGCGCACGGCGCTCGCCGAGCGGTTCCGGGAGGGCCGGGTCTTCCTGGCCGGCGACGCCGCGCACATCCACTCCCCGGCCGGCGGCCAGGGCCTCAACACCAGCGTCCAGGACGCGTACAACCTGGGCTGGAAGCTCGGCCAGGTGCTGCGGCACGGCGCCGACGAGGCCCTGCTGGACAGCTACGAGGAGGAGCGGCTGCCGATCGCCGCCGACGTACTGGAGATCTCCACCCGGCTGCACCACGCGGGCGGGGTCCGGGCCGGCGGACTGCGGCGCGGCCCGCGCACCGAACAGCTCGGGCTCGGCTACGAGGACGGCCCGTTGACCGTCGAGGCACGCCCCGGCCTGGCCGAGGGCGCGCTGCGGGCCGGGGAGCGGGCCCCGGACGCGCCACTGGGCGACGCGGCGGACGACACCGCGAACAGCACGGCGGACGACGGCTCCGGGCCGGCACGACGGCTCTTCGAGCTGTTCCGCGGCCCGCACGTCACCGTGCTCGCGGTCGGCCGCGCCCTGCCCGAACTGCCCGCCGGCGTGCGCGGGCACCGGATCGACGGCGGCGTCACCGAGCGGGTGTACGGACCGGGCCTGTTCGTCGTCCGGCCGGACGGCTACCTGGGCCTGGCCACCCACGACCCCGCCGACCTGCCGGGCTACCTGGGCCGCCTCGGCCTGCACTGAACCCGCCGCACCGGACGGCCCGTCGGGGGCGGGTGCGGAGGCGGGACGACGGCATGCGCCAGAGGCACCTGCCACGCGCGTAGACCGAAGCGCCGCAAAAGCCCCGGGGCTCACTCCCCGGCCGCGTCCCAGGCCTCGGGCGGACCCCACAGCGGCGCCGTGCACCGCTGGTACGTCGCCTGCCAGTGCGGCCAGTGCCGGGCCACGAGGTCGTCGCAGTCGGCGAGCAGCCGCTCGACCAGCGCCGGCTCGACACCGTCCAGCAGCCAGGCGAGCGCGTCCGGCGTGCCCGGGCCGTCGGCGGAGTGCATCACGTCGAGCAGCTCGGGCAGGCTGCCCACCCGCGAGTTCTCCGTGAAGACCAGCTCCATCCGCGGCAGCAACTGGCGCTCCTCGACCCGCAGATGGGTCTCCAGCCGGGCGGCGAGGTCCTCGATCGCGTAGGCCACCGGCCACACCGAACCGGTGTCCCGGCTGGCGATCCGGACCAGGGTGGTCACCCGGGTGAACGAGTGGTCGAGGTTGTGGTGGTCCGACTCCAGCCAGTTGAGCAGCAGCCGCAGCTCGGGGGCGAACCGGCGGACGATCGGCCAGATCCGGGTGTCCTGCTGCTCGTGGTGGCAGGACAGCACGGCGGTGACGAAGGTCCAGTGGCGCAGCAGCGCGGCGCCCTTCTCGTCCTCGCCGGGCTGCAGCAGCCGGAGGGCGTTGGGCAGCCTGGCGAGGTCGCGGCGGAGTGCGGAGTGCACCAGCCGCAGGCCGGCGAAGCGGAAGGCCTGCGGCTCCTCGTCGGCGGTGCGGTCGTGCACGGGGCCGCCCTGGGTGGGCACGGCCGGGGACACCGGGGACGCTACGGGCAGCAGGTGGCTGGGCATGGAACTCTCTTCACGTCTCGGGCAGGGCTGGCACGACCTGGCGGAAGTGGTGGGCTGGCACTCCCACCAGGGTGATGAGAGGACATCAGAGGCGAATCAATGTCCGATTGACGTGCAGCTCAGCGGCCGTTCGACCCGCTTCGGTGGGCGCGGCGGCGAACGCGGCGCAACATTCCGCCACGACCGCCACGACCGCCACGACCGGCGCGGGACGGCGCCGGGACGGCGCGCCGGAAGCGGCGGCAACTGGCAGCCGGCGGCGGGAAGCCGCGGCGAGCCGAAAACGGCGGAGCGGACCGGCCGATGCGATCGGCCGGTCCGCTCCGCTCCTGATCCGGGCCCCGAGCACCCCGAGTGCCCCGAGCTCCCGGTGCTCCAGGTGACCCCGCTGCTCCTGACGCCCCAGGTGCCTCAGTCGCTCTGCGGCCCCGCGAGGTTCTTGGTGAGCCACTGCAGGGTGTCCGGGATCATCTTCTTGAAGTCGGTGGTCAGGTGCTTCCCGCCGGGCTGCTCGTAGTACTCGACGGTGAGCGGCGGCGCGGCCTTGGCGACCCACGCCTTGACCAGCTTCATCTCGTACGCGTTGGCCCCGCCGGCGGTCGCCAGCATCCTGACGTCGGCCTTGCCCTGGGCGACCAGCAGGTCGGGGCTGTTGGCCTGGCGGTCGTTCTCGTAGCCCTTCCAGAGCGGCGAGTCGGGGTTGAAGTAGCCGTCGATCGGCACGGCGGCCTTGAACTTGTCCGGGTGCTGCAGAGCCAGCTTCGCGCTGCAGAACGCACCGGTGGAGGCACCCATCAGACCCCAGCCGTCGCGGCCCTTCACCGTGCGGAAGTTGGCGCGCACGAAGTCGGGGATGTCCTCGGCCATCCAGGTGCCGATCTTGGGCTGGCCCGGGATGTCGGCGCACTCCAGCGCCTTGGCCTCGTTGGAGTCGAGGTTCTGCACCGGCATGATCATGATGAAGGGGTGGGCCTTGCCCTGCTTGGCGAGGTCGGCGTCGACCTCCTGGATCGGCAGCTGGTTGTCGGTCCAGGTGTTGTAGCCCGCGCTCTGGCCGCCCGCGTACAGGGTGAGCACGGGGAAGCCGGTCTTCGCGTACTTCGGGTCGTTGTACTCCGGGGGGAGCCAGACCCAGACCTTGCCGGAGACCCCGGACTTGGGACCGGCCAGGGTGGTCATCATGATCTGGCCTGCGGCGGTGTCCCTGGCCTTGCCGAACGCGGCCTGCGGGCCGGTGGGCATCAGCACCTTGCCGGACCCGGCGGCCGGGACCGGCGCCGCCGAGGTCGAACCGGCCGCCGGGGAGCCCGGGGCGGCGGACCCGGGCGCGGAGGAACCGGGCGCCGAGGTGCCGGGCGCCGAGGAGGCCGCGGACGAGGACGCGGAGCCGGTGGCCGTCGCCGCGCCCTTGCCGCCGGCCTTCGCAGAATCGCCCTTGTTCCCGCCGTCCGTACTACCGCAGGCCGCGAGCGCGGCGGCCAGGGTGAAGGCGGTGGCACCGGTCAGCACGGCGCGGAAACGGAAGGACTGCGGCTGCACGGTGAGAACTCTCCGACCGGTGTCGCGCCCGCTCCACGGAGCCGGGCGGTGGCCCCCGGGTGGGGCCGGACAGGCCCGGGGCGCGACTGTCTGCGGGACCCCCGGGAGGCTGGGCGCCGCCCTGCGCGGCGGCGTGCCGTCCTGCGATCTTATGACGTGGGCCGCCGCCGGCCGGTTGCGCTCCGGCCTGCACCGATCCAATGTTTGTTCCCGATCGAGTAAAGCCTCCACCGGGCCCTGCCGACCGGCGGGGTGGCACCCCCCGCCGGTCGGCGGGGATGCGCCGGGCCGGGACCGGACCCCTCCCCCGGGACCGCCCTCAGGACCACCGCAGGCCCCGTCCACCGCCCACCGCCGGAACCGCCCGAACGAGCGAGCGGCGACCGCGCGGCCCGGGTCTTGGACACTCGTACCAGTGACGCCGGGGGCGGGGATCGGGAACGATCGGGCCAGCCGCCGCGAGCCCGAGGAGTCCGCCATGCTGGAACAGATCGCCGTTGTCACCGGAGCCGGGAGCGGCGTCGGCCGGGCCGTCGCGCGGGAACTGGCCGCCGGTGGCTGGCGACTGGTGCTCGCCGGCCGGCGGGCGGAGCCGCTGCGCGAGACCGCCCGGCTGAGCGGCGTCGGGGCCGGGGCCGGAACCGGGACCGAGGCCGCCGTGGTACCGACCGACGTCACCGATCCGGCGGCCGTGGACGCGCTGTTCACGGCGGCCGTCGAGCGCTTCGGACGAGTGGACCTGCTGTTCAACAACGCCGGTACCTTCGGTGCCCCGGCCGCCGTGGACGAGCTGGACATCGCCGAGTGGCGGGCCGTGGTGGACCTCAACCTGACCGGCGCGTTCCTGTGCGCCCGCGCGGCGTTCCGGCAGATGCGGGCGCAGCGTCCGCAGGGCGGCCGGATCATCAACAACGGCTCGATCTCCGCGCATGTGCCGCGCCCGCAGTCGGTGGCCTACACCGCGACCAAGCACGCCGTGACCGGGCTGACCAAGTCGCTGTCGCTGGACGGCCGCCCGTACCGGATCGCCTGCGGGCAGATCGACATCGGCAACGCGGCCACCGACATGACGGCCGCGATGAGCCTGGGCGTCCGGCAGGCGGACGGGCGGATCGCGGTGGAGCCGACCATGGACGTCGCCGATGTGGCCCGCACCGTGCGGCACATGGCGGAACTGCCGCTGGAGGCCAATGTGCAGTTCGCCACCGTGATGGCGACCACCATGCCGTACGTCGGCCGCGGCTGAGCCGGCGACGAGGGCCGACGACCGGAGGCGACACCCCGGAGCCGACGACCGGACCGACGGCGGGGAACCGCAGCCGGTCGGTCCTCGGCCGACGGCCGACGACCGGCCCCGCCCCGACGGCTACTCGTCGTGGGAGTGCCGGTAACGGCGTCCGCCGCCCTCCTCGACCAGCAGGTAGACGCTGGTGGTCGGCCAGTACTCGCCCGCCTCGGCGGCGGGCAGTTCGGTCCGCAGCGCCATCCGCAGCGAGGGCGGCGGGGCCGCGGCGTGGACGCGCTTGCGGTGGCCGTCCCAGCGGCCGCCGCAGAGTTCGAGGTCGAGGACGACGGGGGTGGTGCTCATTCCGCGATGCTGACAGCGTTCACCCGCCGAAACGGGTTTGAGGCCACCGGTCCACTCGTAGGGGGGACGCCCGTCGCACCAGGCTGACGGGCGCCCCCACCGCGGCACGTCCCGTGCCGCCGCGTCCCGTGCCGCTACGGGCGCCAGGTGTCGTTCAGCACCACCTTGCCCGAGGCGGGCACCGTCGCGGTCCGGTTGGCCCCGGACTCCCAGGTGACCGCGCCCGAGGCGTCCTTGCGGACGTACTTGTAGGCGAAGGCGGTGCCGGCGGGCAGCGGGAGGTCGAGCTTCCAGACCGGGTAGGCGGCCGAGGAGAGCGGCAGCGCGGCGGCCGGGTCCCAGGCACCGAGGGCCGGGTTGTCCCCGACCACGTAGAGGTTCTGCCCCCAGCTGGTGGTCGCGTTGACGGCGAAGGACGCGCCACCGGTCACCGCGGTGCCGCCGCCGGGCGCTCCGACGTACAGCGCGACCGCGTCGCCGGCGCCGACGGTGGCGGTGAAGCGGCCGTCCGTGCCGACGGTGTAGGACGGTCCGGTGCACCCGCCGGCCGCCGGGTCGCCGTGCTGGACGTCGCAGTACGAGCCGGCCGGCAGCGAGGTCTGGAAGGTCCGGCTGATCGCGCCGCCCTCCCGGTTGATCACCACGAAGCCCTTGCCGCCGCGCCCGAAGGCGATCGCGTTGCTGCCGTCGGACCACCAGTCGGTGAGACCGGTGCCGGCCACCGCGTTGCGGAAGCCGACCATGTTGGCCACCTGCCGCCAGGCGTGGGTGCAGTTCCAGCCGTCCTGGTAGCAGGCGTTGACGCTGCCGCCGTTCGGCGGACCGTCGTCGTGGCCGGTGAAGGCGTAGCCGGAGTAGACGTTGGGCGAGCCGTAGGGGTGGGCCAGCAGGAAGACGTTGGCCAGGGTGTAGGCGGAGCCGTCCTTGTAGGTCAGCGTGGACCCGTTGCGCTCGGTGTCCCAGTTGTCGACGAAGGTGCGGGCCTTGTCGGTGGGCAGCAGGCCGCCGCCCCAGCCGGACAGGTCGGCGATCCGGCCGCCCTGGAAGGCGCTCTTCAGCCAGGTGCCGGAGCGGAACTCGTCGACGTCGCCGGTGCCGGTGTACTCGGACGGCTGGACCGGCTCGCCGGCGCCGTAGATGACCTCCTGCACCCAGTAGGCCTGCGGGTTCGCCGTCCTGGCCTTGATGGCGGCGAGGTCGGCGGCGGCGATGTGCTTGGCGGCATCGATCCGGTAGCCGTCGACGCCCAGCGAGGCGAGGTCGTTCAGGTAGGCCGCGATCGTCCGCTGGACGTAGGCGCTGCCGGTGTCCAGGTCGGAGAGGTTGACCAGCTCGCAGTTCTGCACGTCGGAGCGGTCGTTGTAGTTGGTGATCGCCCGGCGGCAGGAGTGGAAGTCCTGGTCCTGGTAGTACCCGGGATAGGTGTACTTGCCGTACGCGGTGCCGCCGGTGCCGGTGCCGGAACCCGCCGACATGTGGTTGATCACCGAGTCGGCGATCACCTTGACGCCGGCCGCGTGGCAGGTGTCGATCATGTTCTTGAAGGCCGTCCGGTCGCCGAGGCGCCCGGCTATCCGGTAGCTCACCGGCTGGTAGGAGGTCCACCACTGGCTGCCCTGGATGTGCTCCTGGGGCGGCGAGACCTCGACGAAGCCGTAGCCCTTCGGGCCGAGGGTGTCGGTGCAGGCCTTGGCGACCGAGTCGAAGCGCCACTCGAAGAGGGTCGCCGTGACGTCCTTCCCGCCGCCGGGCGGAGCGGCCTGCGCGGCGGGGGCGGTGCCGAGGGTGGCGGTGAGCGAGAGGGCGAGGGCCGCCGAGGCGCCGAGAGCGCCGGCCGCGCGAACGGGCCGGGCGCTGCGGACGGGACCGGTTCTGCGGGCAGGCCGACGGGGAGCGGGAACGGTGGTGACCACGTTGTCTCCTGTGGGGGTGGCTGGGGTGGGGCAGCCGGGGTACCGCTGATGAAAGCTTGCTGAAACTTTCAGGAAATGTGCTGCGCCGAACTTAGGGTCGCCACCAGGACCCGTCAAGGGGATGGGAGAAAGGTTTCCGCGAACATCAAAAGGTCGTGGACGAACTCAATGGCCGCACGACCGCCGCTCCGTCGGACCGTGGCCGTCGGGCCGTGCGCGCCAGACCGCGTCAGACCGCGTCGGGCCCGCGCTCGCCAGTGCGCACCCGGACCACGGTCTCCACCGGAACCGCCCACACCTTGCCGTCGCCGATCTTCCCGGTCCGGGCGGCCCGGACCACCGCCTCGATCACCAGGTCCGCGTCCTCGTCCTCGACGACGACCTCGATCCGCACCTTGGGCACCAGGTCGATCCGGTACTCGGCACCCCGGTACACCTCGGTGTGCCCGTGCTGGCGGCCGTACCCGCTGGCCTCGCTGACGGTCAGTCCGTGCACCCCGGCGGCCTGCAGCGCGCGCTTGACCTCGTCCAGCTTGAACGGCTTCACGATCGCGGTGACCAGCTTCATGCGGAGGACGCCTTGTCGGACGGGTGCGCGGGCGCACTGGTGGCGGGACGGGCCGGGACGGGCCCCTGCCCCAGCACACCGTGGCCCAGGACGCCGTGATCGTACGCGGTCTCGGCGTGCACGGCGAGGTCCAGGCCGGTGAGTTCGTCCTCCTCCCCGGCCCGGAAACCCATCACCCGCTCGATCGCCCGCCCGATGCCGTAGGTGACCGCGAAGGCGTAGACCGCGACGGCGGCGACCGCCACCAGCTGACGCCCCAACTGCCCGAACCCGCCGCCGTGCAGCAGTCCCGTGGCGCCACCGGTCATCGCGGCGGTGGCGAAGAGGCCGATCAGCACGGTGCCGATCGCCCCGGCCACGAAGTGCACGCCCACCACGTCCAGCGAGTCGTCGAAGCCGAAGCGGAACTTCCAGCTCACCGCGTACGAGCAGACCACGCCCGCCGCCAGCCCGATCACCAGGGCCCCGAGCAGGTCGACGCTGCCGCAGGACGGCGTGATCGCCACCAGGCCCGCCACCGCGCCGGAGGCCGCGCCGAGGGTGGTGGCGTGGCCGTCCCGGCGCTTCTCGACCAGCAGCCAGCCGAGCAGCCCGGCGCAGCCGGCCGCCTGGGTGTTGAGCAGGGCGGAGGCGGCCAGACCGTTGGCGCCCAGCGCCGAACCGGCGTTGAAGCCGAACCAGCCGAACCAGAGCAGGCCCGCGCCGAGCAGCACCAGCGGCAGGCTGTGCGGGCGCATCGCCTCCTTGCGGAAGCCGATCCGGGGCCCGAGCAGCAGCGCCAGGGCGAGGCCGCTCGCCCCGCAGTTGACCTCGACCACGGTGCCGCCGGCGAAGTCCAGTGCGCCCAGCCGGGCCAGGATCCAGCCGCCGGGCGCGAACACCCAGTGCGCGACCGGCACATAGACCAGCAGCGTCCAGACGGCGGTGAAGGCCACCCAGGCGCCGAACCTGGCCCGGTCCGCGATGGCGCCGCTGATCAGCGCGGCGGTGATGATCGCGAAGGTCAGCTGGAAGGTCGCGAACAGCACGGTGGGGACGGTGCCGGTGACGGAGGCGGGCGTGATCCCGGCCATCCCCAGGTGGTCGAGGCCGCCGATCAGGCCCCAGCCGCCGGCGTCCGGGCCGAAGGCGAGCGAGTAGCCGGCCAGCAGCCACACCACGGTGACCACCGCGATCGAGACGAAGCTCATCATGATCATGTTAAGCACGCTCTTGGCGCGGACCATGCCGCCGTAGAACAGTGCCAGGCCCGGGGTCATCAGCAGCACCAGTGCGGTGGCGGCGAGCAGCCAGGCGGTGTCGCCGGTGTCGATCCCCGACGGCACGTCGGCGGCCAGGGCCGCGGCGGGCGGAGCGGCCAGGGGCATGGGGTCCTCCGGAGGGCTGCGTACGGGAGCAGGTGCCGGAAGTGTGGCGGGGACGGATTTCGGGTCGCGGACGGACACGTTTCGCGGGTGTTTCGTGTTGCCCGCCGGTTGCCCCGGGGTGACCGCACGGTTTCCGGAACCTCACGGCCGCCACCACCGGAACCGGACACCCTCGGCAAGGACCCGCGCCCGCACCCGCACCCACGGCACAGGACCAGCCCACGACACAGGGCCCGGCGGTCGCACCCGCCGGGCCCTGCCCTGTCTTACCTGGTTTCCGCCGGGTTCACCGGCGCCGGGTCAGCTCGTGGCGATCGAGGTGTCGTCGATCACGAAGCTGGTCTGCAGCGAGGAGTCCTCGGTGCCGGTGAACTTCAGGGTCACCGTCTGGCCCGCGTAGGCCGACAGGTCGAAGGTCCGCAGCTGGTAGCCCGCGGCCGCGTCCACGTTGGAGTAGGTCTTCAGCGTGGTGCCGTTGACCTGGACCGTCAGCTTGTCGTACTGGGTGCTGCCGGACTCACCGGTGTCGATGTGCAGGTAGAAGCTCAGCGTCGCCGTGCAGCCGGTCGGGATGGAGACCGTCTGGGACAGCGTGTCGGTGTGGGTGGAGCCGTAGCCGTTCAGCCAGGACTTCCAGGTGCCACCGTGCGGGGCCTGCGAGGCCGACTTGTCGATCACGCCGCTGGAGGCGGTCCACGGCGCGGCCGTGCCCGTCTCGAAGCCCGCGTTGCCGAGCAGCTGCGCCGGGGTGCAGGTGCTGGTGGTGTCGGTGACCGCCCAGGTGAAGCTGGCCGAACCGGTCTTGTTCGCCGAGTCCTTCGCCGTCACGGTGACGTTGGAGGTGCCCTTGGTGGTCGGGGTGCCGGTGATCACGCCGGTCGAGGCGTTGATCGACAGGCCGGCCGGCAGACCGGTGGCCGAGTAGCTGAGCGGGGCGGTGCCGCCGCTGGCCTTGATCGCCAGGTTGACGGCGGTGCCGATCTTGGTGCTCTGGTTGCCCGGGCTGGTGACGGTGACGCCGCCCGGGTTCGGGGGCACGGTGCCGACGTTGACGCCCGCCCAGGCGGTGCCGACCGCGATCAGCTCGGGGCTGCCGTCGCCGTAGAGGGCCTTGGCGGCGTTCTCCGTGGCGGTGCGGGCCTGGGCGAAGTTGGTGGTGGAGGTCATGTACGAGGTCAGCGCCTTGTACCAGATCTGCAGCGCCTTGTCCCGGCCGATGCCGGTGACGGTGATGTTGTTGGTGGTCGGGCTGTTGTAGCTGACGCCGTTGATCACCTTGGCGCCGCTGCCCTCCGCCAGCAGGTAGAAGAAGTGGTTGGCGACACCGGACGAGTAGTGCACGTCCAGGTTGCCGACGCCCGAGTACCAGGAGTCGGCCGAGCCGCCGTCCTTGGAGGGCTTGTCCATGTAGCGCAGCGGCGTGCCGTTGCCGTTGATGTCGATGAGCTCGCCGACCAGGTAGTCCGGGTTGTCCTTCGGCAGGTTGGCGTAGAACTCGACCGCGTTGCCGAAGATGTCCGAGGTGGCCTCGTTGAGGCCGCCGGACTCGCCGGAGTAGTTGAGGTTGGCGGTGGCGGAGGTGACGCCGTGGCTCATCTCGTGGCCCGCGACGTCCAGCTCGGTGAGCGGGTGGGTGTCGCCCTGGCCGTCGCCGTAGGTCATGCAGAAGCAGTCGTCGTCCCAGAAGGCGTTGACGTAGCCGGTGTCGTAGTGGACCCGGCTGAACGCGCCGACACCGTCGTTCCGGATGCCGTTGCGGCCGAAGGTGGCCTTGTAGAAGTCCCAGGTGGCGGCGACACCGTACTGGGCGTCGACGGCGGCCGACTCGCGGTTGCTGGCCTGGCCGTTGCCCCAGGTGTCGGTGGAGCGGGTGAACAGGGTCCCGTTGCCGGTGGTCCGGTTGCCCATGTCGGTGGTGTACTGCCCGCCGCGGCTGGCGTCCTTGAGCTGGTACGTGGAGCCGCTCTGGGTGGTGGTCAGCGGGACGTTGCCGACGAAGACGCCGGTGCCGGTGCCGGTCTTGATGGCCTCGGTCTTGCCCAGCACGGCGCCGGTGGTGGCGTCGGTGACGACCCGGAGGCGGCTCGGGGTGCCGTCCGACTCCTTGCCGGTGACGGTGGTCTGCCAGGCGAGCTTCGGGGTCCCGTCGCCGGCCCACACGACCAGGGTCGGGGCCTTGTCGAGCGCGGAGCCGGCCTCGGCGGCCAGCGCGGCCTCCTGCGCCTTCGGGGCGGCGAGCTTCGGCGTGGTCTCGATGCCGGTCAGCACGGCCTCGCTGGCCTTGGTCACGCCCGTGGTGGCACCGGTCGCGTCCTGGTGGACGATCAGGTCGCCGCCGAGCACCGGCAGGCCGGCGTAGGTGCGCTCGTAGCGCAGGTGGCGGGCACCGTTGGTGTCCTGGACGACGTCCTTGGTGACCAGCTTCTCGTTCGCGCTCAGGCCCAGGGCCTGGGCGAGGCCGGCGGTCTGCTGGTTCGCCGAGGCGATCAGCTCGGCGCGGCTCGCCTGCTGCGCGGCAACGGCGGCCGGCGCGTCCGGGGTGACCGCCTGCGCGATGACCGGGAAACCGGTGACCAGCAGCGCGGTGGTGGCGGCCATGACAACCGCTGCCTTCCGGGCGTGGGCGTAACGGGACATGCGGACTCCTTTTCCGACCGCCGCGGGGTTCGCGGGCGGTGGACAGAACCTGGTCGCAGGGTTGCGACTCAGTGGGGGCCCCCGCCGCCGGTGCGCGGCGCGGGTGCGGTTGCGGAGCAAGGTGGTCGAGCGTTTCGGCAGGGGGATCGCGCTGTTCCTGACCTCGGACAGCTGCACCGGGGGGTGGGGCCCCCTCGTCTGCAGCCGGAGGAATCGTGGCAGCAAACGAGCCGTTAATGACAGATGCATGCCATGGATTGGCCGATTAGCTACCGGGCCGTACATCTGCCGGAAGGTCAGGAGTGTTACACCCGTACTAACATCCGACGATCGTTTTCATATCGGCCAAAAGGTTTGCTCACCCCCCGCAGGCACTGACCAGCGCTCAGGGTGCGGACCCGCCCCGGGGGACCCGCTCCGGGGCCCGACGGGGGCGACACCTCTCCTTTCCGGCCGTGCCACGGGCGGTTTCCGGCCAACTCCATACATTGAATGGAACCGGAAACCCTGTGGATCAGTCCCAGGCCCCGCCCGTCGGTGACGGAACGGGGCCCGGGCGACGACGCTGCGTCAGCTCTGCACGAACACCGCCACCGTGCGGCCCGGCACGGTGAAGGTCCCGGTCGCCGCGGCGAAGCCGGACCGCTTCACCACCGGGTCGGCGCCGGCGGCCTGGACCGGGTGGAGCGCCTGCGCCGTCCCGGCCAGCGCCCCGACGGTCTGGCTCCGCTCGGTGGGCGTCGCGTTGAACACCACCGTGATCCCCTTCTCCGCGCCCGGCAGCCCGGCGCCGTCCAGACGCAGGGTGAGCACCCCCGGAACCTCGCCGGGCGTGCCCGACAGCGGATAGCCGAGCCGCTGCTGCACGGCCGCCAGGGTCGGCAGCGCGAACAGCGGCGAGGAGCGCTTGATCCGCAGGAAGTCCTGGTACTGCGCGCCCGCCGCCGCGATGTCGGCCGGTCCCACGGTCAGCCGCGGGTCCGCCAGCAGGGCCTTCGCGGTGGGCCACAGCTCCTTGTTGTCCGCGGCCGGCGGCAGTCCGCGGCCCCAGCCGTTGCCGTCCCGCGGGTCCCAGTGGATCGCGTTGAACCAGTCGCCCGAGTCGTAGGAGTTGGCGTCCAGCGACTTGGAACGCAGCAGGTCGCTGCCCGCCTGGACGAAGCCGGGGCCCTGCGACAGCGTGGTCAGCGCGAGCGCCAGCGCCTGCATCCGGGCCCGGTCGGCGGGCGCGGTGCCGACCGGCAGCTTGTACGCGAGCGCGTCGAACAGGTCGGCGTTGTCGTGCGCGTCCACGTAGGCGAGCGCCTCGCCGGGCCTGGCCGCGTAACCGGTCGGGGCGCCGTTGTAGTCGACGTCCTTGCCGGTGACGGTCCGTCCGGAGCTGTCGGTGAAGGAGTAGCCGGCCAGGTTGCCGGTCAGCCCCACCTTGAGCCGGTCCGTCTGCTGGAGCAGCCGGGCCTTCTGCTGCTCCGGGGTGCCGTTCGCGGCCGAGCCGTTCGGATCGGTGAACAGACCCGAGGCGAAGCCCTGCTGGGGCGCCGAGGAGAGCTGGAAGTTGCCGCCGCGCGCGGAGTCCCGGAACCGGTCGTCGAAGGTGGCGATGCCGGTGCCGGCCAGGTTGAGCTGGGTGGCCTGCTCGAACCGGGCGTTGTCCGCCACCACGCCGAAGTTCCAGCCCTCGCCGTAGAGCAGGACGTTCTTCCCGTCCACGCCGTCCGAGTCCGGCGTCATCCGGCGCAGCGCGGCCTGCACGTCCAGCATCGTGGACTTCGGGTCCAGGCCCATGAGGTCGAAGCGGAAGCCGTCCACCTTGTACTCGCGCGCCCAGGTGGTGACGGAGTCGACCACCAGGCGGTTCATCATGGCGTGCTCGGGCGCGGTGTCGGCGCAGCAACTGTCGGTGGTCACCTTGCCGTTGGCGTCCAGCCGCTGGTAGTAGCCGGGGACGACCTTGTCCAGCACCGAGTGCTCGGCCTGGCCGCTCGCGGCGGTGTGGTTGTAGACGACGTCGAGCACCACCCGCAGGCCGGCCGCGTGGATCGCCTGCACCATCCGCCGGAACTGCACGGTGCGCGCGGTCCCTTCGGGGTCGGTGGCGTAGGAGCCCTCCGGCACGTTGTAGTGGAGCGGGTCGTAGCCCCAGTTGTAGGCGTCCTGGGCGGCGACGGCCGCCACGCACTCCTGCTGCCGGTCGCTGTCGGCGGCCAGGGCGGCGAGGTCGCAGGCGGGCAGCTTCTGCTCGGCCCGGTTCTCCCTGACGGTGGCGATGTCGAAGGTCGGCAGCAGGTGGATCGTGGTGACCCCGGCCGCGGCGAGCTCGCGCAGGTGCTTCGCACCGGCGGCCCCGGACTCGGTGAAGGCCAGGTAGGTGCCGCGCTCGGCGGCCGGGACGGTGTCGTCGGCGACGGAGAAGTCGCGGACGTGCAGCTCCTGGATCTGCTCCCGTCCGAGCGGGACGGCCGGCGGGACGGCGTGGTTCTCCCAGCCCGGCGGCTCGAGCTCCTTCGCGGCGAGGTCGGCGACCAGGCTGCGCCGGGAGTCGGTGGAGAGGGCGACGGAGTAGGGGTCGGTGACGGTGTTGACCACCAGTTGCTGGACCGTCGGCGCCCACACCTTGACCTGGTACAGGTAGTACTTGCCGTCGAGTTCGGCCCGGTCCCGGACCACCTCCCAGACCCCGGTCCCGTCGTCGCGCTTCAGCGGCAGGGTCCTCGAGGTGCCGCCGGTGGCGGTGTCGAAGACCTGGACGGAGACCTCCTGCGCGGTCGGCGCCCAGAGCGAGAGCGCGACCTTGCCGTGGTAGAAGGCCGGTCCGAAGTCGACCCGGCCGGTGCGGCGGGCGTACAGGTCGTCGAGCACGCCGGGGATCTGCACACCGGTGGCGGCCAGGGCGGCACCGCTCGGCAGGTGCTCGGTGAACAGCAGCTGGCTCCGCAGGGCTTCGGGCACCCGGGCGGCGTCGCGCGCGTCCACGGTGAAGGCGCGGTAGCCCGCCAGGTGCGGGAAGGCCGCCTTCTGGGCGGCCGTCAGCCCGCCGGGGGCGGGCTCGAGCCGGATCCACCGGCCGGGCCCGGTCAGGGTGCCCCGGTCGGCCCGGATGCCGCCCGCCGGGTCGTACACCAGCTGGGCGCTGGTGCCGGCGGCGAGCGCGGCGTCCCCGGCCCCGTACCCGGGCGGGACGACGACGGTGCGGGCGTCGATCCACTGGGCCTTGGCGGCGGCGGGGTCCAGCTGGGAGGAGGCACCGGCGGCCTGCGGCAGCAGGTAGCCCTCCCGGCCGCCGAGGATCCAGACCTCGCGGCCGGTGCCGGCCAGGTCGAGCGACTGGTCGGCGGGCAGGTCCTTGTCGTTGCCCTTGTGCAGGATGTAGCTGAGGCTGGTCGCGCCGGGGGCGAGCGGCACCTCGAAGACGGCCCCGAAGGCGTCCCGGCGGACGGGCTTCAGCGGGTTGCCCCAGTCGGTGGGGGCGGCGGCGCCGGTCCAGTCGTGCAGGCCCCAGCCGTCGTAGTTCCCGTCGGCCCGGTTGTAGTGGAGCACCGCGGTGCCCGCGGGCGGGGTGTTCACCGGGCCCGGGTTCGCGGTGCGGACGGCCGGGTCGCCCTCCTTCAGCCAGACCTCGCCGGTGGCGCCGAGGTCGAGGTGCCGGTCGGCGTCGACGTCCTTGACGCCGTCCTTCTCGACCACGAAGCCGAGGTCCGAGGCGCCCGGCCGCAGCTTCACATAGGCGAAGGCGCCGAACGCGTCCCGGCCGGTGAAGCCGTGCCCGGCGGGCCACTGGGTGGCCTCGCCGTCGGCGAGGTCGCCCCAGGCGTAGAGGTTCCAGCCGTCGTAGTCGCCGTCCTTGCGCTGGTAGTGGACGACGGCGTACGGGCGGGCGGCGGCACTGGGGACCGGCTTCGGGGCCGGGGTGCCGGTGGTGAACCCGCCGGTGGCCGAGGCCAGCCGGCCGGCGGCGTCCTGGACCACGGCCTTGTAGCGGACGGGCGTGCCCGGGGCGACGCCCGCGAGGTCCTGGGTGACGGCGTAGGGCTTCTGGCCGGCGGAGCCGGACGTGCCGGTGTCGGAGGTGCCCAGCACCTGCCAGGGCCGGTCGCCGACCTGCGCGGCGAAGGTCACCCGGCCGAAGCCGCCGCCGGGCACCTTCGCGCCGACGGTGACGGTCCCGGTGGAGCCCTCCGCGGGCACCTCGACGGCGATCGAGGGCGCGGCCGCGAGCGGGGCGGCCTTCCCGGCGGCCCTGAGGACGAGGGAGGACAGCGCCGGGACGGTGACGGTGACCCTGCGGTCCGCGCCGCTGGAGACCCGCTCCCCCGCCGCCGGGTAGATCCGGTCGAAGCCCTGTCCGGCCGAGAAGGTGTCCAGGGTGACGGTCTTCGCCTCGGGGGCGTTGTTGACCGCGACCAGGTACTCGATCTGCTGGGCGGCGTCGATCCGGGAGAAGGCGTAGACGCCGGGGCCGTCGGCCGCGTACCGCTCGATCTGGGCGCCGTCGGCGAGCGCCGGGTGGTCGCGGCGGAGCTTCGCCAGGGCGGCGATGTCCCGGTAGGGCGCGGCGTCCCGGTCGTAGCGGTCGGCGGGGCCGGGGGTGCCGCCGAGGACGCGGTCGGTGTTGTAGGAGGGGGTCTGCGAGGCGAAGACGTCCTGGCGGGCGTCCTTGTCGCCGCCGGCGCCGGTGAAGCCCTGCTCGTCGCCGTAGTAGACGACGGGCTGGCCGCGGGTGAGGAACATCAGCTCGTTGCCGAGCCGGTCCTTCTTCAGCAGGGTGGCCTCGTCGGCGCCGGGGTTGTCGGCGAGCAGGAAGGAGCCGAAGCGGCCCATGTCGTGGTTGCCGAGGAAGGTCGGCAGCTCGTAGGCGTCGGTGTCGGCGGTGGTGTAGCGGTGGTCCTGGCCGTAGAGCTCGGCCAGGCCCCGGGCCGGTCCGCCCTGGGAGACGTAGGCGCGGGCGGCGCCCTGGAACGGGAAGTCGAGGGTGGCCTGCAGCCGGCCCTTGGTGACGTAGGGCGCGGTGACGGCCGGGTCGCCCGAGTAGACCTCGCCGAACATGAAGAACTTCTTGTTGCCCCGCTCGGCGGCGAACTTCTTGAGCGCGGGCGCCCACTGCTGCCAGAAGGCCATGTTGACGTGCTTGACGGTGTCGATCCGGAAGCCGTCGACGCCGGCCTCCTCGACCCACTGCTGGTAGACCTTCTCGAAGCCCTTGACCACCTTGGGGTTCTGGGTGTCGAGGTCGTCGAGGCCGGAGAAGTCGCCCTCGGTGGCGGACTCGCCGGCGAAGGTGGAGTCGCCCCGGTTGTGGTACAGCGCGGGGTCGTTGAGCCAGGCCGGAGTCTTGGCGGTGGCGTCGGAGGGCTTGCGGAAGACCGGGCTGTAGGGGAACGAGTCCTTGGTCAGCTTCGGCCAGGCAGCTGCGGCGTCGGCGAGGGCGGTCTCGTCGACGGGCCTGCCGTCGGCGTCCAGCACCGGGTAGGCGCCGGTGCTGCGGTAGCCGGACTGTCCCTGCCGGTTGTCGATGATGTCGGCGGTGTGGTTGGTGATGACGTCGAAGAAGACCTTGATGCCCCGGGCGTGGGCCTTGGCTATCAGTTCCTTCAACTGCTCGTTGGTGCCGAAGTGCGGGTCGACCCGGGTGAAGTCGGTGATCCAGTAGCCGTGGTACCCGGCGCCGGCGGCGTCCCCGGCGCCCTGGACCGGCTTGTTGGTGAAGATCGGCGCCATCCAGATCGCGGTGGTGCCGAGGTCCTGGATGTAGTCGAGCCGCTGGATCAGCCCGGCGAGGTCGCCGCCGTGGTAGAAGCCCTTGTCGGCCGGGTCGAGGCCGTGGTCGAGGCGGGTGCCGGTGATGCCTCCCGTGTCGTTGCCCCGGTCGCCGTTGGCGAAGCGGTCCGGCAGCACGAAGTAGAACTGCTCGCGGGTGAGGTCGTGCCGACCGGCGGTGGCGGCCAGCGCGGCGTCCGAGGGCGGGCCGGGCGGGGCGGCGGCGAGCGCGGCCGGTCCGGCGGTGCCGAGGGAGGCGGCGGTGAGCGCGGCGGCGAGGAGCACCGCCGTCCGGCCGGGTCTGCGAGGGGTGCTCCGCCTGCGGCGGGGCGGGACTTCGGCCACTGAAGGCTCCCTTGCGGGGGTATGGGGTCATGGGGTGCTCGGGTGGCCGAGACGCTAGCGGCCTGCAATATGTTTCAGCAAGATGCAGAAAGGGTTTCGGTCGGGGAAAATGCGACCGCCCCGCGCGGCCCCACCCCCGATTGCGCCGCCCCGCCCCTCCGGCGTGACAATGGGACGTATGCCCGTCCCACCGGTTGACCCCAGATCCGTCCGCACCCCCTCCCCCGGTGGGAGCCACCCCCTACCTCTGAAGGGGGACAGCCGGTGAAGAATCCACTTCCGGAGGATGAGCAGACGGCTACGGGACGTCTGGCAGACTTCTCGTCCATGGGGGAACCGACCGAGATCAACCAGAACGGCGGCCGCATGCCCGACGGAGCCACCCGTGCGGCCCGCACCCGGACCGCGGCCCTGCGTGACCGCGTCCGCGAGCAGCGCCGCTCGCCCGCGCGCCCGAGACTCTGGTTCGAGCTGGCACTGATCGGCGTCAGTTACTGGATCTACTCCCTGGTGCGCAACGCCGTCCCCGAGCAGGAGGCGATCGCGCAGAAGCACGCCGGCTGGATCTGGGACCTCGAGCAGTCCCTCGGCATCGCCGTCGAGCGCTCGGTCAACCACGCTGTCGACAGCGTCGGCTGGCTGATCACCGGGATGAACTACTACTACGCGACGCTGCACTTCATCGTGACCATCGGCGTCCTGGTCTGGATCTACCGGTGGCACCCCGGCCGCTACGCCGCGGTCCGCACGGTGCTGTTCGTCACCACCGCGATCGCGCTGGTCGGCTTCTACTTCTTCCCGCTGGCCCCGCCCCGGCTGATGACCGACGGCGGCTTCATCGACACCGTGAAGGCGCACGGCACCTGGGGTTCGATGGCCTCCGGCCCGGCCACCCACGTCTCCAACCAGTTCGCCGCCATGCCCTCGATGCACATCGGCTGGTCGACGTGGTGCGGTCTGACCATCTTCTTCCTGGCCCGCCGGACGTGGGTCCGGGTCCTCGGCCTGCTCTACCCGGTGGCCACCCTGCTGGTGATCGTCTCCACCGCCAACCACTTCTGGATGGACGCGGTCGGCGGCCTGCTGTGCCTGCTGGTGGGCTTCCTCACCGCCGGCTGGCTCTACCACTCCTGGGTCTACCGGCTCCCGCAGGTGCCCGCGCGGGAGCTGCCGGCCGAGCCGGTCACCGTGCCCGAGCAGTGGAGCGAGCCCGCGGTGAGCAGCGCGCGCCGCTGAGGCCGCGACCGAGGACGGGAACGACGAGAACGCGGAGAGGGGCCCCGGGCGACCGGGGCCCCTCTCCGCGTTCCCCCGCGTGTCAGCCGTAGAACAGCCGCTCCACCACCGACCGGGCCCGCCGGGTGGTGCGCCGGTAGTCGTCCACCAGCTCGCCGCTGTGCCCGGCCCCGTACCCCAGGTAGCGGGCCACCCCGGCCAGCTCCCGGGTGTCCGCCGGGAAGGAGTCGCCCGGCCGGCCGCGCACCAGCATCACCGCCGAACGCACCCGGGAGGCCAGTACCCAGGCCGCGTCCAGCACCTCCGCGTCCTCCGCCCCGACCAGCCCGGCTCCGGCCGCCGCCGCAAGCGCCGCCCTGGTCCGGGTGGTGCGCAGCCCCGGCAGCTCGTGCCCGTGCCGCAGCTGGAGCAGCTGCACGGTCCACTCGACGTCCGCCAGCCCGCCCCGGCCGATCTTGGTGTGGGTGGTCGGATCGGCGCCGCGCGGCAGCCGCTCCGCCTCGATCCTCGCCTTGATCCGGCGGATCTCCAGCACGTCCCGCTCGGGCACCCCCTCGCCGGGGAAGCGCAGCGGGTCGATCAGCCGCCGGAACCGCTCCCCCAGCTCCGGGTCCCCGGCCACCGGCTCGGCCCGCAGCAGCGCCTGGCTCTCCCAGGCGTGCGACCAGCGCCGGTAGTACGCCTCGTAGGAGGCGAGCGAGCGCACCAGCGGTCCGTTCCGCCCCTCCGGGCGCAGGTCGGCGTCCACCTCCAGCGGCGGTTCGGTGGACGGCGCGGCCAGCAGGGTGCGCAGCTCGTGGCAGACCGACTGGGCGGCCCGGGCGGCGTCCTCCTCCAGCGAGCCGAGCACCGGCTCGTGGACGAAGAGCACGTCCGCGTCCGAGCCGTATCCCAGCTCGTGCCCGCCGAACCGGCCCATCGCGATCACCGCGATCCGGGTCGGCAGCTCGCCGTTGCGGGCCTCCCAACCGGCCACGCAGGCCCGCAGCGCGCCCTGCAGGGTGGCCGCGTTGATCGCGGTGAGCGCCTCGCCGGCCGTGTCCAGCGCCTGCGCCGGGTCCTCGCCGAGCCGCCCGAGCACGTCGGCGGCGGCGGTGCGGAACAGCTCCCGGCGACGCACCGAGCGCACCGCGGCCACCGCGCCGGCCACCGAGTCGGCCCGGCTGACGGCGGCCAGCACCTCCCGCTCCAGCGCGGGCCGCCCGCGCGGCGCCAGGCCCTGCGGGTCGCCGAGCATGGCGACCGCCTCCGGCGCCCGCAGCAGCAGGTCGGGGGCGAGCCGGCCGGCCGACAGGACCCGCGCCAGCTGTTCGGCGGCGGCGCTCTCGTCCCGGAGCAGCCGCAGGTACCAGGGGGTGCGGCCGAGCGCGTCGGAGACCTGGCGGAAGTTGAGCAGCCCGGCGTCCGGGTCGGCGGAGTCGGCGAACCAGCCGAGCAGCACCGGCAGCAGGGTGCGCTGGATCGCCGCCTTGCGGCTGACCCCGGCGGCGAGCGCGCTCAGATGGCGCAGCGCGGCGGCCGGGTCGGCGTAGCCGAGCGCCTCCAGCCGGGCCCGGGCGGCGTCCTGGCGCAGGCCCGCCGCGCCCGGCGGCAGCTCGGCGACGGCGTCCAGCAGCGGCCGGTAGAACAGCTTCTCGTGCAGCCGGCGCACCTCGACGGCGTGCCGCTTCCACTCCCGTCGCAGCGCGGCGACCGGGTCGGCCCTGGTGTCGTCGTTGATCAGCGGCGCCAGCGAGCGGGCCAGCCGGCGCTGGTCCTCCTCGTCGGTGGGCATCAGATGGGTGCGGCGCAGCCGGTGCAGCTGGATCCGGTGCTCCAGCGAGCGCAGGAACCGGTAGGCGGCGTCCAGCGAGGCGGCGTCGGCGCGGCCCACGTACCCGCCGCGGGAGAGCGCGGCCAGCGCCTCCAGGGTGTTGCCGCTGCGCAGTGCCTCGTCGGTGCGGCCGTGCACCAGCTGGAGCAACTGGACGGAGAACTCGACGTCGCGCAGTCCGCCGGGGCCCAGCTTGAGCTGGCGGTCCAGCTCGGTGGCGGGGATCGAGTCGACCACCCGGCGGCGCATCTGCTGCACGTCGGTGACGAAGTTCTCCCGGGCGGCGGCCTGCCAGACCATCGGCGCCAGCTCGGCGACGTACGCTTCGCCCAGCTCGGCGTCGCCGGCCACCGGGCGGGCCTTGAGCAGCGCCTGGAACTCCCAGGTCTTGGCCCAGCGCCGGTAGTAGGCGACATGGCTGGCCAGGGTGCGGACCAGCGGGCCGTTGCGGCCCTCGGGACGCAGATTGGCGTCCACCGGCCAGATGGTGCCCTCGCCGGTGGTGTCGGCGCACAGCCGGGTGAGCGCCGCGGCCAGCCGGGTGGCGGCCCGGACCGCCCGGTGCTCCTCGACGCCCTCGCGCGGCTCCGCGACGAAGATGACGTCGACGTCGGAGACGTAGTTGAGCTCGCGTCCGCCGCACTTGCCCATGCCGATGACGGCGAGCCGGCAGTCGGCGGCGGCCTCCGGGTCCTGCGCAGCGGCCAGGTCGAGGGCGGTCTGGAGGGTGGCGCCGGCCAGGTCGGCGAGTTCGGCGGCGGTCTGGGCGAGATCGGTGGTGCCGGTCAGGTCGCGGGCGGCGACCGCCAGCAGGCAGCGGCGGTAGCCGACCCGCAGCGCGTCGGCCGGGCGGCCGGTGGGGTCGGCGGCGACGGCCTCGGCCAGCCCCCGGCGGAAGTCCGCCGGGCCGGGGTGCATGTCGCGCAGCTCGAAGGTGACCAGGACGTGCCAGTCGTGCGGGTGCCTGGCGAGGTGGTCGGCGAGCGCGGTGGACGCGCCGAGCACGCCGAGCAGCCGGTCGCGCAGCGGCTTGGAGGTGGTCAGGGTGTCGCGCAGGGTGTGCCGGTCGGTCTCCTCGGCGGCCTCCAGCAGCCGGGACAGACCGAGCAGGGCGAGGTCGGGATCGGCGGTGGCGGCGAGCGCGTCGAGCAGCACCGGGTCCGCGGCCAGCCCGTCCAGGGCCGGTTCGGCGAGCAGCCGCAGCGCCTTGGCGGGGTCGGTGAACCCGCGCCGCGCCAGTCTGCTCTCCGGTCGGCTCACCCGGCTGCCGGCCCGCTGTTCCTCCACCGCCATCGCCCCTCCGTCCGTCCGCCCCCGTCCGCCCCCCGTCCGCTCCAGCAGGCTACGCGTCCCGGGGGCGGCACGCCCGGGCGTGACCACCGGGCGGACACCGGTGTCGCCCGTCCGTGACCCCGCGCCCGCCGCGCTCGTTCACCCGGCGTCCGCTCCCGCTGCCCGTCCCACCCTCCCGGAGGGTCCGATGCCCGGCCGTCTGCCCTCGCTCACCGGGCTGCGCTTCTGGGCCGCACTGCTGGTGGTGCTCTACCACCTGGCGCGCAAGCTCGGCGAGCTGCCGCTGCTCGGCCCGCTCTCCTGGTACGGGCGTTCGGGGGTCACCTTCTTCTTCGTCCTCTCCGGCTTCGTCCTCGCCTGGACGTACGAGGGATCACCGGCCGGCGCCCGGTCCTTCGCCCGCCGCCGGTTCGCCCGGATCTGGCCGCTGCACGCGCTGACCACCGCGCTGTCGCTGGGCGCGAACGCCGTCCTGGGCCTGGCCGTCCCGCTGGCGGCCGTGCTCTGGTCGCTGCCGCTGCTGCACGCCTGGGCACCGGGGACGGTCTTCGGCGGCAACCCGGCCTCCTGGTCGCTGGGCGCCGAGGCCTGGTTCTACCTGCTGTTCCCGGCGCTGCTGCGGCTGCTGGCCCCGCGCCGGCGGAGCTGGCTGCCGCTGGCGGCGGCCTGCGCCGCGCTCGGCCCGGTGCTCTGGGCTGCGGGCGCGCTGCTCCCCGCCGATCCGGCCCTGCGCGGCTGGCTGCTGGACTACCTGCCGCTGACCCGCACCCCGCAGTTCGTGCTCGGGGTGGTCACCGGGCTGGCCGCCCGGCACGGGCTGCTCCCACGGGTGCGGCTCGGCGCGGCCGCGGCGGCGGTGGCCGGCTGGCACGTCCTGCTGGTGCCCTGGCACGCGGCCGTCCCCGACTCCCTGTGGTGGGGCCCGTACAGCGCCTCGCAGCTGTTCCCGGCCCCGCTGTTCGCGGCGCTGCTGGTGGCCGCCGCCGGGCGGGACGCGGCGGGCACGGCGCCCCGGCTGCTCCGCGGGCGCACGGCGGTGCTGCTCGGCGAGTGGTCCTACGCCTGGTACCTGGTGCACGAGATCGGCATCCGCTGCTGGCTGTGGACGGCCGGCCGGCCGACCGGGACGCTCGCGCTGCTCGCCGTCGACCTGCTGCTCGCCGCCGGGACGCTGGCCGCGGCGGGCGCCCTGCACCGGTGGGTGGAGCGCCCCTGCGAGCGGCTGCTGCGCGGGGCGCCCCGGCGGGCCGGAACGCCGCTGCCGCACCCCCCGGTCCGGGTGGTGCGGCAGCGGCGCGGGTCGGTGCCGGGCGGTCAGCCCTCCAGCGAGCCGTCCAGGTTCACGTAGGCGTAGAAGACACCGAGGTCGTAGCCGTCCTTGTCGGTGTCGAACTTGATGGTGATGTCGGTGTCCCCGTTGCGCAGGAACGGCGAGATGTCCCAGCGGTTGGAGTCGTAGCCGAAGTTGTTGCGGTTGTACGGGTTGCGGACGAACTGGTCCGCCGGGGTCAGCTCCTCGATGGTGGAGTTGAACGCGTCGTTGGAGGCGTGGTTGACGTCCGTGAAGATCGACTCCGGCCCGTTGGTGGACTTCATCGCCAGGGTGTCCCCGGTCCACTTCAGGTCGCCGTCGTAGACGATGAAGCCGAGCTTGCCGGCGACCGGCCCGGTGGCGGGGGTCTGCAGCCCGTCGAGGTTGAACTCGCGGGCCGGGCTGTCCGGCAGCTCCACCTGGAAGCCGTCCCAGATGTGGACGTGGCGCAGCGGCTTGCAGGGGTTCTCGTACGCCACCACGATCGACCAGCCGCCCCAGCTGTGCGGCTTCACCACCGAGTCCATGTTGGCGGCGGTGTAGGTGCCGTTGCCGGCGGCCTTCACCAGGTCGGTGATGTCGGCGGAGGCCTGGTAGCTGCTCTCCTCGGTGGTGGTGATGTAGCCGATGGACGGCTGGTCGTTGGCGATGTTGCGGTACTGGTTCTCGCCCGGGACCTTCAGGTAGATCTCGTCGATCTGGCTCTCCGGCAGGACGGTGCTGCCGATGCCCCGGGTGCCGCCCCAGTACAGCCGGGCGTACTTGATCTGAGAGCCCTCCAGCAGCCCCAGGTCGGCCGAGCTGGCCGAGTAGATCTCGTCGCCGAGCGGGCCGATGCTGCCCGGATCGATGTTGATGTACTTCATCTGGTAGTTGTTGTTGATCGGCCGGCTGCCCGCGCCGGTCCGGGCGTCCACGCACGCCGGCTGCGCCGGGTCGACCGGCGGCTGGGTCTCGTCGCAGGTCATCAGGGAGTTGCTGATCCGCGTGACCGAGCCGTGGAAGTCGCCCTGGAAGCGCGTCTTGAACGGCAGCGGGTTCGAGACGATGGTGTCGGCACGCTGCTGCGGGCCCTTGGGGCCCGAGCCGCGGGCGTCCGCGATCGGGGCGGTGAGCAGCTGTCCGGCGACGGCGACGACAGCCACCCCGGTGATCCCGGCCCGGCGGGCGAGGGTGCGGACGGCGGCGGCGCGGCTGACGGTGGAGGAGGGCATGAGGTCCTCTCAGGGGGGAGGGGATTGATCACGCTTATCGGATCACAACGCAACGTCACAATCTCCTCACGTACCGCCATCAGGGAACGCGCCAACCCAAACGGCGGGCCCGCCGTCATCCATTGGAACGACGGCGGGCCCGGTGGTGCTTGACGTGGCGTCAGCCCTCTGTGGTCGGAACCGCTACAGCACCTGGAGGTTCTTGCGCAGCTCGAAGGGGGTGACCTCGGAGCGGTACTCCTCCCACTCCTGCTTCTTGTTCCTCAGGAAGAAGTCGAACACGTGCTCGCCGAGGGTCTCCGCGACCAGCTCGCTGCGCTGCATCAGGTCGATCGCCTCGCCCAGGTTCTGCGGCATCGGCTGGATGCCGAGGGCGCGGCGCTCGGGGTCGGTGAGGGCCCACACGTCGTCGTCGGCGCCCGGCGGGAGCTCGTAGCCCTCCTCGATGCCCTTGAGGCCCGCCGCCAGGGTGACGGCGTAGGCCAGGTAGGGGTTGCAGCCGGTGTCCAGGGAGCGGACCTCGACCCGGGTGGAGCCCTGCTTGCCCGGCTTGTACATCGGGACCCGGATCAGCGCGGAGCGGTTGTTGTGGCCCCAGCAGATGTACGACGGGGCCTCGCCGCCCGCGCCGGCGGTGCGCTGGGAGCCGCCCCAGATCCGCTTGTAGGAGTTCACCCACTGGTTGGTGACGGCGGCGGTCTCGGCGGCGTGCTTCAGCAGACCGGCGATGAACGAGCGGCCGACCTTGGAGAGCTGGTACTCGGCACCCGACTCGTGGAAGGCGTTGCGGTCGCCCTCGAACAGCGAGAGGTGGGTGTGCATGCCCGAACCGGGGTGGTCGGAGAACGGCTTGGGCATGAAGCTGGCGTGCACGCCCTGCTCCAGCGCGACCTCCTTCATCACCAGCCGGAAGGTCATGATGTTGTCGGCCGTGGAGAGCGCGTCGGCGTAGCGGAGATCGATCTCCTGCTGGCCGGGGGCGCCCTCGTGGTGGGAGAACTCCACCGAGATGCCCATCGACTCCAGCATGGTGATCGCCTGGCGGCGGAAGTCGTGGCCCACCCCGCGCGGGGTGTGGTCGAAGTAGCCGGAGTGGTCGGCGGGGATCGGCGCGGTGCCGTCGCCGGGCAGGTTCTTCAGCAGGAAGAACTCGATCTCGGGGTGGGTGTAGAAGGTGAAGCCCTGGGCGGAGGCCTTCTCCAGGGTGCGCTTCAGCACGAACCTCGGGTCGGCGTAGGACGGCGAGCCGTCCGGCATCAGGATGTCGCAGAACATCCGCGCGGTGCCCGGGGTCTCCGAGCGCCACGGCAGGATCTGGAAGGTGGTCGGGTCCGGCTTCGCGATCATGTCGGACTCGTACACCCGGGCGAATCCCTCGATCGCCGAGCCGTCGAAGCCGATGCCCTCCTCGAACGCCTGCTCCAGCTCGGCCGGCGCCACCGCGACCGACTTGAGGAACCCCAGGACATCGGTGAACCACAGCCGGACGAACCGGATGTCACGCTCTTCGAGCGTCCGAAGCACGAACTCCTGCTGCTTGCCCATGGGGACAGTCTCACCTCTGCTCTTTACGTTCGTGTTACGCCCGGAAACCACCCCGGCGGCGACTGCTCCCCATCATGGCGGATCACGGCCGCCGGAGGCAGTGGCGACCCCGGCCGAGACATTTCGTCAGATCGACGATTAGACTCGGTGACATGCCCAATCTGCGTCTCGCCCTCTGCCAGACCGACCCCTGGGTCGGTGACATCGCCCGCAACGGCGACGAGGTGGTGCACTGGACCGGGCGGGCCGTCGAGGCCGGCGCCCAGCTGGTGGCGTTCCCCGAGATGGCCCTGACCGGCTACCCGGTCGAGGACCTCGCGCTGCGCCGCTCCTTCGTCGAGGCGTCGCGGTCCGGCCTGACCCGGCTGGCTGCCCGGCTCGCCGCGGAGGGGCTCGGCGAGGTGCCCGTGGTGGTGGGCTACCTCGGCCGGTCCGCACAGGCCTCGCCGCGCTTCGGCCGGCCGGCCGGCTCCCCGCAGAACTGCGCCGCGGTGCTGTTCCGCGGCGAGGTCGCCACCCGCTTCGCCAAGCACCACCTGCCGAACTACGGCGTGTTCGACGAGTACCGCTGGTTCGTCCCCGGCGACCAGCTGCCGGTGCTGCGGGTGCACGGGGTGGACGTCGCGCTGGCGATCTGCGAGGACATCTGGCAGGACGGCGGCCGGGTGACCGCCGCCCGCGAGGCCGGGGCCGGCCTGCTGCTGGTGATCAACGGCTCGCCGTACGAGCGCAACAAGGACGACGTCCGGCTGGAGCTGGTGCGGCGCCGGGCCGCCGAGGCGGGCTGCGCGCTCGCCTACGTGAACATGGTCGGCGGCCAGGACGAGCTGGTCTTCGACGGCGACTCGGTGGTGGTCGCCCCGGACGGCGAGGTGCTGGCCCGCTCCCCGCAGTTCGAGGAGCACCTGCTGATGCTGGACCTCGACCTGCCGACGGCCGGCAGCGACCACACCGACGGACTGCTGCTGGCCGACGGGCTGCACCTGGTCCGCACCGAACTGGGCGGCGGGCCCGCCGGGGCTCCCGCCGAGCGGGTACGGGCCGAGGTCGCGCCGCGGATCGCCGACGAGGCCGAGATCTGGTCCGCGCTGGTCTCCGGCACCCGGGCCTACGTGCGCAAGAACGGCTTCCGCTCGGTGCTGATCGGCCTGTCCGGGGGCATCGACTCGGCCGTGGTCGCCGCCCTCGCGGTGGACGCGGTCGGCGCCGGGAACGTGCACTGCGTGTCGATGCCGAGCCGCTACTCCTCGCAGCACTCCCGGGACGACGCGGCCGAGCTGGCCCGCCGCACCGGGCTGAACTTCCGCACGGTGTCGATCGCCCCGATGTTCGACGCCTACACGGCCGCCACCGAGCTGACCGGACTGGCCGAGGAGAACCTCCAGTCCCGGCTGCGCGGCACCCTGCTGATGGCGATCTCCAACCAGGAGGGGCACCTCGTGCTCGCGCCCGGCAACAAGAGCGAGCTGGCGGTCGGCTACTCGACCCTGTACGGCGACTCGGTCGGCGCCTACGGCCCGATCAAGGACGTCTACAAGTCGCTGGTCTTCCGGCTGGCCCGCTGGCGCAACGAGGAGGCCGAGCGGCTCGGCGCGGTGCCGCCGATCCCGGAGCACACCATCGTCAAGCCGCCGTCCGCCGAGCTGCGGCCGGACCAGAAGGACACCGACTCGCTGCCGGACTACGACCTGCTGGACACCGTCCTCGACCTCTACGTCGAGGGCGACCAGGGCCGGGACGCGATCGTGGCGGCCGGCTTCGACCCGGCCGTGGTGGACCGGGTGGTGCGCCTGGTCGACACCGCCGAGTACAAACGCCGGCAGTACCCGCCGGGCCCGAAGATCTCGGCCAAGGGCTTCGGCCGGGACCGCCGGCTCCCGATCACCAACCGCTGGCACCGGGGCTGAGCTGCCCCGACTGTTCGCCGGCTCAGCGGTAGCGGTAGGTGGCGGCCACCGCGAGGTGGTCGCTGCCGTCCCGCTCCAGCGTCCGCGAGTCGGTGGGCTCGAGTCCGCCCTTGCTCATGATCTGGTCGATCCGGGCCATCGGGAGGGACGCCGGCCAGCTGAAGCCGAAGCCGTCCCCGGCCGCGCCCTGGGCCGAGCGCATCTGGGAGGTGATCGGCGCCAGACTGCGGTCGTTCATGGTGCCGTTGAGGTCGCCGAGCAGCAGCACCTTCTTCAGCGGTTCGGCCTCGACCGCGTCCCCGAGCGCCTGGGCGCTGACGTCCCGCTGGTTGACGGTGAAGCCGCCCTCGGCCTTGAGCCGGACCGACGGCAGGTGGGCGACGTACACCGCGAGCGGACCCTTCGGGGTGGTCACCTCGGCCCGGAACGCCCTGGTCCAGCCCATCCTGATGTCCACCACCGAGACGTCGCCGATCGGGTACTTGGACCAGAGCCCGACCGTGCCCTCCACCGCGTGGTACGGGTAGCTCTCGGCCAGCCCGGTCTCGTAGGCGCGCAGCTGCCGGCCGGCCAGTTCCTGGAGCGCGACGATCTGCGCCCCGGACTGCTCCAGCATCCGGACGGTGCCCTGCGGGTCGGTGTTGGCGGCGGCCACGTTGTGGCTGACCACGGTGAAGTCGCCGGTGCCGCCGCTCTTGTCGGTGAGCAGGCCGCCGAACATGTTGGCCCAGATCACCACCGGCACCAGCAGGGCGAGCAGCGCGGTGGCGGAGCGGCGCAGCAGGGCGGGGACGAGCAGCACCGGCACGGCCAGCCCCAGCCAGGGCAGGAAGGTCTCCAGCAGGCTGCCGAGGTTGCCGACGCTGTTCGGCACCTCGGCGTGGAAGGCCAGCAGGGCGCCGGTGAGCAGGGCCGCCACGGCGAGCACGAGGCCGCGCCGCCAGGTGGTGCTGCCCCGGGCGTCCCGGCCCCAGCCGCGCACGCCGAGGAACCCGGCCGGGCGCCGGCCGGATCCCGGGTCGCCGGCCGCTGCCGGGGACACCCGGTCCGCCCTGTCCGCCTGCGCCATCCGTGACTCCCGTCGTTCGCGCCGTCTGTCCGTCCGCGGTACGCCCCCGCCGGTGGCGGAGGGCGTGCCGGACCTGTGCCGGTTCGGTCGGATTCCGGCCCAGCCTATGTCGGGACAGACGCCCGGTCGGGCGACCGGGGTTCCGGCGTGGCCCGGTTTGGTGAGCCAGGCCACTGCGCGGCCGGCCGTCCCGCGCCGGCCCCCCGGCCTGCGGCGATGACGGGAGGAGGGCCGGGAGGAGGACGCGGGACAGCGCGGGACAGGCGCGGGACGGCCGCGGGAGGTGCCCGTCCGGTCAGGTCCGGGCGGGCCGGAGGGCGGGGCCCCCGAGACCGTCGAGGAGGGCGTCGACCATCCGCTCGGCGAGCCGGGGGTCGTCGAGGTCGGAGTCGTCCCAGAGCACGCTGCGAGCGAGGATCGGTCCGAGCAGCAGATCGCCGAGCAGGTCCTCGTCGAGGTCGGCGCGCAGCTCGCCCCCGGCGACACCGCGGCGGACGAGCTCGCGGGCGGCCTCCCGGCGGGGCGCGATCACCCGGGCGCGGTAGGCGGCGTGCAGCTCGGGCCAGCTGTGCATCTGGCCGAGCGCGGCCTTGAGCACCCAGCGGGAGCGCTTGGCCAGGCCGCGCTGCCGCATGTACTCGATCATCGCGACGAGGTCGCCGCGGATCGACCCGGTGGACCCGGGGAGGGGCTCCTCCAGTCTGCTGACCATGTCGATCAGCAGGGCCTCCTTGTTGGGCCAGCGACGGTAGATGGTGGCCTTGCCGACGCCGGCGGCGGTGGCGATGCCCTCGATGGTCAGTTCCGCCAGGCTGGTGCCGGCCGCCATGAGTTCCTCGACGCCGGCGAAGATCGCCTGTTCGGCGGCCTCGCTGCGGGGCCTGCCGCGGCGCGGGCCGGCGCAGGGCGGCGGCGCGGCCGTCGGGTCGGTCTTCATCTCGCATCTCCCGGTTGTGGAGCCCCCGCCCGGAGAGTGGCGGGGGTCGCACGCGCTCGTGGGCCCTGTCACCGGCGGTCCTCCCGGCGACAGGGCCCCATTCTCGCTCAGCCCGGCCGCCGGTCAGGCGTCCGCGGCCGCCGTCCTGCGGGCCTTCGCGGCCGCCTCGCCGTGCTGTACCGCGTCCGCCGCCGCGCCGGGGCCGGCGGGACCGCCGGCCGGGCCGCCGGCCGGCACCTTGCCCGGCAGCAGGAACCAGGCCAGCAGGGCGCCGGCCGCGGTGATCCCGGCGGAGAGTCCGGCCACCACGTGCATCGCGTGGATGAAGGAGTCGTTGGCCGGGCCGACCAGTTCCTTGCCCCGCTCGCCGAGGCGCGCGGCGACGGCCATGGTGGCCTCCAGCGACTCGCCCGCCTTCTCCCGCAGTTCCGGGGTGGGCAGCTGGGCGAGCTTGTCGGAGATGCCGTCGCGGTAGACGGTGGAGAGCACGGCGCCGAGCACCGCGACCCCGAGCGAGCCGCCGACCTGGCGGAAGGTGTTGTTGACGGCCGAGCCGGCGCCGGCCTTCTCGCGCGGCAGCGAGCCCATGATCGCGACCGTGATCGGCGGCATGACGTGCGCCATGCCGGTACCCATCAGCAGACCGAGCACGACCAGCACCCAGATCGGGGTGGTGGCGCCCAGCAGCAGGTAGCCGAGGAAGCCGACCGCGATGAACGCCATGCCGGCGGCGCAGGTGGCGCGGACGCCGAAGCGGTCGACCACCAGCCGGGCGCGCGGGGCGAAGACCAGCTGGGCGGCGGCCAGCGGCAGCATCAGCACACCGGCCTCCAGCGCGCTGTAGCCGCGCACGCTCTGGGTGTAGAAGACGCCGAAGAACGAGACGCCCATCAGCGCGAAGAACACCACGCCGATCACCACCACCGAGGCGCTGAACACCTTGTTGCGGAACCAGTCGACGTCCAGCGCGGGGTGCGCGGTGCGGCGCTCGAAGAGCACGAAGGCGGTGAGCGCCAGCAGGCCGAGCAGCACCGGCCCCCAGGCGGCGACGTCCGTGAAGTCGGCCAGCTCGCCGCCCTTGATGATGCCGTAGATCAGCGCCACCAGGCCGACGATGGAGAGCAGCACGCCGACCGGGTCCATCCGGCCCGGGTTCGGGTCCTTGGACTCGGGGACGAGCAGGGTCATCGCGATCAGCGCGACGATCACGATCGGCACGTTGACCAGGAAGACCGAGCCCCACCAGAAGTGCTCGATCAGCAGGCCGCCGGTGATCGGGCCGATCGCGATCGCGAGTCCGACCGCGCCGGCCCAGATGCCGATCGCCTTGGGCTGCTCGGCACGCTCGAAGACGTTCATGATGATGGCGAGCGTGGCCGGCATCGCCAGCGCCCCGCCGACGCCCATCAGGGCCCGGTAGGCGATCAGTTCGCCCGGCGTCGAGGCGAGCGCGGAGAGCAGCGAGGCCAGGCCGAAGACGACCATGCCGGCCAGCAGGGCCCGCTTGCGGCCGAACCGGTCGCCCAGCAGTCCGGAGGTGAACAGCAGTCCGGCGAAGACCAGGGTGTACGAGTTGATCGACCATTCCAGGTCGCTCTGGCTGGCGCCGATGCCGGTGGGCGCGGGGGAGGCGATGGTCTTCATCGCGACGTTGAGGATCGAGTTGTCGAGGACGACGACGAGCAGGGCGAGCACCAGGGTGCCCAGGATCGCCCAGCGGCGGCGGTGGATGGCTTCCGGTACTCGGGGTGGTGCGGCGGCGGTGGTCATGGCTTCTTCCCGTCCGTGGTACGGCGTGGCACTGGCGGGCACATTCGAGCCGCGGTCGTCTCGTAAACCCCCCGCAGTGAGCGTAGCGCCAATTTCGATACGAGACGGCTCCGTTTCGTAAAACCCTGGCAAAGACCCGCCGGACCCGCTCCCGCACCCGGTGCGGCCCCGCCCCTTTTGCACCCGCGCCGGGCCGTGCAAGCATGGAGGTGATCCGGGGACGCCGCACGGCGCCACGAGACGACAACCCTTCAGGAGCCTGTTCGATGAACGCTTCTTCGCCTTCGCCTGCCCAGAACCAGGCGTCGACCACCACCCTCTACGGTGGGGTCACCACCCGCCGCGTCACCGTCCGCGACCTCGCCGCAGCCAAGCAGCGCGGCGAGAAGTGGTCGATGCTGACCGCCTACGACGCCCTCACCGCCGGCGTCTTCGACGAGGCCGGCACGCCCGTCCTGCTGGTCGGCGACTCCGCCGGCAACTGCCACCTCGGCTACGAGACCACCGTGCCGGTGACCATGGACCAGATGGTCATGCTGGCCGGCGCCGTCGTCCGGGGCACCAAGCGGGCCATGATCGTCGCCGACCTGCCGTTCGGCTCCTACCAGGAGTCCCCGGCCCAGGCGATGCACAACGCGGTCCGGCTGATGAAGGACGCCGGGGTCGGCGCGGTCAAGCTGGAGGGCGGCGAGCGCAGCGCCCGCTCGATCGAGCTGCTGGTCGAGGCCGGCATCCCGGTGATGGCGCACATCGGCCTCACCCCGCAGTCCGTGCACGCGCTGGGCGGCTACCCCGTCCAGGGCCGCGGCGACGAGGCCGCGCACCAGCTGCTGCGCGACGCCAAGGCGGTGCAGCAGGCCGGCGCCTTCGCGGTCGTCCTGGAGGCGGTGCCCGCCGAGCTGGCCAAGCAGGTCACCGAGCAGCTCTCCGTCCCCACCGTCGGCATCGGCGCCGGGGTGGACTGCGACGCCCAGGTGCTGGTCTGGACCGACTTCGCCGGTATGACGGCGGGCCGGGTGCCCAAGTTCGTCAAGCAGTACGCCGACCTGCGGGCCGTGCTCGGCGACGCCGCCCGCGCGTTCGCCGAGGACGTCCGGGGCGACGCCTTCCCCGCCCCGGAGCACACCTTCCACTGACGCGCCCCGTCACCGGGACCCGGCCACGGCCGGGCCGGGCCCCGGTGACAGCCGCGTGACAGCGCGCCGACAGCGCCTCGCCGGCGGGCCGCCCGTCCGTCACCCCGCTGACAGCGGGCTGTCAGCGGCGGCCGCCAGTCTTGGGGCATGACACGAATCTCCACCGCCCCGAACGACCGGGGGCCCGCCGCGGGGAACGCCGTCGAGGTCCGCGGCATCGTCAAGCACTTCGGCAGCACCAAGGCGCTCGACGGCGTCGACCTCACCGTGCGCGAGGGCACCGTCCTCGGCGTGCTCGGCCCCAACGGAGCCGGCAAGACCACCCTGGTCCGCGTCCTCTCCACCCTCATCAAGCCCGACGCCGGCACCGCCTTCGTCGGCGGCTACGACGTGCTGCGCCAGCCCAAGCAGCTGCGCCGCACCATCGGCCTCACCGGCCAGTACGCCTCCGTCGACGAGCTGCTCTCCGGCTACGAGAACCTCTACCTCATCGGCCGGCTGCTCGACCTCTCCAGCAAGGACGCCAAGGCGCGCGCCACCGAGCTGCTGGAGCGGTTCTCGCTCACCGAGGCCGCCAAGCGCGTCGCCAAGACCTACTCCGGCGGCATGCGCCGCCGCCTCGACCTGGCCGCCTCCATGATCGGCCGTCCCCGGGTCCTCTACTTGGACGAGCCCACCACCGGCCTGGACCCGCGCACCCGCAACGAGGTCTGGGACGAGGTGCAGCGGATGGTCGCCGAGGGCGCCACCGTGCTGCTCACCACCCAGTACATGGAGGAGGCCGAGCAGCTCGCCAACGAGCTGACCGTGATCGACCGGGGCCGGGTCATCGCGGCCGGCGGCATCGCGGAGCTCAAGGCCCAGGTCGGCGGCCGCACCCTCCAGGTCCGGCCCACCGACCCGGCCGCCCTGCCCGCGATGGCCCGCTGCCTGCACGACACCGGTATCGCCACCGCCACCTTCTCCGCCGACACCGGGCTGCTGTCGGTCCCGCTCACCGCCGAGGAGCAGCTGACCGCCGTGATCGGCGCCCTGGGCGGCCGGGGCTTCGGCATCGCCGACATCGACACCAAGCTGCCCAGCCTGGACGAGGTCTTCCTCGCCATCACCGGCAAGCCCTCGGACCGCCCGGCGGCCGCGGACACCGCCCCCAGCCTCGCCAAGGAGCCCGTCGCATGACCACCGCCACACTCGCCCCCGCCCGGGCCGAGGAGGGCCGGATCGGCCTGCCCGGCCACCTGCGGCACGTCGGCGCGCTGACCCGCCGCAACCTGATGCGGATCAAGGCCGACCCGGAGTCGATGTTCGACGCCGTGCTGATGCCGGTCATCTTCACCGTGCTCTTCGTCTACGTCTTCGGCGGCGCCATCTCCGGCGGCCAGGACGCCTACAAGCAGTACATGATCCCCGGCCTGCTCGGGCAGACCGGCATCACCCTGGCGATGGCCGTCGGCACCGGCCTCAACAGCGACTTCCAGACCGGGGTGATGGACCGGTTCCGGACCCTGCCGATCGGCCGCTCCTCGGTCCTGCTCTCCAAGATCGCCGCGGAGACCTGCCGGGCCCTGCTCTCGTTCACCATCCTGATCGTCTTCGCGCTGGTCCTCGGCTTCGAGCTGAAGGGCGGCTTCCTGGAGCTGCTCGCCGCGGTCGGACTCTCGCTGCTGTTCGGCATGTCCATCGTGTGGATCTCGATGCTGCTGGGCATGGCGCTGCGCAGCGCCCAGGCCGTCCAGGGGGTCGCCATGCTGGTCCTGATGCCGATGCAGTTCGGCAGTTCGATCTTCGCCCCGACCGACACCATGCCGGGCTGGCTCCAGGCCTTCACCAAGGTCAACCCGCTGTCCGCGCTGGCCGACGCCTGCCGGGCCCTGATGAACGGCCAGGGCGCGGTGGCGCACCCGGTGCTGATCGTGCTGGCCTGGTCGGTCGGCATCACCGCGGTCTTCGCGCCGCTCGCCGTCGCCCGCTTCCGCAAGCGGACCTGAGCCGCGGCCGACCGGCCAGCGCACGGTCCCGGACGCGCGAGGGGAGCGCCCGGGGCCGGCTCGGTGCACCGGCAGGTGACGGCTCAGTGCACCGGCAGGTGACGGCTCAGTGCACCGGCAGGTGACGGCTCGGTGCACCGGCAGGTGACGGCTCAGTGCACCGGCAGGTGACGGCTCAGTGCACCAGCCGGTCGAGCATGGCGTTGGTCTCCGCCATCGACATCGTCCGCCCCTCGGCGGCCGCCGCCTCGAACTCCGCGTCGCCGAGCAGTCCGCGCAGCACCTTCTCGGCCCGCTCGCGCTCGACCCGGTCGAGGTAGCCGCCCTTCGGCCCGTTCATCCCCGCGTGCGCGCCGAACAGCACCGCGGCCAGCCGGGCCCGCTCCAGGTCGCCGTCCCGCCGGGCGAAGGCCTCCAGCAGCCCGACCACCGGAGGCAGCATCATCACCGACATCTGCTCCACGAAACCGCTCGCCGCGGCCGGCACCGAGCGCATCAGCTGCCACCCCTCGCTGACCAGCTCCCGCCCGAGGTCAGGATCGCCCGCCCGGGCGGTGATCCAGCCCCGGGTGACCGTCAGCATCCCGCCCACCACGTCCGGGGCGAACGCGCCGATCCTGGTCCACCGGAGCACGTCCAGCTCGGCCAGGGCCCGCGCGAAGTCCTCGCGCTGCACGTTGATGCCGCAGAGCATCAGATGACCGAACAGCAGCGCGCCGTTGGTCGCCTGGTTGTCCCCCGGCTCGATCCCGTCCAGTGCCGCCCGGATCTGCCGCTCCCCCGCCTCGAGGTCACTGTCCAGCATCGCCGACCCCAGGTGCACCTGGAGCATCGGCACCTCCTGCGGCGCCCCCAGCTCCTCGGCCAGCTCGATCGCCCGGCGGTACGCCTCCACCGCCTCCGCCGAGCGGCCCTGGTTGGCCAGCGACTCGCCGCGCGCGGACAGCGCCTGGGACATCCCCCAGCGGTCGCCGGCCCGGCGGTACAGCTCCAGCGACTCCTCGCCGTCCAGGGTGCTCTGCTCGGCCCCGCCCGGCCAGTCGTTCATCATCTTGGCCCGGATCTGCAGGATGAACGCCAGGTCGCTCGCGTTGCCGTGCACCCGGCAGCCCGCCACCGCGTCGTCCAGCAGGTCCCGCATGGCGTCCAGCTGGCCGATCAGGAAGGCGCCGAAGACCCGCATCAGCCCGGGGAAGCGGTAGGACTGCGGCAGGTCCCGGCGGTAGGCCTCGGTGACCTTGCGGGCGATGGCGACCGCGTCCCGGTCCGCCAGGACGTCGAGATTGCCCTCGAACATGCTGATCAGCCGGTAGATGACGATCGCCCGACGGGCCTCCGCGAGCGCCTCCGGCGGCATCGGGACCGGGTACTCCAGCACGTGCCGGTCCAGCGGCACCGGACGGGCATCGGAGTCGAACGGGTCCGGGCCGATCGACAGCACGGCGTCGTACCAGCGGCGGGCCTCCTGGCTGTAGCCGCGCAGCGACCAGTACCAGCTCATGCCCAGCGCCAGGACCAGTGCCTCGCCCTCGTCCCGGCGGCGGACGGCGCGGCGCAGCGCCGCCCGGATGTTGTCGTGCTCGCGCTCCAGCACCGCCAGCCAGTGCAGTTGCTCGGGCCCGTGCACACGGAGGTCGGCGCCGCGGACCAGCTCGCGGAAGTACTCGACGTGCCGGCCCCCGGTGTCGGCGGTCTCCTCCGCCTCGGCCAGCCGCTCGTCCGTGTACTCGTGGATGGTCTCCAGCATCCGGTAGCGCGGCGGCCCGTCCCCGTCCAGGTCGGCCACCAGCAGGGACTTGTCGACCAGCGAGAGCAGCAGGTCGGCGACCTCCTCGCGGGGCACCTCGGCCCCGTCCGAGCAGACCGACTCGGCCGACTCCAGGGTCCAGCCGCCCGCGAACACCGCCAGCCGGCGCAGCACCGCGCGCTCCTGCTTGCCGAGCAGGTCCCAGCTCCAGTCGACCACCGCGCGCAGCGTCTGCTGGCGCGGCAGCAGGGTCCGGCTGCCCGCGGTGAGCAGCGCGAACCGGCTGTCCAGCCGGTCGGCGATCTGCCGGGCGGTCATCACCCGGAGCCGGGCGGCGGCCAGTTCGATGGCGAGCGGCAGCCCGTCCAGCCGGCGGCAGATCTCGGCGCAGGCCTCCGGGTCGCTGAGCGGGTCGAAGCCGGGTCGGGCGGCGGCGGCCCGCTCGGTCAGCAGCCGCAGCGCCACCGGGTCCGGCAGCGGCTCGACCGGCAGCACGGTCTCGCCCGGCACCCCCAGCGGCTCCCGGCTGGTGGCCAGCACGGTCAGCCCCGGGCACTCGGTGAGCAGGGTGTCCGCGAGGTCGGCGGCGGACTGGATCAGGTGCTCGCAGTTGTCCAGGACGAGCAGCATCCGGCGGCGCCCGCAGTGCTCGATCAGCCGGCGCACCGGGTCGTCGGTGCGGCCCTCGATCACCTCGGCGACCATGCTGGCGCCGGTGTGCAGGACGGTCGCGCGCAGGCCGAGCGCCGACACCACCGCGCCCGGCACCGCGTCCGGGCGCTCCACCGGGGCCAGCTCGGCCACCCAGACGCCGTCCGGCCAGTGCCCGGCGCCCTGCTCCAGGCGGCCGGCCTCGACCGACAGCCGGGTCTTGCCGGAGCCGCCGGGGCCGGTGAGGGTGACCAGCCGGCTGGTGGCCAGGACGGAGCGCAGGGCGGCGAGGTCGTTCTCCCGGCCGACGAAGCTGGTCAGCCGGCCGCGCAGATTGCCGGGCGCGCGGGCGGGCGGTGCCGGGGCCGGGGCCGCTGCCGGTGCCGCTGCTGCCGACGGATCGGACTCCGCGCCCGGGGTGCTCTCCGCCGCCGGTCCGACCGGCTCGGCCGGGCTCAGCAGCTCGGCGTGCAGCGACCGGAGCCGGTGCCCGGGATCGACGCCCAGTTCGTCCGCCAGGGCGCGTCTGGTGTTCTCGTAGTGGCGCAGCGCCTCGGCCGTCCGGCCGGACTCGTGCAGCGCCCGGACCATCAGGTACTGCAGCGGCTCGTCCAGCGGCCGGCCCTCGCACAGCTCGGCGAGCTCGGCCACCAGCCCGGCCGCCCGGCCGAGGCCGAGCTCGGCGGTGATCCGGTGCCGGCGGGCCTCCTCGCGCTGCGCCTCCAGCCTGGTCGCCGGACCGCCGCGGTCCGGCAGGTCGGCGAGCGCCGGGCCGCGCCACAGCGAGAGCGCGGCGGTCAGCCGCTCGGCGGCGGACACGTGGTCGCCCTGCTCCAGCGCCCGGCTGCCCTCCCCGGCCAGCCGCTGGAACTCGGCGAGGTCGGTGGCCGGGTCGGTCAGCCAGTAGCCGGCCGGGCCGGAGCCGACCCGGTCGCGGCCGATGGTCCGGCGCAGCCGTCCGACCAGGGTCTGGAGCGCGGCCGACGCGTCCTGCGGCGGCTCGGCGTCCCACACCTCGTCGACCAGCAGGTCGGCCGGCACCGGCCGCCCCTGGCGCAGTGCCAGCGCGGCGAGCAGGGCGCGCAGCCGGGCACCGCCGAGCGGGACCGGGGTGCCGTCGTCGTGATGGGCCGTGGTGGTGCCGAGGATGCCGTAGTGCACCGCACCATTCTGGTGGATCGCCCCCGTCCCCCACGCACATTTGTCCGGCCCCCGACCCTGACTGCACCCTGAGTCCGGCGGATCGGGCCAGGAACCCGGTGCCGGGACCCGTACGTTCATCCTGGACGGCTTGTCCGGCACGGGCCCGCCCGGCATGATCGGCCTCTGCCCGCCCTCACCTCCCCGACCACCGGAGCACCCACACCATGACCTTCGCCGCCACGCAGCGCTCACGCAGCGAGGACCGCCGGATCAGCCCGGTGTTCTGGGTCCTGCTCGCGATCTTCGCCACCTCCGCGGTGGCGGTGTTCCAGGGCTACGGCAACGCCCGGTTCGGGATCTTCCTGTTCGTGGTGGCCGGCTGGATGGTCTCGCTCTGCCTGCACGAGTACGCGCACGCGCGCACCGCGCTGCACGGCGGCGACATCAGCGTCGGCGCCAAGGGCTACCTGACCCTCAACCCGTTCAAGTACGCCAACGCCCTGCTCAGCTTCGTGCTGCCGATCGTCTTCGTCCTGCTCGGCGGCATCGGCCTGCCCGGCGGGGCGGTCTGGATCGAGCGGCACCGGGTGCACGGCCGGCTCAAGCACAGCCTGATCTCGGCCGCCGGGCCGCTGGTGAACCTGCTCGCCGCGGTGCTGCTGCTGGTCCCGGTCGGCGCGGGCTGGCTGGACGACCCCGCGGTGCACGCGGTCTGGAACGGCTACGAGCTGGACGTCTCGCCGCTGGCGCTCGCGCTGGGCTTCCTCGGCATGCTGCAGCTGAGCGCGACCCTGCTCAACCTGCTGCCGGTGCCCGGCCTGGACGGCTACGGGATCGTCGAGCCCTGGCTGTCGGCCAAGACCCGGCGGACGATCGAGCCGTTCGCGCCGTACGGCATGCTGGCCGTCTTCGCGCTGCTCTGGCAGCCGGAGATCAACCACTGGTTCTTCGAGGTCGTCTACGGGGCGATGGACCTGGTGGGCGTCGACCGGGCCTACGCGCAGGTGGGCCACGAGCTGTTCATGTTCTGGAAGAACTGAGCGGACCGGAGCGCGGCGTGTCCTGAGGAACGGGCCTCAGGACTGCTCGGCGGCGGCCCGGGCCAGCTTCTCCCGGCGCAGGTTCATCCAGAGCACGTTGCTGGCGATGCCGGCCATCGGCAGCCAGATCAGGCCGAGCCACCAGCCCTGCACCAGCGAGACCACCGCGGCGGCCAGCGCGAGGACGACGACGAGCGAGGCGAGGACGGACGTGCGGGGCATGGCGGGGTACTCCTGCGGCCGGGGGTGTGGTCGGCCCCCATTGTCGCCGACCTCACCCCCGGAGCGGCTCCAGGGGTGAGACCGGCGATCCGGTCCGACCGTCGCACGGTCGGACGACCGGATGTTCGGAGGACCGGAGGACCGGACGACCGGACGACCGGACGACCGGACGACCGGACGACCGGACGACCGGACGACCGGACGACCGGACGACCGGACGACCGGACGACGGTGATCAGACGTCGGTGATCCGCAGACCCGCGTGCGCCTTGTAGCGGCGGTTGACCGAGATCAGGTTCGCCACCAGGGACTCCACCTGGTGGGCGTTGCGCAGCCGGCCGGCGAAGATGCCGCGCATGCCCGGGATCCGGCCGGCCAGCGCCTGCACGATGTCGGTGGCGGCGCGCTCCTCGCCGAGCACCATGACGTCGGTGTCGATCCGCTCGATCGACTCGTCCTGCAGCAGCACCGCCGAGAGGTGGTGGAAGGCCGCGGTCACCCGGGAGTCCGGCAGCAGGGCGGCGGCCTGCTGGGCGGCGCTGCCCTCCTCCGGGACGAGCGCGAAGGCGCCCTGCTTGTCGAAGCCGAGCGGGTTGACGCAGTCCACCACGATCTTGCCGGCCAGCTCCTCGCGGAGGGCGGTGAGGGTGGCGGCGTGCCCGTCCCACGGCACGGCCACGATGACGATGTCGCTCTCCCGAGCGGTGGCGGCGTTGTCGGCGCCGCGCACCCCCAGGCCGATCGCGTCCGCCGAGGCCTGCGCGCGGGCCGCGTCGCGCGAGCCGATGATCACCTGCTGGCCGGCCTTGGCCAGCCGCAGGGCCAGCCCCCGCCCCTGGTCGCCGGTGCCACCGAGGACGCCGACCACCAGCTGCGAGACGTCCGGCAACTCGTGGGCCGGGTTTGTCGCTGAATCGAGGGAAGTCATGGGCCGATCCTGCCAAACGAGCGGCCCGTCGCGACATCCTGAGCGCCATGGACGCGGTGAGAGTTTCGGCACTGAGGGACCGTCTGGCCGGAACCGGTTGGCTGGAAGCCGTCGGCGGCTTCGCCGGGGAGCTGCGGCACGCGGTCACCCGGCGCGGGGCGGGCGAGCTGCTGCTCGTCGGCACCACCGGGTACGAGCCCTGGCACCTGGCCGCCCATCTGGAGGACGAGGCCGCCTGGTCGGACGTCCCCCGGCTGGCGCCCACCCTGCTGCGGCACCGGGTCCCGGCCGCCGCCCCGGCCCATCTGGCACACGGCCTCGGCCGGCTGACCGGGGCCGGACGCGGCGCGACCGTCCTGGTGGTGGCCCCGACGGCGGCCGGGGACACGCTGCTGGAGCGGGTGCACGACGCCCGGCGGCAAGGGGCGACGGTGCTGGCGCTGGAAGGCGCCGCGCCCTCCTCCCCGGGCGGGTCCGCCGTCGGCCCGGGCGGGTCCGCCGGCCCGGGCGACCTGGCCGGGCTGGCGCACGGGCGGCTCGCCCTCGGCACGGCCGAGGAGGAGCCCTTCGACCTCGCCCAGCACCTGGTCAGTGCCGCCGCCGGGCAGCCGCCCGGGCAGCGCTCGGCGCTGGGGCGACTGGCCGCGCTCGCCGAGCGGCTCACCGCGGGGCCGACGATCAGCCGCTGGTGACGGCGGGGCGCCGGACGGGAACCGCGGGCGGACAGGGCGGCGGACGGGAACGGCGGGCAGGGACGGCGGGCGGACAGGGCGCGCCGGACGGGGACGGCCGACGGACAGGGCGGCGCCGGAAAATCCGTTGCGGCCGGGCCCGGCCCCCGCACAGGATGGTCGCTCGTGAACGAAGCCGTCCCGTCCCCGAGCGGCCGGGTGAGATCCCTGCTGCGCGCGGTCGCTCCCGACCTGACCCCCTGGCGCTCCTCCCGGGAGTTCCGCCTGCTGTGGCTCTCCGGCTGTGTCACCGGCTTCGGCAGCTTCCTCACCTACGTCGCCGTGCCGATGCAGATCAAGGAGCTGACCGACTCCTCGGTCGCGGTCGGCCTGGTCGGCGCCTTCGAGCTGGTCCCGCTGATCGTCTTCGGCCTCTGGGGCGGCGCCCTCGCCGACGCCCTGGACCGCCGGCGCCTGGTGCTGTTCGCCGAGGCGGGCCTCGGTCTGCTCAGCGTCCTGCTGCTGGTCAACGCGCTGCTGCCGACCCCCGTGCTGTGGCCGATCTACCTGGTGGCCGCGCTGGTCGCCGCCGCCGACGGCCTGCAGCGCCCGTCGCTGGACGCGCTCACCCCCCGGATCGTCCCGCACGACCAGCTGACCGCCGCCTTCGCGCTGAACTCCCTCTACCGCAACGCCGCCTCGGTGGCCGGTCCGACCCTGGCCGGCGTCGTGGTCACCTTCGCCGGGGTGCAGACCGCGTACGCGCTGGACGTGGTCACCTTCGGCGCCTCGCTGCTGCTGCTCTCCCGGATCCGGGCGGTGCCGCCGCCCAGCGGCGCCGAGAAGCCCTCGGTGCGGGCGGTCCTCACCGGCGTCCGCTACGCGTGGAGCCGCAAGGACCTGCTCGGCACCTACGCGATAGACCTGTGCGCGATGCTGTTCGCCTTCCCGGTGGCGATCTTCCCGTTCCTGGCCGCCGAGCTGGACGCCGGCTGGGCGCTCGGCCCGATGTACGCCGCCTCGGCGGTCGGCGCCCTGCTGGTCTCGGTGACCGGCGGCTGGACGTCCCGGATCCACCGGCACGGCCGGCTGCTGCTGTTCGCGGCGCTCGGCTGGGGCGTGGCGATCGCCCTGGCCGGACTGGTCGGTTCGGTCTGGCTGGTGCTGCTCTTCCTGGCCCTGGCCGGCGGCGCCGACCAGATCAGCGGGATCGCCCGCTCCACGCTGTGGAACCAGTCGATCCCGGACTCGGTGCGCGGCCGGATGGCCGGCGTCGAGCTGCTCAGCTACTCGGTCGGGCCGCAGCTCGGCCAGGTCCGGGCGGGCGGCATGGCCGGACTGGTCGGCGTCCGGGCCTCGGTGTGGGTCGGCGGCGTGGCCTGTGTGGTGGGCGTGCTCGCGCTCGCCACCGCGCTGCCCCGGCTGCTGTCCTACGACGACCGCACCGATCCGCACGCGGCCGCCGTCCGCGCCGAGCACGAGCAGGCGGCGGCGGAACGGGACCGGGCCGCGGCGGACCGGGCGACGGGGCCCGTCCCGTCCGAGGAGAGCCCCGCCACCGCCTAGCCGCCGACCGGGGCTACTCCCCCGGGCCCTCCTCGGGCCGGTCGTTCCACCGGGGGTCGTCCTTCCACTCGCGGTTGCGCAGCTCCGCCGTCTCCAGTGCGTGCGCGGCCTCCTGCTGCGTGGCGTACGGGCCCAGGCGGTCCTTGGCCGGGCACTCCGGCCCTTCCTCGACCTTGCCGTGCTTGATGCAGTAGAACCATTCGCCGGGCTGGCCGGTCGGCTTGTTCCGCCCGAATCCCAGGGGCATCGTGGTCACCTCCGTATCGGCGGTCGTGTCCCCGCCTTGGCGTCGCGTCGTCCTGATCATTCCCCGCCCCGGTGCCGTCCGCACACCCGGCGCCCGCCCCGGGCCGGAGGGCCCGACACTTAGAATCGGCGCCATGGCACTCGTACCCGGCATCCAGTCACCCATCCGCAAGGTCCCGGCGCACATCCCGCGCCCCGAGTACGTCGGGAAGCCCGCGCCGACGCCGTACACCGGGCCCGAGGTGCAGACCGCCGAGACGATCGAGAAGATGCGGATCGCCGGCGGGATCGCCGCCCGGGCGATGGCCGAGGCGGCGAAGCTGATCTCGCCCGGCGTCACCACGGACGCGCTGGACGCGGTCGCGCACACGTACATGTGCGACCACGGGGCCTACCCGTCCGACCTCGGCTACCGGGGTTTCCCCAAGTCGGTCTGCACCTCGATCAACGAGGTCATCTGCCACGGCATCCCCGACTCGACCGTCCTCCAGGACGGCGACATCGTCAACATCGACGCCACCGCCTACATCCACGGGGTGCACGGCGACCTCAACGCCACCTACCTGGTCGGCGACGTGGACGAGGAGTCCCGGCTGCTGGTCGAGCGGACCAGGGAGTCGCTGGACCGGGCGATCAAGGCGGTCAAGCCGGGGCGCCTGATCAACGTGATCGGACGGGTCATCGAGTCCTACGCCAAGCGCTTCGACTACGGCGTGGTCCGGGACTTCACCGGCCACGGCATCAACACGTCGTTCCACTCCGGCCTGATCGTCCCGCACTACGACAGCGAGCGGGCCACCGAGGTCATCAAGCCGGGCATGACCTTCACCATCGAGCCGATGCTCACCCTGGGCACCTACGACTACGAGATCTGGCCGGACGGCTGGACCGTCGTCACCAAGGACCGCAAGCGCACCGCCCAGTTCGAGCACACCCTGGTGGTCACGGCGGACGGCGCGGAGGTCCTCACCCTCCCGTAGCGCCGGACGACGACGGGGCCGGCCCGGTGGGCCGGCCCCTTCGTCGTCGGAAGGCCGATCGGTCGGTGGGTCGGGTTCGTCGGTCAGCCGATCAGCCACTGCTCCTCGGCCACCGCGCCCACCTCGGTGCAGGCGTCGGTCAGCACGTCCAGGACGCGCAGCGGGTCCGGCAGGGGCTGCTCCGGCCCCCGCAGCCACCGCACCTCCGAGCCGTCCGGCAGCGCGGCCGGCGGCAGCAGGGTGTACGAGCCGCGGCAGTGCCAGCGCAGGCCGGGGTGCTCCGACATGGTGTCGGGCGTGGAGTCCAGGGCACTCGGCCACCACTCGTCCTCGTCCACCGGGGTGCCCCTGGTGGCGGTGAAGAACAGGTAGCGGTCCTCGCCGACCGCGGCCACCGGGCCCTCGACGCCGAGCGCGGTCAGCCGGTCCAGCGCGAGCCGCCCGGCCTCGGCCGGGACGTCCAGTACGTCGTGGGCGCGGCCGGTGGCGGTGACGAAGTTGGCCAGCGGGTCGCGGGAGAGCCAGCGGGCGAGCTGCTCCGGGTCGGTGGTGGCCTGCGTCTGCCAGGCGAAGGAGACCGGGTGCTGGGCCGGGGCCGGACAGGCCACCCGGTCGCAGGAACAGCGGTACCCGGCCGGATGCGCGGCGGGAGCGAGCGGGAACCCGGCGCGGACCGCGCCGAGCAGTTGGTCCAGTCTGGCGGCGGGGGTGTCGGGTGCCGCCGACCGGGCCCGCTCACGATCCCGCTTCTGCCACCAGGCCGTCCACCTGCCGCCGGATTCCATCGGGCCCCTTCCGCGCATTGCCGTGCCTGGTGTGACACAGCGTTCGACGTACCACTCCGACGCAACGCACGGCACCCCCCACTGCTTCCCCGGGTGGTGCTCGGCACTGCGGTCCCGCGCCCCGCCGGCCGGAGCCGGGGTTGCCGGACGGTCGACGCCCGGGGTCACGGTACGGAGTCGAGGCGGCACGACGGCTGCGGCTCTGCGGCCCGGCGGGCACGATGAGATGCGCCTCGCCCGGCCCGTACGGGCCCGCTGACCCGGGTGGACCCCGAGGGCGTAACAGGAAGGATAAGGGTGCGCGGGCCCTTCGGATGACCGGGGGCGGTGCCTCTCCGGTCACACTCCCGGCACCGGGCCGTCACACCGCCTCCCCCGGGGCACCCTCCGCTCCGTCCGCCCGGCCCGCCGGGAACCCCCGCCGGGGTGAGACCCTGGTGGGGTGAAGAGCGCGGACACCGAATTCGTCGGCGGCCCCCTGGACGGCCGGATCCTCCCCATCCCGCTGGGCCCGATGTACGGGGTGCCCAAGAAGTACACCGTGCCGGTCCCTTCGCACGGGGACACTCCCGCGCGCACACTGGTGTACGTCCGGGCCAAGCAGCAGCGGGGCACCCGCTGGTTCTGGCGCTACGAGTACGACGAGGCGGCCACCGCCCGCGCTTCCGGGTGACGGCCGCCTCCCTCGCGGGAGGACGGCGATGGCGAGAACCGAACGGCACCCGAGGAACCGCTCCCGGTCGGTGTCGCTGCACAACCGGCAGGTGGCCGGGGTCACGGCCGGCCTGCTGGTGGCGGTCAGTGTCTACAGCGCGGTGCTCGGCTCCAACGGCTGGCTCTGGTTCGGCTGGACGGTGCTGCTGCTCGCGTGCGTGGCACTGTTCGCCGTCCGCTCCTGAGCGGCCGCACCGCCCGCCCCGGACCGTCGTCGGCGGTGGCGCCGCCGACGACGGTCCGGGGACCGGGGCCCGGACCGGTCAGGCGTCCTCGGCCAGGATCAGGTACAGCTTCTTGCGGGCCTCGTTGAGCACCTCCAGGCCCTTGGCGCGCTGCGCCTCGGTACCCGTCGCCATGACCTGACGGACGGCCTGCTCCACCGCGCCCAGCGCCTGGCCGACCTCCTGGACCGCGGCCCAGTCGACCTCCTGGCCGGCCTCGGCCCACGGCTCGTCCGGTCCGGCCTCGGCCTCGGTCCGGCCCGCCTCGGTGAGCTGGACCAGCCGCTTGCCGCCGACCTCCTCCGCCGTGACCAGGCCCTCCTCCTCCAGCAGCTGGAGGGTGGGGTAGACCGAACCGGGACTGGGCCGCCAGGCCCCGCCCGAGCGCTCGGCGATCTCGGCGATCATCTCGTAGCCGTGCATCGGCCGCTCCTTGAGCAGCGCCAGCAGCGAGGCACGCACGTCCCCGCGCCGGGCCCGCCCGCCGCGCCGTCCGCGCACCCACGGCGGCGGCCCGCCGAAGCCGCCCCGGGCCCACGGCGGACCCGGGCGTCCGCCCGGCCCGCCGCCGCCGAAGGGCGGCCCGAAGGGGCCGAACGCCCCCCGGCCCTCGAACCTCTCGCCGGGTGCACCGGCGAACTCCGGACCCGGGCGGCAACCGCCGGGCCCGCCTTCTCCACGGAATCGTCCTGGGCGCATGGCACCCACCTCCCGTTCGGGCCGCTCGGACGCGGCCCCGTCGCGACGATCGTCCAAACGATCGTTCGGGACAGTCGAGTTACTGTCTCGATAACTCGACGATATATCGCTGACTGTCGGCCGTCAACGGTTTCCGATACACCTTCCGACACTGCCGCCCCCGCGGCCGCTACGGTGCGTGCATGGCCGGAGAACGAGACCTCGCAACACTGCTGCGCGACCTGCGCCCCGAGCTCAACCCGGGGCGGTACGTCTACTGCACGCTCCCCACCAAGGTGCCCGCCGGACTGCGGCCGGTCGCCACGGTCGCCGAACCCGAGGGGGTGACGGTGGTGGTGGCCCAGGAGGAGGCGGACGCCCTGGGCCTGCGCTACGAGTACGTGGCCGCCTGGATCACCCTGCGGATCCACTCCGCCCTGGAGGCCGTCGGACTGACCGCCGCCGTCGCCACCCGGCTCGCCGAGGAGGGACTCAGCTGCAACGTGGTGGCCGGCTACCACCACGACCACCTCTTCGTCGCCGCCGACGACGCCGAGCGCGTCCTGCACGCCCTGAAGGAGCTCTCCGCCCGCCCCGCATGACCGGGGTGGCTCCACCGGGTGGCCGCCCGCCGGGGGCACTCGGACACTGGGAAGGGCCGGGCAGCCGCCCCGCCCCGCCGTCCGCCCCACCCGCCCGGAAGGAAGTGCGCCGCCATGGCCACCTGCGTCACCTGCGGCAACGACTACTGGCTCGCCTTCGAGATCAAGACCGTCACCGGCGACGTCTACACCTTCGACAGCTTCGAGTGCGCGATGGAGAAGCTCGCCCCGCGCTGCGAGCAGTGCAGCGTGCGGATCGTCGGCCACGGCGTCGAGGTGGCCGGGATGTTCTTCTGCTGCGCCCACTGCGCCCGCGTCAACGGCGGTCTCGGCGACCAGATCCGCGACGCCGTCGGCACCCACCCGGGCTGATTCCGCAGCCGCACCGCGAACGCCGAAGGCCCCCCGACCTGCTGTTTCGCAGATCGGGGGGCCTTCACCGACGTCAGGGGCGGAAGAGTCGGCCTGTACGCCGGGTTCTGTCTCCCGGGCCGCTCGCGCGGGCCGGGGAGGCGGTCATCCATCTAGGGCTGCCGTTGCCGACAGCCTCGTGCGGTCCACCCGCGGACTCGGGCGAGCAGCCCTCAAGCATCCGCGCACAGCGCCCTGGGGCGCCGATCTTGACCTTGCTCCAGGTGGGGTTTACCTAGCCGGCCGGGTCACCCCGGTCGCTGGTGGTCTCTTACACCACCGTTTCACCCTTACCCGTCGCCGAAGCGGCGGGCGGTCTGTTTTCTGTGGCACTGTCCCGCGGGTCACCCCGGGTGGGCGTTACCCACCACCCTGCTCTGTGGAGCCCGGACGTTCCTCGGCGGGTCCTGGGACCCGTCGCGACCGCCCGGCCGGCTCTTCCGCCGTAGGGGTCATGGTAGCCGCTCGGGCGGGGCCTCCCGTACTCCGGGGCGGGCCGGCGGCGGCTCCGCGCCGAGGTGGGCGGCCACCCGGGCCGCGGTGGCGGTGCCCCAGGCGGAGGTGGTGACCAGGCCGAGCACCAGGATCGTCGCACCGAGCCCCACCAGGATCCACCAGCCGGCGTGGCTCGCCGGGGCGAAACCGGTGAGCACCGGGCCGGCCACCGCCGAGACGACCACGGTGCCGATCACCGCGACGCCGAGCGACTGGCCGACCTGCCGGCTGGTCGAGGCGACGGCAGCCGCCACCCCCGCCTGGGCCCGCGGCATCCCGGACACGGCGGAGTTGGTGATCGGCGCGTTGACGAAGCCGAAGCCGAAGCCGAACAGCCCGTACGCGGCGAGCAGCAGCGCCGGCGGGGAGTCCGCCGCCAGCCGGGTCAGCAGCAGACCGCTGCCGATCAGGCCCAGACCCGCCAGCACCAGCGGCAGCCGGGGGCCCCTGGCACCGACGATCCGGCCCGACAGCGGCGCGCAGACCAGCATCATCACCGCCATCGGCAGCGTCCACAGGCCGGCCTCCATCGGGCTGTACCGGCGGACGTCCTGGAGGTAGATGGTATTGAGGAAGAGGAACCCGCCGAGCGAGGCGAAGGCGCAGACCGCGGTCAGGGTGGCCCCGGTGAACGGCGCACTGCGGAAGAACCGCGGGTCCACCAGCGGCTCGGCGACCCGCCGCTCCCAGAGCGGGAAGGCCAGCAGCGCGCCGATCGCCGCCGCGGCCAGGCCGAGGATCAGCGGGGAGGTCCAGCCGTGCTCCGGGCCCTCGATGATCGCGGCGGTGCCGCAGCCGAGCAGCACCACCATCAGCAGCTGCCCCACCGGGTCGAGCCGGCGGGCCCGCGGCGCGCGCGACTCGGGGACGTAACGGGCGGTCAGCAGGCAGGCCAGCAGTCCGACCGGGACATTGATCAGGAAGATCGCCGGCCAGCCGGCGGCATGCACCAGGAACCCGCCGAGCAGCGGCCCGAGCGCCATCGAGATGCCGACCACCCCGCCCCAGACGCCGATCGCCCGGGCCCGTTCGCGCGGCTCGGTGAAGGTGTTGGTGATGATCGACATGGCCACCGGGTTGAGCATCGAACCGCCCACCGCCTGGACCGCCCGGAACAGCACCAGCCACCCCAGGCTCGGCGCCAGGCTGCAGAGCAGCGAGCCGAGCACGAAGACCACCAGGCCGGTCTGGAACACCCGGCGGCGGCCGAAGCGGTCGGCGAGCGAGCCGAACAGCATCAGCAGCGAGGCCAGCACCAGGGTGTAGGCGTCGATGATCCACTGCAGACCGGAGGCCGGGGCGTCCAGGTCCTTCTGGATCTCCGGGAGGGCGATGTTCACCACGGTGTTGTCGAGCCCCACGATGAACAGGCTCATGCAGCAGATCGCCAGGACGAGCTGTCGGCGGCGCCGGCCGGGGTCGGCGACGGGCGGCGGACTCACGAAGGTCGCATCGGGCACGGGTCGATCCTCCCACCGGGGCCCGGCTCAGAGGGCGGCGAAGCGGACCGTCCGGGTGGCGGGGTCCGCGACGGTGAGCCGGGCGGCGATCCGGCCGCCCAGCGGCAGGGCGGCGCCGGGTGACTCCCCGTCGCCGGGTGACGCCCCGTCGGCCCCCTCACCGGGTCCGGTGCCCGCCCGGTCGCAGCGGGCCCGGACGGCCGGCTCGCGGAGCTGGACGGTGCCCCGGCCCGGCCGCTTCCCGTCCACGTCGATGACCACCGCCGGGAAGTCCTCGCCCACCCGGCCGGACAGCACCTCCGCCTCCACCAGGTCCACGCAGGCCCGTTCGACCTCGGCCGCCCGGCGGTCCCCCGCCGTCATCAGCGCGGCCACGTCCTCCAGCGCCTCGCGCGCCCAGTCCGGCGGCTCCTCGCCCGCCGCGACCGCCGCGCAGACCTCCTGGGCGAACCGGTCCCCCAGCCGGCGCAGCGGCGCGGTGCAGTGCGCGTACGGCGCGGCCAGCGCGGCGTGCCCGGGGTCGGCGGGCGCGGGACGGCCCCGGGCGGTGTCGAAGGCCCGGTGACCGGCGCCCCGCAGCAGGCCGGTGCACTCGTTCAGGAAGGCGGCGTGCAGCGGGCGGTCCGGGTCCAGCGAGCGGACCAGCTCCGGGTACGGCAGGCCGTCGGGCCAGTCGATGTCCAGCGCGCGGGCGGTGCGGCGCAGCCGCTCGTACGCGGCGGACGGCGCGGCCGGCAGGGTGCGGAGCAGACCGACCCCGGCGTCCAGCATCAGCTCGGCCGCGGCCATGCCGGTGAGCAGCGAGATCTGGGCGTTCCAGCCGTCGGCGGGGGTCGGCGCGCGGTAGCCGAGGACGTAACCGCGCGGGGTCTCCTCGATCTCCTGCTCGGGCACGGGCAGGCTGATCCCGCCGCGCTCGCGCTCCCGTTCCTCGCGCAGCCGGCCGACGGTGGCGAGCAGGGCGAGCTGCTCGTCGGCACCGCCGGCGTCCACGGCGCGCTGGACGGCCGCGTAGTCGAGCCGGCGGTGCGAGCGGACCACGGCGCGCCGCAGGTCGGCGAGGACGACGGCGCCGTCCTCGTCCAGGTCGAGCTGCCAGAGCAGCGCGGGGCGGGGTTCGCCGGGCAGCAGGCTCGCCGCGTCCTCGGAGAGCCGGGTGGGGTGCAGGGCCACCGACCGGTCGGGGAAGTACAGGGTCTGCACCCGGCGGCGGGCCTCCTCGTCGATCGCCCCGCCGGGGCGGACGAAGGCGGCGACGTCGGCGATGGCGTAGTGCACCCGGTAGCCGCCGCCGGGGCGGTGGGCGAGGTGCATGGCCTGGTCGAGGTCGCGGGAGCCGGGCGGGTCGACGGTGAACAGCGGCAGCCCGGTGGCGTCGTGGTCGGGCAGCCGGGGTGACCCGGCGGCCCGCTCGGCCTCCGCCAGCGCCGCCTCGGGCCATTCGGTGCGGATCTCCAGAGCGGCCCGCAGCTCGGCCAGTTCGGCGTTGATCCGGGCGGAGTCGGCGGCCTTGACGCGCAGTTTTCGGCGGGGCATGGGGGCAGCGTAGGGCCGGGCGGGTGGTTCCGGACGGAGGCCGGTGCGGGCGGCGCGTCCGGGCGGTCCGGTGGCGGGCGGGCGCGCCCGGGCGGACCTCCGGGCAGAGCCCCCGGGTGGGCCCGGCACGCGGGCGGACCGTCGGCGTAAGGAGTCGTAGCGTGGGAGGCGCTGATGATCGACGGCGAAGGGGGCGCACGCGATGCGGGCGGTACGGACCGTGGGAACGGCGGTGGCCGGAGTACTGGCGGGCACGGGGGCGCTGCACGCGCTGTGGACGGTGACGCCGTGGCCGTTGCGGACCCCGGAGGAGTTCGCGGACACCGTGGTCGGCACCGGCGAGGGGGTGCCACCGGCGGCGGCGTGCGCGGCGGTGGCGGGACTGCTCGGGACGGCCGCGTACCTGGTGGCCGCGGAGGCCGGGGCGGTGCCGGCGGTGGGGCCGGCGCGGCTGCGCCGGGCGGGGGTGCGGACGGTGTCGGCGGTGCTGCTGACGCGCGGCGCGGGCGGCCTGGTGGTGTTCGGGGGCGGGTTCGCCGAGCGCTCGGAGCGGTTCCGGCGCCTCGACACCCGGTACTACTCGCCGCTCTGTCTGGCGCTCGGTGCCGGCGCGGCGGTGGTCTCGGCGGCCGGCACGCGTTACCGGGAGCCCGGGCCGGTTGCGTAGGGTGGCCGGGTCCGCCGCCACAAAGTGTTGAGGAGTCCGCCGTGCTGGTCCTGTTGCCGCCCTCGGAGGGGAAGGCCGCGTCCGGGGACGGTGTGCCGGTGGCGCTCGACGGACTGTCGCTGCCCGGGCTGACGGCGGCCCGGGCCCGGGTGCTGGAGACGCTGGTCGGGCTCTGCCGGGGCGACGAGGACGCCGCCGCCGAGGTGCTGGGGCTGAGCCCCGGGCTGCGCGGCGAGGTGGCGCGCAACGCGGGTCTGCCGACGGCGGGCGCGTTCCCGGCCGGGGAGGTGTACACCGGTGTGCTCTTCGACAACCTCGGGCTGGCGACGCTCGACGAGGCCGCCCACGACCGGGCCGCGCGGTCGCTGCTGGTCTTCTCCGGGCTCTGGGGCGCCGTCCGGATCGACGACCGGATCCCGCCCTACCGCTGCTCGATGGGTGTGAAACTCCCCGGACTGGGGGCGCTCGGAGCGTACTGGCGGAGCGCGACGGCGTCCGTGCTGCCGGAGGTGGCCGACGGGCTGGTGCTGGACCTGCGCTCCTCCGCGTACGCGGCGGCCTGGAAGCCCGCCGGTGAGCTCGTCGCCCGGACGGCCACCGTGCGGGTGCTGCAGGAGCGCGACGGCAGGCGCACGGTGGTGAGCCACTTCAACAAGGCCACCAAGGGCCGTCTGGTCCGCGACCTGCTGGTCGCGGGCGCCGAGCCCAAGACGCCCGGCGAGCTGCTGGACGCGCTGCTCGGGCTCGGCCACCGGGTGGAGGTCGCCGCCGAGGGCACCGCGCGCAAGCCGTGGCAGCTGGACGTGGTGGTCACCGAGGTGCACTGAGCGCCCGTGGACGCGCCCGTGGACGCGTTCCCGGATCGATTCCCGGATGCGTCCTCGACGCGTTCCCTGCCGGAACCGCGCCGGGGCCGGCCGGACGGGATCCGACCGGCCCCGGCGTCCGTCGGCGCGGGTGCCCGGCGTCCGTCAGCGTGTCAGCGCGTCAGCGCAGGTGCCCGGTGTCGTTGAGCAGCCGCAGCGAGGCGTTGCCGTCCGCGTAGTACTGGAGGGCGCAGATCGAGGCGGCGGACAGCTCCATCCGGTACAGCGAGTCCGGCGGAGCGCCCAGCGCCAGCCGGACCAGCGTCTTGATCGGGCTGACGTGCGAGACCACCAGCACGGTCTTCCCCGGGTAGCGGGCGAGGACCTTGTCCCGGGCCACCCCGACCCGGTGGGTGAGGGTGGTGAAGCTCTCACCGCCGCCGGTCGGCCTGGCCCTGGCGGAGCCGAGCCAGGCGGCGAGGTCCTCCGGGTACCGCTCCTGGACCTCGCCGAAGGTCAGCCCCTCCCAGGCCCCGAAGTCGACCTCGCGCAGCCCCTCCTCGTAGCGGACCTCCAGGCCCAGCCGGGCGGCCACGGTCTCGGCGGTCTGCCGGGTGCGCAGCATCGGCGAGGCCACCACGGCCTGGACCGAGCCGCGCGCGGCGAGCGCCTCGGCGGCCCGCTCGGCCTGCCAGCGGCCCTTCTCCGACAGCTCCGGGTCGGTGCCGCCGCTGCCGGAGAACCGCTTCTCCGGGGTGAGGTGGGTCTCGCCGTGCCGGAGCAGGACGAAGGTGGTCGGGGTACCGAGGTCGGCGGGCGCCGCCCAGCCGGCCTTGGGGGCGGCGGTCTCCAGCGGCGGTCCGGGTTCGTCGGCGGCGGCCGCCCGGGGAGCCCTGGGCTCCCACTGGCGGCCCGCCTTGCCCGCGTCCATCGCCTCGTTGGCCAGCCGGTCGGCGTCCTTGTTCCGCTCGCGCGGGATCCAGCTGTACGCCACCTGCCCGCGCGGGAAGACCTCGCGCGCCTCGGCCGCGAGCGGCTGCATGTCCGGGTGCTTGATCTTCCACCGGCCGGACATCTGCTCGACGACCAGCTTGGAGTCCATCCTGACGTCCACCGAGGCGGCCGGGTCGATCGCCCGGGCCGCCCTGAGGCCGGCGATCAGGCCCTTGTACTCGGCGACGTTGTTGGTCGCGTGGCCGATGAACTCCGCAGCCTCGGCGATGATCTGTCCGGTGTCGCCGTCCCGGACCACCGCGCCGTAGCCGGCCGGCCCCGGGTTCCCCCGGGAACCGCCGTCCGCCTCGACGACGAACCTGCGCACGGCCACCGGGTCAGACGCCCGAATCGGCGGTGCGTACCAGGATCCGCGAGCAGTTCTCGCAGCGGACCACCTTGTCGGCCGGCTCGGCCTTGATGGAGTTCAGCTCGGTGATCGAGAACTCGGTGCGGCAGCCCTCGCAGCGGCGCTGGAACAGGCGCGCCGCGCCGACGCCGCCCTGGGTCTCGCGCAGCTTGGCGTAGACCTTCATCAGGTCGGCCGGGACGGCGACGGCGACGGCCTCGCGGTCGCGGCGGACCTTCTCCACCTCGGCGTCGATCTCGGCGTACGCGGCGTCCCGGCGGCCCTCGGCCTCGGTCAGCACGACGGTGGAGTGCTCCAGGCGCGCGGTCAGCTCGGTGACCCGGGTCTGGGCGGACTCCAGCCGCTCCATGATCTCCAGCACGACGTCCTCGAGGTCGCCCTGGCGCTTGGCCAGCGAACCGATCTCGTGCTGGAGGTTCTCCAGGTCCTTCGGCGAGGTGATCGCGCCGGAGTCCAGGCGCTGCTGGTTGCGGGCGGCCCGGGAACGGACCTGCTCCACGTCCTGCTCGGCCTTGGTCAGCTCACGGGTGGTGTCGCCGTGCTGGGCCTGGGCGGCGACCACCAGGTCCTTCAGGGCGGTGTGGTCGGCGTTGACCTTGTCGATCTCGGCGTGCTCCGGCAGGCTGCGCCGCCGGTGGGCCAGCTGGTCGAGCTTGGAGTCGAAGGCCTGGAGGTCGAGCAGGCGGATCTGGTCGGCGGGCGCGGCGTTCAAGCGGAGAGCTCCTGTGAATCGGGTCAGGCGGGGAAGGACATGGGGGCGTGCGCGGTCCACGGGTCGGTGACCGTTCGGGAGACCCTGGTCTCCACGGTCCACCCGCGCTTCTCGGCGGTCCCGAGCAGCGCCCGCTCGGCCAGCGGCAGCCAGGGCCATTCGGTGGCCCAGTGCGCGGCGTCGACCAGGGCGATCGGCGCCGCCTCGGCGGCCTCGGAGGCCGGGTGGTGGCGCAGGTCGGCGGTCAGGTAGGCGTCGACGCCCGCCGCGCGCACCTCGGCGAACAGGCTGTCGCCCGAGCCGCCGCACACCGCGACCCGGCTGATCAGCCGGTTCGGGTCGCCGGAGACCCGGACGCCGGCGGCGGTGGCCGGCAGGCCGGCGGCGACCCGCGCGGCGAACGCGGCCAGCGGCAGCGGGGGCTCCAGCAGGCCGACCCGTCCGGTGCCGCGCCGGCCCAGCGGGTCGGTCGGGTCCGGGACCAGCGGGCCGGTCACGGTCACGCCGACCGCCTCGGCGAGCGCGTCCGAGACGCCCGGGTCGGCGTGGTCGGCGTTGGTGTGGGCCACGTGCAGGGCGATCCCGGCGCGGATCAGGGTGTGCACGACCCGGCCCTTGAAGGTGGTGGCGGCCACGGTGGTGGTGCCGCGCAGGTACAGCGGGTGGTGGGTGACCACCAGGTCCGCCCCCCACTCGACCGCCTCGTCGACGACCGCCTGCACGGGGTCGACGGCGAACAGCACGCGGCGGACCTCGGCCCGGGGGTCTCCGCAGACCAGGCCGACGGCGTCCCAGGACTCCGCCCACTGCGGCGGGTACAGCTCTTCGAGGGCGGTGATGACGTCGGACAGTTTCGGCACCTGTCGAGACTACCGTGCGCGCGGGGACAGCCGTCCGCCCGCCCGGCCGACCTGCCCGACCCGCCCGGGCGGCCGCCGGACCGCGTCGGCGCCCGCGGGACGACCCGGCCCGGGGTGCCCGGGCACGCGTCAACCCGCGGCGCGGGCGTCCCGGGCGGGCGGCGGCCCCGTTCGGCCGCCGCGCGGGCCCGGTTCGCGCCGGGTGACCGGGCGGTCGTCGCGCACACCCCGCGGTTCGCACGAATTCGAAACGGCGCCCGGATCACCCTTACGAGTGAAGTGACCGGCTTCGGATTGAGCACCGCTCGCTACCGAAAGTAACTTCACTCCGGCGAAAGGGAGTTGTCCCGGCAACGGGAGCCGCCCCGGCCGGGCACCGGAGCGGTGACCGGCCGCAGGCGCTTCCGCAGGTGCTTCCCCCGGCGCGCGGAACGGGCCGGACGCCCGGAACCGGGCGGATGCGGCCGGGGCGGTGCGGACCACCGCCGGGGCGCCGGACCCCGGGCCTTCCGAGGAACCGATTTCAGGCCGTGGCCGCCGGTCCCGGTGCCCGAGCGGGCACCGGGACCGGCGCGTCGGCAGCCGACGAAGGGATGTGGTGGCGGATGCGGGCGGACACATCGCTGCGGACGGCCGGTGGCACGGACCCGGTGGACGACGGCGCACCGGCGGAGGACCGGCCGACGGGCGACGGTCCCGACCCCGACGGCGGCCGGTGGCCCGGGATGACGCGGAGCGCCCTCGCCGCCGGGAGTCGTCGGGCCGACGGACCGGACCGGCACGCCGACGGGCAGGACCGGCGGGACGGGCAGGACCGGCGGGTCGGCTGGCGGGTGGACGTCGAAGGCTTCTGGTCCACCGCCAGACCGACGCCGGGCGAACTCCCCGACGAGGGCTGGAAGCTCCACGTCAGCGCCGCCTCGACGGTCGGGGGCGCGGTGCTCGCGGCCGTCACCGAAGTACTCGCCGAGGACCCCTGCGCGTTCCGGTTCGCGACCGGCCCGGCCCAGCTGCACGAGCTCAACTCGCGTCACAGCGAACAGGGTTCGGCCGGCAAGTTCATCACCGTCTACCCGGTCGGCGAACCGCAGTTCCGGCGGCTGGCCGCCGCGCTGCACCGCGCCACCGACGGCCTGCCCGGACCCGCGGTGCTCTCCGACCGCCCGTACCGGCCCGGCAGCCTGGTCCACTACCGGTACGGCGCCATCGCGGCCCGGGCCGAGCTGGGCAACGACGGCGGCTACCGGTCGATGCTGCGCGGGCCGGACGGCGAGCGGGTCGAGGACGTGCGGGGGGCCTCGTACCGGATCCCGCCGTGGGCCCGGGATCCGCTGGCCACCGACGGACCGCGGGCGTTCGACGGACCGCGGGCCTCCCCCGGACCGGCCCCCTTCGGCCCGACCCCGCCCGGCTCGCCCGGCGCCACCGACGCCCGGTCGGTACCCGGTCCCGGTACTGGTGCTGGTGCCGGGTACCGACCGGGCGTCGGCCGGCCCGCGCCCCGGCGGCGCGGCAGCGGCGGGGTCCTGCTCGCCGGACGCTACGTGGTCACGGGGGCGATCCGGAACGGCGCCAAGGGCGGCGTCTTCCTGGGCCGCGACACCGACGGCGGTGACGAGGTCGTGGTCAAACAGGCCCGCGCGCACATCGAGATGGACCCGGCCGGCACGGACGCGCGCGCCGCCCTGCGGCACGAGGCCGCGCTGCTCGCCCGGCTGGAGGGCCTGGGGCTGGCCCCGAGACCGGTCGAACTCGTCGAACAGGACGACTCGCTCTTCCTGGTGCAGGAACGAATCGCCGGACAGCCGCTCGGCAGCTGGGTCGCGGCCCGGCTGCGCCGCGACGGCAGCCCCGACGTCGACTGGGCCGAGGCAGGACCGATGGCCCACATCCTGCTCGACCTCGTCGAGCGGGTGCACGAACAGGGGCTGGTGCTGCGCGACCTCTCCCCCGGCCATGTGCTCGTCCAGCCGGACGGCTCGCTGCGGCTGGTGGACCTGGAGCTGGCCGCCGAGGCCGGCAGCCCCGCCGGATCGTCCGGCGTGCCCGGCTACCGTGCCCCCGAGCAGGGACCGGGGCGGCTCGCCCTGGTCCCCGCCGCCGGGGCCCCGGTGGCGGCGCGACGCGGCGGCGGGTTCGCCGGCCTGACGGCGGGGCGCGGCGGCGACGGCACCCGCACCGCCGAGCCGGAGGCGGACCTCTACGCGCTGGGCGGGCTGTTCTTCCTGCTCGCCACCGGCCACGACCCGCTGCTGCCCGAGGACCTGCCGCACGCCCGCCCGGTCACCGAGCGGCTCGGCCGCTGGCTCGCCCTCGCCGCCCGCTGCGGCACCACCGCGCGCCGACTGGCTCCGGCCGTCCTCGGCCTGCGCGCCGAGGACCCGCGCCACCGGTGGCACCCCGCCCTGGTCCGGGAGTCCCTCGCGGCCGACGGGAGCGCCCCCTCACCGCCCGCCCTCTCCTCGCCCGCCCGCCCGGCCGGCCCGGACCGCCCGGTGCCGGTGCGGGAGGCCGATCGCCTCGCCGGAACCGGCCCGACCGGGGCCGACGACGACAGCCTCCCGACCGGGACCGGGACCGGCGGTCGGACCGGGACGGCCGGGGCCTTCTGGCACACCGAACCCGCCACTGCTCCCCCGGACCGGCCGGGGCCCGGTCCGGCCGCCGCCACCCGCGCCGACGGGCGCCCCCGCGGCCACGGCCGCACCCCCGCCCGGAGCGACACCGCCCGGAGCGACACCGCCGTCCTCGACCGGGTGCTGCACGACGGCCTCCGGCACATCGCCGCCACCGCCACACCCTCGCGCCGGGACCGGCTGTGGCCCGTGGTGCCGGCCGGCGAACGCGCGGACCCCTGCAACGTCCAGCACGGCGCGGCCGGCGTCCTGGCCGTCCTCGCCCGCGCGGCCGCGACCGCCGGGCTGCCGGAGGACGTCCGGGCCACCGCCCGCGCCACCGCCCGGACCGCCGCCGACTGGATCGAGCGCCGCTGCGCCGCCGAACCGGTGGTCCTGCCCGGACTGCACTTCGGACGCTCCGGCGCCGCCTGGGCCCTGCTGGACGCCGCCCGTGCCCTGGACGACCGGGCCCTCGCGGGGCGAGCGGCCGGGCTGGCCGCGCGGATAGCCGTCGAGTGGCCGAACCCGGACGTCAGCCACGGCGCGGCCGGCGCCGGCTTCCTGCAACTCCGCTGCGCCGCCGAGGAGCTGCCGGGATCCGCCGCCGACGCCGGGACGGCCGGGGCGGCGGAGTTCCTCGCCCGGGCGTCGCGGTGCGGCCACGGCCTCCTCGCCGCGGCACGGCAGGCACCCTACGGCGCGGTGTGGCCGGTGCCGCAGGACTTCGACTCCGCGCTCGCCGGGATCACCCGTCTCGGATTCGCCCACGGGGTCGCGGGTGTCGGCGCCTTCCTGCTGGCGGCGGCCGGGGCCACCGGGGACGGCGCGCTGCTCGCCGGCGCCGTCGAGGCCGGCCGCACCCTCGCCGCCACCGTCCGCCTCGACCCGTCGGCCGCGCCGGGGCGGGCCGACGACGACGGCTCCCCCGCCGCCCGGTGGCCGCGGAGCGCCGACGACCCCGCGCACGTCCGCCTGACCCACTGGTGCAACGGCTCCTCCGGCGCCGGCAGCTTCCTGCTGCGGCTGTGGCGCGCCACCGGCGACGCCGAGGCGCGCCGACTGGCCCTGGCCGCCGGGCGGGCGGTCACCGCGGGGCGCTGGCACAGCGGTGTCTGCGCCTGCCACGGCCTGGCCGGGGACGGGGAGTTCCTGCTCGACCTCGCCGGGGCGACCGGCGATCCGGGGTTCCGCGCCGCGGCCGTCGAGTCGGGCCTGCTGATCGCCGCCCGCGCGGCGCTGCGCGACGGGCTGCTGGCCCTGCCGGACGAGACCGGGACCGGGTGCGCACCCGCGTACGGCACCGGGACGGCGGGGGCGCTGGCCTTCCTGCTGCGGCTGCGGCACGGCGGTCCGCGGCTCTGGGTGGACCCGGTCCCGTTCGGCGCACCGCTCGGTACGCCGTCCGACGCATCGGGTACACCGTCCGACGCACCGGGCGCACCGTCCGGGCGGACCGGCCCCGATCCCGATCCCGCCGGGCAGGTGGATTCATGGACGTGACCACCCGGGCCGGGACCCAGGCCCTGCGCCGGCTCGGCTTCACCTTCTCCGCCGACGGCAGCCACGCCGCCTGCCTGGCCTCCGCCGCCGACGGCGGCTGGTACGCCGAGAGCTGGCACCTCCCCGCCCGGGGCCCCGCCCGGCCGACCGGTCTCCCGCTGCCCGGCCACCGCTCCGAGGACCTCCGCTCGCAGCTGGTCGCCCTGCCGGACGGCTCGGTGCTGGTCCGCCGTGCCGACGGCGACCGGCACGACCTGGTGACGCTCTCCGCCGCCACCGACCAGTACGGCAGGGCCGTCACCGCCGAACGACCGCTGACCACCCTGCGGATGCCCGGCCTCCGGCTCCTGCCGCTCCCGGGGGGCGCGGCGTCGGGCCCCCACGCCCCGGTCGCCCTCGCCCTGGGCAGCGACACCCGGCCGGGCACCACGGTCTGGCTGGTCCGGGCCGACGGTTCGGCGCCGCACCGGATCGCCGAGATCCCGGGCCTGCACGGCGGTGGCATCTGGCTGGACCGCGCCGGAGCGCTGCTGGCCCTCGACCGGGTGGGCGACGGCCTGGTCCGCACCGTGGTGCTCGACCTGCGCACCGGCACCGTCACCCCGCTGCTGGAGATCGGCGAGCGCAGCAACGACCGGCTGCTGCTGTTCGACCCGGACAGCCGGTTCGCGATGGTGCGCAGCGACGCGCCCGGCACCGACCGGATCGGCTGGGGCGTGCCGGGCGGCGGCGAGCCGCTGCGGTTCCCGGAGGCCCTGCACGTCGCGGGCATGTTCCTGCGGCCGGTCGCCCTGTGTCCGGCGGCCGACGGACCACGGGTCGCCGTGCAGCTCGACCACGGCGCGGGCTGCTCGCTCGCCCTGTGGCGGCCCGCCCTGGGCCGGCTGGACCCGTTGCCGGTCCCGCCCGGACGGCTCGGCGCGGTCGGCCACTGGTCGGCGGAGGGGCTGCGGCTGCCGTACTCGGCGCCGGACCACCCGGCCGCGCTCGCCACCCTGGACGTGGACGCGCTGCTGACCCAGGGACCGGTCGCCAGCACCTCGGGGCCGGTGCCGCTGCCGCTCCAACTGGCCCCGCTCGGCTCAGGGTTGCCCGGGCCGTGGCGGGACACCGTGCTGCCCTGGCAGCCCGGCGTCACCCGGAGCCGCCCCGGTACGACGCCGCGCGGCTGGCGGCTGGACGGTTCCGCCGAGCCGGGCGACGGCGGCCGCTGGCACCCCGCCCAGAGCCTCGAACTCTCGGGCCCGGCAGGCCCGTTGGAGGCGGTGGTGTACGGCGGGGATGCCTGGCTGAGCAGCCCCCAGCTGGTGCTGGCCCTGCACGGCGGCCCGGCGGACGCCTGGCGGCTGGAGTTCGACCCGGCGCTGCAGCGGATGGCCGGCGAGGGCCTGGCCGTGCTCGCCCCGAACCAGCGCGGCTCCACGGGCTACGGGGTCGCGCACGCGCTGGCGATCCGGGGCGCCTGGGGCGGGCCCGATCTCGACGACGTCCTGCACCTGCTGGAGGGCATCGCCGGCCAGCGGGCCGCGCTCGGCCTGGAACCGCCGGCCCTGTTCGGGGTCAGCTACGGCGCCTTCCTCGCCCTGCTGGCGGCGGCCCACGCGCCGGCCGATCAGGTGGCGCGCTGCGCGGTGGTCGCGCCGTTCCTGTCCGGCGCCCGGCTGCTCGCCGAAGCCTCCGACCCGGTCCGGGCGCTGACCACCCGGCTGGGCGGCGGGGATCCGATCGCGGACGCCCGCGGACCGCGCGACGTGCTCCAGCTCGCACACCGGATCGGCGTGCCGCTCCTGGTCGTGCACGGCGACCGGGACGAGGTGGTGCCGGTGAGCCAGTCCCGTTCGCTGCGGCACGAGTTGCTGCGGATCGGGCGCACCGAGGGCGCCGACTTCCGCTACGTCGAGGCGGCGGGAGCCGGGCACGAGGTGCTGGCCGAGGAGGGCGGCGCGGTACTGCACGAGCTGCTCGCCGGGTTCCTGCGCACCGGCCGCCCGGGCTAGGGGTTGGGCCCCTGGGCCCCCGGCCGCTGGTACCGCTCGACCATCGTTTGTACCGGTGGCGGCAGCCAGTCGTCGTTCTCGATCCGGTGGCCGGAGAGCTGTCGCAGGACGTCGGACGCGGTGGGCCGGCGCCCGGGGTCGTGGTCCAGGCACCGGAGCACGACCGCCGCCAGCTGGGCGGGAAGCAGGCCCAGGGCGGATTCCAGCGGCACACCCGGGGCGAACGGAGCGGCGCCACCGGCGTGGCACAGCACCATGCCGAACGCGTACAGGTCGACGGCGGGGGTCACCGGCGCGCCCGAGAGCTGTTCCGGGGCGACGAAGCCGGCCGTACCGACGACGAATCCGGTCGAGGTGAGCCGGGTGTCGTCGGCGGCCCGGGCGATGCCGAAGTCGATGAGCCGCGGGCCGGTGCCGGAGACGATGACGTTGCCCGGCTTGAGGTCGCGGTGGATCACCCCGCAGCGGTGGATCTCCTCCAGGGCCTCGGCGATCCCGGCCGCGAGCGCGTGCAGCGTGCGCCCCGGGACCGGGCCGTGCCGACGGAGGACCTCCTGCAGCGACGGGCCGGGGATGTACTCGGTGGCCAGCCAGGGCGGGCTGCCGTAGGGATCCGCGTCGACCACGGGCGCGGTGTGGAAACCGCCGACCCTGCGCGCGGCCTCGATCTCGCGGGCGAAGCGGCGCCGGAAGGCCGGGTCGGCGGCGAGCTCCGGGTTCACGGCCTTCACGGCGACCGGGCGGCCGCCGGGAGTCAGGCCCAGGTAGACCGTTCCCATGCCACCCCGGCCCAGCTCGCCGGTCAGGCGGAAGCGGCCGAGCCGGCCGAGGTCGCCCTGCGCGGGGACGGTCGGGGGGTACGCGTCGGCCGGCGGCGAAGGCGCCCGGTGGACGGGCGGCGCACCACCGGGCAACCCACCGCCGGTCCCGCCCGGCGTCACGGGCGGGCCACCGGGATTCCGTTCGACCGCGCGTCGCCGGGCCCGCCGACGCGCGGTCGACGTGACCAGCACGATCAGCGTCACGACGATCGCGACCGCCACCAGCAGCACCGGCTCCATCCAGCCCCCCGCCCTCGCTGGTCCCCGGGCCGCCGCGTCCCCGTGCCGCGGCCCCTGCGCGGAGTATCCCGGATCCGCCTGCCCGGCGGGAGCGGAATGCGCCGCCGGGAGCACCGGTCGAGTGTCCGGTCCGGCCGGGGGGCGGGCCGCGCCGGCGGGTGGGGCGCACGAACCGTCGGGCGGTCCGGGGCCGGGCGGTCCGGGGGACGGGGCGCCGTGATCCCGGTAGGACCCCGCACACCCCGGCGGTTAGGGTGGCGGCCGCGCCCCGGCCGCTTCCTCACGGGACCGGCCGGAGGCCGGACGACCCGTACCCTCGCACGGAAGCACGGACAGACGATCTTGATCTCCGACACCCTCACCGACACCGACGAGACCACGGCCGAGGACACCGCGGCGGCCGGTCGCCACCGCGGCCGCTCCGCCGCCGACGACAGCCCCGAGGCGGACCCGCACGGCCGCCACCGCGCGGCCTCGGCCGACCTGGCCTGACCCGGTCGCGGTGGGTCCGGCCCGGTGCGTGCGCGCCCGGCCCGACCCACCGCCCGGACCGGCCGTCGCACCCCCGGCCGTCGTACCCCCGGCCGTCAGCCCGAGCCGTCGGCCCCCGGCCCCGGCCCTCAGCCCGGCAGCACCACGGTCCGCAACGCCTCGCCGCCGCGCATCTGCGCCAGCGCCTCGTTGACCTCCGCCAGCGCGACCCGATGGGTGACCATCCCCGCGAGGTCGATCCGCCCGGCCCGCCACAGCTCCACCACCAGCGCGACGGTGTGCGACAGCGGGGCCCCGCCGTACAGCGAGGGCAGCAGCCGCTTCTCGTTGAAGAACAGCTCCCCCATGCCGAACCGGACCTGGTCGTCCTGCGCCCCGGCGCCGATCACCACCACGGCACCGCCGCGCCGGGCCGCGTCGTAGGCCGCCCGGACGGTGGCCGAGCGGCCGACCGCCTCGAAGACGTAGTCGAACCCGCCGCCCGGCAGGCCCTTCGCCGCCGCCCTGAGCTCCTCCGGGGCGAGCGCCTCGGTCGCGCCGAAGGCGAGCGCCCGCTCCCGGCGGGACACCACCGGGTCGACCACCGCGATCCGGCCCGCGCCGCAGACCCGGGCGCCCTGGACCGCGGCGACGCCCACCCCGCCGGCGCCGATCACCGCGACCGACGCGCCGGGCTCGACCCGGGCGGTGTGGACGGCCGCGCCGATACCGGTGGTCACGCCGCAGCCGATCAGCGCGGCCAGTTCGTACGGGAGGTCGGCGGGCACCGGGACCACCGCGTCGCGGTCCACCACCACCTCCTCGGCGAAGGTGCCGGTGCCGTAGAAGCCGGACGCCTCCACCGCGCCGGTCCCGTCCCCGCCGAAGCGGAAGCCCGGGGCGCCGAGTCGTCGCAGGCCGGCCACGCAGAGGTGGGAGCGCCCGCGCTCGCAGTGCGCGCAGCGGCCGCACGGCGCGATCCAGCTGAGCAACACCCGGTCGCCGACGGCGACCCCCGTCACCCCCTCGCCGACCTCGACGACGTCGCCGGCGCCCTCGTGCCCGGGGACGAACGGCGCGGGCTGGGGCAGCACGCCGCTCATCGCCGACAGGTCGGAGTGGCAGAGGCTCGCGGCCCGCAGCCTGATCCTCACCCTGCCCGGACCGAAGCCGACCGCCTCGACGTCGTCGCGGACGTCGAGCGTCTCCTGACCGGTCCTGTGCAGAACGGCGGCACGCATGGGCTGCTCCCGGGGGTCCGTCGCGGATCCGCGGATCGTCGGATCCGCGGATCGTCGGTCGGCCCGATTCTGGCACGCCGCGCCCGGGCCGAGTAGAACACGTTCCATTCCACCGCGCGCCCGGACAGCGCCCGCGCCGGCCACCGGGCCGGACCGGCCGTTTGTCGGGCCCGGGGCGGGCCCGGGGTCGGGGACGGGCGTTGGGGCCCGCGGCGTACCGTCGAGTAGGGTCCGACGGCGAGCAGCACCACCGGACCCCACCGGACCACCCCCGCCGAGGAGCAGCACCATGTCCGACCTCCCGCAGACCGCGCACCCCCGGCCCGAGGTGCTGGCCGCGTTCGAGGGCGCGACCGGGTTCATGCCCGTCGACGAGGGCCTCGCGCTCTACGCCGCCGCCGTGACCGCGGCCCGCCGCACCGGCCTGCCGGTGCTGGAGATCGGCACCTACTGCGGCCGCTCGGCGATCCTGCTGGCCGAGGCCGCCCGGGAGACCGGCACCGTGGCGCTGACCGTCGACCACCACCGCGGCTCCGAGGAGCAGCAGCCCGGCTGGGAGTACCACGACCCGACCCTGGTCGACCCGGAGGTCGGCCGGATGGACACCCTCCCCCGGTTCCGCCGCACCCTGCACGCGGCCGGCCTGGAGGACCACGTGATCGCCCTGGTCGGCCGCTCGCCCCGGATCGCGGCGGTGTGGGGCGGCGGGCTGGCCCTGGTCTTCATCGACGGCGGCCACACCGACGAGCACGCCACCGCCGACTACGAGGGCTGGGCACCGCACCTGGCGCCCGAGGGCCTGCTGGTCGTCCACGACGTCTTCCCCGACCCGGCCGACGGCGGCCAGGCGCCCTACCGCGTGTACCTGCGGGCGCTCGCGGAGGGCTTCGAGGAGGTCTCGGTGACCGGTTCGCTGCGCGTCCTGCGCCGCGCCGCCACCGGCTGACCCGCGGGTCGGGACCGCCGTCCGGCCCGCCGCGCACGCCGCGTCGGGCACTCCGCGGGCACTCCGCGGGGCAGCGCCGTCCGGACGCCGCGCGGGGTGTCCGGAATCGGCCGACCCGCCCCACGGGCGATCACGGATGCTCTAACGTCGTGCCGGGGCTGCCGGGTGCGGGGCGCGAACGGTACGGTGTCCGCGCGGTCGCGGACGCCCGCGACCGCGGCGCGGCCGCACGACACCAGCAGAGCACCCGGGCGGAGCAGGCCCGGGCAGACCGTGGGGGCCAGGGACAGATGACGGACCAGCAGAACACCGCTCCGGCGGTCTGGGACCCGACCGCCCGCGGCGGTGCGGGCGGCTGGGTGCGCGGTCCGCAGCAGCCCTCCGCCCCGGGCGCGCCGCCGACCGCCCCGCCGGCCGCCCCCGGCCCGCCCCCGGCGTCCCCCGCCGGACCGCCGCAGGCCGGACCGTACGACGAGGACGCCCCGACCGCCCTCATTCCGCAGCCGGTGCCGCCGCGCCCCGACGCGCCCGGCGCCTTCCCGCCCCGGAGCGCGCCGCAGCAGCAGGCCCCCTACGGCCCGCCCCGGCCCGCCCAGCAGCCGCCGTACCCGCCGCAGGCCCAGCCGCGGCCCGGGTACGGCCAGGCGGCCCCCTCCGGCCGGGCCCCGTACGGGGCGCCCGGCCGGCCGCCGTACGACCCCGCCCAGCAGGGCCACGCCCAGCCCGGGTACGCCCGGCCCGAGCACCCCGGGAACGAGTACCCGCAGCAGTACGAGCACCCCCAGCACGAGTACCCGCAGCACGAGTACGCCGGGCACGACTACCCGACCGGCTACGAGGACGACGACGAGGGCCCCGGCAACAAGCGCGCTCCCCTGCTCATCGCCTTCGCCCTGCTGTTCGTGCTGGCCCTCGGCGGCGGCATCCTCTGGGCGGTGAAGGACAAGGACCCGGGCACCGACCAGGCCGGCTCCGCGACCCCCTCCGCCACCGCGACCGGCGCCGCCTCCGGCACCGGGAACCCCCAGCCCGCCCCGGCCCCCACCGGCGCCGACCCGACCCCGACCGCGCCCGACCCCGCGGCGAGCACCGGCCCGTCCGCCTCCCCGACCGCCGCCGGTGCCAACGCGCCCACCCAGGCCAAGGCCCTGGACGAACTGCTCACCCAGGGCGAGAGCGCCAAGGCCCCGATCGGCAACGCCGTCGCCAAGGTGAACAGCTGCCCGACCAAGCCCGACATCGAGTCCGCCGCCCAGGTGTTCGACAGCGGTGCCAAGCAGCGCGACCAACTGCTGGCCAAGCTCGCCCAGCTGAGCGTCACCGACCTGCCCGGCGGCCCGGACGCGGTGCAGTCGCTGAAGTCCGCCTGGCAGTTGTCCGCCGACATCGACCGGGCGTACGCGAGCTGGGCCCGGACGGTCGCCTCCCAGGGCTGCACGGGCAGCGCCCCGAACACCGCCGACAAGAAGCGCGCCGACGAGCTCAACCCGCAGGCCACCCAGGCGAAGAAGGACTTCGTCACGAAGTGGAAGGCGATCGCCGACCAGTTCGGACTCACCCCCCGCACCCAGGACCGGATCTGAACCACCCGTGACTCGCACCACCCGCCGGACGGCCGGCCCCACCGAACCCGACGGCACCGACCCCGGCGGCACCGACCCCGGCGGCACCGCTCCCGACCGTGCCGCCACCGGGCGTGCCGGCGCCGCCCCCGGCCGGGACCGCCGCCCGCGCCGCTCGGCGCCGTTGCGCGCCGTGACCGCGATCGCCGTGCTGGCGCCGCTCGGCCTGGCCGGCTGGCTCGGCTGGCGGACCGTCGGCAGCCCCGACCGGAGCGTCCCCGCCGTCGCGGCCGCCGGCACCGGCACCCCCGCCGCGGCACCGCCCGGCGGGGCGGGAACCGGCGCCGCGCCCACCGGCACCCCGGCGCCCGGCGCCGCTCCCACCGGCACCGCCGACCCCGCCGTCCCGCTCCCGGTCGCCACCTCCACCGCGCTCGCGGGCCGCACCGTCCTCCTCGACCCGGGCCACAACACCGGCAACTCCGCCCACACCGCCGAGATCAACCGCAAGGTCGACATCGGCAACGCCCGCAAGGAGTGCGACACCACCGGCACCAGCACCAACAGCGGCTACAGCGAGGCCGAGTACTCCCTCGACGTGGTCCACCGCGCCCGGGCGATCCTCGCCGCCCGCGGCGCCACCGTGGTGCTGGCGCACGACGGCGACCGGCCGTGGGGGCCGTGCATCGACGAGCGTGCCCGGATCGGCAACGCCGCCCACGCCGACGCCGCGGTCTCGGTGCACGGCGACGGCGGGCCGGCGAACGGCAGCGGATTCCACGTGATCATGCCCGCCAAGGTGGTCGCCGGGAAGGCCGACACCGCGGCGATCGTCGACCCCTCGCACCGGCTGGGCCTGTTGCTGCGCGACAGCTTCCACGCGGCCACCGGCGAGCCCTACGCCGACTACGTCGCGAGCAAGGGCCTGGACACCCGTTCGGACCTCGGCGGACTGAATCTCTCGACCGTCCCCAAGGTGTTCATCGAGTGCGGTAACATGCGCAACCCGGCCGACGCCCGCCGGATGACGGACCCTCAGTGGCGCCAGCAGGCCGCCCAGGGGATCGCCGACGCGCTGACCTCGTTCCTGACCACCCGGTAGGACCCCGGCGGGAGCCCCCGTCCGGCGGCCCGGGCGCCCGCCCACCGGCCCGGTTGACGGGGCGGCGGACCGGGCACTGGAACGATGGACGGGCCGGTGGACGGGCCGGGGCCGGAAGCGCGCGATTTGCAACGACTTCGCCCCGTTCCCGAGCCCGCTGTGCATCCGCGAGGCCGTTGGCCCTAGGCTTCTGGTCCGTTCGGGGTTTTCCCGCCGGTCAGCCGACCGGACGGGCGCCGGAACCACATCGGCCGAGCGCCGAACCGAAAACCGCCGACCACGACACACCAACGAGGGGAACGTTAGTGAATCTGCGCGCTCTCACCAAGGGAGACGCCGCCGTCGCAGGTGCGGCCGTCCTGCTCTTCATCGCCTCCTTCCTGCCGTACTGGACCGTCGAGTGCAAGGGCAAGTACTGCGGCGACACCTCGACGAACGCCTGGGACAGTGTCCTGTTCCCCGTGCTGCCCTCGGTCTTCCTGCTCGGCATCCTGGCCGCCGCCCTGATCCTGGTGCAGCGCTTCCAGGGCCAGGCGGCCGCGACCCGTCAGATCCTCGGCCTGCGCCTGGACCAGTGGGGCATCGCCTTCTCGGTGGCCGCGCTCTGGACCTCGCTGTGGGCGCTCGGCGGCGGCCTGGAGGGCATCGGCCACGGCATCGGTGCCTGGCTGGCCGTCATCGCGCTGATCGTGCTGACCGGCGCCTCCGCCGGCGGCCAGCTGATCCCGGTGCTCAAGACCCCGCTGGTCACCGACAGGCCGGCCACGCCGGCCGCGTTCCCGGCCGGCGGCTACCCCGCCCAGGGCCAGCCCGGTCAGCCCGGCCAGTACGGCTACCCGGGCCCGGGCGTCGACCCGAGCCAGGCGCAGTCCCCGGCCTTCGGCGGCCAGCCCGGCGGCTACGGCTACCCGTCCCCGCAGGCCGGCCAGCCGGTCGCGGGCCAGCCGCACGACCTCGCCGCCCAGCAGGCCCCGGCCGCGCACGCCGCCGAGGCCGAGGCCGCCCGTCAGGCCTCCGCCCAGCAGGCCGCCCAGCCGCAGCCCGCCCCGGCGGCGGACTTCGCGCCGTTCTGGTTCGCCGTCCCGGCGCCGCGCCAGCTGGCCCCGAAGGACAACCCGGCCGGCGGCCCGGTCGGCGAACTGGTCCCCGGCACCTGGTACCTGGCGGTCGAGCAGCGCGGCGCCGCGCTGGTCGCCCAGCTCCAGGACGGCACCCAGGGCGTGCTGGCCGACACCTCGGGCATCCAGCGCGGCTGACCCGCGCGGCACCCCGTACGGCGAAGGGGCGGGACCGGATTTCTCCGGTACCGCCCCTTCGCCGTACCGCCCCTCCGCCGAACCGCGGGCACCGCCGGACCGCGGGCACCTCGGGTGCGACAGCCCGGCGCCCGCTCAGCAGCAGTCCTGGACCACCAGACCGGCCGGCAGTTCCTCGCCGCCGAACACCGCCACCGTCGCCGGGTCGCCCCCGAGCGCCGCGACCGCCAGCAGCAGCGCCCCCGCCGTCCAGGTGGTGCGCTCCTCCGGCCAGATCGCGTCGTCCTCGAACACGTACCCCGTCCAGTAGGAGCCGTCGGGGTGCCGCAGGTGCTTCTGGATCCAGCGCAGGATGTCCACCGCGCGGTCGGACTCGCCGATCGCCCAGAGCGCCATCGCCAGCTCGGCGCTCTCGCCGCCGGTCACCCAGGGGCGGTCGCTGACGCAGCGCACGCCCAGGCCGGGGACGACGAAGCGGTCCCAGTCCCGGGCGATCCGGGCCTGCGCCGCCGGGCCGCGCAGCGCGGTGCCGAGCACCGGGTAGTACCAGTCCATCGAGTAGCGGTCCTTGTCGAGGAACCGCTCGGGGTGGTGGGTGACGGCGTGCCGCAGCCGGCCGGCCGCGAGCTCCCAGTCGGGCTGCGGCTCGTCCAGGTAGTCCGCGACGGCCAGCCCGCAGCGCAGCGCGTGCAGGATGCTGGAGGAGCCGGTGAGCAGCGCCTCGTCGGTGGCCCGGCCGTCCTCGTCGACCCGCCAGGCGATCGGGCCGCCGGGCAGCCGCTGGGCGACGATGAAGTCCAGCGCGCGCCGGACGGTCGGCCAGATCCACTCCAGGAAGGTGTCGTCACCGGTGGAGAGGTGGTGGTGCCAGACGCCGACCGCCAGGTAGGCGCAGAAGTTGGTCTCCTTGGCCGGGTCGCAGACCTCGCCGTCGGCGAGCCCCGGCTTCCCGTAGGCGTAGCCGGCGTACCAGGAGCCGTCCGGGTTCTGGTGCTTCGCCAGCCAGCGGTAGGCGGCCTCGGCGGCGGCGTGCTCGCCGGCCGTGTCCAGCGCCATCGCCGCCTCGGTGTGGTCCCACGGGTCGAGGTGGTGGCCGCGGAACCACGGTATGGCACCGTCGGGCTGCTGCTCGGCGAGGATGCTGCGGACGGTGCCGGCGGCCTGCTCGGCGTCGAGCACGCCGTCCAGCAGCAGGACCTCGGGAACGGCGGCGGTCACTCCGCCCCGCCCGCGCCCTCGGCCCCGCGACCGGCCCGGTGGGGCTTGGTGGCGTAGGCGACGAAGCTCTTGCCGATGACCGGGTTGAGCGCCCGCTCGGCGGCCTTGGTGAGGGTGCTGATCACCGGGGTGCCGACGATGTCCCAGACCAGCAGCTGGTGGTACGCCTTCACCGGCAGCGACTTGTCGTTGTCGACGCCGACGGCGCACTTGATCCACCAGTACGGGGAGTGCAGCGCGTGGGCGTGGTGGGTGCCGTAGGGCTCCAGGCCGGCGTCCTTGAGCTTGTCGAGCAGTTCGTCGCCCCGGTAGATCCGGATGTGGCCGCCCTCGACCTCGTGGTACTCGTCGGAGAGCGCCCAGCAGATCTTCTCGGGCAGCCAGCGCGGCACGGTGACGGCGAGCAGTCCGCCGGGCTTGAGCACCCGGAACATCTCGTTGAGCACGCCCTTGTCGTCCGGGATGTGCTCCATCACCTCGGAGATGATGATCCGGTCGAAGTGCTCGTCCTCGAACGGCAGCGCGAGCGCGTTGCCCTCCATGGCGACCGCGGACGCGCCCTCCGGTGCCTCGCCGGCCTGCTCCATGGCGGCGAACCACTTCCTGACCTCGGCGATCTCCTCGGCGTTCTGGTCGAGGGCGACCACGTCGGCCCCGCGCCGGTAGCACTCGAACGCGTGCCGTCCCCCGCCGCAGCCCAGGTCGAGCACCCGGTCGCCGGGGGCGAGCGGGAAGCGCGAGAAATCAACGGTCAGCACTGCGGACTCCCATTCCTTCGGTACCAAAGGGTTCCTGACGCCGAGTCAGAGAAATCGCGGGGACGGACGGCGGCCGGGGGCACCGTCCGGCGCGGCCGCGGGTGCGGGCGCCGGTCACCCGCCGCGCCCGCCCGGCCGTTCGGCGGACGCCGTCAGGCCACGTAGCGCCAGCCCGGGCCGGAGCGGGCCCGGCGGCCGGTGCCGGTGGCGATCGCGGCCCGGTAGCCCTCGACCGTCAGCTCGGCGGCGCGCTCCCAGGTGAACCGGGCGAGCACCCGCTCCCGGCCCGCCGCGCCGAGCGCGGCGCGCAGCTCCGGGTCGTCGAGCAGCCGGCCGAGCGCCGTCGCGAGCGCGTCCGCGTCGCCCGGGGGCACCGCCAGGCAGCTCTCGCCGTCCGGACCGGCCACCTCGGGGATCGCGCCGCCGGTGGTGGCGACGAGCGGGGTCGCGGTGGCCATCGCCTCGGCGGCCGGCAGCGAGAAGCCCTCGTACAGCGACGGCACGCAGGCCACCTCGGCCGAGCGGTAGAGGTCGACCAGTTCCCGGTCGGTCAGGCCGTGCCGGAACTCGATGTGCGGCTCCAGCCCGAAGGCGCGCACGGCGCGGGCGATCGGACCGTCCTCCTTCTGCGGCTTGCCGACCACGACCAGGTGCGCGTCCCGTTCGGTGCGGACCTTCGCCAGCGCCTCGACCAGGTGCACCAGGCCCTTGAGCGGCACGTCGGCGCTGGAGGTGGTGACGATCCGTCCGGGCACCCGGGCGACCTCGTCCGACGGGGACCACAGCCGGGTGTCGGCGCCGATCGGCACCACCGAGACGGCGTCCGGGGCGGCGCCGAGGTGCTCGGCGATCTCCCGCTTGGAGCTGCCGGAGACGGTGATGATGTGCTCGAGCCGGGCGGCGACCCGGCGCTGCATCCGGGTGAAGGCGTACCAGCGGCGCAGCGACAGGCGCTTCAGCCGACCGGGGGCCGCGTCCAGCTCCACCCGGCGGTCCACCGTGATCGGGTGGTGGATCGTGGTGACCAGCGGGAAGCCGTGCCGGGCCAGGCCGAGCAGGCCGTAGCCGAGCGTCTGGTTGTCGTGCACGACGTCGTAGCGGCCGCGGTGCCGGGCCAGGTACTGACGGGCGCGCAGCGAGAAGGTCAGCGGCTCGGGGAAGCCGCCGGTGCGCATGGTGGCGTACTCCAGGACGTCCACGGCCCCCCGGTACTCCTCGCGCGCCGGGGTGCGGAAGGGGTCGTCGGCGCGGTAGAGGTCCAGACTGGGCAGCTCGACCAGCCGGACCGAACCCGGCCCCTCGACCTCGTCCAGGACGGGGTACGGCTGGGCGCCGATCACGTCCACGTGGTGGCCGAGCCGGGCCAGCTCACGGGAGAGGTGCCGTACGTAGACGCCCTGACCGCCGCAGAACGGGTCGCCGCGGTACGAGAGCAGGGCAATCCGCAGCGGCTGCGCGGTCATCGTCGGCCCTCATCTCTGCTGCTGTCTGTGCTGCCGGTCGGTAAAGTAGATCAGGTTTCAGTGTGGTGTGGAGTTCACCGGTGACCCTGTGAACAATGAGAGACCTCGAAGATACCGGCCCGTAGCTTCCGCTCAGGATCCAGGGCTGGTGATTCGCGCCACGCCCGGGCGCCACGCCCGGCCGACCGTGCCCGTCCGGAGCAGCCCCACCACTCTCGCGCCCGGGAGCGTCCTTGCCGTCACCGTCCTCACCGCCGCCCGCACCGCCCGCACCGCCGGCGTCCGCACCCTCCGCCGCCCCCTCGCCGGGTGCCGCTCCGGCGCCGCTCCCGGCCGCCCCGGCGGCACCGCCGCTGACCGCCCGGCAGGCCGAACGCCGGCGGCGGATCCTGCGGACCGCGACCGCGCTGGCGGCCCGCGGCGGCTACGACGCGGTCCAGATGCGGGAGGTCGCGGAGGGCGCCCAGGTGGCCCTGGGCACCCTCTACCGGTACTTCCCGTCGAAGGTCCATCTGCTGGTCGCGGTGATGCTGGAGCAGCTGCGCGGCCTCCAGGAGCAGGTCCGCCGGCACCCGCCGACGGAGCGCGAACCGGCGCGGCGGGTCGCCGAGACGCTCACCCGGGCGTTCCACGCGCTGCAGCGCGAGCCGCTGCTGGCGGAGGCGATGGTCCGCGCGCTCTCCTTCGCCGACCGCTCGGTGGGCGCCGAGGTGGACCAGGTCTCCGCCGCCACCGGGCAGCTCATCCTGGACGCCATCGGGCAGTCCGGGCCGCCGACCGGGAGCCAGCGTGCCGCCGTCCGGGTGATCGAGCACACCTGGCACGCGGCGCTGGTCGCCTGGCTCTCCGGCCGCGCCTCGATCGCCGAGGTCAGGGCCGACCTGCACACCGCCGCCCGGCTGCTGGAGCTGCCCTGAGGCCGCACCGGCCGCGGCGCGACGGAGCGCCCGTCGAACTGGAACCTGTTCTCACCCCGGCCGCGTCCGGGCACCTGGCCCGGCGGCTAGAGTCGACGGGACAATTCCATCCCGCTTCTCCTGATCCGGGGAAAGCCGGTGCGAATCCGGCGCTGACCCCGCAACCGTGAGCCCGGCGCCCGTCCGCCGGCGAGCCGGAGCACCCGGGGAGAGGCGAGCGGCCCCATGCCGGGCGGACCACCGCCGGCACCGTCGAGGTCTACGGAACGGCCGGCCCCGGCCGGCACCGCTCATCGAAAGGCACAACTCCGATCATGCTGACCGCCGCCCGCGCGGGCGCCGCCGCCCTGGCCGCCGCGCTGCTCGCCGGAACCGCCGCCGCCACCCCGGCGTTCGCCGACGTCCCGAGCCCCACCGCGAGCCTCGGCACCGCCCCGCTCCCCGACGGCCTGTACGGCAAGGGCGACCCCACCTACGACGGGGTGTGGCGGCAGTCCCTCGCCCTGACCGCGCTGACCACCGCCAAGGTGACCCCCGCCGACTCCGCCGTCTCCTGGCTGACCGGACAGCAGTGCGCGGACGGCGGCTGGCCCTCGTACCGCGCCGACGCCGCGACCGCCTGCGACCCGGTGTTCGAGGACAGCAACGCGACCGCGCTCGCGATCCAGGCGCTGACCGCCCTCGGCGGGCACCAGGACACCGTGGACAAGGGCGTCCAGTGGCTCAGGGCCAACCAGAACGCGGACGGCAGCTGGGCCTACAACCCCGGCAACCCGGGTGACGCCAACTCCACCGGCCTCGCCGTCAACGCCCTGATCGCCGCGAAGACCGACCCGGCGACGGTCGCCAAGGCCGGCCGCAACGCCTTCGACGGGCTCGCCGTCTTCCAGCTCGGCTGCGCCGCCCCCGCCGACCAGCGCGGAGCCTTCGTCTACCAGACCGCCCCGGCCGGTTCCCCCGCCGCCGAGCCCAACGCCCTCGCCAGCGGCCAGGCCTCGCTCGCCGCGGCCGGCGGGAAGCTTCCGGTCGCCAACGGCAACCGGACCGACGCCGCCCCCAAGGCCCTGGCCTGCGCCGACGCCGGTGCCACCGCCACCGCCGTCCCCCGGGCCGACTCCGGCGAGGCGGCGGGCGCCTACCTCACCGCGCAGCTCGCCGCGGGCGGCCAGCACCTGATGCTGACCCTGCCCGGCGCCGCCCCCTCCCCCGACTACACCGCCACCGCCTGGGCCGCGCTCGGCCTGGTCCAGGGCGGGCACCCGCAGCAGGCCGCGGGCGCCGTCGACTGGCTGGCCAAGGAGGGCGGCAACTGGACCAAGGGCGGCACCGACGCCGCCGCCACCGCCACCCTGGTGCTGGTGGCGCAGGCCGCGCAGCGCGACCCGGCCGCCTTCGGCGGGGCCGACCTGGTGGCGCAGCTGACCGCGCTCGGCCCGGCGCCCAAGGCCGTCGGTGCGGCGTCGCCCGGTGGCTCCGCCTCTGCCTCGGCCTCCGCCTCGGCCGAGAAGGACAAGGACGGCGGCATCGGCAAGTTCTGGCTGCTCGGTGTCGGCCTGCTGATCGGCATCGGCGGCGGGCTGGTGCTCAGCCTGCAGCGCAAGCGCGGCGCGAAGCTGTGACCCCGCCCGGCCGGGACCGGGAACCGCGTCCGACCACGGCCCCGGTCCCGGCCGTTGCCACCCCTGCCGGCCAGGCAACCGCTGCCACCGCCGCCGTAGCGCCTGCCGCCGTAGCCCCCGTAGCCGCCGCCGTCGCCGTCGCCGTCGCCGTCGCCGTCGCCGAGAACGAGGCGGCGGCGGTCCGGCGGCGGGTGGTGCGGGCGGCCCTGCGCTTCCTGGCCGGGACGGTCGTCGGCCTGCTGATCGTGCTCCTGCTCGGGGCCGCTCAGGCACAGGCCGCCGGCTACCGCTACTGGTCGTTCTGGCGGTGGTCCGACGGCGGCTGGACGTACCAGCAGCAGGGCCCCGCCGTGCACGTCCCGGCGGACGGCGAGGTCGAGGGCTGGCGGTTCGCCGTCAGCCCCGACGGCGGCCGGCAGGCCACCCGGCCCGGGCAGAGCGGGGACTTCGCCGCCCTCTGCGCCGGTACACCGGCCGAGGCCGGGCGCAAGCGGGTCGCCGTGGTGCTGGACTTCGGCGGCCCCGCCGACGCGCCCGCCCACGAGACCCCGCCGGAGCCCCGGACCGCGTGCGCCCTCGTGCCGACCCGGGCCAGCTCGGCGGAGGTGCTGGCCACCGTCGCCCCTCCGCTGCGGTACGACGGCAGCGGGTTGCTCTGCGCCATCGCGGGCTATCCGCGCACGGGCTGCGGCGAGCAGCTCGGCGGGGCGGCGCGGCCGACCGGGGCGGGCGGGAGCGGCACGGCCACCGGCCCGGCCGACGCCACCGGGTCGACGGCGGCCGGGGCCTCCCCCGGTGGCGCCGGACCCGTCCTCGGGATCGGCGCCGGCCTGGCCCTCGTCCTCGCCGTGGCCGCGGGCGCCCGTTGGCAGTCGCGCCGCCGCAGATGACGCCGGCCACCACCCGGCCCCGCCCGCCCGCCGCCCCGCTCCGGACCGACCCCCTGGACCCCACCGTGCCCACACCCCGCGCCGCCCGCCGCCGACCGGCCGCCGGACCTCGCCAACTGCACCCAGGAGCCTGGTGGTTGTGGGCACTCGGGCTGGGCGCGGCCGCCACCCGCACCACCAATCCACTGGTCCTGCTGCTGCTGGCCGCCGTCGCCGGGTACGTCGTCGCCGCCCGACGCGGCGACGCGCCCTGGTCGCGCTCCTACGGCGCGTTCCTGCGGCTCGGCCTCCTGGTGCTCGGCATCCGGCTGCTGTTCGCCGTCCTCCTCGGCTCGCCGGTCCCCGGTACCCACGTCCTCTTCACCCTCCCCGAAGTCCCGCTGCCCGCATGGGCGCAGGGCGTCCGGATCGGCGGCCGGGTGACCGCCGAGGGGCTGCTCGCCGCGCTGTACGACGGGCTGCGGCTGGCCACCCTGCTGGTGTGCGTGGGCGCCGCCAACGCCCTCGCCAGCCCGGCCCGGCTGCTGCGCACGCTCCCCGGCGCGCTCTACGAGGCGGGCGTGGCCGTCGTGGTCGCGATGACCTTCGCGCCCAATCTGGTCGCCGACGTGCAGCGGCTGCGCGCCGCCCGCCGGCTGCGCGGCCGCTCCGACCGGGGCGTGGCCGCCGTGCTCAGCGTCGGACTGCCCGTCCTGGAGGGCGCGTTGGAGCGCTCGGTGGCGCTGGCGGCGGCGATGGACACCCGCGGCTTCGGCCGCACCGCCGCCGTGCCGCGCCGGATCGCCGTGCTCACCGCCGGGCTGACCCTGGCCGGGCTGCTCGGCATCTGCCTGGCCGCGTACGGGCTGCTGACGGCGGGCGGGGCCGGCTGGGCGGCGCCGGTGCTGGTGATCGGCCTGGCCGCCGCCTTCGCCGGGCTGCTGCTGGGTGGGCGGCGTTCGGTCCGGACCCGGTACCGGCCCGACCCCTGGGCGCTGCCGGAGTGGCTCACCGCCGGGTCCGGGGTCGCGGTGGCGGCGGCGACGGCCTGGCTGGCCACGCTGGACCCGCTCGCCTTCGCCCCCACCGTCGTGCCGCCGACCGCGCCGGTGCTGCCCGTCGCCGCCGCGGCCGCCGTCCTGTTCGGGCTGCTCCCCGCCTTCGTCACCCCGGTACCGCCGGACACCGGCGGCAGCGCCGCCGCGTCCAGGAACCCGACCACCACCCCCAAGGCCGCCACCACCGAGCCCGGGAGGACTCCGTGATCACCTTCGACCAGGTCGGCGTCCAGTACGCCGACGCCGAGGCGCCCACGATCGACGGCGTCGACCTGACCGTGCCCGAGGGCGAACTCTGCCTGCTCGTCGGCCCGTCGGGCTCCGGCAAGTCGACCCTGCTGGGCACCGTGAGCGGCCTCGTCCCGCACTTCACCGGCGGCGTGCTGCACGGCCGGGTGACCGTCGACGGGCGCGACACCCGGGAGCACCGCCCGCGCGACCTCGCCGACCTGGTCGGCACGGTGGGCCAGGACCCGCGGGCGCACTTCGTCACCGACACGGTCGAGGACGAACTCGCCTACGGCATGGAGTCCCTGGGCCTGCCCCCGGACGTGATGCGGCGCCGGGTCGAGGAGACCCTCGACCTCCTCGGCCTGGCCGAGCTGCGGCAGCGGGCGCTCGGCTCGCTGTCCGGCGGCCAGCAGCAGCGGGTCGCCATCGGCTCGGTGCTCACCGTCCACCCGAAGGTCCTGGTCCTGGACGAGCCGACCTCCGCGCTCGACCCGGGCGCCGCCGAGGAGGTGCTGGCGGTGCTCCAGCGGCTGGTGCACGACCTCGGCACCACCGTGCTGATGGCCGAGCACCGGCTGGAGCGCGTGGTCCAGTACGCCGACCGGGTCCTGCTGCTGACCCCCGGCGCGCCGCCGGTGCTGGGCGAGCCCGCCGAGATCATGGCGCACTCACCGGTCCACCCGCCGGTGGTCGGGCTCGGCCGGCTGGCCGGCTGGCACCCGCTGCCGCTCACCGTCCGCGACGCCCGCCGCCGGGCGGCCGGGCTGCGCGCCCGGCTGGACGGCCACCGGCCGCCCGCCGCCCCGGCCGCCTCCGCCACCGGCACCCCGCTCGCCACCGCCTCCCGCCTGGTGGTCCGGCGCGGCCCGGTCCCGGCCCTGCGCGGCGTCGACCTCACCCTGCACGCCGGAACGATCACGGCCCTGATGGGCCGCAACGGCGCCGGCAAGTCCACCCTGCTCGGCGCCCTGGTCGGCCTGCACGCCCCGGCCTCCGGCTCGGTCGACGTCGGCGGCCGCACCCCGCACCGCACCCGGCCCGCCGAACTCGTCCGCCAGGTCGGCCTCGTCCCGCAGGACCCGCGCGACCTGCTGTACGGCGAGAGCGTCACCGCCGAGTGCGCCTCCGCCGACCACGACGCGGGCACCGAACCCGGCACCTGCCGGGCCCTGGTGGAACGGCTGCTGCCCGGCCTGCCCGACGCCGTCCACCCGCGCGACCTCTCCGAGGGCCAGCGGCTCACCCTCGCCCTGGCGGTGGTGCTGACCGCCCGGCCGCCGCTGATCCTGCTCGACGAGCCCACCCGGGGCCTCGACTACGCGGCCAAGGCCCGGCTGGTCGAGATCCTGCGCGGCCTCGCCGCCGAGGGCCACGGCGTCCTGCTCGCCACCCACGACGTCGAACTGGCCGCCGAACTCTCCGACCGCACGGCCGTCCTGGCCGACGGCGAGATCGTCGCGGACGGCCCGACGCCGGAGGTGGTGCTCGGCTCGCCGGCGTTCGCCCCGCAGGTCGCCAAGATCCTCGCCCCGGGGCCCTGGCTCACCGTCCACCAGGTCGCCGGGGCCCTCGACCGGATCGGACCCGACGCATGACCCCGCCCTCCGTCCTCGCCCGCCCGGTAGCGCTCGGCCGCCGTTCCGTCCTCGCCCTGGCCCTGACCTCCCTGGTCGGCGTGGCCGGCTTCGGCTGGCCGCTGCTCGCCTCCACCGACTCCGCCCTGGTCGGCCACTCCGCCGACGCCCCCTGGCTGTTCGCCCTGCTGCTCCCGCTGCTCCTGGCCGTCGTCGTCGCCCAGATCTCCGAGGGCCGGACGGCGGGCGGCGGAGCCCCCGGGCTGGACGCCAAGTCCGTCGCACTCCTCGGCGTCCTCGCCGCCGCCGGCGCCGCCCTGCGCCCGCTCGGCGCGGGCACGGCCGGACTGGAGCCGATGTTCTTCCTGATGGTGCTGTCCGGCCGGGTCCTCGGACCGGGCTTCGGTTTCGTCCTCGGCGCGCTGTCGATGTTCGCGTCGGCCCTGCTCACCGGCGGCGTCGGCCCCTGGCTGCCGTTCCAGATGCTCGCCATGGGCTGGGTCTGCCTCGGCGCGGGCCTGCTCCCCGGCCCGGCCCGGCTGCGCGGCCGCCGCGAACTCGCCCTGCTCGCCGGCTACGGGGCCGTGGCCTCGCTGCTCTACGGCGTGGTGATGAACCTCCAGGGCTGGCCCTACATCGCCGGCCTGGCGAGCTCGATCTCCTTCGTCCCCGGCGACCCGGTCTCCGAGAACCTGGTCCGCTTCGCCGTCTACTGCCTCACCACCTCCCTCGGCTGGGACCTCCCCCGCGCCGCCCTCACCGTGGTCCTCTGTCTCACCCTCGGCACCCCGGTCCTGCGCGCCCTGCGCCGCGCCACCCGCCGCGCCGCCTTCGCCGCCCCGGTCACCTTCCGGCCTCCGACCGACTGAGAACGGCCCGCCCCGGTCAGCCGTCAGTCACCGGCCCCGGGCGCGAAGTAGTCGCGGAGCATGACAGTCGTCCATTCGGCCTGGCGCTGCTCCCCACGAGGTCCCATCTCACCGAACCACGGCTTCACGTCCAGAACCGGCGTGCCGTCGACGACTGGCTTCGCCAGGCCGCAGCGGCCTAGATGATCGGCGGACGCCCCAGCTTGGTCATGCTCCACACCGTGTGCCAGCGCATCGGCCTGCGCCGACCGCACGGTGTGCGCCAGCCCTCGGCGAAGCCCGCGAACCACGCCTTCAGCCCTGCCACGTCCCGGCTCCGGGCGACGGTGAGCACCGTCCACACGCCGAGGTAGACCGGCACCAACAGGGCCGGGAGGTGGCGGCGAGCCAGGTACACGCGGTTGCGGGCGTTGACCCGGTAGAAGAAGGAGTGCCGGGTCGGGCTGGTGCGCGGGTGCTGAAGCAGAAGCTCGGGGACGTAGAGCACCCGCCAGCCGGCATCGAGCGCCCGCCAGGCCATGTCGGTCTCCTCGTGCGCGAAGAAGAAGGAGTCCGGCCAGTCGCCGACCTGCTCCAGCATCTTCGAGGACAGGGCGTGGCCGCCACCGAGGAAGCTGGTCACCTCACCACCGCGCATCGGATCGCCGGCCCGCAGCCGGGGAACGTGGCGACGTTGGGTGAGGCCGGTCTCGTCAGCGATGCGGAAGCTGACGATGCCCAGCTGGTGGTCGTCCTCGTACAGGGCGGTGATCCGGGCGAGGACGTCGTCGTCGACCAGCAGGCCGTCGTCGTCCAGGTCGATCACCACGTCCACGTCGCGCAGGTGGTCGAGCGCGACGTTGCGACCGCCGGTCACCCCGAGGTTGTACGCGAGCTCCACACCCTCCACCCCGGCGGGCAGTTCCGGCAGCACGCACCCGTTGCCGACCACCACGACCTTCGCAGCCTTGACCGTCTGCACCTCCACCGACACCAGCAGCTCAGCCAGTTCCTTCGGCCGCGTACCCATGGTCAGGACCGCCACGCCCAGCTTGACGCCCACCGAACCTCTTTCCTTCGAAGAACCAGAGATGACCTCACGAACGCCGAAGCCGCGTGGCAGGTCACTCCGTGAACTCACCGAGAACCGGAGCCTTCCCGCCCGTCGAGGTCCGCGGCATCGTCCGCTCCCCCACCACCCGGGGCTGGCGGCAGCCGGTGCACAGCTCCGCCGCTCCGCCGACGGGACGGCCGCACAGGCCGTCCCGTCCCGCGCACTCATGGCGCCTGGGGCGCGGCACCGCCAGCGGCTCCACCACCGCGCCACGGCCCATCGGCACGGGCGGCACCTTCGTCAGCCGCCCGCCGAGGATCGCCGCAACGCTGTGGGTCACCTTCCCCGGCAGCGGCGCGGCCAGGATGCCCATCAGCGCGTCCGCCGACCATCCGCCCGCCAACAGGCCCTCCACCCGCGCGGCCTGGTCCGCCAGCGGTTTGCCGGCCAGTGCCAACGCCGGCTCCCGGGAACCGAGTTCGATCAGCAGCCCCATCCCTTCCGTCATCCGGGGCGCTGTCGCCACCGGAAGGACGGAGGGTTCCTTCCGCCTCACCGTCCTTGCCCTCAAGGAGGGGCTTCCCGCCTTCCCGGCGCCGGACGGCCCGGCGGCCGGTGCCACGGGAACCGGTGGCAACGTGTGAACCGCCTTGTCCGCCAAGGGCACTTCATGCACGGAGACAGCCGTCGTGACCCGCCCCGTCAAGGGGTCGCGCACGGTCCGCCGCACGTAGTGCCCGGCCGCCTCCAGCTCCCGCAACGCCCGGGCCACCGTCGCCCGCCCCTCGACGCTCTTCGCGGCCAGCGTCCGAACATCCTCCCGAGCGCCGTTCGGCAGACTGAGGAGGTACCCGAGCAACCCGCGCGCCGCCCAACTGAGCGAGTGCTTCCGCACGACATGCCCGTTGTCGAGGATCGTGTACCCGGGCGCGTGCTTGGGGATACGATTGATCTGCATCTTGGAGGTCCGTCTCCTGGTGCCGTTCCCCGGGGTGTTGGCGCACCGCCGGGGCTTTCCTTTGCTGAACGCAATGATCACGCTAGTCCAGCGAACAGCCCCGGAAACCTCATCCCCATCACCCGATCGGGCGGCGCACGCGCACTCACCCCGGCGTACTCCAACGCCGAACAGCGCCCCCATGTGATGAACCGTCCAATGACACGATCCACCCTCGAACGCACGACGGCGCGCCCCGGACGCCGTTGCGTTGGGGGCGCGCCGTTCCGCGAACTGCCGGTCTCAGCCCTTCGGGCCGGCCGACTGCACCACGTCGAAGGACCACAGCGTGGAGCCGCTGGCGGCGGGCCGCTGCGGCGCGTCGCCGTCCTTGGCCGCCGGGCGGTGGGCGGCCTGCATCGGGCCGGCGAGCCAGGCCTGGAAGGACTCCTCGTCCCGCCAGCGGGTGTAGACCAGGTACTGGTCGGTGCCCTCGACCGGGCGGAGCAGCTCGAAGTACTCGAAGCCGTCCGAGTTCTCCACCGCACCGGCCCGCGCGCCGAAGCGCTGCTCCAGCACCTCGCGCTGCTCAGCCGGAACGGTCAGCACATTGATCTTGACGACGGACACGCCGTACCTCCTCAGGGTTGTTCCGGGAGGCAGTCTGCTACACCTCACACGATCCACGGCGGGGCGACCCGGTCCCCGGTCTCCGGGCTGACGGCCATGGACGGCGCCGGGGAGGCGACGACGGCGGTGAAGCCGTCGTCGGAGCGCAGCTGCCGGGGGAGGTCGGCGGGCAGGACGAGGGTGTCGCCGGCGGCGAGGGCGAGCTCCTCGCCGTCGAGGTCGACGACGGCGGTACCGGCGAGGAAGGTCCACACCTGCTCGGTGTCCATGGTGTGGCGCGGTCCGGAGCGGGCCGCCTGCATCTCGACCCGCCACAGCGCGAGGCCGGTGCCGCCCTGGGTGGGCGAGGCGTAGGTGGTCATGACGGCGTTGGGGGTCTCGGTACGGCGGGCGTCGGTGCTGCGGATGACGGACAAGAGGGGCTGTCTCCCTTAGGATGGACAATCAGGTTGTCTATATAGTCAATGAGGTTGTCGATCGTGTCAATGGATTCCGGGCAAGAGGCCTCGCCGGGCTACGAACTGCCACTGCGGCTGCTGTTCGCGTTCCGGCTGATCATCGACGAACTGCACGAGCGGATCGCCCGCGAGGGACACCCCGACCTCCGTCCGACGCACGGGTTCGTGTTCCAGGCGATCGGGCCGCACGGCACCACCGCCGTCGAGCTCGGGAAGCGCCTCGGAGTGTCCAAGCAGGCGGCCGGGAAGACCGTCGAGCAGCTGGAACGGCTCGGCTACGTCGAGCGCGGCAGCGACCCGGCGGACGCCCGCCGCAAGGTGGTCCGGCTGACGGCGCGCGGGGTGGACTTCCTGGTCCGGTCGGCCCGGATCTTCGAGGAGCTGCGCACGGAGTGGGCCGCACAGCTGGGCGGCGAGGAACAGCTGCGGGAGCTGGAGGACGCCCTGCGAACGCTCGCGCCCGGGGACCCGTTCCGGCTGGACACCCCGAGGTGGTTCGGAGCGCCGTAGGGACGGAGCGTCAGAACGAGCGCCCCTCACCGTGGTACGGGTGCTCGTCCTCGACCCGGTCGGGCCGGTCCCGCCGGTCCGCGCACAGCGTGGAGGCCAGCCGGGTGAGCAGTTCGGCCAGGTCGTCGAACTGCTTCTCGTCCCAGTCGCCGAGGAGTTCGGCGAGCTGCGCCCGCCGGGCCGCGACCAGCCGGACCGCCGCCGCCTCGCCCGGCTCGGTGAGCCGCAGCGGCAGGCCGCCGGTGCGGGCGGCCAGGCCCCGGCCCTCGACCTCGCGCACCGCCTCCTCGACCACCGAGAAGGGCACGATCCGGTGCTCCGCCAGCTCGGCGGGCTCCACCGAGCCGTGCTGGTGCATCTTGAGCAGCAGCCAGCTGGACGCCGGTTTCAGGTCCAGGCCGGCGCCGGCGGTGATCCGCCGGAACAGGTCGCGCCCCGCCTCCCGGGTGCCGAGGACGGACAGCGCCCGGCTGATCTCGTCCAGCGAGGAGCGCTCGACCGGGTTGAGGCCGATGGACTCGGAGAGGTCGGGGGCGGTCACGGTGGTGCGCAGCTTCTGCTCCCGCAGGAACAGCGAGAGCACGAAGGCGACCACCGCCACCGGCACCGCGTAGAGGAAGACCCGGGTGATCGACTCGGCGTAGGCGTGGTAGACCGCTTCCTGGGTGGCGGTGGGCAGCTGGGCGACGACCCGCGGGTCGGAGGTGATCGCCCCGGCGCTGAAGCCGGGCGGCAGCGCGACGCCGGCCAGGGCGTCGCCGAGCCGGTCGTTGAGCCCGGAGGCGAAGATCGTGCCGAAGACGGAGACCCCGAAGGAGGCGCCGATGGAGCGGAAGAAGGTGGCACCGGCGGTGGCGACACCGAGGTCCTGGTAGCCGACGGAGTTCTGCACGATCAGCACCAGCACCTGCATCACCAGGCCGAGGCCGAGGCCGAAGACCAGGAAGTAGCAGCTCATCTCGAAGGTGCTGCTGTGCTCGTCGAGCAGGGACAGCAGGAACAGGCCGACGACGGTGACGGCGGTGCCGGCGATCGGGAAGACCCGGTAGTGGCCGGTCCTGGCCACGATCTGACCGGAGCCGATCGAGGTGACCAGCATGCCGATCACCATCGGAAGCATGTGGATGCCGGACATCGTCGGCGAGACCCCCATGACCACCTGGAGGAAGGTCGGCAGATAGGTGAGCGCGCCGAACATCGCGAAGCCGACCACGAAGGAGATGACGGCCACCAGGCTGAAGGTCCGGGAGCGGAACAGCCGCAGCGGAAGGACCGGCTCCTCCGCGGTCCGCTCCACCTGGACGAACGCGACCAGCAGGACCAGGCCGAGCACTCCCAGGCCGATGATCTGCCAGGAACCCCACCCCCAGGTCGTCCCGCCGAGCGAGGTCATCAGCACCAGGCAGGTGGCCACCGAGGCGATCAGCACGGTGCCGGGGTAGTCGATCCGGTGCCGGCGCCGGACCTCCGACCCGTGCAGCACGGCGGCGATCACCACCAGGGCGACCACGCCGATCGGCAGGTTGATGTAGAACACCCAGCGCCAGCTGAGGTTGTCGACGAACAGGCCGCCGAGCAGCGGGCCGAGCACGCTGGTGACACCGAAGACGGCGCCGAAGACGCCCTGGTACTTCCCCCGGTCCCGGGGCGGCACGAGGTCCCCGACGATGGCCTGCGAGAGCACGATCAGACCGCCGCCGCCCAGGCCCTGGACGGCGCGGAAGGCGATCAGCTCCCCCATGTTCTGGGCGATGCCGCACAGCACCGAGCCCAGCAGGAAGATCACGATGGAGGCCTGGAAGAAGACCTTCCGGCCGTACATGTCGCCGAGCTTGCCCCACAGCGGGGTGGCCGCGGTCGAGGCGAGCATGTAGGCGGTGACCACCCAGGACAGGTGCTCCAGGCCGCCGAGGTCGCTGACGATGGTGGGCAGCGCAGTGGAGACGATGGTCTGGTCGAGCGCCGCGAGCAGCATGGCCAGCAGCAGGGCCCCGATCGGCACCCACAGGCTGCCCCCGGTGACCGGAGGCCGGACGGGCGCTCCCGCGGACCCCGGGACCGCCCCCTGTCCCGACATCGGCCCCGGCCCCTGCCCGGACCCCGGCTCCCCGTCCGGGCTCCGGTCGGACGCGGCGATCGGATCCGTCATGGCGTCTCCGTATCCCTCACAGGTCGGCAGATGATCACTCCAGGCCACCATGCTGTCAGAAATGCCCCGCTTCGCCCGGTTTGATTGGGCCGAACGTAAGCGCGAATGCCAGCAGGACCTTCACATCCGCACACCCACCGTTCACCGACCCCCAATCCCCACCAACCGCCACAAGGCCCCCACACCGGGCCGGACGCCCCTGTCCCCCCTCAGGGACGTCCTGCATAATCAGGCCCGTCCATGGCCTGAACACGAGTCCGACCGACCACGCGTCCGGGACCGCGAACCACCGCGAACGACCGAGAACCGAGGAGGGCCGGCCGATGCCGGACCAGCGCTGCCCGACGTGCGGCTCCGCACGATCCACCGGGTGCGGCTGCCTCCCGCCGGACCACGGCCTCGACGACACCGCCGTCCTGCCGCACCTGGAGGGCCCGCCACTGGTGCGCCCGTACGTGCCGCAGGCCGTCGACCAGGTGGCCGACCCGGCCTTCCCGGCCCACCTCGAAGCTCCCCCGGCACCGGGGGCGCCGACAGCCGACCCGTTCAGCACCACCGTGCTGCCCACGGTCGCCCCGCCGCCGGTCGCTCCCCCGCTGGGGCCGGACGCCGACGCCTACGCGACCACCGTGCTGCCCCCGGTCGCCACCGCCCCGCTCTTCCCCCCGCCCCCGCCCCCGGCCGGGGCCCACGACGCCCCCGCCGAGGACGAGCTCGGCGTCTTCCCGGTCGCCCCGGTCGCCCCCGGCACCGCGGCACCCACCGGTGGCCGGGCCGCGCGGCGCGCCGCCGAGCAGGAGAACGGCGGCGGGCCCGGCCGCCGCAAGGGGCTGCTGGTCGCGGCCGGCGCCGGCCTGCTGGCGCTCACCGTCGGCCTGGCCTACGCGGTCACCGGGTCCGCCGACCCGGACGACCGGGCCGCGCCCCCGCCCAGTACGACGATCGCCCCTGCCCCGGTGGCCCCGACCGCGCCGGCCGTGCCGAGCCCGAGCGCGCCACCGCCCACGAGCGACACCCCGACCCCCACACCGAGCCGGACGAGCGCCAAGCCCTCGCCGACCCGGTCGACCGCGAGCACCCCGCCCCCGAACGCCCCGAGCACCACCGCCGCCGTCCCGCCGCCGGCCCCGGCACCGGCGCCGACCACCGCCCCGTCCGGCCAGCCCCCGGCGCCGTCGAGCCCCGCCCCGACCCCCTCCGCACCCCCGGCCGCCACCCCGACGGCCACCGCGACGCCCACGCCGACCGCGACGCCGACGCCGACACCGACCCCCACGAACCGGGTGCTGCAGTACGGCATGCAGGGCGCCGACGTGCAGGGCATGCAGCAGAAGCTGGCCGTGGTGCTGTGCTGGATGGCGCCCGACATCCCCGTGAACGGCTACTACGACGGCGACACCGAGTACTACGTGTCGTACTTCCAGACCATTCAAGGCGTCCGTGGCGACAAGAAGGGCGTCTACGGGGCCAACACCCGGGCCGCCCTGGAGAAGCGCACCGGCTGCTGACCCCGGACCGTCCCCGGGCGGGCCGTCAGCCCGTGATCGCCTGGAAGATGCTGACCCCGGCCATCAGCACCATGATGCCCGCCGCCACCCGGATGATCATCTTCATCGGCACGTGCTTCAGCAGCTTCTGCCCGCCCAGGATCGCGATCCCCGCGACCGCGCACAGCGCCAGCCAGGCGCCCAGGCCCACGGCCAGCGGGTCGGCGTACTTGGCGGCCAGGTTGGCGGTCATGATCTGGGTCAGGTCGCCGAACTCGGCGATCGCCACGACCACGAAGCTGGCCCCGGCGACCTTCCAGAAGCTGTTCGCGGAGGGCTCCTTCGCGGCGTGCCCGTCCTCCTCGTCGCCCCCGCCGTGGAACAGCAGCATCGCCGCACCGGCCAGGAACAGCACACCGGTGACGCCCTCGACCCAGCGCTGCGGCAGCAGCGAGAGCAGTTGCCCGGCGACCAGGGCGATGCCCACCTGGAGGGCGAAGGCGGCGGCGATGCCGGCGAAGACGTAGCTCGCCCGGTACTTGGCGCCGAGCATCAGGCTGGCCAGGGCGGTCTTGTCGGGCAGTTCGGCCAGGAAGACGATGCCGAACGTGATCGCGGCGACGGTCAGACTCATCGGGGGTGGTGTCCCTCGGGTCGGGCTGCCGGACCGCGGGCAGCTCCGTCAGGGGTCGCTCCGGCCCGACAGCGCTGGTTGGAAGACACGCGGGACGCACGGACGCGCCCACGTTCACAGCACTGCGGCCGAAGGTCTCGCCGGCACGACGGACGAAGATCCGCGGTGCCCCGGGCGCCGGGCCCCGAGGGGCCAGTATGTCGACGGTCCGGTGGAGGGCTACTCCCCTTCAACTCGGCCAAGCCTACCCGATCACCGCTCCCGGCCGCCCGGCGCGGAGGCGGACGGGCCGCCGGCCCGGACCAGCCCCCGGCCGACCAGTTCCAGCACCACCACGACCGCCGTCGACTCCACCGCCAGCAGCGCCACCAGCACGAACAGCTGCACCGTGCCGGCCTGGACCGGCGAGGCCCCGCCGAGCAGCATGCCCACGAACGCCCCCGGCAACGTGACCAGGCCCACCGTCCGGGTCTGGTCGAGCGCCGGGACGAGCGAGGTGGCGGCGGCCGTCCGGCAGATCTCCATCCGGGCGTCCCGCTCCTCGAGGCCGAGCGCCAGCGCCGCCTCGACCTCGCCGTGCCGCTGGCGCAGCTCGTCCAGGGCCCGCCGCCCGGACAGCGAGGTGGCGGTGAGCGCGCCGCCGATCAGGATGCCGGCGACCGGGATGACCGACAGGCCCTTCGGCGGCAGCAGTCCGCTGCCGAGCAGCAGCACCAGCACCGGCAGCACCCCGGCACCGATCGGCGCGGCCGCCCACAGCCAGGCCCGCCCCCGGCCCGGGACCATCCGCCGTCCGGCGGTCCGCACCGCGACCGAGAACATCAGCAGCACGAACAGCGCCGACCACCACAGCGAGTCGACCACCCAGGCGATCACCAGCGCGACGACGGCGAGCTGGGCCACCGCGCGCAGCCCGGCCCGCAGCACCGCGCGCCCGTGCCCGAGCCGGCCCCACCCCGCCACCGCGACGGCGGCCAGCAGCAGCACCGCGGTGACCGCGCCCAGCGCCGGGGTCACCGGCAGCAGCTGCCCCCCACCGGCGGCCGACAGGACACCGGGCACCCGTCAGATCCAGGTGGTGAACCACATCCGGTCCTGCCAGGACGTCATCGGGATCACCTCCGCGGTGTACAGCGGGTAGAAGAAGGCGAAGCAGGCCATGATCGCGAGCACGACCAGCCCGGCCCCGGCCGCGCCGATCCGCCGCCGTTCGGGCGAGCAGCCCTCGGGGCCGAGCATCGCCCCCAGCATCTGCGCCACGGCCAGGCAGAGGAAGGGGACGAGCACCACCATGTAGAAGGAGAAGACCGTCCGCTCCTGGTACTGGAACCACGGCAGGTAGACGCCGGCCACCGCGCACAGCACCGCGCCGGAGCGCCAGTCCCGGCGGAAGGCCCACCGCCAGAGCAGGTAGACCAGGGCGAAGCAGGCCGTCCACCAGAGCAGCGGGGTGCCGAGGCCGAGGATCTGCGCCGCGCAGCCGCCGGACGCGGTGCAGCCGCGCTGGCCGGCCGGCACCTGCTCCCAGTACATCGAGACCGGCCGGCCCTGGACCAGCCAGCTGAACGGGTTGGACTGGTAGGTGTGCGGGCTGCTGAGACCGGTGTTGAAGTCGTACATCTGCGCGTGGTAGTGCCAGAGGCTGCGCAGCGGCGCGGGCACCCAGCTCATCGGGAGCTGCGGCAGCGGGACGCCGAGGAAACTGTCCGGGGAGAGCCCGGCCCGGTCGTCGGCCCAGTGCCGGTCGAAGCCGCCGCCGGTCGCGCCCTTGCCGCCGCCGGTGAACAGCCAGCCGGCCCAGCCGCCGACGTAGACCACGAACGCGGCGCCGACCGTGGCGAGGAAGGCGGGCGCGGCGTCCCGGCGGAGCATCGAGCGCCAGGGGCGGCGGGCGCCGGCCCAGCGGCGGCCGGACCGGTCCCACAGCACGGTGAGCACACCGAAGGCGGCCAGCACCATGACGCCGTTCCACTTGACCCCGGCGGCGGCGCCCAGGCAGACGCCGGCGGCGATCCGCCAGGGCCGCCACCCGAGCCGGACGGTGTCCCCGCCCCGGTCGGGGAGGACGGCGGCGAGCCGGTCCCGGGCGTGGTCGCGGTCGATCAGCAGCGCGCCGAAGGCGGCCAGGACGAAGAACATCTGGACGCCGTCGAGCAGGCCGACCCGGCTCATCACCAGTTGCAGGCCGTCCACGGCCATCAGCAGGGCGGCGGTGCAGCCGATCAGGGTGGAGCCGAAGAGCCGGCGGCCGATCCGGGCCAGCATCAGCACGGTGACGGTGCCGAGCAGCGCGGTCATGAACCGCCAGCCGAAGGGGTGCAGGCCGAAGGCCCACTCGCCGAGCGAGATCACCCACTTGCCGAGCGGCGGGTGGGCGATGAACTCGGGCGCCGAGGTGAGCGGGATCTGCTGCGGGACGGCGAGCACCTGCTCGTTCGCGTGCTCCGGCCAGGTGCCCTCGTAACCCTGTTGCAGCAGGGACCAGGCGTCCTTGGGGTAGTAGGTCTCGTCGAAGACGAAGGCGTTGGGGTGGCCGAGGTTCCAGAACCGCAGCAGACCGGCGAAGAGCGCCACCGTGATCGGCCCGAGCCAGTCCCAGCGGGCCGCCGCCAGGCGCGGCAGCCCTCGCCGCTCCGGTGCCGGGGCGGCGGGCTCCGTCGCGGCCGGTGGGTGGGTGAGCGCCGCTTGGGTCATGGTCTCGGTAGCCTCGCCGCTTCGCCGTTCTCGCCGGGTGCCGGCCCCGAGGGGGTCGGGCCGGACGGTCAACAGCCACCGACACTATGTGCCGGTGGGCGCGAAACCAAGCGCGACGGGCGCCGGACAGGTGACCTGTCGGGCGCCCGTCGCGGGGCGGTCGGGCGGCGCGGTCAGGCGGCGGCCTGCAGCTCCCGGACCGGCCGGGCCGGGGTGCGGACCGGGGTGGCGGGGGCCTGCTCGTCCCCGGCCGAGGGGGCCGCGTTGTCCTGGGCCGCGGTGAGGTGGGGCCGCAGGCGCAGCGCCAGGACCACGATCAGCACGGTGCAGCCGGCCATCGTCGCCAGGTAGAGCGGCCAGGTGCCGGAGCCGACCAGCAGCACGCCCACGGCGGGGCCGACGGCGATCGCGACCTGCTTCACCAGGGCGTAGCCGGAGTTGTAGGTACCGAGCAGCCGGGCCGGGGCGAGGTCCGCGACGATCGGGCCCATGGTCGGGGCGAGCAGCGACTCGCCGACGCCGAACAGGGCGTAGATCGAGACGATCGCGACCGTGGCGGCCATCGCCTCGGTCCGGACCAGACCGGCCACCAGGGCCATCGCCCAAGCGCCGAGCCAGACCACGCCGGCGGCGGCCATCGCGGTGGTGCGGCGGCGGCGGGCGGTGATCCGCACCATGAACATCTGCAGCACCACGATGGTCAGCGCGTTGGCGCCGATGGCGATGCCGAGGGTGGACGGGGCGGTGCCGACGGTGTCGGTGGCGAAGGCCGCGACGCCGGACTCGAACTGGCCGTAGCAGGTGAAGAAGATCAGCCCGGCGAGCACGCAGAGCCGGAGCATGGCCTTGTCGGCGACCAGGGCGCGCAGGCCCCGCGGGGCGTCGGCGCCGTCCTGGACGAGCACCGGCGCGGCCTTCGGGATCCGCGCGGTGCCGGTCACCAGGGCGAGGCCGAGGAAGGTCACCGCCTCGATGGTGAACAGCCGGGTCAGGCTGGCCGGGTCGGCGACGTCCACGATCTGCCCGCCGACCAGCGCGCCGATGCCCATGCCCAGGTTGATCAGGGTGAACTGGAGCGCGAAGGCGTGCGAACGGGTCGCGGCCGTGGAGCAGCGGACGATCATCGTGGCGAGCGCCGGCTGGCAGGTGGTGACACCCGCGCCGAACAGGAACGAGGAGACCAGCAGGGCCGGGGTGCCGGTGGCGTGCCCGAAGGCGAACGCGCCGGTGGCGGCCAGCGCGGCGCCGGCCAGCAGCACCGGGCGCGGGCCGTAGCGGTCGATGCCCCGGCCGGTGAACGGCAGCACGGCGAGCGCGGCCAGCGCGAAGACGGTGAACACCATCCCGGCGGCCAGGGAGCCCAGCCCGCGCACCTGGTCCACGTACACGAACATGTACGGCATCGTGAACCCGCTGCCGAACGCGCTGAGCGCGTTCCCGATCTGGACGCGGCGCAGCGGGCCGCCCGCTCCACGTCGCTGCTGCCTCTGCTGCTTCACCGTGCCGGTCACCGTGCACACCCCTTCCTGTGGACTCCGCCCGTCGGGGCTTCGTCGGTTTTCACTGGATACTCTTAAGCCCGGAAGACTTAAGAGCTAAAGTTTGACCCTAAAGTCTTAGCACCGGAAGAGTGTGGAGTCAAAGTCTTAAGGAGTGCACCCCGCATGCGACACTGGTCCGCATGACTGCAGAGAAGCCCGCGCCGGCCACCGCCCGCGAGCTGGGCATCGCCGAGCAGGTGGCGCTCTACCAGCGGGAGTTCCCCACCGTGGACCCCCAGGTCGAGACCATCGTGCAGACCCTCTCCCGGGTCGCCCGGCGGATGACCGTCGCCTACGACCGGCAGCTCACTGTGCTGGGAATCACGGCCGCGGAGTGGGAGGTGCTCAAGGCGCTGGTGGTGTCCGGCAGCCCGTACCGGCTCGGGCCGGGCGAGCTGGCGAAGCGGCTCGGGCTGACCCCGGCCGCGATGACCCACCGGGTCGACCGGATGGTGGCCGAGGGCCTGGTCACCCGGGACCGGGACGAGGCCAACCGGGTCCGGGTGATCATCGAGCTGACCGACCTCGGCCGGGACAAGTGGCTGGAGTCGATGCGGATGGCCGCCGTCTTCGAGGAGGAGCTGCTCCAGGACGTCGTCGGCGAGGACCGCGCGGTGCTCGCCGGGATGCTGGCCCGGATGCTGCGGCGGATCGAGGAGAGCCGGCCGGACACCCCGGGGCGCACCGCCGACCAGGACTGACCCTCGCCCGGGCACGAAAGACGTCCGGGCACCGAAAGACGTCCGGCCCGCCGGGGGATGTCCCCCGGCGGGCCGGACGCTCGGTGCGACGGGAACGAGGGTCCGTCAGGTCCTCATCCGGTCGGTACTACGGGGTCAGCAGGGGCCGTTGTCGGTCCAGACGCCCCACTGGCCGCTCAGCGACGGGTCGTCGCCCTTGGTCCACCACTTGTTGGTGTAGTAGTGACCCTTCCAGGAGACCTTGGTCGAGGTCGCGTAGGTGGCGGCCGCGTCCCAGCTCGGGGCACCCGCGCAGCCCGGCGGGGTGGTCGGCGGCGTGGTCGGCGGAGTCGTGGGCGGGGTGGTCGGCGGCGTGGTCGGCGGAGTCGTGGGCGGCGTGGTCGGCGGGGTCGTCGGCGGGGTGGTCACCGGCGGCGCCGGGCAGCCCGCGGCGGAGCCGTTGGTGGCCTCGACCATCTTGTCGAACAGGCTGGTCTTGGTGCCCAGGTCGTACAGCGAGAAGGCGAAGGAGCCGCCGAGGCCGTTGCAGTGCGCGTAGTCCAGCTTGGCCTGGATCGAGCGGGCGTCCTCACCGGACCAGAAGGTGCTGCCGTCGTAGAAGTACGTCGTCTTGGCGTCCTCGTCCCAGTACGTCTTCGCCGGGTTGTCGACGAAGCCGGCCAGCTCCTTGTACATCTGGATGCCCGCGACGTTGCCCGACATGGAGGCACCCGCGGCGGGGCCGGTGGCGGGCTGGAAGAGACCGTTCTTGCCGTTGTTCTGGACGCCGGTCCAGCCGCGGTAGTAGAACGGCACACCCACGTTGATCTTGTTCGCGGGGAAGCCGCCCGGGATGCCGTACTGCTGGTCACCGGCGGTGTAGGCCTTGACGGCCGAGTCGACCGAGTACTTGCCGGTGCCACCGGGGACCGGCGTCATCGGGTCGTTCGGGCCGGCGTAGATCGGGGCCTGGTGGTTGGTCGGGCCCTTGGCCTCCCAGCCGCCGTGCATGTCGTACGTCATGATGTCGAGGAACGACAGGTACTGACCGATCTTGTCGGTCTCGACGTTCTTGATCTTGTCCTGGCCGGCACCCACCGCGGCCGCGGTGTAGTAGCTCTTGCCGTCGGTCTTGCCCTGGGCGTCGAGCTGCTCGCGCAGCTCCTTCAGCAGCAGGGTGAAGTTCTGCTTGTCGTTCGGGCTCGACAGGTTGCCGGTGTGGCCGCCGCCGCCCGGGTACTCCCAGTCGATGTCGATGCCGTCGAAGATGCCGGCCGCCGAGCCCGGGCCGCCGTAGCCGGCCTCGACCGGCAGGTTGCCCTTGATGAACATGTCGATGCAGGACGAGACCAGCTTCTTGCGCGAGGCGTCCGAAGCGGCCGCCGCCGAGAAGTACTTGGAGTACGTCCAGCCGCCCAGCGAGATCAGGACCTTGAGCTTGGGGTTCTTCGCCTTCAGCTTCTTCAGCTGGTTGAAGTTGCCCACGATCGGCTGGCCCCAGACGTCGCCGACACCGTCGACCGAGATGTCCGGGCCGAAGCTCTTCTGGTAGTCGGCGAAGGAGTCGCCCGCACCGTCACCGGCATTGGGGTTGTTCTCGTCCTGGCTCGCCGCCTTGTTGGCCTCGAAACAGGTGAGGCTGGTGGGGTTGATGTTGGCGAACGAGTAGATCAGGTAGTCCAGCTTCCCGGCCACGCCGGTGTCCTGGATGGTCTTCGGGTAGTACCCGTTCGCGTAGATCGACCACTGGTCGAAGTAGGCCACCTTGATGCCGCCGCTGGTGGCGGGCGCGCCGGTGGAGTTGGTGACGGCGGCGTTGGCCGTGGCGCCGCCGGTGAGCGCGAGACCCGCGCCGAGCAGCAGGGACGCCGTGGTGCCGGCGGCGATCGCAGTCAGGCTCTTGGACCGCTTGCGGCGGCCGCCCTCCTGAACCGGGGCCCCGGCCCTTTCGATGCGTGAACGGAGCATGGGTGCGTGACTCCTGGTGTGGGGGATTCCGCCGGTCCGGGAACGTGCGCACGGGGTGGGGCCGTACGACCAGGACATGACAGAACGGGATGGGGGAATCGAACGGAACATGCCTTGACGGACGCCGGGATATGCCGAACCGGCGCCAGCGGCGAACCGCTGACGCCGGCTCAGGGGCTCCCTGCACCTGGGCACTAAAATGGACTAGACCAACTACCCCGTCAAGGGGTGATGTTGCGGCTTGAGCCGCCGTTAAGGTTCCGCCGGAACGCGTCCGCCCCCGCTGACCTGGGGGTCAACGGGGGCGGAGGAGGTCGGACGGCCGACCCGGAGTCGGCCGGGTCCGCTCAGTACCGGACGGCATTGGCGACCACGGCCTTCACCGAGCCGGAGAGGTCCCGGTTGCTGAGCGCCTTCGCCTCGGTGCTCTTCCCGGCCTCGACGTCCGGCACGGTCACCGCGGTCGCGTCCAGCACATTGCCGCTGTCGTCGGTGAAGTTGACCTGGACCACGTACCGGGCGCTGCCCTGCTGCTCGTGGTTGGTCACGGTCAGCGTCGTCTGGGCCTTGCCGTCCGTGAAGGACACCGCCCCCGCCGAGACGTCCGCCTTCGCGTCCAGGCCGCCCTTGACCCCGGCGAGCGCCGAGGAGGCCGCGGCCTGGGCGGAGGAGGCCGCGGAGGCCAGGGACGAGGAGATCCCGCCGGCCGCCGAGGCGAGCGCCGAACTCGCGGCCGAGGCGGCGGCGGAGGCCGCTCCCGCGATGCCCGACCCCACCTGGCCGGCGGCCGAGGAGACCGCGCTGCCCGCGCTGCTGCTCGACGAGCAGCCCGCCAGCGCGGCGCCGCCGAGCAGGGCGGCACCCACGACCACGGCCACCGCGCGGCCGGGCCGGCGGACGGCGGGGGCCTGCGGGTCCCCGGCGGTGGGCCGCGGCGGCGCCGCCGGGCGCGGGGTGGCGGCGGCAGTGCCGGTCCCGTCGGCGACGGAGATGACTGGGGTGGCGGAGGTGGCAGTGGTGAAGGAGGTGGCGGAGGTGGCAGCGGTCCGGCGGGGCGGAGCCGCGGTGCGGCGGAGCGGCTGGCGGTCCATCGGGGTCCTCGATTCTGGCCGGCGCCGGGGGCCCGGCGCGCCTCCCCGCCCACGTTCCGGGGGCCGGGAGACGCTCGCCAACAGGGGTGGTGCGTTCGGGTGAGCCCGGCCGGGCGGCGCCGGACGGGGGCGTTCGGGTGAGGTTCGGGCGGCGTTCGGGTGGGGTTCGGGTGGGGTTCGGGGGTGGTTCGGGGGCGCGGTTCGGATGCGCCCCGGCCCGGAGCACGAGCGGCCTCAGGAGAGCCCGGAGCCGTCCTGGGTGTCCGCCTCCACGGCCGCGCGCTCCTCCGCCAGCCGGACGGCGTGCCGCCGTCGGGCCACCACGCCGTACGCGGAGGCCGCGCTCGCCACGAAGGCCAGGGCGCCGACCCACGGCTGGTCGAAGGCGTGCCCGGTCAGGTGGTCGACCGAGTACCGGCCGGGACCGGCCAGTCCCAGCGCCAGCCCGGTCGCGCCCAGGAACGCCGGGTACTCGTAGCCGCCGGACATCACGAAGAAGCCGGCCGGGGCGTGCACCGCGACCGCGCCGGCCATGGTGCCGGCCACCACCGCGCCGGCCGCCGGCGTGGCCAGCCCGACCAGCAGCATCGCGCCGCCGCCCGCCTCACCGAGCCCGGCGGCCAGGGCGCTCTGGCGCGCCGGATGGAAGCCCATCGCCTCCATCGCCTTGGCGGTGCCGTCCAGGCCGCCACCGCCGAACCAGCCGAACAGCTTCTGGGTGCCGTGGGCGATCAGCACACCGCCGACGGCGCCGCGCAGGGCCAGCAGACCCAGGTCCTTACGGTTCAGAGCCATGTCGAAGTCCCCTTCGGGAGCCCTCCGCCGAATGGTGGGGAGGTCCGGCTTCCATGGCACCGGAAACGACGGCCCCACTCGACCCGGGGCGGCCGTTCGGGCGAATGACGGCGCGAGAGGGAATAACCGGCCGGGGGCGTGGCGGCCGGGCGGCGGTGATCGTCGCGGCCATGCTTGGCCCATGTTCGTCTTCAACCTGAGCAGCGCCTTCATCGCCTTCTTCGCCGTGGTCGGCCCGCCCAAGGTCCTGCTGTCCTTCGCCCGGCTGGCCACCACCCGCACCACCGGGGAGCTGCGGCGCCTCGCGGCGTGGAGCACCGTCGTCTCCGCCGTGATCGGCGCGGTGATGGCCCTCAGCGCGGACTTCGTCACCACGCTGTTCCACATCAGCGACCAGTCGCTGCAGCTCGCCGGCGGGCTGATCTTCTTCGTCTACGCGGTCGCCCTGGTCTTCGGGGTCCACCTGGGCTGGGGCACCGACGTGGAGGACGAGCACCTCGTCAGCCCGCTGGTGGACGGCATCCGCGAGCTGCTGCTGCCCTACCTGGCCAGCCCGCTCGCGGTCACCGCGGTGCTGGTCGCCTCGCTCACCAAGGACGACTGGGGCTGGCGCACCACCGTGGCCGGCGCATACATCGCGGTGGTGCTGATCAACTACGTCTGCGTCGCCCTGCTCGCCCCGCTGATGCGGCGCAGCCACCGCACCTCGCTGGAGGTGCTCTCCCGGCTGCTCGGACTGCTGCTGGCGGCGGTCGGCGTCGAGCTGTTCCTGAACGGGCTGGCCGGACTCGGCCTGCACCTGCCCGACGGGCACTGAACCGCCCGCCGGTACAGGGCCGGGCCCGCGGGCCCGGCCGCTCAGACCGCCGCGGCCAGCCGGACCAGTGCCTCCGCGATCCGGTCGCGCACCAGCGGGTCGGCGACCAGTCCGTCCGCGCCGACGTCCCCGCGCGCCAGCGGCAGCCGGACGCAGGCCGCCTCCACCACGGCCGCCCCGGTGTACCCGAGCACGGTGCGCAGCGCCTCCTCCGCACCGAGGCCGCGCCCAGGCCCGGCGGCGTTGATCCAGGCGGCCGGCTTGTCCACGATCTCCATCCCGCCGACCGTCCAGTCCAGCAGGTTCTTGAAGCTGCCCGGCAGGGTCCCGGCGTACTCGGGCGCGCAGATCAGCAGCGCGTCGGCGGCCTCCACGGCCTCGCGCAGCGCGGTGACCGGCTCCGGCAGCGGATCGGTGTCGAGGTCCGGGTTGAAGTGCGGCAGCCCGGCCAGCCCGGTGTAGTAGGTGGTCGCGACGCCCTCGGTGGCCAGCGCCACGACGGCGGCGGTGCGCAGCACCGTCTCGTTGACGGACCCGGTGCGCAGGCTGCCCGGGAGCAGCAGGATGTGACGGTCGTTCGGCATGGGCAGGAACCTATAGCGCGCGGCACCCCGTCCGCGCCGGTTGTCCACCGGTCACGGGACTTCCGCCGGTCACGGCACGACCGCCGGTCACGGCGTTTCCGTCGATCTCCGCAGGACCACCGGTCACCGCACGACCACCGGTCACGGCACGACCACCGGCCGCCAGGGCACCGGGCTGGAGAGGATCATCGAGCTGGCCGGCTGGCCGTAGGCGCCGAGGCGGTCGATCAGGGCCTCGAAATCGGCCATCGCGGGAACGGCCACCAGCAGGGCGCAGCAGGCTCCGCCGGTCACCCGGTGCAGCTGGAGCACCTCCGGCCACCCGGCCACCTCCGGGTCGCGGAGCACGCAGCGCGGACCGTAGCACTGGATCTGCACCAGCGCGGTGATCGGCAGGCCGGCCCGGGTGAGGTCGACGTGGGCGTGGTAGCCGGCGATCACCCCGTCGGCCTCCAGCCTCCGGACCCGTTCGGCCACGGCGGGTGCGGAGAGGCTCACCCGGCGCGAGAGTTCGTTGTAGGACAGGCGGGCATCGGCCTGCAGCTCGGCCAGCAGACGGCGGTCGACGGTGTCCACGGCGGGCTCCCGAGGGTGTGTGCGGGTGTCCTCCGGTTGGCCGGATCCCACCGCTTTGCGATCGTGAAGAGGATCAGGAAAACACCTCTTGTACGACAGGCGCGACCGGCGTTGCCGTGCCCGCCGCCCATTCAAATGCGGGACCGGGCCACCGCACAATGGGGCCCCGGCGAGGACCGGGGCGACGGGACCGGATCCCGGGCCCGTCCGGTGGTCCCGCCGCCGGTGACTTCAGGAGGGATCGGTATGGGGCACGACACGGTGGAGAAGCCCAACCTGTCGTTCGGACGGACCGGGGAGCCGGTCCGGGGCACCCCGTACGCGCGCTACGCCCGGCTGGACGAACTGCACAGCCTGCAGCACCCGCTCAGCGAGGCCCCGGCCGAGCTGTCGTTCATCGTCACCACCCAGGTGATGGAGCTGCTGTTCGGCCTGCTGCGGCACGAGTGGACACTCGCCCAGCGGGCGCTGCGCGCGGACGACCTGCCGGGCGCACTGGCCGCGCTGCGCCGGGGCACCCACGTCCAGGACGTGCTGACGGAGTCCTGGGACCTGCTGGCCACGATGACCCCGCAGGAGTTCAACTCCTTCCGCTCGGTGTTCGGCGAGGCCTCGGGCTTCCAGTCCTCGGCCTTCGTGCACCTGGAGTTCCTGCTCGGCAACAAGAACGCCGCGCTGCTGCGGATGTACGACGACAGCCCGGCCGCGCTCGCCGAGCTGACCGAGGTGCTGCGCTCCCCCGGTCTGTACGACGACGCGCTGGCGCTGCTGGCCCGGCGCGGCCTGGAGCTGCCGGACACCGTGTCCGAGCGGCGCCACCAGAGCGACGAGGCCGTGGCGGCGGCCTGGCGGCGGGTCTACGCCGAGGACGGGTACGCCGAGCTGCGGCCGCTGGCCGAGGCACTGCTGGACGTCGCCGAGCGGGTGACCCGCTGGCGCCACCGCCACCTGATGGCGGTCAAGCGGGCGATGGGCGCCAAGCCCGGCTCGGGCGGCTCCAGCGGCCTGAGCTGGCTGCGCCGCTCCGCCGAGCAGGACGTCTTCCCCGAACTCTGGGAGATCCGGGACGGGATGTGACCGGCACCGGCCGGGCAGGAACCGGGGGGACGCCGAACGGCGCGGACCCCCGCGGGCCGCGGACACGGACGAGGAACGGGAAAGGGCAGGGCATGATCACTCGCGAGGAGTGCGCGGCGCTGGACGCCGCCGACCCGCTGGCGGCGTTCCGCGGGGAGTTCTCCCTGCCGCCGGGGGTGATCTACCTGGACGGCAACTCGCTCGGCGCGCTGCCGGTCCGCACCCCCGAGCGGGTGCGGACCGTGGTCGAGGAGGAGTGGGGCCGGGAGCTGATCCGCAGCTGGAACGACGCGGGCTGGTTCGAGCAGCCGTACCGGCTGGGCCGGCGGATCGCCCCGCTGGTCGGCGCCGCGCCCGAGGAGCTGGTGGTCTGCGACACCACCTCGGTGAACCTCTTCAAGGTGCTGGCGGCGGCGCTGCGACTGCGGCCGGGCCGTTCCACCGTGCTCGGCGACCGGGCCGCGTTCCCCACCGACCTCTACATCGCCGAGGGCGTGACCGGGCTGGTCCCCGGCGCCCGCAGCCTGCTGGTCGACCCGGCCGAGCTGGACGCGCACCTGGACGGGGACGTGGCCGCGGTCGTGCTCTCGCACGTCGACTACCGGACCGGTGAACTCCTCGACATGCCCGGGATCACCACCCGGGTGCGGGCCGCCGGGGCGCTGATGATCTGGGACGTCTGCCACTCGGTGGGCGCACTGCCGGTCGAACTCGGCGCGAGCGGGGCGGACTTCGCGGTCGGCTGCACCTACAAGTACCTGAACGGCGGCCCCGGTTCGCCGGCCTTCCTCTACGTCGCCGAGCGGCACCTGGCGGCCGGGCCGCCGCAGCCGCTGAGCGGCTGGTTCGGGCACGCCCGCCCGTTCGCCTTCGAGCCCGGCTACGAGCCCAAGGACGGCATCGGCCGCTTCCTCACCAGCTCGCCGTCGCTGCTCGGCCAGGCCGCGCTGGAGTCCTCGCTCGACATCTGGGAGCGGGCGGACCGGGACGCCGTCCGGGCGAAGAGCCTGGCGCTGACCGATCTGTTCATCGCCCTGGTGGAGGACCTCGAGGGGATCGAGGTGGTCACCCCGCGCGAGCACGGGCGGCGCGGCAGCCAGGTGGCACTGCGGCACGCCGACGGGTACCCGGTGGTGCAGGCGCTGATCGCCCGCGGGGTGATCGGGGACTTCCGCGCGCCGGACCTCATGCGCTTCGGCTTCACCCCGCTCTACCTCTCCCACACGGAGGTGTGGGACGCCGCGCGGCACCTCGCCGAGGTGCTGGCGAGTGGCGAGTGGAAGGACGAGCGCTTCGCCCGCCGCGGCGAGGTGACCTGAGCCGCCGGGGTGACACGCCCCACAGCGCCGGAGCGGTTCGCCCTCGATCCGCCCGGAAAAGATCCTCCTTGACCGATCGTCAGCTCGAAGGAGGTCGCATGGACCTGGAACTCGGACCGCTGAAGCCCGAGCCCGCTGAACTCATCCTGGGACTGGCCTTCTTCTTCCTGGTGCTCCTGACCCTCGGCCGGGTGGTACTGCCGCGGGTCGAGCGGGTGCTCGCCGAGCGGCACGACGCCACCGAGGGCCGGCTGGAGCGGGCGGCCGCCACGGTCGCCGAGGCCGAGCGGACGCTCGACGAGTACCGGCAGGAGCTGGCGGCGGCGCGGCACGAGGCGGCCCGGATCCGGCAGCAGGCCGCCGAGGAAGGCGCGGCGGCCGTCGCGGCGGCCCGTGAAGAGGGCCTGCGCGAGCGCGATCTGCTGCTCGCCGAGGCCGACGCGCGGCTCGCCGTGGACCGGGCGTTCGCGGAAGCGGCGCTCCGGGAGGACGTCGGGCGGCTGGCCACCGAGTTGGCCGGCCGAGTGGTCGGCGAGTCGGTGGCGGCTGTCTCCGCCGAGCGCCGCACGGTGGAACGCTTCTTCGACCGGCCCACCACCGAGGAACGCTGAGCCGACACCGCGGCGGTCCCGCACCCGGGTTCCGGGTGCGGGACCGTTGGCGTCACGGCGCCGTTCGCGTCACAGCGCCGTTCGCGTCACGGGGCCCGTCAGCTCCTGGACCAGCCGCCCGTAGACGGCGAAGGCCGGCTTGGGGGTGTAGTCGTCGCGGAGCAGGCCGAAATGGTGGAACAGGCCCGGCCCCGCGCTGTCCGCGTCGCGCAGGCCGAAGTGGCTGTAGCCGGTGAGGTTCAGCTCCCCGGCGAGCCCGGCCACCGTCCGGACCACCTCCTCGACCACTTCCGCCTGCCGCTGCTCGGGGCGGTCCGGGCCGGTCGGCCAGCCGTGCTCGCACACCCTGACCGGCACCGCCGCCCCGATCCCGGCCCGGACCACGACCTCCCGCCGGAAGCCGGTGAGCACCGCCGCGACCGCCGCCCCGAGCCGCTCGGCCGGGACGAGGCGGAAGACGTCCGGGAAGAAGTCCAGGCCGACGTAGTCCAGCGCGCGGTGGAACCGCTCGTCGGCCAGCTCGCCGAGCGCGGACCAGAACGGCTCGGCCGGGTCCGGGCTGAAGGCCGCGTTGAACCCCACCGCGAGACCCAGGCCGAGGGCGAGCGCCTCCTCCTTGGCCGCGACCACCCCGTCGACCAGCGCCCGCAGGACGCCCGGGGCGGAGCCGTCGAGCACCGGTGAGTCGACGTTCGGCTCCTCGCAGATCTGCAGGGTGCCGATCCGTCCGCCCCCGGCGCGGACCGCGTCCCGGACGAAGTCGGTCCAGCCGTCCGGCCGGTCGCCGGGACCGCGGTACTGGAGCACCAGGTCGAGCCGGCGCCCCTCGCCGAGGTACCGCTCCGGCTCGGCCGGGGTGGGCGGCAGGTCCGGGCCGGGCGGGTACGAGCGGTAGGCGCGGACCAGCAGGGTCGGTGCGGTGCCCTGGAGTTCGCGCAGCGCGGCGGTGATCCGCGCCGGGTCGTCCGGGCTGACGGGGGTGATCACGCCGCTCTCGTCGCCGAGCAGGCCGCCGGGGTAGACGCCGAAGGTGAAGGTCATGGCTCCACCGTAGCCGAAATTATTGGTGTCACTGCAAGTTTGGTGCGGCACTATGATTCCCGTATGGGACTTCGCGAGGAGAAGAAGCGGCAGACCCGGACCCTGCTCGCCGACACCGCGACCGCGCTGTTCGCCGAGCACGGGTTCGAACGGGTCACGGTGGCCGAGGTGGCCCGGGCCGCCGGCGTGGCCGTCAACACGGTCTTCAACTACTTCCCGACCAAGGAGGACCTCTTCTTCGACCGGCAGGAGGAGGTGGTCGCCCGGCTGGCCCTGGTCGTGCGCGAGCGGCCGCCCGGCACCTCCCCCGTGGACGCCGTCCGGGCCGAGCTGCTCGCCGGGCTGGACGCGACCGAGCCCACCTACGGGCTGGACCCGCGGGCCGCGGCGTTCTGGCGGACGATCGAGGACAGTCCGGCGCTGCGGACCCGGCTGCTCGACCTCGGCGAGCGCGCCGAGGAGGCACTGGCCGGGGCGCTGGCCGAGGAGGCCGGCACCCCGCCCGGCGATCCGCTGCCCCGGCTGGTGGCGGGCGCGCTGGCCGGGGCGCACCGGGCGGCGCTGGCGGAGGTCCGCCGGGGCATGGTGGCGGGCGAACCGGTGGACGCCGTCCGGACCCGGGTCGTGGCCGCGGTCACGGCGGCCTTCGGCCTGCTGGCGGCGGGCCTCGACGACTGGCCGGGCCGGGCCGGGGGCCGAACCGCGCGGCACGGGAGCACGCACGGGGCCGCCCGGTCGGAGTGACCGGGCGGCCCGGGAGAGCACCGCGAGGGGTCGCTAGCTGTGGCGGCCGCGGCGACGGGCGGCCAGCACGGCGAGGCCGCCGAGAGCGAGCAGACCCGCGCCGGCCAGACCGAAGACCACCGGGGCGTTGCCCGCGCCGGTGGAGGGCAGCTGGCCGCCCCCGCCGCCGTGGGTGGGCCCGGGGTGGTGACCGGTCGGGCCGTGGCTGCTCGGACCGTGGCTCGACGGGCCGTGGCTGGTGGGCGCCGCACTGGAGGAGCTGGGCGAGGTGGTCGGGGTGGTCGGCACGGCCGAGCTGGTGGTCGGCGTCGGCGAGGTCGGGGTCGGGGTCGGGGACGTCGTGGTGGGCGTCGGCGAGGTCGGCGCCGGGGAGGTGGTGGTCTCGGTCGGGGTCGGCGTCGGGGAGGTCGGCGAGGGCGACGGCGAGGTGGGCGAGGGGCTCGGCGTGACGTCGCACTCCGGCAGGTCGCCGTCGAACGGGTAGCTGTGGAGCTCGTACCCGCCCGTCCCCGTGTGGATCAGGTTGCCCGCGAGGTACACCCGCCCGTTCATGCCCGGCTGGGAGATGGTCGTCGTGCCGCCCGGGTTGCCCGCCAGCACCGAGCCCTGGAACTGCGCGCTGCCGAGGATCTGCGCGTTGGTGGCGGTCGGGAAGTTGTACATCAGCTTCGACCGCATGTCGGTGGTCTGGTCCCCCGCCAGGCCGGTCCCCGTGTAGGTGTTGATGATCGGGCTGTCCCCGAGCATGTTCACCACGACGGTGGCGCCGGCCGGGATGTTGGCGAAGACCAGGCCGATCTGCCCGCCGGTCGGCGAGGCAAGATTCTGGGAGACGTTGAAGACCTGCTTCATGCTGGTCCCGTCACCGGTGAAGGTGGCCTCGCTGGAGGTGACCGCGACGGTGCCGGTGGCGGCGGCCCGCCCGACGCAGTCGGAGACCTCCTCGATCTGGGTCAGCACGGTCTGGTAGGGCGCGGCGGCGTTCGGGTCCGCGATCGACTCACCGGTGGGGTCGATGCTGACGGTGCCGGTGACGGTGCCCGCGTGGCGCAGGTTGCCGAAGGCCGGACCCTTCGAGTCGCTGCCGCCGATCAGGATGCTGTTGCCGGCCACGGCGTCGACGTTGCCGCCGGTGGTGACGAAGTCGCTGCCGTTCGGCGGCACCACGCGCGAGCCGACGCCGACCACGCCCATGTTGTAGATGCCGCCGCCGTTCTTGTCGACGGTCAGGTTCCCGAGCGTGACGATCTTGCCCTCGGCCTCGGCCGCCCGGCCGTTGACGGTGAAGTTGCCGCCCGTGAAGACGTTGATCGTGGCGTCCCGCCCGGTGAAGTCGCCGTTGTTCGGCTCCGGCCAGGTCGCCGGGCAGTCCGGCCCGGTGCAGGCACCCAGCGGCGGGGTCAGCGGCGCAGCCGAACCCACCGTCAGTACCGCCGCCAGCGGCAGTACCGCGACGGCGGTCGCCACCGCGACCCGGACGGTCGTCCGCCCCTGGGGGGACGACTGACGCTTCACGGCGGTTCTCGTGTGTCCCGGCGCACCGGTTCCCTGATCCTGACCCATCGGCACATTCCTCCGCACAGCGAAAAAGGCAGGTGGAGCAGCACCTGCCGGGTTCCAGTTGATCCTGGATCATTCCTGGAGATTTCCAGAGAATCCAGAGATTCGTGATATCCGATACCAAATCGGACTATCCATACCCTACAGACCATCAGCTTCGAGCCGAAAATCCCCCGCCCGGGCGAACCGACCGTGTTCTCCCGGCCCGGGCCCGGCCCCGCTAGGTTGGGGGCATGACTTCCGCGCGCATGACTTCCGACGCGATCGCCACCGTCGCCGCGAGCGCCGACGTGCTGCGCCACCCCGAGGCCGGCGAGCACCTGCTCACCGCCGTCGAGAAGGAGCGCGCCGCCCGCTTCCGGTACGAGTCCGGGCGGGCCGACTTCACCGCCGGGCACGTCCTGGTCCGGCTCTGCGCCGCCCGGCTGCTCGGTGTCCCGGCGGCCTCGCTGACGCTCGCGCAGCACTGCCCCGACTGCGGCAAGGGCGACCACGGCAAGCCCTACCTGCCCGAGCACCCCGGTATCTCGGTCAGCCTCTCGCACACCAAGGGCGTGGTCGCCGCCGCCGCCGCGCACGCCCCGATCGGCGTCGACGTCGAGCTCACCGACCGGGGCGGCACCCTGCTCGACGTCGCCCCCCGGGTGCTCGCCGAGGAGGAGCTGCGGCAGGTCCGGGCGCACAACGACCCGGCGCGCGCCTTCCTGCGCCTCTGGGTCCGCAAGGAGGCCCTGATCAAGGTCGGCCGGACCACCCTGGACGGCCTCGCCGCCGTCGACCTCTCCGGGCTCCCGCTCGACCTGCCCGACGACCGTCCGCTGCTCGGGCGGTTCGAGGACCTGGAGCTGCTCGACTGGGCCGACGAGTCGCACGGCGCGGCCGTCGCGGCGGTCTGCGAGCTGCCGCCGCGGGTGGTGGAGCTGGCCTCGCTGTAGCCGGGAGTGTGGTGGCTGGGAGCGTGGCCGCCGGGGGCCTGGTCGCGGGGGGCGTTGCAGCCGCGACCTGGGTGGATGCCGGTCGGATAAGCGGTGTTAGCGTCCTGGACGGGGCGCTGAGAACCGTCCGCCCCGGCGTGCCCGCGCCGTGACCGCCGCCGGGCCGCCCCGCTGAAAGTCGCAAGGGTGCCCCGCCATGGCCAAGTTCCTGCTGAGCCTGCACGTCCTCGCCTCGGTGCTGTTCATCGGCCCGGTGGCCGTGGCCGTCAGCATGTTCCCGCGCCGGGCGGGCACCGCGCTGGCCGGCGGGCCCGAGCAGGCGGCCGACGCCGGCATGCTGCGGCAGCTGCACCGGATCACCCAGGTCTACGCGCTGCTCGGGATCGCGGTGCCGGTCCTCGGCATCGGGCTCGCCCAGGTGATGGACGTGCTCGGACAGTCCTGGCTGATCGCCTCGATGGTGCTGACCGCCGTCGCCGCCCTCTCGCTGCTGCTGTTCGTGCTGCCCGCGCAGCAGGCCGCGGTCGACGCGCTCGCCCTGGAGTCCGGCTCGGAGGAGCACGGCAAGGCCGTCCGCGGGCTCAAGCTGCTGCCGATGACGGCCGGCGTGTTCAACCTGCTCTGGGCGGTCGTGGTGGTGCTGATGATCGTCCGGCCGGGATCGACCACCGGCGCCTGACGCCCCGGCGCCCGCGGTAGTACTGTCCGGCCATGACGATCATGGCGGGGATGGGGCCCGGCACCGGGACGGGAATAGGGCCGCTGCTGCGCGGCTGGCGCGAACGGCGACGGCTCAGCCAACTGCAGCTCGCCCTGCTGGCCGACTCCTCCGCCCGGCACATCAGCTTCGTCGAGAACGGCCGCTCCCGGCCCAGCCAGGACCTCGTGCTCCGGCTCGCCGAGCACCTCGACGTCCCGGTCCGCGAGCGCAACGCCCTGCTGCTGGCCGCCGGCTACGCACCGCTCTACCCGGAGAAGCGGCTGGACGACCCCTCGATGGCGGCGCTGCGCTCGGGCATGGAGCGGCTGCTCGCCGCGCACGACCCGTACCCGGCGCTGGTCGTCGACGGGACCTTCCAGGTGCTCGCCGCCAACCGCGCGCTCGGGCTGCTGCTGGCCGGGGTCGCGCCGCACCTGCTGGAACCGCCGCTGAACGCGATGCGGATCACCCTGCACCCGGAGGGGCTCGCACCGCGGATCGTGAACCTGCGGCAGTGGCGGCGGCACCTGCTGGAGCGGATGGAGCAGCAGCTCGGACTGGTCCGCTCGGCACCACTGCGGGCCCTGCTGGACGAAGTCAGGGCCTACCCGGAGCCGCCGGGCGCGGCGGAGGAGGCGGCCGAGGACCTCACCGAACTGTTCCCCTTCGCGCTGCCGCTGCGGATCGCGCACGAGGGGCGGGTGCTGTCGTTCCTGTCGACCATCGCGACCTTCAACACGCCGATGGACGTGACCGTCTCCGAGCTGGCCCTGGAGGCGTTCCTCCCGGCCGACGCGGAGACGGTCGCGTACCTCCAGGCCGCCGTGGGGGCGGAGCGGTAGGACCTTCCGGCCGGCGGGGCGACCGGCGGGGCGACCGGTGGGGCGACCGGTGCCGGGCGGTCAGGCCGGGATCCGGCGCAGGGTCGTGAACTGGAGGACGCCGAGGAGCGCGACGGTGCCGGCCTGCAGCGGGATCCAGACGTAGCCCGCGGTGGTCGGCCCGAACCACAGCTCCATCGCCACCAGGCTGAGCACCGTCCAGCCCAGGTTGATGTCGATCACCGCCCGCACCGCGGTCCGCGGCGGCTGCGGACGGGCGGCCAGCAGGCCGACCGCCAGGCCGAACACCGTCAGCACGACGCCGAGTTCCAGCAGGGTCGAGCGTCCCACCCCCAGCAGGTCGCCGAGCGGGCCGGAGAAGGCGAGGTAGGCGAGGCCGTTGCCGCCGCTGACCACGGCGTCGACGGCGAGGAGCCGGCGCAGCGCCGTCCAGGAGGCGGGGGCGGTCCGGCGGGCGGTGGTGACGGTGTGGGCGGACATGGCGGATCGGCCTCCGGCGGTGGGGTGGGATCCCGGTCGGCGCTCCGCCGCCGGGTGGACACCACTGTGCCGGGCGGTCGGACGGCCGTCGATTACCTCCGGGGTCATCCCCCGTCCCCGTCCCCGGCGCCGCGCCCCGGGCCGAGGGCGCGTTCCGGCCGGGGGCGCGCCGGAGGTCGTGCCACGGGTCAGGACCGCAGGTCAGAGCCGCGGGTCAGGGCCGCAGGTCAGGGCCGGAAGGCGCGCGGCCGGGCGGCCTCGGCACCCGGCGGCCGCAGCGGCACGCCCGCGCGCTTGACCGCCCGCGCCACGATCGCCGTCTCGGCGCGGCCCACCCCGAGCGGGCCCAGGGTGTCCGTGACGAACCGGTACAGGCCGCCGTGGTCCGGGCAGAACACCGCGGCCATCAGATTGGCCGGCCCGCTGGTCGCGAAAACCCCGTGCACCTGCGGGTGCCGGCCCAGTGCCGCGCCGACGGCCGCGAGCCGGGCCGGCGGCACGTCCAGCCACAGGTTGGCGTCCACCGCGAGCCCCAACAGCCTCGGGTCGACGGCGACATGGGTGCGCAGCAGCCCGGTCCCGTCCAGCCGGTGCAGCCGGCGCCGGACGGTGGACTCGGGGGTGCCGGCCGCCGCCGCCAGCATCGCGTGCGACTGCCGGGCGTCCTCCCCGAGCCGGGCCAGCAGCTCGCGGTCGAGCGCGTCCAGCGACACGCCCCCGGGAGCGGGGCGGGCGACCGGCGGTTCGGCGAGCGCGGCCGCCTCCGTCTCCTCCAGGTGGCCGGAGCGCCAGTGGCCGGCGTCCGCGAAGGCGTGCAGCACGGCGTGGACGGTGGTCTCGGTGACCGCGGCGGTGGCGGGCAGCTGCCCGTGCAGCAGCCGGTCGCGCGCGCCGGCGCCCGCAAGCATCACCGCGCCGACCTCCTGGCCGCCGAGCATGACATCGACGAAGGGCACGTCCGGCCGTTCGGCCAGCGCCCGGGCGACGGCGTCGCCCTTGCCCTGCAGCACCCGGATCCGCAGCAGCAGCGCGCCGACCGCCGCGTCCTCGACCTCGGGCATCCGGACCACCCGGACCAGGCCGGTCTGCTGGAGCCGGACGAGCCGGCGGGTGACCGTGCGCGGGGAGACGCCGAGCACCTCGGCGATCCTCCCGGCCCCGGCCCGGCCGTTCACCTGGAGCGCGCAGACCAGCCGGCGGTCCAGGGTGTCCAGCACGGTGTCCGGATCAGCAGCAGCGACGTCCATGGTGTCCGATCTCCGTCGTCCTCCCGCACCGGACGTCCCGTCCGGGCGCTCCGACGGTACTCCTTGACCGCACGAGCACGAGCACGAGGAACGGGAGCGGGACGATGGACGACATCGAGGTGCGGGAACTGCGGACGCTGCTGCCGGAGGTGGAGGCGGCGGTCCGGGAGGTCGGCGCGCGGCTGGCCGGACAGCGGCCGGCCGACCCCTGCCCGGAGTCCGGCCTGGCCGGGGCGATGGCGCGGTTCGCCGCGTTCGACGACCCGGCCGCCGCCGAACTCCGCGCGCGGCTGGCCGCGTTGCGCCCGCAGGCGGGTCTGCCGGCGGACGAGTTCGACGGCGCGGTACCGACCGGGGGCGAGTGGTGGCTGTGCGACGCGATGGACGGCGCGGTGCAGTTCCTGCTCGGACTGCCGCACTGGGCGGTGACCGCGACCCTGGTGCGCGACGGCGCGGCGGTGCTGTCCGTGGTGCACGCGCCGCAGCTCGGCGCCCGCACCTACCGCGCCGTGCGCGGCGGCGGGGCGGAGCTGGACGGGCGGTCGATCGCCCCCGTGGAGCGGGAGTTGGCGGCGACGGTGGCCGGGACGAGCCAGCCGCCCGGGGTCGGCGCCGACCCGGTGGCGCTGCGCCGTGCGGGCGCCTCGCTGTCGGCGGTGGCGGGCGCGGTACTGGCCGTCCGGAACCTGGGGCCGACCTCGCTCCAGGTGGCCCAGGTCGGCTCCGGACACCTGGGCCTGTTCTGGGAGTTCGGCGCGGACGCAGCGAATCTGCTGCCCGGCGCACTGATCGCGACGGAGGCGGGCGCGGCCGTCACGGACGCCACCGGGGCCGCCTGGAAGCCCGCCGCGGACGCCTTCCTGGCCGCCGCGCCGGGCCTCCACAGGCTGGCCCTCCCCCTGCTGAACGGTCTTGACTGACCGTCAGAGCCCGAACAGCGCGGCCGCGTTGTGGTGGCAGACGGCGCGCAGCCAGTCCTCTCCCAGTCCGAGCCGTTCCAGCGCGTCGAGTTGGTGCCCGTACCGGTAGGGGATGTTGGGGAAGTCGCTGCCGAGCAGGACCCTGCCCCCGAGGGCACGCAGCCGGGGCAGCTCGGCGGGCGGGAAGGGGGTCTCCCGCTCGGAGAAGTCGGTGAACGCCATGGTGGTGTCCAGCCGGACACCGGGGTACCGCTCGGCGAGGTCGAGGAAGTCGGCGTACTCGGGCAGACCGAGGTGGGCCACCACCAGGACCAGCCGGGGGTGCCGGGCGAGCACCGCGCCGATCGGGCCGGGGCCGGTGTGCTTGCCCGGGACGGGCCCGGAACCGCAGTGGGTGACCACCGGTGTGCCGCTCTCCGCGAGCAGGCCCCAGACCTCGTCGAGTTGTGGGTCCGCCGGGTCGTAGCCGCCGACCTGGAGATGCGCCTTGAACACCCGGGCGCCGTCGGCGAGCGCCCGGGCCACATAACCGGGCGCGCCCGGCTCGGGGTGGAAGGTCGCGGTGTGCAGGCAGTCGGGGGTGCGGGCGGCGAAGTCCGCGGCCCAGGCGTTCAGCCACTCGGCCATCCCCGGCTTGTGCGGGTAGAGCATCGCGGTGAACGCCCGGACGCCGAACTCCCGAAGCCGGGCGACCCGTTGCTCCTCCGCCTCGCGGTAGGCGATCGGCCAGGGGCGGCCGGTCAGCGGACCGGCCGCGTCGAAGTACGCCCACACCTTGTCGAGCACGTTCTTCGGCATGAAGTGCGTGTGGACGTCGATCAGGCCGGGCAGACCGAGGTGCCGCCAGAAGGCGCGCACCCCGGCCGCCTCGGCGGCGGGGTCGGGGGCCGGTCCGGACAGCGGGCCGTTCAGCGGGCCGTTCAGCGGGCCGTTCAGTGGGCCGGGCGCGCTCATGCGGCCGGTACCGGCCGGGCGCGGTCGATGATCGCCGCGACGTCCGGACCGGGCGGCAGGGTGCCGAACGCGGCGCCGTGGTCACCGCCGAGCCGGGAGGCGCAGAACGCGTCGGCGACCGCCGGGTCCCCGTACCGGACCAGCAGCGAGCCCTGGAAGGCCAGCGCCATCGCCTCCACCAGCCGGCGGGTGCGGTACTCCAGCTGGTCCAGGTCGGTGAGCTGCTTGCGCAGCCCGGCGACCGCCGCGTCGAGCCTGCGGTCGGCGCCCGCCGCCGCATCCAGTTCGCCGAGGAAGGCGTCGACGGTCTCCGGGTGCTTGGCCATCGCGCGCAGCGCGTCCAGGGCGGCGACGTTGCCGGAGCCCTCCCAGATCGAGACCAGCGGCGCCTCCCGGTAGAGGCGGGGCATGCCGGACTCCTCGATGTAGCCGTTGCCGCCCAGGCACTCCAGGGCCTCGGCGGCGTGCGCCGGACCGCGCTTGCAGACCCAGTACTTGGCCACGGCCAGGCCGAGCCGGCGGACCAGCGCCTCCTGCCCGTCCCCGGCGAGGGCGGCGTCGGTGGCCTGGGCGAGCCGCATCGCCACCGTGGTGGCCGCCTCGGACTCCACCACGAGGTCGGCGAGCACGTTGCGCATCAGCGGCTGGTCGACCAGCGCCCGGCCGAACGCCCGGCGGTGCAGGGCGTGCTGGACGGCCCGGGTGGCTCCGAGCCGCATCCCGGCGGCGGCCCCGATCGTGCAGTCCAGCCGGGTCGTGTTGACCATCTCGATGATGGTCCGCACCCCGCGCCCCTCCTCGCCGACCAGCAGGCCGTACGCCTCCTCGTACTCGATCTCGGCGGAGGCGTTGGACTTGTTGCCGAGCTTGTCCTTGAGCCGCTGGAGGCGGAGCCGGTTGCGGCTGCCGTCCGGCAGCACGCGCGGCAGCAGGAAGCAGCTGAGCCCGCCCGGCGCCTGGGCGAGGGTGAGGAAGAGGTCGGACATCGGCGCCGAGGTGAACCACTTGTGGCCGGTGAGCCGGTAGCTCCCGTCGGGCTGCGGCACGGCGGTCGTGGTGTTGCTGCGGACGTCCGAACCGCCCTGCTTCTCGGTCATCGACATGCCGGCGATCAGGCCGCGCTTGCCGTGCGGCTCGCGCAGCCCGAAGTCGTACTCGGTGGCGGCGAGCAGCGGTTCGAGCTCGGCGGCCAGCGCGGGGGTCGTGCGCAGCGCGGGAACGGCGGCGTAGGTCATCGAGACGGGGCAGGTGTGGCCGGCCTCGACCTGGCTCCAGACGTGGAACCTGGCGGCGCGGGCGGTGTGCGCGCCGGGCCGGTCGTCCCGCCAGGGGGCGGCGTGCAGACCGTGGCCGACGGCGGTGCGCATCAGCTCGTGCCAGTACGGGTGGAACTCGACCTCGTCGATCCGGTGGCCGAAGCGGTCGTGGGTGCGCAGCACCGGCGGGTGCTCGTTGGCCAGCCGCCCCCACTCGGCGGCCTGCTCGGAGCCGGCCAGCCGGCCGAGGGCGCGCAGTTCGGGCTCGGCCCAGCCGGCGCCGGCCCGGTGCAGGGCGGCGAGCAGCGCGGGGTCGGCGGCGGTGTCGTGCCCGTACGGGAGCGGGGCCTGGTTGGTGACCTCATGCGTCGCTGTCATCGCGTTCTCCAAGCGCTCGGAGGGTGAAGGAGACGAGGGCGGGGACCACGGCGCCGGGGGCCGCCCCGGCACCGTTCGGGGGTACCGCGGCGAGCGGGCCGGTGAGGGCCTCGGCGGTGGCGCCGACGATCGCGGCGGCGGTCAGCTGCGGGTCCTGGGGCGGCAGCCGTCCGGCGGCGAGCGCGGTGGCGATCTCGGCGGCGAGCACGTCGCGGAAGGTGCGGCGGAAGACCAGGCGCTCGGCGTCCACCACGGTGTCGGCCGGTTCGACCAGCAGCGCGTGGGCGAGCCGGGGGGCACGCAGGGCGCGGGCGGCGAAGGTCTCCACGACGGCGGCGATCCGGTCCCTGGGGGTGTCGTGCCGGGCGACGGCCTCGTGCACGGCGGCCACCTCCCGGGTGACCACCCGACGGAACAGCTCGACCGAGAGTTCGGCCTTGTTGGCGAAGTGCCCGTACATCGAGCCGGTGGCGATACCGGCCCGCTCGGCCACCGCGGCCATGCTGCAGCCGCCGTAGCCGCGCTCGGCGAGCAGGCCGACCGCGGCCTGGAGCACCGCCTCGCGCTGGGCGTCCAGTCGGGCTTGCACGGCGGGGGTGCGACGGTAGGCCATGGAAGCATTGAAGCACTGATTCACTGCTTCGGGGAGGGTTCCGCGAGGGTCCGGGCGGGTCCGGGCGGGAACGCGTGTCCGCCCGGGCGCGGGAACGGCGGAGGGCCGCCCGACGGACGGGCGGCCCTCGCTTCGTACGGTCCCTCGCTTCGCACGGTCCCGCGAACGCGGGCGGTCCGGACTACAGCCGGACGCGGTCCTGCTTCAGCCCCTCGATGTCCAGCGGGCCGATCGGCGGCACCTGGTACTGCCCCTTCAGCGCGCGGGCCGAGGCGTCCGGGCCGAGGCCGGCCCACTCCAGCACCTTCGCGGTGGCGGCCGCCGACTCGTCGGCCGGCAGCTTGGCGATGTTGGAGCCGTGGTTGCCCCCCGGCACCGTGTAGACGTAGCTGTCCTCGCTGCCCCACCCGAGACGGAACGGCTCGGCACCCCAGGGGTCGTTCTGGCCGTAGACGTAGATGATCCGCTCGGCCGAGTTCCGCACCCAGCGGTCGATGTCGCGCATCGCGGACGGGTCGAAGCGCATCGGGATGGACCGCGGCACGTAGGTGCGCGGCGCGTACAGCTCCTTGTAGTCGTAGTGCAGCAGGCCCTTGAGAGCCGAGACGTCGAAGGAGGGCGAGCCCAGCTCGGTGCCGGCCTGGTAGTAGTACGCGGTGTACCCGGCGAGCGACTGGTCGCTGTTGCCGGTGATGCCGGACTGGGTGTCGAGCCAGGCGTACAGCGCGTCGTCGGTGCCGGCGGCGCCCGGGACGTTCACGCAGTCGGCCGCCAGGCTGTACTGCCAGAACGCCCAGACCGAGTCCAGCACGGCCAGCTCGTACGCCTTGTCCGCGCTGCCGATGGTGGTGAAGGTGGAGCCGGCGGCGGCGTTGTCCGCGGCGTAGCGGGGCTCCAGCCGGTCGCGGCGGGCCAGCAGTTCACGCTGGGTGGCGGTCAGCGCGGCCCGGCACTCGGGGGTGCCGACGTTGCGGAAGAACTTGCTGTAGGCGGAGTCCTCGCGCTCGTCGACGTCGTTCGGGGCGACGTAGGCGATGGTGCCGGCCACGTCGTCCGGGAAGAAGCGCCGGTGGTAGGTGGAGGACATGCCGCCCTTGGAGGCGCCGGTGGACAGCCACTCCTGGTGGTAGATCCGCTTCAGCGCGGTGATCAGCCGGTGCGCGTCGGTGGCCGCCTGCTTGATGCCGGCCTTGCTCCAGTCGGCGGGCTCGGGGCGGGACGGCGTGAAGTAGCGGTACTCGATGGACACCTGGTTGCCGTCGACCAGCCGGGCCGGCTCGGTGCGCGAGGGGGTGGTGCGCAGCGTGTAGCCGTTGGTGTAGAACACGGTCGGCCGGTCGTAGCCCTTGTGCAGCACGCTCAGCCGCTGCTGGAAGGTGCCCAGCCAGGGGCGGGCGTGGTCGATCGGCTGGGTGTAGGTGAGCAGGAAGTAGCGGTGGCCGGTGGTGGTGGGCTGCTCCTCGGTGACGGTCATCCCGGGGATCCCGGCCAGCCGGGCCTTGATGTCGGCCGACGGGTCGTCGGCGACGGACGCCGCGGCGTCGGCCGGGCCGGTCGCCCCGGCGGACCGGGCCAGCGCGGTCGGGGCCAGGCCGAGGCCCAGCAGCGGTATCAGCAGAACGGCGACCAGCAGCCTTCTGATCTTGGTGGTCATCAACTCTCCATCGGGTCAACGGAACTGTGCGGTGCTCTGGTCCGAACTCTCCGGCAGTCGGCGCGCCGCCGCCGGGCGGACCGGCCGTCCGGTAGACGGCCGAATGGGCCACCCGCCGGTCGCGGATGGCCCATCGGGGAGAAAGTGCCGGTCAGGGGCGCGGCAGGGTGCAGCCGGCCCTGGTGAGGTCGAGCTTGTTGCCGGGCCCGAAGCAGGCGGGGATGATGTACGTCTCCTGGGCGTAGCCGATGCCCCGGCGGACGGTCACCGCGCCGTTCTGGTCCACCTCGCACGGGTTGTTCAGCGTGCAGCGCTGGCCGTCCTCGTTGATGGTGTTGTTCACCGCGACGACCTGCCCGCTGTTGGCGTCGACCACCGGGGAGCCGGAGGTACCGCCGATGACGTTGCAGGTGGAGGTGTAGCGGAGCGAGTCCTTGAAGGTCCAGTCCGCTTCCTTGAGCCGGTAGGCGAAGCCGTCGGCCGAGCAGGAGTAGATCTTCTTCCAGTAGCCGGAGACGACCTTGATCGAGCTGCCCTGGACGGGGTGGGTGGCGGCGACGGTCAGCGGGGCGATCCCGTAGCGCGACTGGATCGCGGCATAGGTGGTGTTCAGCTGGTAGATCGACACATCGGTGTCGGTCATCGTGCCGTAGACCATCTTGCTGGCCTTCACCGTGCCGAGCGAGCCGCCGCTCGCGTTGAGCAGGGTGAAGCTGCGGCTGGAGGTCTGGTTGGTGACCACCTGGCCGGGGCCGGGCATGCCGGTCTCCAGGCAGTGGCCGTTGGAGAGCACCAGGGCCGGGTCGTTGGCGGTCGAGGCGGGGAACCGGACCAGCGAACCGGAGCAGTTGCTCAGCGCCACCGTCCCGGCGAACGTGACGGCGGCGGCCTTCCCGGCCTGCGGCGACGTCACGGTCGTCGTCGTGGTGGCGGTGGACGCGGTCGCGGCGGGGGCGCCCGCCAGGGCGGTCGCCCCGGCGAACAGCAGCGCGGCGGCCGTGCCTATGAGCGGCTTCTTCATGAGAGACCTCTCGGTGTGTCTCGGCGTGGGGGTGCCCCAAAGCTGGCGCGGACATGACGCCCTGTCAAGGGTCCTGTCACCGGCCCCCGGACCACAGGGCCGTGTTCCGGCCGCCGGACCCCGGTACTGTGACCGGGACGGCAGGAAGACCATCTGGGGGGCTGACATGACCGGCGATCACCGCGACCGCGGCGACCACGGCGACCACGGCGACCACCGCACGGACGACGCACGACGCGGACCGACCGGAGGCCGGCTGCTCGCGGTCAGCGACCTGCACGTCTCCTACCAGCAGAACCGTGACCTGGTGGAGCAGTTGCGCCCGGACTCCCCCGACGACTGGCTGATCGTGGCCGGCGACGTGTCCGAGTCCACCACCACCATCCGCTGGGCCCTGGGCCTGCTCGCCGAACGCTTCGCCAAGGTGATCTGGGCCCCCGGCAACCACGAACTGTGGACCCACCCCAACGACCCGGTCCAGGTGCGCGGCGTCGAGCGCTACCAGCACCTGGTGGAGATGTGCCGCGAACTCGGCGTGGTGACCCCCGAGGACCCGTACCCGGTGTGGACCGGCGCCGGCGGCCCGGTCGCGGTCGCCCCGCTGTTCCTGCTGTACGACTACACCTTCCGGGCCCCCGGCACCTCCACCAAGGAGGAGTCACTGGCCGCCGCCTACGAGACCGGCGTGGTCTGCGCGGACGAGCGCTTCCTGCACCCCGACCCGTACCCGGACCGCGACTCCTGGTGCCGCGAGCGGGTCCGGCTGACCGAGAAGCGCCTCGCCGAGCACGACCCCGGACTGCCGCTGGTCCTGGTCAACCACTACCCGCTGGTCCGCCAGCCCACCGAGATCCTCTGGTACCCCGAGTTCGCCCAGTGGTGCGGCACCGAGCTGACCGCGGACTGGCACCGCCGGTTCAACACCGCCACGATGATCTACGGGCACCTGCACATCCCCCGGCGGACCAGCTACGACGGGGTGCCGTTCGAGGAGGTGTCGCTCGGCTACCCGCGCGAGTGGGGCCGGCGCGGCCTGCCGGACCCGCTGCTGCGCGAGGTGTTCCCGGACGCCTGAGGCGCGGTGCGCCGGTGGTGGCCGCTACTCCCCTTCGCGTCCCGCCACCGGCTCCGGCTCCGGGCCCGCGTCCTACACCGGGCCCGCGTCCGCGTCCGCCACCGCGTCGGCCACCGGCTCCGGCTCGGGCTCCGGGTGCCTCGGCGCCACCGTGAGCTTCCCGTCCGACACCTCCGCGACCAGCGTGTCCCCCTCCCGGACCGTGCCGTCCAGCAGCAGGTCGGAGATCCGGTTGTCCAGCTCCTGCTGGATGGTGCGGCGCAGCGGCCGGGCCCCGAACGCCGGCTGGTAGCCGAGGTTCACCAGCAACTCCTTGGCCCCGTCGGTCACCTCCAGGTCGACGTCCTGGGCCTTCAGCCGACGCCGGGTGCGGTCCAGCAGCAGGTCGACCACCTGCAGCAGGTCCTTGCGGGTGAGCGCGTGGAAGACGATCACCTCGTCGATCCGGTTGAGGAACTCCGGCCGGAACTGCGTGCGCAGATCCCGCATCAGATCGTCCCGGATCTCGTCGACATCACCCGCGTGGTCGAGGATCCGCTGCGAACCGATGTTGCTCGTCATGATCAGCACGGTGTTGCGGAAGTCGACCGTACGCCCCTGGGAATCCGTCAGCCGGCCGTCGTCGAGCACCTGGAGCAGCAGGTTGAAGACGTCCGGGTGGGCCTTCTCCACCTCGTCGAAGAGCAGCACGCTGTACGGCTTGCGGCGCACCGCCTCGGTGAGCTGCCCGGCCTCGTCGTAGCCGACGTACCCGGGCGGCGAGCCGACCAGCCGGGAGACGGTGTGCTTCTCCTGGAACTCGCTCATGTCGAAGCGGATCATCCGGTCCGGGTCGCCGAACAGCAGCGCGGCCAGCGCCTTGGCCAGCTCGGTCTTGCCGACACCGGTCGGGCCCAGGAACAGGAAGGAGCCGGTCGGACGGTCCGGATCGCCCATCCCGGCCCGGCCGCGACGGACCGCCTGGGCCACCGCGGTGACCGCCCGGTCCTGCCCGATCACCTTCTCGTGCAGATGCTCCTCGAGCCGGAGCAGCCGCTCCCGCTCGGTCGCGTTCAGCTCGGCCACCGGGATGCCGGTCCGGCCCGAGAGCACCTGCGCGATGTCGTCCGCGGTGACCGCCACGACCTCCTCGCGGGCCTCGGCGACCGCCGCCAGCTCGTCCTCGGTCTGCCGCAGCTCGGTCTTCAGATTGGCGGCCCGGACGAACTCCTCGTCCGCCACCGCCTCCTCCAACTCCCGGCGCAGCTTGGTGATCCGGTCCCGCACCGGCACCGCGGCGGTGGAACCTCCCAGGCTGCGCAGCCGCACCCGCGCGCCCGCCTGGTCCAGCAGGTCGATCGCCTTGTCCGGCAGGAAACGGTCGCTGACATAGCGGTCGGACAGGGTCGCGGCCGCGTCCAGCGCCTCGTCCGTGAACCGCACCTGGTGGTGCGCCTCGTAGGCGTCGCGCAGCCCCCGGAGGATCTCGACCGTCTCCTCCACCGTCGGCTCGGGCACCAGCACCGGCTGGAAGCGGCGCTCCAGCGCGGCGTCCTTCTCCACGTACCGGCGGTACTCGTCCAGGGTGGTCGCGCCGACCACGCTCAACTCACCGCGGGCCAGCGCCGGCTTCAGGATGTTGCCCGCGTCCATCGAGCCCTCTCCCCCACCGCCCGCGCCGACCACGGTGTGCAGCTCGTCGAGGAACAGGATCACGCTCTGCTCGGCCGCCGTGACCTCGTCGATCACGTTCTTCAGCCGCTCCTCGAACTCGCCCCGGTACTTGGAGCCGGCCACCAGCGCGGTGAGGTCGAGCGTGACGACCCGCTTCTCCTTGAGGATCTGCGGCACGTCCCCCGAGACGATCCGCTGCGCCAGCCCCTCCACGATCGCCGTCTTGCCGACCCCCGGCTCACCGATCAGCACCGGATTGTTCTTGGTCCGGCGGGACAGGATCTCGACCGTCTGCTCGATCTCCTCGGCCCGGCCGACGACCGCGTCCAGCCGGCCCGCCCGGGCCTCCTCGGTGAGGTCGCGCCCGTACTCGTCCAGCGTCGGCGTCGCACTCGGCTGCCCGCCACCGCCGCCCCCACCGGCACTGCGCCCGTCCAGCACCGAGCGCAGCGCGTCCTGCGACGGCGCCGCGTTGCGCACCGCCGCCCCCGCCCCCGACCGCTCCTCCTCCAGCAGCGCGCCGAGAATGTGCTCCGGCCCGATGTACGAGGCCCCCGCCGCCTGCGACCGCGCGTGCGCCGCCAGCAGCGCCCGCTTGGCCGCCGGCGTCAGCGCCGGCCGCCCCTCCTCCCCCGCCACCTGCGCCCCGGCCGGCAACGCCTTGTCCAGCTCCCCCGCCAACCGGTCCGGATCCACCCCCGCCCGCTCCAGCATCCGCCGCGACGGATCCACCCGGGTGGCCGCCCACATCAGATGCCCGGTGTCGAGATCACTCCCCCCGCCCTCGGCCGCCCGCCGCGCGGCCGCCGCCAGCAACTCCTGCGCCGACTCGCTCAACAGCCGCCCGATCGGCACCCGTTGCACCGCGGGCGGCGAGGCCAACGGGCTCATCCCGAAGAACCGGCTGAGCAGATCCGAAAACGGGTCGTTCGACCCGAACGGCGGCATGGTCACGGAGGATCACCTCTCCCGAGCGTTGTGCGCCCACCCAAACACACCCCACCCCACCCCGCCTCCCGGTGCCCTTGTGCGGGTGACGACACGACGGAGGCCACGCCAGGAGCAAAAGCTGTCAAAAGTTCACATGCTTCAATCCATTCATTGTCAATCATCTAATACTAACTAGCAATTCTGTCGAATAATCATCAATTATGTTCACTATTAAGATTTTACTGAGCCAATTGCCGTGTTAGCCGTAGCTTCAAGTCGTTGCCGCGCCGCTCAAGTGCGTGGCCGAGCGACTCGGAGGACTACCGTGAGCATCACCGTCGACCCGCTGCGGCTCTCGAAGCCCCAGGACTCCAGCACGTACTTGGCGATCAGGACGACCCAGGGGGGACGCTCCGTCTACACCACCCGCGTTCCGCTGCTGGACCTCCCGACCATCCTTCCCGTGCCCGACCCGAACAACGTCGACAAGGACAACAGGAAGGTGGACCGCCTGCACGCCAAGCAGTTCGGCGAGTATCTCGACGCCAAGCAGGACTGGGTCGCTCCGGCCCTGCTGGCTCGCGACGGCGGCGGCTGCACCTTCGAGAAGGTGGACGAGCACGGAGCGGTCGGCTACCTCACCGTGCCGTGGGCGATCGGCGGCATCTCCTCCCTGCGCACGATCGACGGGCAGCACCGCGTCCTCGGTGTCGCCATCGAGAAGCAGCGCATCACGGACGCCATTTCCGCCATCGACCGCGAGGTGGCCCGCAAGGTCAGCGTCGACAAAGCGGCGAAGCTCGAGGCCGAGCGCATCAAGCTCATCGGCCAGATGAATCGCCTGAAAGCCGAATACATCGGACTGGACATCTACGTCGAGCCCGACCCGATCAAGTCCCAGCAGATGTTCGTCGACGTCGCCGACAACGCCAAGGGCATCAGCAGCGCGGTCCGGGCGCGGTTCGACAGCTACAAGGTGGCCAACCGGACCCTGTCCGACGTCATCGACCATCCGCTGCTCAAGGGCCGGGTCGACGCCGAACAGGACCGGATGACGCTCAAGAACCCGAACTTCATGGGCGCCAAGCACGTTGCCGACATCACGCGGTCCGTCATCGCAGGAGCCGGCGGCCGGATCAGCAAGAAGGCCGAACAGACCGTCACCGACGGCGAGGTCATCGAGCAGGTCAAGGACTTCCTGGACGTGCTCTCCAATGCCTTCACCGACCTCGCGGCCATCACCGAGGAGGACCCCGAGGCGGACCGCAAGCCCGGCGAACTCACCGCGGCCCAGGAGGTGAGGCGCACCTCCCTGCTCGGCTCCGTCGGTATGCTGCGCGTCCTGGGCGGCGTCTTCCACGACCTGCGCGCCGGTGAGAACCCAGCCGAACTGGACGACATCACCGAGTTCTTCAAGCGCCTCGACCCGCACATGGCCGCCCCCGTCCTGGAGACAAGCATCTGGCGCACCACGACCGCCAACGTGGACTTCGAGCCGATGGCTTCCGCCCCGATCATGCGCACCCAGAACATCGTCCACCTGGTAGGCGCCATCGCCGGCTGGTACAGGAAGGCCCCCACCTCCCTGTAACCCCGACGCCACCCCACCGGCCACCCCGGTCTCCCGCCCCCTGGGAACACCGGCCCACGACGAACAGTTCCAGCAGAACGATCAAGGGCCAGTTCGGGAGGATCCTGCCTCCGAACTGGCCCTTCTCTGCTGGTGGGCGCGGACGGTTTCGAACCGCCGACATCTGCTTTGTAAGAGCAGCGTCCGCCTGCTGGCCCCGACCTGCACCTTGCCCACCCTGCCCGCTCCCCAACCAGCACCCCGCCGACACCCACGACGCACCGTCACGTACCGCCCGATCTGGCACGGCGATGGCACGAGATGGCTATGCCTCAACGGGGCACTAGTTGCGAGCCGCCTTCCAGCCAGCCCGACCCCTTTTCTAGATAAATATGGTCATAGTTACCCAAAATATCTACCGAGTGTCGTTCCTTGGCAACTCGGCACATCCTGCCCCCAACACTGGATCTGCACCGACCTGACGCTCGCACAGATCATCCAAATGGAACTTATGTTCCAGTAGTCACCTGCATGTTCATACGATGGCCATCACGGCAGCTGTGAGTGCTAACGTCATACTGCCGAAGTGTCGCCGAGCTGTGCACACAACGACACGTTCCGCATGCGCGGACAGCGAATCCCAGTGGCCGTGCCATGTGGAGCGGAGGATTGAATGGCGACACTTCGAAGCCTACGTGAGCGAACTGTTTCCTTCTTTGAAATTGTCAAGGCGCAATCAGTCGAGCACGAGCGCATGACGCAGATCGATTGGGACACCGCACTGTCCGCCCTTGCCCGTGCCAGCCTGGAGGACAGGAGGGTCGAGAAGGAGCACATCCTCGTCGGCTCGGTGGTGACTGCAAACGACCAGGATCACCTCCTGTTGCACCGCGTCAAGGACAACTCCGAGTGGCTTTCAGTAATGAACTGGAATACAGGCGAGTGGCACGAACTCGAGCAGAATGCAAGTCAGGGGTTCCTTGACACCTCGGCAATCTGCTTCCTCCCCTTTGGAAACATCATAGGGCTGATGCAAGGGGCGACTTCGGCGCCGACTCACAAGGCCTTGGAGCAGTGGCTCAATGAGCTTAAGCTATTTCCTGGTGTAAACCTGGCAATTCGGCCGGTCATGTCGCACGCCGAGATAGATAAGCTGAAAAGCGCCCACGGCGCAAGCAAGATTGAGGTTCGAATTGGAAGCAGTCGAATTTCAGCCTTGAGCAACAAGACCGGCAGGCTCGCCAGCTTCCTTAAGCTCGCTAATGAGTCATATGGTGATATTAAGGTCACTATGATCATCAGCGTTCCGAGGGGGCGCGGGAGGGGCGAAGACCGCCAGGCCCTCCTTGAGGACCTTCGCGACATCGCAGAGGTGGCGCCCAACGCTGCGGAACGTGCGCGCGCCAGTCTCGTCTACGCAGATGCCGACGGCCCCGAGTACACCAGGCTCGTGGAGCTCGTAGAACACCACATTACAGCCAAACGGCGCGTTTCGGCTGTCGACAACGAGGGCAACTCCATTCGGATCTTGTCGGCGGTAGATGCCATCCTGGAGGTAGCAGCAGAACACGAGGACGAGCTGCGCGCGGCCGTGGAGGCCGTGTCGAGTTGACATCGAGGGGTGGATGGCATGAGCGCTCGGCAGTCGCTGGTGGATCGCTGGTCCGAAGCGCCATGGTGGGACTATGCCTTTTCTACTGCCCTAGTTGCCATTCATCTCACAACAGTGCAGGCGCTTCACTGGGGTGATTGGCTTTCCTGGCTTGAAAGCTCTCAGCGAATCACTGTTTACGGGACGGCAGCAAGCATTGTCTCGGCGATTGGCGGACTGAGCGCCATCGCCATCTCAATCTACTCAACCGCTGGCGGGGCTCGGGCGCGATCAATCCGGCAGCATTACCCAATTGAGTTGCGGCGAAACTTCAAAGGCCTACTAGTTGGAATCGCAATAGCGTGCGGCCTCTTCCTGCTAGCCCAAGCACTCGACATTAAATCCGATCCCCGATTTGCTAGGTTCATTTTTGAGTTTGGAACCCTTCTGGCGATCTTTAGATTCATTCGCCTAATTTGGCTCTTCGGAGCCATGATGGAGGTCTCCGACAACGACTTGGCCGATAATTCGTTGACCCCCGCTCCAGCTATTGACCCTTCCTGGCTGAGGGCTCGCAGCACAAACCCAGAGCACTCTCAAGATGATGAGTCGGCCGCAATTTCGTAACCCGGGCGGTGGAGCGGTTTTGGCCGGTGTCCTGTCTGGTCTGGGGTCGAGCATGATCGGGGGGCCGTAAGCTGTTGCGACTCGGTCAGGGCTTTTGGGCCTGACCGCAATTTGGCCGAGTGGCCCCCCGGTCTTGCTCGACGCGGGTCCCGGTCCGGAGAGGTGGGTAAAACCGCGGAGCCGCCCGCCCCAGCCATCGCAGGCTCTGGCCTCAGCCGCCCTGCGCGGCCGGCCGCCGCCGGAGCGGGGCGAAGACAGGAGCGGCGGCGAGCGGCTGGGCCGCGCGCTGGCGCGCTGTGCGCGCCCTTGATGAAGTAGAGAAAGTCGTAACAACTCCCTCCCACACTCCGCCTCGTCGTCAGAATTCTAACGCTCGCCAGGGCTCAGCCTGCGGCCTGTTCACCAAGCAACTGCCGGCCGTCGTGGGTCCGGATGCTCGGGGTTGCGTCGCTCCGGAGGGCGTCCAGCACACGCACGGCGAAGACCTCGCCCATGCGGTCCTCGACCTCGGCCGGGGTGAGCCAGTCGACCGCAGTGGACTCGTCGGAGAGCTGTTCAGTGCCCCCTTCGGGATGGCAGCGGAAGACCAGGGCGACGACGCCGCGCGTCACGTTCTTGTAGACGCCGGTGAGCCGTTCGACGCTCACCTTGATGCCGGTCTCCTCGAAGATCTCGCGGCGCACGCCGTCCTCGACGGTCTCCGTCAGCTCCAGCACTCCGCCCGGTGGCTCCCAGGTGCCGTTGTCTGCACGGCGGATCGCCAGGACCCGGCCGTCCTCGCGCACGACCGCCCCCGCCACGGACACGGAGTGGAGCGGCATTGAAACTTCTCGCGCGGGACTGGTACTCATGTAGAGGAGAATAGGAGTCTTACAGGACCATGGCGAGTGACGACGTGGCCTCCTCGGCCAAGGCGAAGTACCTGCAGATCGCGGACGACCTCGCCGCCCAGATCAAATCGGGGACGCTCGCCCCTGGTGCGGCCGTGCCCAGCGAGGCCGAGCTGATGCAGCGCTACGGCGTCGCCTCCGGCACCGTCCGCAAGGCCATCGCGGAGCTCCGGACCTCACAGCTGATCGAGACGCACCACGGCCGCGGCTCCTTCGTCCGCTCCCGCCCACCGGTCCAGCGCAAGTCCTCAGATCGGTTCCGCCGGGCCCACCGGAACGCCGGCAAGGCGGCCTACCTCGCTGAGGCCGAGGTGTCCGGCGGCGTCCCGTCCGTGACCGTGCTGTTCGTCGGCCCCGCGGAAGCTCCCCCGGAGATCGCCGAGCGCCTGGACGTGCCAGCCGGTGCCCAGGTGCTCGCCCGCAAGCGCCGGTACTTCCGCGACGGGGTGCCGACTGAGGAAGCGACGTCGTACCTGCCGTGGGACGTGGTCAAGGACATCCCCGAGGTCTTCGCCGAGAACCCCGGTGGCGGCGGTATCTACGCCCGGCTTGAGGAGCACGGCCACGTCCTGGCGGAGTTCGTCGAGACGGTGCGGGCCCGGCTCGCAACCAAGCCCGAGACCGCCGCGCTCGCGCTGAGCCCCGGCTCGCCGGTGATCCACCTCGTTCGTGACGCCCTCACCGCAGCCGGCCGCGTCGTCGAGGTCTGCGACACCGTCATGGCCGCTGACCAGTTCGTTCTGGACTACAGGTTCGCCGCGCGCGACTGACACTCGTTCAACTCCCTCAGCCCGTCGCAAGATTCTTTCTCGCGGCGGGTTGACTCATATACAGGAGTGCGCCACTCTTCTACCCATAACTCCTGTACATGAGTGCAGGAGATCACCTCTTCTAGAGGAGAAGCAGCCATGGCTGTGTTCAAGGTCGACACGTCCACCGCGTTCGTGTTCGTCGCCGTCCCGCCGGCGCCGAAGGTGGTGAACCGGCAGACCGGGGAGATCGCGGTCGACAAGGAGACGGGCGCCCGGATGATGACCGTCGGGCTGACGATCGCGGACGACGGTGAGGCCAACCTCTACACCGTGTCCGTGCCGGAGACCGGGATCTCGGACGGGCTGGGCGTCGGTATGCCGGTCGCGCTGACCGGGCTGAAGGCGCGGGACTGGGAGAACGAGTTCAACGGCCAGAAGCGGCACGGGATCTCGTTCCGCGCGGCGGCGGTCACCTCTCTCGTTCCGGTTCAGGGCTGACGGCCGTGTCCTCGGGGGTTCAGTTCCTCACCGAGGTGGCCGCACCGGTCGCCGCTGTCACGGGTGGAGCCGCGCTCGCTCGGACCAAGGCACCGGCGCTGTACTGGTCGGCGATCGGTCTGCCGGTCACCGCGGCACGGCTGTCCGCGACCTACGGCAGCACCATGGACGCCTGCGGGCTGACCGTCCCGCCCTCGCGGCTGCGGGTGCTGGTGACCCGGGCGACCAGCCACCGGGAAATCCGGCCGGTACCGCCGCGCATCCGCCGGGCCACCCCGACCACGACCGGGCTGCGGCTCCGCCTCCGGCTGGCGCCGGGCCAGGAGCCGGCCGACGTCGCCGCCTCGGCGGAACGGCTGCGGCACGCCTGGGGTGTGCACAGTGTGCACGTGATCGTCATCCGGCCGGGTGTGGTGGAGCTTCGGATGACCGGCTTCGACGTGCTCAAGCGGGTGCGGATGCCGCGCCGTCGACCGGCCGGGGCGCTGGCCGTGCCGGTGGCGATGAGGGAGGACGGGACGGCGTTCGTCCGCGACTACCTGGCCGTGCCGCACGCGCTCACGCTGGGTACCACGCTGTCCGGCAAGTCCGTCTACATGCGCAACCTGATCAGCGGACTCGCCCGGCTGAACGTGGCGCTGGTCGGGATCGACTGCAAGCGCGGTGTCGAACAGGCCCCGTTCGCTCCGCGGCTGTCGGCGCTCGCCACCGATCCGCAATCGGCCGGCGGTCTGCTCGACGCGATGGTGGAGGTGATGGAGGAGCGCTACGACCTGCTCCGCGACCACCAAGGGATCGCCGGGCCGGTGGCCTCGCACGAGATCACCTCGGACATCTGGGGCCTGCCGCCGAAGCTGCGGCCGGTGCCGGTGGTCCTCCTCGTGGACGAGGTGGCGGAGTTGTTCATGGTCGCCACGCGCAAGGACGAGGAGCGGCGGGACCACATGGTCACCCAGCTGATCCGGCTGGCCCAACTCGGCCGGGGCGCCGGGATCTTCGTGGAGGCGTGCGGTCAGCGCTTCGGCTCGGAACTGGGCAAGGGCGCGACCATGCTCCGCGCCCAGCTGTCGGGCCGGGTGGTCCACCGGGTCAACGACCGCCCGACGGCCGAGATGGGCCTCGCGGACGTCTCGCCGGAGGCGGTGCTGGCCGCAACTCAGATCGCGCCGGACATGCCGGGTGTCGCGGTCGCCGGGGACTCCTCGGGCGGCTGGTCCCGGATCCGCACGCCGCACCTGTCGCTCGCCCGCGCGGCCGGGATCTGCCGCGCCAACGCGCACCGCACTCCGATGCTGGCGGGCCTGGAGCGATTCCGGCCGACGGTCGTGCCGGTCCTGGCCGTCCCGCCGATGCCGTCGACGCCGCCGCGCTTCACCACGGCCCCGATCTCCGAGTAGTAGCTGCTCCCCCCGGCCAGCGCGACCGTCCCCGCGCCAATTCCCTACCCCGCCATGCCCCGAGTGCTCAGAAGGAGCCTGCCATGGGCCTGTTCAGCCGCAAGAGCCCCGAGCCCCCGTCCGACCGTCACCGCGACTCCCTGACCGAGCGGGGGTTGGCCGCACACAAGGTCTACGAGACCGCTCACGGCAAGCGGAACAACGCAGCCGCGGACCTCACCCACGCGCTCGACCACGGCACCGCCCAGGACATCGAGCGGACCAACGCGGCGTTCGTGCGGGCCGACGACGCCATGTGGAAGGCGCTCGCCGACTCCACCTTCTGGCACGACCGCCGCTCCGCGAGCTGACGCCCCACGCCGGAGCGGGCGGTAGCTCGACGCCCGGTCCGGCCCGATCCCTGGAGGAGGAGCAACGATGCGCTTGCCCCGCCCCGACGCCGTACTGATCCAAGCCGCCATCGCCGGCGCCCTCTCCTTCGCCCACCTGCACGACCTGGCCGCAGCGGCCGGGCAACACGACTGGAAGGCGTGGGCCTATCCGGTCTCCGTCGATCTGCTGCTGGTCGCCGCGTGGCGCAGGATGCGGATGCTCCGCACCGCCGGCGAACCGGCCCGTGCCGCCTGGATCTGGTTCGCCATCGCCTTGGCTGCCTCGCTCGGCGCGAACGTGGCCACCGCCGGACTGCTCGACCTCGGGCACGTCCCGACCTGGCTGAGGATCCTCGTCGCCGGGTGGCCCGCCCTCGCGTTCTTCGGCGGCACCCTGCTGGCCCACAGCAGCGGGGAGCCTGCCTCCGCCCCGGCCGTCGTCGATGACGCACCACCGCCGGTCTACGAAGAGCCGGCCGCCGTCGCGGAGCCGGAGACCGTATCCGTCCCCGAGCCGCTGCCCGTCGCCGAGGAACTGCCCAGCCTTCCCCCGACTCCGGCTCCGGTGCCTGCTCCACCTGCCCCCGCCCTCCCCGCCGCGCTGGTCGACCACGCCCGAAAGGTCGCCGACGACCACCGCGCCCGCACCGGCGAGCCGATCGACACCGACACCCTCGGCTCCCGCCTCGGCGTCCCGCCGCAGCTCGCTTCCGCCATCGCCGTCCAGCTCGCCTGATCCGACAGGAGGCCCGAATGCCCCGCCCGATCCGCCCCCGCAACGTGATCCGCATCGGCCCGGTCCACGTCGCCACCTTCTACGACGGCCGTGGCCGGGAGCGGCACAGCGCCGTCTGCACCGCCCCGCGCTGCGGCTTCTCCGCCGAGTACGACTCGCGCGCCGCCGCCGAGATCGCTGCCCGTACCCACCGTTGCACCGTCCGCTGACAGGAGCCCCTGCCATGTCCGTCACCCTGCCCGTGGTCCTCGTTCTCGGCATCGCCGCGTGGGCCGCGATCCGCTTCCTCGGCGTCCGGCTCTGGGTCGCCGTCGTGATCGGCCTCTTCGGTTTCTACCTCGCCGACACCTTCGTCGCCCCGCTGATCGACGGCACCGCCCGCACCGGTGTCCAGGTCGTCAACGACACCCAGCGGCACACGCCGTGAGCACCACCCTCCTGCTGCCGCGGTCCCTCGCGCTCACGCCCGAGGGCGCCGCCCTGGTCGCCGAGATCGAGCGCTACCTCGCCCAGCTGGCCACCACCGCACCGCCGGCCGTTCCGTACGTGTGCCCGCTCGGCTCCACGGTCCAGCCCTGGAACTCCGGCTTCCCCGTGCCCCGCCCGACCCTGCTGGACCGCCTCGCCCACCGCCCCGCCCGCCCGGTACCGGTGACCGTGGCCGACCACCTCCGGCTCGCCTCCCGCTACATCTCCGCCTTCGGCTGGCTCCAGGGCGCGCTGTGGGACTCCGCCGGCCGGGTCTGTCTCCTCGGCGCCCAAGCCGCCGTCCTCGTCCACGGCTACGGCACCCCGGACACCGCAGCCTGGGCCCGCACCCAGGTCATGGAAGTCCTGCACGCCACCGGACGCCCGGTCAGCTCGCCGGATCAGTACAACGACCGACCCAGCACCCGGCAGGCGGATGTCCACCTCCTGCTCGAGCGGGCCGCCGCCCGCGCACAGTCCCTCAGCCTCTGACCGGTCCCGGGGCGAACAAAGCCGCCAAGCATCCCACCGCCCCGGGGTCCGCAACCCGCACCGGAAGGATCCCGCACATGGACCTCGCCCCGATCCTCGCCGTGGCCGGCGTCCCGCTCGTCGGCTGGAGCGCCCACGGCACCTGGCTCCACCGCCGACTCGCCAACGCCCGCCGCGACCCGCTGACCGGCCTGCTCACCCGCGACGGCTTCACCGCCCGCGCCGAACGGCTGATCCGCTCGCACGCCGAGCACGTGACCGTCCTCCTGGTCGACCTGGACGACTTCAAGGCGGTCAACGACAACCACGGCCACGCCGCCGGGGACGCCGTCCTCGCCGCCACCGCCGACCGGCTCACCCGCTGGTGCGGCTCCCACGGCCTGGCCGCCCGCCTCGGCGGGGACGAGTTCGCCGCCGTCGTCCTCGACTCCGTCCACCGCCTGGACGACCTGCGCGCCGCGCTGCGCGAACCGGTCCCGTTCGCCGGCGCCCTGCTCCCGGTCGGGGCCTCCGTCGGCGCCTCGCACCCGGCCGCGCTCCTGCTCACCGAAGCGCTGTCCGCGGCCGACCGCGACATGTACGCCCGCAAGTCCGACGGCCGTACCGCGCGCCGCCGCTGACCGGCCCCGGGGCAGCAAAAGCCGCCAAGCATCCCGCCGCCCCGGAGCCGCAACCCCTTCCCGAACCGAAGCCCACGAAGGAGAGCACCATCATGCCCCAGCACCACCACGCCCCGGCCCGGATCACCCGCATCTGCCCCGACTGCAACGGCTTCGCCCGCGCCGCTGTCGACACCGGCACCCGCCTCGCGGACGGCACCCGCGCCACCCTCCACACCTCCTGCCGCACCTGCGAGGGCGCCGGCACCGTCACCCGCCGCACCGCCGCCGCGGCTCAGCTCTGAGGTGACCCGCTTGCCCATCACCACCCAGGTCGTCCCGGACCGGCTCGCTCTGGCAGACCTCGCCAGACTCGCCGCACGGGGCGACTTGCCCCAGCTGACCGAGCAGATCCGCCGCACCGGAGGCTGTGCCAACCCCATCCACCTCCAGGGCTTCCGCACCCTCACCCACGGCCCGACCGGCGCCGTCTGGCACCGCTACTCGACCGACCACGAACCCGGCCACCGGCTCAAGGTCGCCTGCGGCAACCGCCGGGCCTCCCGCTGCCCGTCCTGCGCCCGCACCTACGCCGCGGACACCTACCACCTCATCCGCGCCGGACTCGCCGGGGACAAGACCAAGGGAGTGCCGGCCACCGTCGGCTCGCACCCCCGGGTCTTCGCGACCCTCACCGCGCCGTCCTTCGGCCCGGTCCACAACCGCCCGGACTCCGGGGACTGCCGCTGCGGCACCGCCCACCCCACCGGGTCACCGCTCCTGGGCACCCCGCTCAACCCCGACACCTACGACTACGCTCACGCCGTCCTCTGGAACAACCACGCCCCGGACCTGTGGCGACGCTTCACCATCTACCTGTTCCGCACCATGGCCAAGCTCTCCGGCCTCACCCAACGGGACTTCAAGGAACGCGCGAAGATCTCCTTCGGCAAGGTCGCCGAGTACCAGCGCCGCGGCGCCGTCCACTTCCACGCCGTCATCCGCGTCGACGGCCCCGACGGCCCCGGAACCCCGCCGCCCTCCTGGGCCACCCTCGCTCTGCTCAACGCCTCGATCCGCGCCGCTGCCCGCCGCGCCGGCATCCCGCTCGCCGACGCCGGGGGCCAACCCGCCCGCGTCCTCCAGTGGGGCACCCAGGTCGACGTCCGGCCCATCGGCGCGTTCGCCGCCGGTGAGATCAGCGAACAGGCCGTGGCCTCCTACGTCGCCAAGTACGCCACCAAGTCCGCCGAGAGCACCGAATCGGTGGACCGCCGGATCCTGGAGCGCCACGAACTTGACCTCCACGACCTCCCGGCTCACACCCGCCGCCTGATCGAAGCCTGCTGGGACCTCGACCCGCACTACCCGGACCGCCTCCTCGCCCACTGGTCCCACATGCTCGGCTTCCGCGGCCACTTCTCCTCCAAGTCGCCCACCTACTCGACCACCCTCGGCGCCCTCCGCCAGGTCCGCACCGACCACCGCGCCGAACAGGCCCGCCAGGAACTGCGCGAGCAGCTGCTCGCCGCCGGCCTTCCGGACCTCGACGACCTGGCCGACGCCGAAACCCTCGTCCTCGCCCACTGGACCTACGCCGGTTCCGGCAACACCCCCGGCGAGTCCATGCTCGCCGCCGCAGTCGCCCGCGAACTGCACGAACGCCACACCGCCGACCGCCAGGAGCTGCGCGCCCAACTCGCGCGGGAAGAGGGGGACACCGCATGAACCGCCTGCTGACGGTCAAGGAAGCCGCCGAAATGCTCGGCACCTGGGAGACCAGCGGGGAGCGCTTCCCCCGCCGCCTGGTCGCCGAGCGCCGGATCGCCTTCGTCAAGGTCGGCCGCCACGTCCGCATCCCCGAGGATGCGCTCGCCGCCTACGTCGCCGAGCGCACCGTCCAGCCGGTCAGCCGGACCCGTCGGCTGCGGAGGGCCGCCTGATGGCCAACAGCAAGGGAAACCGCCGGCGCTTCGGGTCGCTCCGCCAACTGCCCTCCGGGCGCTGGCAGATCCGCTACCCGGACCCGGTCACCGGGCTGACGCGCAAGGGTGAGGAGACCTACCCGACCAAGACCGATGCCGAGATCGCGCTCACGCTCATCGAGGCGGACATCAAGCGCGACAAGTGGACCGACCCCGACGCCGGAAAGGCCAAGCTCGGCGACTTCGCCGCCACCTGGCTGCGGGACCGCAAGCTGGAGGAGAGCACCCGCGAGCGGTACGCCATCACGCTCCGCCAGTACATCCAGCCCGGCCTGGGCCACCGGACGCTCGCCGAGATCACCCCGGCGCGGGTGCGCTCCTGGCGGTCCGCGCTGCTGGAGGGCGGGGTTGGCGAACCATCGGTGGTTAAGGCGTACCAACTGCTGCGGGCCATCATGAACACCGCCCTCGACGACGAGTTGATCCAGCGCAACCCGTGCCGGATCAAGGGCGCCGACATCTACGACGTGCCGGAGCGGCCCGTCCTCTCCGTCACCGAGGTGTTCGCCGTCGCCGACGCGATCGGACCGCGCTGGCGGGCCCTGGTCCTGCTGACCGCCTTCACCACGCTCCGCTTCGGCGAGCTGGCCGCGCTCCGCCGACGGGACATCGACCTGGCGAACCGGCTCGTCCGGGTGCAACGCAACCAGGCGGAGCTGAACAGCGGGCGGCTGTACGACAAGGCGCCGAAGAGCCGCGCGGGCTTCCGGCCGGTGGCCTTCCCCGCCGAGATCATCGACGACCTGGCCCACCACCTCGACCGCTACGCCGGCCCCGGCCCGGATGGGCACCTGTTCATCGGCCCCCGCGGCGGCAAGCTCCGCCGCAGCAACTTCCGGGACGACTGGATCCGAGCCCGCACCGCGGCCGGGGTGAGTGAGGATGCCCACTTCCACGACCTGCGGCACACCGGGAACACCCTCGCCTCGCAGAACGGAGCCAGCACCCGGGAACTCATGACCAGGATGGGCCACAGCAGCACTCGGGCCGCGCTCATCTACCAGCACATGACCAGCGACCGGGACCGGGCCATCGCCGATCGGATGGGGGCCGCGGTCAGGGAGGCACTGGGCCAGGACATATCTGGCACGCCCGTGGCACGGGAGGAGTAGCACTCCATAAACGATCAAGGGCCAGTTCGGGAGGATCCTGCCTCCGAACTGGCCCTTCTCTGCTGTGGGCGCGGACGGTTTCGAACCGCCGACATCTGCTTTGTAAGAGCAGCGCTCTACCACTGAGCTACGCGCCCCCGGTCGGGCGGGTCCCGGGGTGGGGCGCACGACGAGTGCCTAGGGTACCTGGTCCCGGGGGTGGTGTGGTGCAGGTGGTGGGGCGGTGGGGCGGGTGGGGTGCCGGGTCCGGGGGGTGATCGGGAAGAATGGGTGGTGGATCAGCGGTCGGGAACCAGGGAGCGCGCAGTGAGGGTGGCCGGCGGAGGCGGGCGGGGGCGACGGCGGGGGCCGGTGAGCGCGGTGGCCGAGGCGCTGGTGCTGCCGGTGGTGGTCGCCGGGGCGTTGGGGGCCGCGGGGGCGGCGTCGTTCGGGGCCGGTGGCGGCTGGTGGGGGCGGCGCGGCGGTGACGGGATGCGGGCGGACGCGCGGGCGGCCAGGGACGCGGCGCAGCAGGCGTTCTACGACGTGGACTCGACCCAGCGCGAGGTGCGGCTGGCGGTGGAGACGGTGCGTTCCGTCGGGGACAGTGCGACGTCCCGGCGGGCGGTCGCGGACTTCGAGGCGATCTCGGGCCGGGTCGACCAGGTGACCGTGAACTATCTGTCCGCGCTGGACGCGCACGACCTGGACGCGGAGGAGCTGGAGTCCGGCGCGGCCGCGCGGGCCAAGCACCAGTTGGACGACGTGAAGGGCCAGCTCGGTTCGGCGTTGGCGGAGCTGAACGACTTCCTGCGCCGGCTGCAGCCGACGCTGGAGCGGGCCGAGTCGCAGCTGATGCGGGTGGCGCCGGCGGTGGAGCAGGCCAAGCGGGCGCTGCTGGAGGCCAGCAACGCGCTGGACTCGGCGCGTGGTGCCGGACTGCGGGCGGACGGGCCGGCGGCGCGGCTGGCCGAGCTGGCGCCGGAGCTGGGGCGGCTGAACGAGGGGGTGGGCCGGCACGGGGTGCCGGACACGCTGGAGCGCGCGGAGCGGGTGAAGGAGCGCGCGGAGGCGATCGCGACGGAGGTCGGGCAGCTGCCGGAGCGGGCCCGGGAGATCGACCGGCGGGTGGCCAGTCTGCGGACCAGGATCCAGGCGCTGGAGACCAAGGCCGGCACGGTGCCGCCGGCGCTGAGCGAGTTGCGGCGGCGGTTCTCGGCCGCGTGCTGGCAGGACCTCCAGCGGGTGCCGGACCAGGTGGCGGAGGCCGGGCGGGCCGCCGAGGAGAAGCTGGCGGAGGCGGCGCGGGCCCGGGACGAGCAGCGGTGGGCGGACGCCACCGGGGCGCTGGGCACGGTGCGGGCGCTGCTGGACACGGCGGACGGGTCGGTGGTCGCGGTGAACGAGCGGCTGCGGCAGCTGAACGAGGTGCAGATCGACCCGAACAAGGAGGTCGAGCGGGCCCGGTTCGCGCTGCGGGACGCCCAGCGGCTGGCGATGGCCGGACGGCAGGCGCCGGATCCGCGGCACGCCGCGCCGCTGGACGCGGCGGTGGCCCGGCTGGACCGCGCGGTGGCCGAGCTGGAGGCGGCCGGGCGGCACCCGGACTACTGGCGGTTCCTGACCGAGCTGGCGGCGGTGCGGGAGTCCGCGGCGCACGTGGTGGAGCTGATCCGCGGCGAGCTCGGCGGGCAGAAGTAAGCGGAAGTAGGGAGAAGCAGGCGGAAGGGGGCGGAAGCGGGCCCCGGAGGGCAGCGGCCGAGGGGGTTCGGCCCGGGGCGGCGCGGATACCCTGACGGTATGCCTCGTTATGACTTCCGCTGCCGCTCCTGCGGCGCCACGTTCGAGCTCCGCCGTGCGATGGCGCAGGCCAACGACCCCGCCGTCTGCCCGCAGGGGCACCAGGACACCGTGAAGCTGCTGTCGACCGTCGCCGTCACCGGCGGCGCGGCCTCCGCCGGCGCCGCCCCGCAGCAGGCCCCGTCGGCCGGCGGCGGCGGGGGTTGCTGCGGGGGCGGCTGCTGCGGCTAGCCGACGACCGCCGCCCCGGCGGCCGGGACACCGGCCCCGCCCCGGACCCGGGACAGGAAGCGGCGGGCGATCTCCTCGCCCGCCGCGACGCCGATCTCGTCGAGGGCGGTGACGCCCGGCGCCGTCCAGCCGGTGTCGGCCAGTTCGCCGTGGCCGGGGCGCCAGGCGGCGTCGGCGGCGAGCAGCAGGTCGGCGTCGAGCAGCGAGTCGCCGGCCGACAGCACGGTGGACGGGCCGACCCGGCGGACGACCTCCGCCAGCGCCGCGCTCTTGCTGAGCGGCGCCGGCACCGCGTACACCTTGCGGCCCTGGAGCGACACGTTCCAGCCGCGTTCGGCGCACCAGCCGGTGAGTTCGGCGATCCAGCCCGCCGGCAGTTCGGCGCGCTCGACGACCAGGTAGGCGAACAGCTCGTCGGCCACCCGCCGCTTGTGGGTCCACTCGGGGTCGGCGCAGAGGGCCAGGTGTTCGACCACCTCCGCCAGCGGCGCCGCCCCCTCGGCCAGCCGGCCGGCCATCTCGGTCTGCCAGTCCTCGTCCGGCACGCCGTCGACGAGCAACCGGCCGCCGTTGGCGCAGATCGCGTAGGGCGGGACCCAACCAGGTGTCGGGCCGGGCAGGTTGACCCGCTCGTACTGGGCCCGGGTGCGGGTGGTGGCGGGGACGAGCACGGCCTCGGCGGCGAGTTCGACGAGCAGTGCGGCGGCCTGCTCGGTCATGAAGGACAGCGCCTTGCCGTCGTGCACCTCGACCGAGAGCAGGCGCGGCGCGAGCCGGTCCGGCACGTCCAGGGCGAGGGCCCGGTTGGAGTAGATCAGGGTGCGGTCGAGGTCGCTCGCGACGACGAAGCGCGGTTCGGCCGGGCCCGGTGCGTCGGGACGAGGACGAGGTTCGACGAGAGGAGCTTCGACGGGACGCGGTGCGTCGGCGGAGCCGCCGTCCGGGTGTGCGGGACCACTCATCGGGCTCAGGACTCCTTGCTGAGGACGGCCGTCCCGGAGGCGCCGGTCGCCCCACGGGTGTAGCGGGGGTGGATGAGGCCGACGCAGGAGTACGGCAGGTCGTCCACCTCCTCGACCGGCACTCCCCGCTGGGCGGCGAGCAGCCGGACGTGGTCGAGGTCGGCGCCCGCGCCGCGGCGGGCGAGCACCCGCCAGGGGACGCGGCGCAGCATGACCCGGGTGGTCTCCCCGACGCCGGGCTTGACCAGGTTGACGCTGTCGATGCCGTACTCGGCGCTGATCCGCTCGACCGCGGCCCAGCCCGCCCAGTCGGGGGCGCGCTCGTCGGCGTGCTCGGGGGCGAGGAACCGTTCGGCCGCCGCGAGGGCCTCGGCCCGGACGTCGGCGAAGTGGTCGGCGACGGTGTCCAGGAAGGCGCCGGAGACGTCGGCGCCGGCCAGCTCGGTGTAGTGCTTGGCGCCGTGGAAGTCGTCGGGGCCGATCAGGTCGGCGCGCAGCACGGTGCGCGAGACCAGGCCGGAGACGGTCGAGTTGAGACAGGCGGAGGGGATCAGGAAGTCGTCCCGGGTGCCGAAGGTGCGCACGCAGCGACCGGGGTCGGCGAGGACGGCGAGGTCGGGGTCGAAGCCGGTCCCGGCGAGGGCCTCGGCGAGTTCGCGGGTGATCGCGCCCTTGCCGGTCCAGCCGTCGACGAACACCACGTCGGCGGCCCGGTGGTGCGCGTCGAGGTAGCGCAGGGCGGCCGGGTCGATGCCGCGGCCGCGGACGATCGAGACGGCGTAGTGCGGGGCGTCGAGTCCGTGTCCGGCGGCGAGCCAGCGGCGGATCAGGATGCCGACCGGCGTCCCGGCCCGGGCCAGCGAGGCGAGCACCAGACCGGGGCCGCGCTCGCGCAGCAGGGTCTCGGCGACGGTGCCGACGGCGAGCGCGATCCGCCGGGCCGAGACCCGCAGCGCCTGGTGGAACAGCTCCTGGTACTCGGGGCTCGGCTGGTACTCGACCGGCAGCGACTCGGCGTAGTGGGCGCCGCCGCTCTGCACGGCCTCCTCCCGCTCCTCGGTGGGTGCCTCCAGGTCGACGCCGGTGAGGTCCTTGAGCAGCCAGGCCACTTCGTCGGCGCGGTAGGAGGAGAACTCGGGGCCGTACAGCGGGCGGGCCGGAGCCGCCGGGCCGACGGGGGCGGTCGGCCGGTGGGACGGCAGGACGGCGAGCACCACCCGGTCGGTGACCCGGCGCAGCTGGGCTAGCAGGGCCCGCTCGCCCTCGTGCAGGGCGGGGGTGTCGGCGGTGTCGTCGACCACCAGCACCACCGTGCCGAAGCGGCGGGCCGGGTCGGCTCCGGGGGCGACGTTGTAGGCGTAGCGCTCGCGGGAGGAGTCGTCGGCCGGGTCGTCGTGGGCGGGGAAGGCCAGCCGGGTGCGGATGGCGTAGCCGGGGTCGTCGACGGCGAGGACGGGCGAGCGGGTGGTGGTGGAGTAGCGGACGCGGTCGGTGCCACCGGGCAGCCGCTCGGCGAGGGCACCGGCCAGCCGCAGCGGCGCGTACATCAGCTCCTCGAAGCCGAGCACCAGCACCCGCGAACGGTCGGCATCGGCATCGGAACCGACACCGGCACCGACACCAACACCGGCGTCGGAACCGGCACCGGCACCGGCAGAACCACCGGAACCACCGGAACCACCGGGAGCACCGACACCGACCGCGGCCGCCAGCTGCTCGGCCAGGCCGGGCAGCGCCGCCTCCAGCCGGGCCCGGTGCTCCCGGGTGAACCCGTGCCGCCCGCCGTCGGGCAGCCCGGCCGGCCAGTCCAGGCCGACCCGGACCAGCGGGGCGGCCGGGGCGGCCGGCGGCTCGGGCGCGGGACCGACCTCGGCGATCAGCCGCTCGGCCCGGTCCAGGACGTCGGCGGGCAGCTCGACGCCGCCGTCCGCCAGCGCCACCAGGTCCAGCCGGACGCCGAGTTCGGCCGCGGTGTCGGCGAGCCGCCGCCGGTCGGCCGGGCCGCGCAGGTCGACCAGTGCGACCACCACGTAGTGCTCGCGCGGGTGGTTGGCGTGCAGTTCGCGGATGGTGTTGAGGACGGTGGTACCGGTGGAGAACTCGTCGTCCACCAGCACCAGCGGGCCGTCACCGGTGAGCAGCCCGGGGTCCGCGGGCAGCAGCAGGTGGGAGGTGGCGTGCGAGTGCTCCTCCTCGAAGCCGCCGACCGGGGTGAGGCCGGCCACGGGGCGGCGGGTGGAGTGCAGGTAGGCGGCGTCCAGGCCGTCGGCGACGCTGTGGCCGAGGCCGGTGGCGGTCTCCGCGTAGCCGAGGACGACGGCGCGGTCGACGCTCTCCCCCGGGAGCGACGTCAGCAGGTCGCGGACCCGGCGCCCGAGCTCCAGTCCGGCGCCGTGCACCACCTCGGGCCGCTGCGGGACGTGCTTGCCGAGCACCGTGGAGACCAGCAGGTGGGCCCGCTTGCGGTTCTCCCGCAGCGCCAGGCCGACCAGTTCGGGCAGGCGCTCGGAGCCGGTCAGTGTGACGCCCGCCCGCTCGGCCACCCAGCGCCCGGTCCACTCCCCGGATCCCGCGGGCCCCTCGGCACTCGCTCCGGAGGAGCCGGCACCCCCGAGGGTCCCGCCGGCTCCAGTGGTCCGATCCTGCTGCGCTGCTGTCACTACGGGTCCTGCCTTCGGTCTTCGGGTGGTGCGGTGGTAAGAGGGGCGGGCTTTCGGGCCGGCCGTCCGGCTCGGCGACAGAGGCCGGCCGTCCGGCTCGGCGACGGAGGTGGGCCGACCGACTCCGCGACGGAGGCAGGCCGGCCGGCTCAGCGGCAGAGGCAGGCCGAGAGCAGCTCCGCGAAGCTGACGTCCTCCCGGGCCACCCCGAACACCTCGGCGCGCAGCAACACCCGCTCCGCCCAGGCCCGGTGGGGCTTCGCCTCGTTCATCTTGTTGGTGTACGCCGAACGCAGCACCCCGCCCCCGCCGCGCTCCTGCTGGAGGATGTCGTGGGCGTCGCTGTACTCCTCGTGCGTGACGACGGAGAGCGCGTGGACGGCCGGCACATGGCTGGGGTGGATGCAGGTCTTGCCCAACAGGCCGTTGGCGCGGTCGAGTTCTATCTCGCGGATGAGCCCGTCCAGGTCGTGCTCGATGATCCGGCGGCGGACGGCCTCGCGCGAGGGCTCGGCCTCCGCGAACGGGGTGCGGCGCAGCTGCGGCTTGAACATCCGCTCCTGGACCGGGAAGTACTCCCAGACCGGGCCGGTGACGGTGAACCCGGTGCCGTCGGCGCGGCCGAGCACGTTCACCACGTCGCCGATCACCGAGGCGACCAGCGCCACGTCGTACGCGGTCAGGTCGGGCGAGCGGCGCAGGCCGTACGCGGAGCAGAGGTCGGTGACGCCGAGGCGGACGGCGAGGACCCGCTCGCGGTGCTTGTCGAGCAGCCTGGCTATGCCGAAGAGCTGGTCGCGGCGGGTCTCCAGGTGGGCGAGTTCGGGCGATTCCAGTACCGGCATCGCGAACAGCCGGCGCCCGGTGGCGGCCTCGGCGGCGGCGAGCGCCTCCAGGAAGTCGCCGCCGGTGTCCTCGGTGAACTTCGGCAGGACGAAGCCGGTGAGCAGTCCGATCGCGGGTCCGAGCCGGCCCGCGAGGTCGGTCAGCTGCGCGGGGGTCCGCACCCGGACGAAGAGAAGGGGAAGATCCTGTGTGCAACCGGTGGAGATTCCGTCCGGACCGACACCCTCCGTCACGGTGGTCCCGACACCCTCCGTGACGCCGGATCCGCCACTCTCCGTGACCTCCGCCCAGAGCTCGCCGAGCCGGGCCACCAGGTTGGCCTCGGCGTCCGGGACCTCGTGGTCCGCGATGGCGTCCTCCAGGCAGAGCACCATCGAGACGACGCCCTGCCCGGCCTGCTTGCGGATGTCCGTGCGCAGGGTGGGCCGGGTGGCCGGGCTGTAGAGCGTGGCACCCAGCGCGGTGGCGAGCACGGCCGCCGCGCTGTCGGCGGTGAACTCCCCGGGAGCGCTGAGAAAGAGCCGGTCGCGGACGTCGTCCGCGAGGTGGCCGAAGTGGCGCAAGGTGCTCTCCTCAGGAGGTTCGGCCGCCGGTCCGGCGGAGGCGGGGAAGTACGGGGAACAACGGGGAAGGGCGGTGTCGACACCCGGCCCGGCCCCCCGGTTCAACCCGCTCGACGGCCGTGGTGGTTCCCGGTCCGGCCCCGTCCGGTCACCCTCGTCCGGCCAGGAGCCCCCCGCCCACCCATCGTACGGACGGTGCCGGGCCGTGGAGGGTTCCGAAACATCGAATTCTCGGAAGGTTACCGTCCACTTCACAAAGCGCAAGCATTGGCAAAGTCCCACCACAACGCCTCCTCCGGTCACGTTGTCCGAAGGGGTGGCGAACAGGCAGGATGGTCGGCTATGACGCACGTGATGGCCAAGGGCGCCAACATCGCACTGCCGGTGGCGGCTGTCCGCGCCGTGCTGCGCTGGAGCGCCACGCCCGGTGCGCCGGACGTGGACGCCTCCGCGCTGCTGCTCGGAACCGGCGGCAAGGTCCGCTCGGACGCCGACTTCGTCTTCTACAACCAGCCGCGCCACCCGTCCGGCCTGGTGCGCCACCTGCCCAAGCAGCAGACCTCCGGCGGCGGTGAGATCACCGACACCGTCGAGGCCGAGCTCGGGAAGCTGCCGGCCGAGGTGGACCGGGTGGTGCTGGCCGGCTCCTCCGAGGGCGGCACGTTCCGGTCGGTGAGCGGGCTGCGCCTGCTGCTGTTCGACGCCGCGGCCGGGGACGGCGCGCCCGCGCTGGCCGAGTTCGCGATGGCCGACGGGGACGAGGTGACCGCGCTCGTCGCGGGCGAGCTCTACCGCCGGGCCGGCGCCTGGAAGTTCCGCGCGGTCGGCCAGGGCTACGCGTCCGGGCTGATCGGGCTGGCCACCGACTTCGGCATCACCGTCGAGGACGAGGGCGACACCCGGGCCGGGGCCGCCGCCGGCCCGCCCGCGGGCGACCCCCGGGCCGCCGTGCCCGACCCCCGGCCGGCCGGCCGCCCCGAGCCGGGCACCTTCACCCTGGCCCCGGCCGTCCCGCAGCCCCCCGTCCCGCAGGCACCGGCGACCACCCCGGCCGCCGCGCAGGCCGGTGGCGCGCAGGCACCGGCCGGCGTCCCGGCCGGCACGCCCCCGCCGCCGCCCAAGCCGCCGACGGTGCCGCCGAACCTCCCGCCCGCTCCGACCGCGCCGCCGGCCGGGCGCCCCGGTTACGGCTACCCGCCCCCGAACACCGCGCCGCAGTCACCGCAGCAGGGCGGCTACGGCTACCCGCCGCCGGCCCCGCGCCCGGGCTACGGCTACCCCCAGCAGCAGCCACCGGCACCCGCCCCCGGCTACGGCTACCCCCAACAGCAGCAGCCCCAGCAGCAGCCGGGCTACGGCTACCCGCCGCCGAACACCGCGCCGCAGTCGCCGCAGCAGGGCCACCAGGGCCGGCAGGCCGCCCAGCCTCCCGTCCCGCAGCAGCCGGCCCCGCCCGCCGAGGAGTTCGCGCTGCCCCCGCAGGGCCCGCAGTTCCAGCCGCGCTGAAGCCGCCCAGTCCCGCCCCGCCCCGCTCCGCCCCGCGCGACAGCGAGAACCACGCCCCCGGAGGCGTCCGCCCCGGTCTCACTCCGACTTGTACCCGCGCTGCCACTGCATCCCGAAGCCGTACAGCCGGTCGATGTCCGCCTGGAACCCGTTCACGTACCGCACCTCGCGCCGCACCGTGAGGGTGTTGTCACCGGTGTTCTCGATCAGCACCACCGCACAGGAGCGGGCCGCCGGCGCCCGCTCCTCCAGGTGGACCTCGATCCGCGGCCCGGACTGCGGCACGATCGTCACCACCGCGTTGGTCTGCTCGAAGGCCGGCGTGCCGTCGTAGATGTACACGAAGATCAGCAGCCGCTTGAACTGGTCCTTCTTCTCCAGGTTGACGTACATCGTCTCGCCGGACGGCGCCCCGTACTGGTCGTCACCGCTGAGCTTGATGTACGGCGGGTTCCGGAGGTCACCGAAGAAGCCGCCCAGCGGCTGCACCACGCCCCGCTTGCCGTCGGTCAGCTCGTACATGCAGGCCAGGTCGAGGTCCACGTTGACCTGGGCGTTCTGACTGGAGTCCGGCTCCATCGGGCTGAGGATGCGGGGGCTGAACACCCGCCGCAGGGAGTCCCTGGCGCTCGCCCTCGGGGCTCCTATCCGGGTGGTCCAGTGCAGGTTGACGTAGAGGTAGCCGGTGGTCGCCGCCGCACCGGTGATCGCGTGGTGCGGCGAGGACTTGGTCAGGGTGACCTTGAACTGGCCACCCGGGTCGAGCGTGTTCCGCTCTCCGCGCAGGTACTCCCAAATCGAGGCCATGCCGTCCTCCCCCAGCCGCGCCAGCCGATCTGACGGTCCGCCGCTCCATGATCGGGCATCAGCCCGCCCGCGGGTACCCGAAGTCCCCTACCCGCAGCCGCCCTCCGGACACCGGCCGGACACCGGCGGGTCGATTGGCGGGGCGAAGCTCACCTCCCGTACCATGCGGCCACTTCGGACGCGATATCGTCTAGCCGCACAGGTGTCCCGCCCGCCCGCCCGGGTGCGTCGGCGCACCCGTCCGACGACGACGCTTAGTCAGGCCCGGTCCCGGGGACGGATCCTGATCATCGTGTCGCACTTGAGACCTTTGTCCCCTGCGGAAACCCGAGGCCCGACCCGCAATGAACCTGACCTCCATACAGCTGGTCTGGACCGTCATCGGCGGTGTAGCCCTGCTGTTCACCGCCATCCTGGTGGCGACGCTGCGCTTCAAGAACAACAACCGGAAGGACGAATCCAGCGACTCCTGGGAGCGCAGCGAGGAACGCCGCCGACGCAAGGAGATGGTCTACGGGATCTCCTCCTACGTCCTGCTGTTCTGCTGCGCCGGCGTCGCGGCCGCGCTCTCCTTCCACGGCCTGGTCGGTTTCGGCAAGGAGAACCTCGGCCTCTCCAACGGCTGGGAGTACCTCGTCCCGTTCGGCCTGGACGGCGCCGCGATGTTCTGCTCGGTGCTCGCCGTCCGCGAGGCCAGCCACGGTGACGCGGCCCTCGGCTCCCGCCTGCTGGTCTGGGTGTTCGCGGTCGCCTCGGCCTGGTTCAACTGGGTGCACGCCCCGCGCGGCATGTCCCACGACGGCGCCCCCGAGTTCTTCTCCGGCATGTCGATCTCGGCCGCGATCCTCTTCGACCGCGCGCTGAAGCAGACCCGCAAGGCCGCGCTGCGCGAGCAGGGCCTCGTCCCCCGCCCGCTGCCGCAGATCCGCATCGTCCGCTGGCTGCGCGCACCCCGCGAGACCTACGCCGCCTGGTCGCTGATGCTGCTGGAGAACGTCCGCAGCCTGGACGAGGCCGTCGACGAGGTGCGCGAGGAGCGTCAGGCGAAGCTGGACGCCAAGGTGCGTGCCCGCAGCGCCGACCGCCGCGAGCGTGCCGAGCTGAAGGCGATCTCCCGCCAGTCCGGCGGCATGCTGTCGCGCAACCGCGCCGGCCGCCAGGTCCCCGCCCTCGCCGCTGCCGGAGACGGCCCGAGCGCTTCGGAGCCTGCCCTAGCCGTTGAGGCCGACGCCTTCTCCTCCCGCACCACCGGCTCGCTGCTGGACTCCGCCCCGCTGAGCGCCTTGGAGACCCGTCGCTCGCGCGGCTCCGAGTCGGCCTCGGGCTCGTTCTCCTCGTCGGGCTCGTCCTCGAGGCTCTCGTCCTCGACGACGGCCTCGTCCTCGTCGTCCTCCTCGTCCGCCTACCGCTCGACGGTGGACCTGACGCCGGACGACGACACCCTGTCGATGCCGAAGCTCGACTCCCTGGAGCGCAAGCTGCGCGCCATCGAGCAGCAGCTCGGCTGAGCAGCGGCGACCGCCGCACGCAGAACGCGGACACCGGGAGAACACGGACACCGGAACGCGGACACCGGAAACGCCGAACGGCCGTTCCCCACTCGGGAGGAACGGCCGTTCGGCGTTTGCCGGGAGACCGGCGGGACGGGCTGGACGGGCGGAACCGGCAGGACGGGCCCTAGCTGTCGCTGCCCACCAGTTCCCGGTCCCCGCCGTCGGCACCCTCCCGGCGGTTGCGCAGGACCGACGAGCCGAGCGCGAGGCCGATGAAGGCGACGCCGATCAGGCCGGTGACGATCTCCGGGATGTGGTACTCGATGCCGACCAGCAGGATCACCGCGAGCGCGCCGATCGCGTAGTGCGCGCCGTGCTCCAGGTAGACGTAGTCGTCCAGGGTGCCCTTGCGGACCAGGAAGACGGTCAGCGAGCGGATGTACATCGCGCCGATGCCGAGGCCCAGGGTGATCTGGAAGATGTCGCTGGAGATGGCGAACGCGCCGACGACACCGTCGAAGGAGAACGAGGCGTCGAGCACCTCGAGGTACATGAAGAGGAAGAACGCGGCCTTGCCGCCCACCTGCACGATGGACTTGCCGGACTTCTCCTGCGCCTCCTCCTTCTCGGCCTCCTCCTCCAGGCCCGCCTCGAACACCGAGGAGAGGCCGTTCACCGAGAGGTAGGTGACGAGACCGAGCACGCCTGCGAGCAGGACCGTCTCGGCGTGGTCACCGGCGAAGAAGTTGGCCGCCAGCAGCAGGGTGACCAGGGCGACGACGGTGGAGAAGGCCTCCAGCTTGCCGACCTTCTCCAGCGGGCGCTCGATCCAGGCCAGCCAGTTGTAGTCCTTCTCCTCGAAGATGAAGTCGAGGAAGATCATCAGCAGGAAGACGCCGCCGAAGGCCGCGATGGCCGGGTTGGCCGCTTCCAGGTACTGGCCGTAGGTGAGGCCCTCGTAGGTCTTGTCGCTGTGCAGCGCGAGGTCGACGACCGTGGCCGGGTTGAGGTGCGCGGTGAGGCCGACGACCAGCAGCGGGAAGATCAGCCGCATACCGAACACGGCGATCAGCACGCCGACGGTGAGGAAGATCTTCTGCCAGTACGGGTTCATCCGCTTCAACACCGTGGCGTTGACCACCGCGTTGTCGAACGAGAGGGAGATCTCCAGGATGGAGAGGATCAGCACGATGCCGAATCCCTCGGCTCCCCAGAGCAGGCCGGCGGCGATCAGCCCGAGAATGGTGATCGCGAATGACCAGCCGAATGTGCGGAGGAACACGGGACTTGGTTACCTTTCGGGTTCATGGCGTCGACGAGGGTCGACGTTCGCCGGGACGCGTCCGGCCGCGCCGGGGCGCCGAACGGGACGATCGCGGCGGTGAGGGCCTTTACTGTACGTTTACGCCGAAATCGAGGGCAATGCCCCGCAGGCCCGAGGCATAACCCTGGCCCACCGCGCGGAACTTCCACTCACCGGCGTACCGGTACAGCTCGCCGAAGATCATCGCGGTCTCGCTGGACGCGTCCTCGGTGAGGTCGTAGCGGGCGATCTCCTGACCGTCCACCGAGTTGACCACCCGGATGTAGGCGTTGCGGACCTGGCCGAAGTTCTGCCCCCGGTTCTCGGCGTCGTAGATCGACACCGGGAAGACCACCTTGTCGACCTGCGGCGGCACCAGGTCCAGGTTGACCAGGACGACCTCGTCGTCCCCGTCGCCGTCACCGGTGAGGTTGTCGCCGGTGTGCTCGACCGAGCCCTCGGGGCTCTTGAGGTTGTTGTAGAAGACGAAGTACTCGTCGCCCAGCACCCTGCCGCCGGAGCACAGCAGCGCGCTCGCGTCGAGGTCGAAGGGCGCGCCGGTCGTCGACCGGGCGTCCCAGCCGAGACCGATCTGCACCTGCGTCAGATTCGGCGCGGCCTTGGTGAGCGAGACATTGCCACCCTTGGCGAGCGTGACACTCATTGGCGGTCCTTCCTCCCTTGCCTCCCGGGGCGCATCTCAGGTCTATTCCCCCGCGACCCCGGCCGGCCCCTTCCGGCCGGCTGAACTTTCCTGAACTCCCATCCTTCCAGTGCGGCCGAGCGGGTCGTAGCCCGGGCACGGCAAACCCCGCGCCGACACAAGGCGAACGGCCGGGGCGGCCGCCGACGCTCTCGCGTCCGCGGCCGCCCCGGCCGTGGTTCACCAGGGGGCCGTCACCGGCCCCGCCCCGTCTCAGACGTTGACGCCGAAGTCCTGGGCGATGCCGCGCAGGCCGGAGGCGTAGCCCTGGCCGATCGCGCGGAACTTCCACTCGGCACCGTTGCGGTACAGCTCGCCGAAGACCATCGCCGTCTCGGTGGAGGCGTCCTCGGTGAGGTCGTACCGGGCCAGCTCCTTGTTGTCCGCCTGGTTCACCACGCGGATGAACGCGTTGCGGACCTGGCCGAAGTTCTGCGAGCGGTTCTCGGCGTCGTAGATCGACACCGGGAAGACGATCTTCTGCACATCGGCCGGCACGGTCGCCAGGTTGACCTTGATCGCCTCGTCGTCGCCCTCGCCCTCACCGGTGAGGTTGTCACCGGTGTGCTCGACCGAGCCGTCGGGGCTCTTCAGGTTGTTGAAGAAGACGAAGTTGCCGTCCGCGCCGACCTTGCCCTGGTCGTTGCAGAGCAGAGCGCTGGCGTCCAGGTCGAAATCCGTGCCCGTGGTGGTGCGGACGTCCCAGCCGAGGCCGACCAGTACGGCGGTCAGGCCGGGGGCCTCCTTGGTGAGCGAGACATTGCCGCCCTTGCTCAGGCTGACACCCACTTGTCCTCCAAGATTCGGGAGGCACTCCTCGGTGCCCCCGTGGTGCGGTCCGAAGCTCCGGCGGCGAACCGTCCCGAGCCTCTGACCAGCCAACGGACCGATCGTAGTGCGGGGTTCCCGTCCGCGCCGGGGAACCGTGCGGTCCCGGTGCCCCGCGATGCTCCCGAGCGCGCCGGGGAACCCTGCGGTCCCGGTGCCCCGCGATGCTCCCGAGCAGGCCGGGGAAGCCGGCGGGCCGGGTGCCCGCAGGGCTCAGAGCGCGCCGAGGGCCGCCAGGTACTCCTGCTCGTCACGGGCGTCCGGCAGGCCGTTCACGACGCTCCAGCGGACCACACCGGCCTTGTCGATCACGAAGGTGCCACGCACGGCGCAGCCCTTGGTCGCGTCGAAGACGCCGTAGGCGCGGGAGACCTCGCCGTGCGGCCAGAAGTCGGAGAGCAGCGGGAAGTCCAGGCCCTCCTGCTCGGCGAAGATCCGCTGGCTGAACGGCGAGTCGTTGGACACGCCCAGCACCTGGACCTCGTCGTTCTGCAGCCGCGGCAGCTCCTTCTGGATCGCGCAGACCTCACCGGTGCAGACACCGGTGAACGCGAACGGGTAGAAGACCACGACGACGTTCTTTGCGCCCCGGAAGTCGGAGAGCCGGACCAGCTCGCCGTGCTGGTTCTTGAGCTCGAAGTCCGGAGCCTCGGTGCCGATCTCGATGGCCATGCGGTGACCTTTCCCACTCGACGCGACTGGGCCGCGCGGGTGACGCGGCGAGCGCCATCCTCGCATTCGCCGAGGTCGGTTGAGCCGGACGGGTGAGGGCTGCGCCGTCCGGGGCCACCGCTTTCGCCCTGGGCGAACGGTTCGGCCGTCCGGGTTCCGGCGCCCTCCGGACGGCCGTCCGGGAAAACGGACCGGGCCCCGCCGGAGGGAGGCTCCGGCGGGGCCCGGTGGGGCCGTCCCTGGCAGGACTCAGCGCTTGGCCGGCTTGGCCGTCGACTTGGTCGCCAGGCGGGTGGCGGCCCAGTCCTTGGCGATCGCGATCGAGCTGGTCTGGGAGAGGCCCGCGGTCTTCGCGGCATCGGCGATGTCCGAGGCCTCGATGTGGCCGTCACGGCCGGTCTTGGGCGTCAGCAGCCAGATCAGGCCGCCCTCCGCCAGGTATTCCAGGGCGTCGACGAGGGAGTCGGTGAGGTCTCCGTCGTCGTCGCGGTGCCACAGCAGGACGGCGTCTGCGACGTCGTCGTAGTCCTCGTCGACAAGATCGGTCCCGGTGATCTCCTCGATGCCCTCGCGGAGGTCCTGGTCACTGTCTTCGTCGTACCCCAGCTCCTGGATGATCTGGCCCTCGTCGAAGCCGAGACGGGCTGCCGGGTTGGACTTGTCCGCGGGGTCCGCGGTCGCGCTCACGGGAATAACCTCCAGTATTCGGCCCGGCGTCCATGCCGGGGCTGTGGCCGTAGTCCACACGGGCGCGGCGGTTCGCGCAAGTACCCGACCCCCGATCCCCTCCAAAGGTTGACGTGTCGCAGGGGGACACGCCGGGCGACGTGTCGGGAATCACACCGATTTGCCCTTCTCTGCACAAGACAAGGATGCTTCGGGAGGTCCCGGTCCACAGGCCGTACGCACGCCCGAGATGCGAACAGCATTCGGGTCCGCGCGTACGCGGGCGTAGAGTCTCCTGTTGGCCCTCACCCCGCCCGTCCGCCATCGGACGGACGGGAAACCAGGTCGGACCACCTCTGTTCGTAACACCCGGGGGTGTGCGGCACGGACGACGCTGTCCGAACCGCACATCGCCAGACCGTTCCTTCTGTTGGGCGGAACGGTTACCGATCGGTAGAGATGACGGATCTCCGAGCGCGGTAGCACGATGGAGGCGGCGCGACACACCTCAGTTTCGACCGACAGTGAAGGAACAGCGTGGCTTCCGGATCCGATCGCAACCCGATCATCATTGGCGGCCTTCCGAGTCAGGTCCCGGACTTCGATCCCGAGGAGACCGCGGAATGGCTGGAGTCGCTCGATGCGGCCATCGACGAGCGGGGGCGCGAGCGTGCCCGTTACCTGATGCTGCGGCTGATCGAGCGCGCCCGCGAGAAGCGTGTCGCCGTGCCCGAGATGCGCAGCACGGACTACGTCAACACCATCGCCACCAAGGACGAGCCGTTCTTCCCCGGTAACGAGGAGATCGAGCGCAAGATCCTGAACGCGACCCGCTGGAACGCCGCGGTGATGGTCTCCCGGGCGCAGCGCCCCGGGATCGGGGTGGGTGGCCACATCGCCACCTTCGCCTCCTCCGCGTCGCTCTACGACGTCGGCTTCAACTACTTCTTCCGGGGCAAGGACGCCGAGGGCGAGTCCGGCGACCAGATCTTCTTCCAGGGTCACGCCTCCCCCGGCATCTACGCCCGCGCGTTCCTGCTGGACCGGCTCACCGAGCAGCAGCTCGACGCCTTCCGCCAGGAGAAGTCGAAGGCCCCCTACGGCCTCTCCAGCTACCCGCACCCGCGGCTGATGCCGGACTTCTGGGAGTTCCCGACCGTCTCGATGGGCCTCGGCCCGCTCGGCGCGATCTACCAGGCCCGGATGAACCGCTACCTGGAGCACCGGGGCATCAAGGACACCTCCGACTCGCAGGTCTACGCCTTCCTCGGCGACGGCGAGATGGACGAGCCCGAGTCGCTCGGCCAGCTGTCCCTGGCCGCCCGCGAGGGCCTGGACAACCTCACCTTCGTGGTCAACTGCAACCTGCAGCGCCTCGACGGCCCGGTCCGCGGCAACGGCAAGATCATCCAGGAGCTGGAGTCGCAGTTCCGCGGCGCCGGCTGGAACGTCATCAAGCTGGTCTGGGACCGCAGCTGGGACCCGCTGCTCGCCCAGGACCGCGACGGCGTCCTGGTGAACAAGCTGAACACCACGGTCGACGGCCAGTTCCAGACCTACGCGACCGAGACCGGCGCGTACATCCGCGAGAACTTCTTCGGCGGCGACCTGCGGCTGCGCAAGATGGTCGAGAACATGACCGACCAGCAGATCCAGCACCTGGGTCGCGGCGGCCACGACCACGCCAAGGTCTACGCGGCGTTCAAGGCGGCCCGCGAGCACAAGGGCCAGCCGACGGTCATCCTGGCCCAGACGGTCAAGGGCTGGACGCTCGGCCCCAACTTCGAGGGCCGCAACGCGACCCACCAGATGAAGAAGCTGACGGTCGAGGACCTGAAGCGCTTCCGCGACCGCCTGCACCTCCCGATCACGGACAAGCAGCTGGAGGAGGGCTACCCGCCCTACTACCACCCGGGCCGTGACTCGGAGGAGATCCAGTACATGCACGACCGCCGCAAGGAGCTGGGCGGCTACGTGCCGACCCGCAAGGTGCGGCCGCGGCAGCTGGAGCTCCCGGGCGACGACGCGTACAAGGCGGTCAAGAAGGGCTCCGGCAACCAGACCATCGCCACCACCATGGCGTTCGTCCGGGTGCTCAAGGACCTCATGCGGGACAAGGGCATCGGCAACCGCTTCGTGCCGATCGCGCCCGACGAGTACCGCACCTTCGGCATGGACTCGCTGTTCCCGTCGGCGAAGATCTACAACCCGCTGGGCCAGACCTACGAGTCGGTCGACCGCGACCTGCTGCTGGCCTACAAGGAGTCGCCGACCGGCCAGATGCTGCACGACGGCATCTCCGAGGCGGGCTGCACCGCCTCGCTGATCGCCGCCGGCTCGTCCTACGCCACCCACGGCGAGCCGCTGATCCCGGTCTACGTCTTCTACTCGATGTTCGGGTTCCAGCGCACCGGCGACCAGTTCTGGCAGATGGCCGACCAGCTGGCCCGCGGCTTCGTGATCGGCGCCACCGCCGGCCGCACCACGCTGACCGGTGAGGGCCTGCAGCACGCCGACGGCCACTCGCACCTGCTGGCCTCGACCAACCCCGGTGTCGTCGCGTACGACCCGGCGTACGGCTTCGAGATCGCGCACATCGTGCAGGACGGTCTGCGCCGGATGTACGGCTCCAGCGCCGAGCACCCGCACGGCGAGGACGTGTTCTACTACATGACCGTCTACAACGAGCCGATCAAGATGCCGGCCGAGCCGGAGAACGTGGACGTCGAGGGCATCCTCAAGGGTCTGCACCGGTACGCCCCCGGCACCGCCGGCCAGATCCCGGCCCAGATCCTCGCCTCCGGCGTGGCCGTGCCGTGGGCCCTGGAGGCGCAGCGGATCCTGGCCGAGGAGTGGAACGTCAAGGCCGACGTCTGGTCCGCGACCTCCTGGAACGAGCTGCGTCGCGACGCGGTGGAGGCCGAGGAGTTCAACCTGCTGCACCCCGAGGAGCAGCAGCGCGTCCCGTACGTGACCAGCAAGCTCCAGGGCGCCGAGGGCCCGTTCGTCGCCGTGTCCGACTGGATGCGCGCGGTGCCGGACCAGATCGCCCGCTGGGTGCCGGGGCAGTACCAGTCGCTGGGTGCCGACGGTTTCGGCTTCGCCGACACCCGCGGCGCGGCCCGTCGCTTCTTCCACATCGACGCGCAGTCGGTCGTGCTGGGTGTGCTCACCGAGCTCGCCAAGGAGGGCAAGATCGACCGCAGCGCGCTGAAGGACGCGATCGACCGCTACCAGCTGCTCGACGTGGCGGCGGCCGACCCGGGCGCCGCGGGCGGCGAGGCCTGAGCGCCCCGCTGATCCCCTGAGGGGCCGGTCCCCCCGCCGTGTGCGGGGGGACCGGCCCCTCGCCGTTCCCCGGAGCGCTCCGGCTGCCTCTTAACCTTCCCGAGAGTCACCCTTAAGGTGTCCCCGAGGGGGCGAGGGGAGGGGGCCGGGTACCGTGCGCGCACCGAGGACGGGGGCCTTCCCCCTGGCGTTGCTGGTCGGAGTGACGACCGGCGCACTGCTGTCCCAGCTGCTGCCCGCGCCGGAGGAGATCGGCGGGCCGTCGGTGGCCCTGCCGGCCGCCTCGGACCGGGCCGTGGTCGAACTGGTGCCGGTACCGGTGCCGGCGGCGCCGGGAACCGTGCCCGGACCGGCCGAGCCCTCCGGGTCCGCCGCTCCCGGCGGACCGGCGGGTCCCGAGGCGACCGCGACCGACCCGGCCGCGCCGCGGACCGCCCCGGACGGCGCCGGACCGGCCGCGTCCTCTCCCGGCTCTCCGGGCACTCCCGCCGCCCCCGGCACCCCGGCCGGGCCGCCGGCGCTCGGGCTGGTCGCCGCCGAGGTCCCGGCGGGAAGCTCCGGCCCGGCCGCGTCGGCACCGCCGTCGGCGCAGTCCCCGGACCGGTCCGGGCCGACCGCCCCGGCCACCGCGCCGTCCGCGCCGTCCACCCGCCCGCCCGCGACCACCGCCCCGCCGACCGCGGGAAGCACCGCCGGAACCGCCGCCGGAACCGGTGACGCCGGGGCCGCCACCACGGTCCCCGCCCCGACCCGGCCGCCGACCGCCCCGCCGGCCGGTGGCAGCGGCGGGGGCGGCGGCCATTTCGGCCCCAGCCAGGTGCTGCCCGCGCCCAGCCCGTCCGCCACCCTCTCCGAGGAGGAGTACTGGCGGCGGGCCGAAGCCTGCTGGGCCGCCGCCGAGACCGACCCGACGCTGGACTGCCCCACCTCCTGACGCCGCACGGCCGCTCCCCAGACCCGGAAGGCCACGGGCCCCGACCCGGTAGGCCACCGGCCCCGGAACGCCACCGGCCCCGGACCGTGGGAACGGTCCGGGGCCGGCGCCCGGCGGGGGCGGGGGCTGCTCAGATGTGGACGGCGGGCCCGGCCTCGGTGGTGCCGCGGCGGGTCAGCAGTCCGAGCACGGCGGCGGCGAACGCGACCACCGAGGCGACCGCGAACGCCAGCGACATGCCGCTGACGAAGGAGTCGTGGACGGCGCCGGCCATCGCGTCGACCACCTGCTGCGGGGTCCCGGCCGGGGCGGGCGGGGCGAAGCCGAGCTGGGCGGCCTGGTTGAGTCCCTCGGCCTGGGCCGGCTCGACCGGGGGCAGCCCGGCCTTCGCCCAGTTGCCGGGCAGCACGTCGGTGACCTTGGCGGCCATCAGCGCGCCCAGCACGGCGGTGCCGAGGCTGCCGCCGACCTGCATCGCGGCCTGCTGGAGGCCGCCGGCGACACCGGACAGCTCCAGCGGGGCGTTTCCGACGATGACCTCGGTGGCGCCGACCATGACCGGGCTGATGCCCAGGCCCATCAGCACGAACCAGAGCGCCATCACGCCGTTGCCCGACCCGGAGTCCAGGGTGGACATGCCGAACATCGCGGCGGTGGTGATCAGCATGCCGGCCACGATCGGGATCCGCGGGCCCAGCTTGCCGATCGCGATACCCGCCACCGGCGAGCCGATGATCATCATGCCGGTCATCGGCAGCAGGTGGACGCCCGCCTGGACCGGCGTCATGGCGTGCACGTTCTGCAGGTAGAAAGTCACGAAGAAGATCGCGCCGAAGAAGGCGAAGGCCATCAGGGCCATCAGCAGGACGCCCGCCGACAGCGGCACCGAGCGGAACAGCGCGAGCGGGACCAGCGGCTCGCGGGCCTTGCCCTGCCAGAGCGCGAAGAGCACCATCAGCACCACCGCGCCGCCCAGCAGGAGCAGCGTGGAGGCGTCGCCCCAGCCCCACTCGGGGGCCTTGATGATGCCGAAGACCAGCGCGAACATCGCCACCGAGAGCAGCACGATGCCCGGGATGTCAAAGGACCTGGCGGCGTTCTCGGCCCGCACGTCCTTGAGGATCCACAGGCCGAGGCCGAGCGCCAGCAGGCCGACCGGGATGTTGATGAAGAACACCGACTCCCAGTTGACGTGCTCGACCAGCAGGCCGCCGACGATCGGGCCGGCCGCGGTCGAGGCGCCGATCACGCCGCCCCAGATGCCGATCGCCATGTTGAGCTTCTCGGCCGGGAAGGCCCCGCGGAGCAGGCCGAGCGCGGCCGGCTGGAGCAGCGCGCCGAACAGGCCCTGGAGCACGCGGCAGGCGATCACGGTCTGGATGTTGCCGGCGAAGCCGATCGCGGCCGAGGTGGCGGCGAAACCGACCGCGCCGACCAGGAAGGTGCTCTTGTGGCCGAACCGGTCACCGATCTTGCCGGCCGTGATCAGGAAGACCGCGAGGGCCAGCAGGTAACCGCTGGTCACCCACTGGATCTCGGAGGGCGCGGCGTTGAGGTCGGCCTGGATCACCGGGTTGGCGATGGCGACGATCGTCCCGTCCAGGGCGACCATCATCACGCCGACGGCGACGGTGAGCAGGGTCAGCCAGGGGTGTCCCTGGAGGCTCCTCCCACCCGGTGAAGTGCCGGACGGCGGCGTGTCCGCCTCGGCGCTCTTGGTGAGGGACTGACTCATCTGGGCCCTCCGGGGCTGACTGCGGACGGACGTGGTCGTGGCGCCCCGGCCCACCCGTCCCCACGAGTACCCGGCCCGACGGGCGCCACTCCGGCAGATTATGTCAGCAGCTGACATTCGGCAAACACTGTCTTCTGCCACTGCCTGCCATTTGTCAGAGGGCTACAGTAGCCTCCGGAACACCAGCCGAATCACCCAGCCGAACCACCCCTCCGGAAGGCGCCCGCCATGGCCGCTCAGCCCGCTCCTCCCGCCGCCCCGGAGCCCGGGCTCCGCGCGCGGAAGAAGCAGCGCACCCGGGACGCCCTCATCGAGGCCGCGCACCGGCTGTTCCTCGGGCAGGGCTTCGCCAGCACCACCGTCGACGAGATCGCCGCCGCGGTCGACGTCTCGCAGCGCACCTTCTTCCGCTACTTCGCCAACAAGGACGAGGTCGCCCTCGCCGTCCTCGCCGAGGCCGAGGACCACTTCATCGAACTGCTGCGGGCCCGCCCCGCCGAGGAGGGCCCGCTCCGGGCGCTGCGGGCCGCGATCGTCGGCTCCTGGCGCGAGCGCGGCTCCGCCCACCCCACCGGACCGTGCTCGGTGACCGCCGCGCTGGAGCTCATCCGGATGATCGAGGACACCCCCACCCTGCTCGCCGCCCACCTGCGCCGGGTCGCCGAGCAGGAGCGCGTGGTGATCCGGGTGCTCGCCGAGCGCGAGGGCCTCGACCCGGCCGAGGACCTCCGGCCCGCCGTCCTCGCGGCCGCGTTCGGCGCCGTGCTGCGCGCCGCCCACCTGTCCTGGACCGCCGACCAGGAGGACATCGGACCGGAGGGCATGGTCGCGCTGATCGACCGCCACCTGGACCAGCTCGGCCCGGCCCTGGTCGGCGACTGGCGCTCCTGAGCCGCCCGCCCACCCCCTACCGGGGTACTACGCGGGACCCGGGACCTCGGGGGGACGCCCGGCGGCCCGGCCCGCCCTAGGCTGACCGGATGATCGAGCCGTCCCCCGGGCCCGCCCCGACCGGTCCGGTGCGCGCGCTGCTCGCCCCGCTGACCCGCCCCTCCGCGGACCACACCCCGCTGCTCGGCCACGCCGCGCGCCCCTGGGTCCGCCGCCTCCCCCAGCTCGCCGCCGTGGCCGCGATCGCCTCGCTGCTGCCCAGCGGGATCAACGTGCTCAGCAACGACTACGGGATCTCCGGCGGCCTGGCCGCCGCCCTCTCGGTCGCCCAGACGGTGCCGCTGCTGCTCGCCGTCACCCGGCCGCTGCCCGCCTGGTGGATGATCGGCGGCGCCGACCTGCTGACCGCGCTGGCGGTCCTCGTCGTCGGCACCGGCCCCACCGGCCCCTGGCCGTGGCCGCCTCCCGTCCTGGTCGGCTACCTCCTGCTGATGCTGACGCTGGCGCTGCGCGAGCCCCGCCGGACGCTGGTCGCGGTCTGGCTCACCACCGCGGCGGCCGGCCTGACGATGTCCTTCCTCGGCTTCACCGACCGGTTCGGCGGCGACAACAACCTGCTCGCCACCGCCCTGGCCGGCGCCGTCCTGGTCCTCGGCGGGGCACTGCGCGAACGTGCCGAGGCCGCCCGGCGGCTCGCGGAGCAGGAGCACATCAGCGAGGCCGAGCGCGAGCGCCGCACCCTGCTGGAGGAACGCGCCCGGATCGCCCGCGAGCTGCACGACGTGGTGGCCCACCACATGTCGGTGATCGCCGTGCAGGCGGCCAGCGCGCCGTACCGGATCGCCGGGGTCCCGGACGAGGCGGCGGAGGAGTTCACCGCGATCGCCGGAACGGCCCGCGAGTCGCTGACCGAGATGCGGCGGCTGCTCGGCGTGCTGCGCAGCGAGGACTCCGGCGCCGAGACGGCGCCCCAGCCGGGCATCGGCCAACTGGCCCAGCTGGTCGACACGGTGCGCCGGGCCGGGGTGGCGGCCGAACTCGCCGTCGACCCGGGGCTGACGGACGACGCGCTGCCGCCGGCCGTCGGCCTCTCCGTCCACCGGATCGTCCAGGAGGCGCTGGCCAACGTGGTCCGGCACGCCCCGGGCGCCAGGGCCTGGGTCTCGCTGACCGTCGACGAGGGGTCCCTGCTGGTCACCGTGGTCAACGCGGCCCCGCCCGAGCGCACCGGGTCGCTGGAGGGTTCGGCCGAGGGCACCGGCCACGGGCTGGTCGGCATGCGGGAACGGGTCCGGCTGCTGGGCGGGCGGCTGGACACCGGCCCGCTGGCCGACGGCGGGTTCCGGGTGGCCGCCGTGCTGCCCGTCGACGGTCTGACGGATACTCGGTCGCAGGACAGCCGGCCGAGCGGCACCGCGTCCCCCGATCCGGACGGGACGCCGGCCGGGCCGTAGCGCGCCCCGGGGAGAGCACCGTATGACCATCCGCGTGATCATCGTCGACGACCAGGCGATGGTACGGGCCGGATTCGCCGCCCTGCTGGGCGCGCAGAGCGACATCGACGTGGTGGGGGACGCGGCGGACGGCGCCCAGGCCCTGGAGGTGACCGGCCGCACCCACCCGGACGTCGTGCTGATGGACGTCCGGATGCCGGTCATGGACGGCCTGGAGGCCGCCCGGCGACTGCTGGACCCGGCGGTGCCCGGCGCCCACCGCCCCAAGGTGCTGATGCTCACCACCTTCGACGTCGACGACTACGTCTACGAGGCGCTGCGGGCCGGCGCCAGCGGCTTCCTGCTCAAGGACGCTCCGCCGGCCGACCTCATCGCCGCCGTCCGGGTGGTGGCGGCCGGCGAGGCGTTGCTCGCACCCTCGGTGACCCGCCGGCTGATCGAGGACTTCGCCCGCACCCGGCCGGCCCGGCGCCGGGACCCGAAGCTGCGGCTCAACGGCCTGACACCGCGGGAGACCGAGGTGCTGGAGCTGATCGCCCGGGGCCTTTCCAACCAGGAGATCGCCGCCGGGCTGGTCCTCGCCGAGCAGACCGTGAAGACCCACATCGGCCGGATCCTGGCCAAGCTGGACCTGCGCGACCGCGCCCAGGCCGTGGTACTCGCCTACGAGTCCGGCCTGGTGACCCCCGGGCAATGACGCCTCCCCCCGGCCCGCGGTGGGGTTCTCCCCCGGGGGAGAACCTCCTGATACCCGGGTAGCACAGGGGAGTTGGCCCCGCGGTGTGACGTCCGCAGGGCCGCCCCGCTCCTACCGTCCCCTCCTGTCGAAGCCGAAACGGCCCGGGAGGGAACGGACATGGGGAAGCAGCGGATCCGGCGCGCACTGGCGGCCGCCACGCTGGCACTGGTCGCGGCACTCGGCGCGGGCGGCTGGGCCGCCGGCGGCGAGCGGGCGGTGACCGGGCCGCCGCCCGGCAGCACCGAGTGGCTCGCCGACACCACCCTCGGCCTGCCGCTGCCGGACCCGGCCACCGCCCGCCCCGCCGAGGTGGCCGCCTTCTTCGCCCGGCTGCCGCCCGCCGCCCGGGAGGAACTGGCCGTCCGCCATCCGCTGGTGGTCGGCAACCTGGACGGCGCGCCCGTCGAGCTGCGGCTGCGGGCCAACACCCGGGCGATCGCCGCCGAACGCGACCGCGCCGCGGCCCGGGCCGTCGACCCGGCACTCACCCCGCAGGACCGCGCCGACGCCCGGGAGCGCGCGGAGCGCTGCCGCACCCTGCTCGACGGATCGGCGCCCGGCGGTCCGCGCCGGTTCCTGGCCTTCGACCCGCGCGGCCGGGGCCTGGTCGCCGAGGTGTCCGGCGACCTCGCCACCGCCGGACGGGTCGCCGTGGTGGTCCCCGGCTCCGACATCGACCTGCGCACCTTCGACCGCGCAGGCGACCCCTACGGCACCCCCGCCGGAATGGCCCGCGCCCTGTACGGGGCGACCGGCGGACGGACCGCGGTGATCGCCTGGGCCGGCTACACCACCCCGCTCGGGCCGGGCCCGGACGCCGCCACCGAGCGGCTGGCCCGGGCCGGCGCCGGGAGGCTGACCCGGCTGCTGGACGGACTCGCCGTCAGCACCCGCCCGGACGCCCCGCCCACGGTGTTCTGCCACAGCTACGGCTCGGTGGTCTGCGGGCTGGCCAGGCCGGGCCCGGACCTCACCTCCGGTGTGGTGGTGCTCGGCTCACCCGGCCTCGGCGTCGACTCGGCCGCCGAGCTCGACCCGCGGGTCCCGCTCTGGGCCACCACCCGCAACGACTCCGACTGGATCGGCCGGGTGCCGTTCGTCCGGCTGCTCGGCCTCGGCCACGGCGCCGACCCGACCGACCCGGCCTTCGGCGCCCGGCCGCTGCCGTCCACCGGCTCGCACGGCCACAGCGGCTACTTCGCCCCGGGCACGGCCTCGCTGGCCGCCTTCGCCGGGCTCGCCCTCGGCCGCTGAACCCTCCCCTTCCTTCCGCTCCACGACCGCCGCGCCGCACCCCGCGAACGGAGACCTCGTCATGCCCGGTTCCCCGCTGGCCCCCGTACTGGCCCCCCTGCACCGCGCCGCCCGCCGGGTGGACGCCCGCACCCCCGAGAGCCGCGACCGCGCCCTCGACGGCCTGCGCGCCCTCGCCCTGCTCGCCGTCCCGGTCGGCCACTGGCTGCTCGGCGGCTTCACCCGCTCCGCCGACGGCGCCCTGCACAACGCCAGCCCGCTGTCCTCCCCCGCACTCGGCTTCTTCGCCCCGGCCAGCTGGGGGCTGCAACTGCTCGGAGTGTTCTTCCTGGTCGGCGGGTACTCCGCGGTCCGCTCGCTGGAACGGGCCCGGGCCCGCGGCACGGGCCCGGCCGGCTGGCTGCGCGGCCGGGCGGTGCGACTGCTCCGCCCGGTGCTCGGGGTGGCCGCCGTCTGGGCCCTGCTGATCCCGCTGCTGCCGCGCCTCGGCGTGCCCGCCGACACCGTCCGGACCGGATCGACGCTGGTGGTGCAGCCGCTCTGGTACATCGCGGTCTACCTGGGGCTGACCGCCCTCACCCCGCTCTGCGCGGCCGCCGCCCGCCGGCTCGGCGGCTGGTCCGCCGGCCTGCCGCTGGCCGCGGTCGCCGCGGTCGACCTGCTGCGGTACGGGCCGTGGGCGGAGGCGGTGCCGTCCTGGGTCGGGCTGCTGAACATCCTGCCGGGCTGGCTGTTCGGCTACCAGCTGGGCGTGCTCTGGGCCGGGGGCCGGCTGGGCCGTCCGGCGGCGCGACTGCTGCTGGGCGGGGGCGCGGCGCTGTTCGCGACGCTGCTGCTGGTGTTCCACTACCCGGCGTCGATGGTCGGAGTCCCGGGCGCCGCCCGGACCAACTCGCACCCGCCGTCCCTGCTGGTGCTGGCGCTGGCCTCGGTCCAGTGCGGCGCGGCGGTACTGCTGCGCGACCGCCTCGGCCAGCTGCTGGCCGGGCGTCCGCTGCTGTGGCTGCCGGTGGTGGCGGTCAACCTGTCCGCGATGACGATCTTCTGCTGGCACCAGAGCGCGATGCTCGCCGTCGCGGTGCCCGGCGCGGCCGCCTTCGGCGCGGTGCCCGGACTGACGGTGGCGCCGGACTCGCTCGGCTGGGTGGCGCTGCGGCTGGCGCTGCTGCCGCTGTTCGGCGCGGCGCTGATCGGGATCGGGTGGTTCACCCGCCGGTTCGACGGCCCGTGGACGGCGCTCTCCCGGCCGGCCAAGGCGGCGGCCGGCGCGGCGGCGGCGTTCTTCGCCGCGTACGCGCTCGGCGTGGTCTGAACGCGCGGGCCGGAAGCCGTTTCGACGGGCGGCGGCTGCGGACCGGTCAGGGGGGACGAACCGGTCCGCAGCCGACGATTTCCGCGCGAACGACCGAAACCCCTCCGGGACACCCCGCGTTCATGTGATCCATCCCACAGTTTAAGGCGCTCCAGGTGCTGCTCCGGCCCCCTAGGCTTGCGCTGAAAGTTGGCAGTCGTACCACCCTCGGGCCCCGTCCGGGATCGGTGACGGGACTCTCTGGGAGCTGAGACGATGCGCCGTCGACGGTGGAAGCACGTCCTGATCGGCGCCTTCGCGGGCGCCGCCGTCCTCGCCGACGCCGGTGCGGCCGCCGCCCAGGCCGCCGCCGCCACCGAGCAGTTGGCCATCTCGACCCCGCCGGCCGGCAGCGCCGCCTGGGTCGAGGACCACTCCTACGGGCACGACCTGCCCGACCCGGCCACCACCGCGCCGGCCGCCGCCGCCGAGTTCTTCGACCGGCTCTCCCCGGCCGAGACCGACCGGCTGGTCGCGGCCTACCCGCTGGTCGTCGGCAACTACGACGGCGCGCCGCTCGCCCTGCGCTACCGGGCCAACCGGGTGGCTCTGGCCGCCGAGCGCGACCACGCCCGGGCCCGCGCCGCCGACCCGGCGCTCGACCAGGACCAGCGCGCACTGGCCGTCTCCCGCGCCAACGACGTGCAGAGCCTGCTCGCCCCCGGCCGGCAGATCCTCGCCTTCGACCCGCGCGGCCGCGGCCTGCTGACCGAGGTCTGGGGCGACCTCGGGGCCGCCGACCGGATCGCCGTGCTCGTCCCCGGCTCGGACGCCGACCTCGGCCACTTCGACCAGGCCGTGGAACCGCTCCGCTCCCCCGCCGGGATGGCCCGCGCGCTGTACGAGGAGGAGCACCGGCAGGTCCCGGGCTCCCGCACCGCCGTCGTCGCCTGGACCGGCTACGTCACGCCCTCCGGCCTCGGCCCGGACGCGGTCACCTCCCGGCTCGCCGACGTCGGCGCGCCCCGGCTGCGCCGCCTGCTCGCCGGGCTGAAGGAGACCACCCGCCCGCAGGCGCCGCCCGCGCTGTTCTGCCACTCCTACGGCTCGGTGGTCTGCGGCACGGCCGCGCCGGACATCCCCCGGGCGGCCGCCTCCCCGGCGGACACCGACGGGGTGACCGACATGGTGGTCTTCGGCTCCCCCGGCATGGGCGTGGAGAGCCGCTCCGAACTGGGCGGCGGGGTGCGGGTCTGGGCGACCCGCAACGAGACCGACTGGATCGGCAACGTGCCGTACCTGGAGGTCGGCGGGCTCGGCCACGGCGCCGACCCGACCTCGGTGGACTTCGGCTCCGAACGGCTCTCCTCGGCCCGCTCCTCCGGCCACAACGGCTACTTCGCGACCGGCACCGACAGCCTGTACAACTTCGCCGCCGTCGCCCTCGGCCGGGACCAGGACGTGGTCCGCCCGGCCCCCGAGGCCTGAGGCCCCCGCCACTCCGGCCGCCGACCACCGGCTGCCCGCCCGCCGCAGGCCGCCCGCCCCGGCCGCACGGCCCCCGAGGCTCCGCGCCGCCCCGGGCCGCCCCGCATCGCCCGTCCCCGATCAGACCGGGTCGGGCCGGCGCGGCTCCTGGTAGAGCCGGACGGCGTCGGCCGCGGTGCGGGCCATCTCCCGGCGGGCGGCGGGCGGGTGGAGCACCTCGGCGTCCGCGCCGAACGCCAGCAGGGCCCGCACGGCCGGCAGCGACTGGAAGCCGAGCGCCAGCTCGACCCACTCCTCGGGCGCGCCGCCCCCGCTCTCCGGCGGCGGCGCGGTGAGCCGGGAGCCGTGGATCCGGACGAACATGTCCAGCCGCCCGCGCCGGACCCGCACCTTCACCGTCAGCTCCTTGGGCAGTCGCTCGACCTGCTCGCGCAGCACCGTCCAGACGTCACCGAGCCCCACCCCCGGCCGTCGCCGCACCGACTCCTCGGCGGTCTCGGCGTACAGCACCCGGTCGGCCCGGAACAGCCTCGGCTCGCCGCGCAGATCGGCCACCAGGTACCAGACGGCGGCCTTGCTGACCAGGCCGTAGGGGTCCACCGTGTACTCCGCCGGGGCCGGCGAGCCGCTGTGCCGGTAGCGCAGCCGCAGCCGGCGGTCGGCGAACACCGCGTACTGCAGTTCGCCGAGGTCGGGCCCGGGCGCGGCGCCGGCCTGGAGCCAGCGCGCCGGGTCGACCAGGATCCGCTCGCTGATCCGCTCGGCGCCGGGCCGGTGCGGGGCGGGCAGCGCGGCCATCACCTTGCGCAGCGCCGAGCCCAGCGCGCCGTCCAGCCCGAGGTCGCTGTGCGCGCCCTGGGCGGACAGCACGAACAGGGCGCGCGCCTCGTCGGCGGTCAGGCCGCTGACATCGGTGCGGTAGCCGGGCAGCAGGCTGATCCCGCCGTGCCGGCCGCGTTCGGTGTAGACGGGCACACCGGCGGTGGAGAGCGCCTCGACATCGCGGTAGATGGTGCGGACCGACACCTCCAGCCGTTCGGCCAGTTCGGTGGCGGGCACCCGGCCGCGGGTCTGGAGCAGCAGCAGGATCGAGAGCAGGCGGTCGGCCTTCATGTCCCGAGGATCCCAGAAAACATGACGGCGCTTGTCAGGTTTTACCGGGAGATTGCCTCCGTACCGCAAAACCTTCCGCACCAGTGGAGTTGAACATCCCCATGGACACCACCCAGGACCCGCGCCCGCTGTACCTGCTCGCCCTCGACCAGCTCGAGAAGCTGATCGCCGAGGCCGCCCCGGAGACCCTGGACCGGCCCACCCCGTGCACCGCGTACGACCTGCGGACCCTGCTCAGCCATGTGGTCGGCGGCATCCACCGGCTCGCCTACATGGGCGAGGGCGGCCGCTGCGAGGACGTCGTGGCCGCGACCGGCGAACTCCCCGACGACGGCTGGCCGGCCGCCCTCGGCCGGGCCCGCGCCCGGGTGACCGCCGCCTGGGCCGAGGACGCCAAGCTCGACCGTCCGGCCTTCGCGCCCTGGGGCGAGGTGCCCGGCCGGGCCGCGGTCGGCGGCTACGTCCTGGAGACCGTCACCCACGCCTGGGACATCGCCCGCGCGCTCGACACCGACCCCCCGCTGGACGAGCGGCTGGACGCACGGCTGGCCGAGGCCGCGCTGGGGATCGCCCTGGCCGTGCTGCCGGCCGAACCGCGCGGCGGCGCCGTGCCGTTCGGCCCGGTCCGGCCCGCCCCGGCCGGCGCCGACGCGTACACCCGGCTCGCCGCGTACCTCGGCCGGGAGGTCTGACGGCGGCGACCGACCCCCGCGCACCGCACGGCTACAGGCACGCGACCCGGCCGTCGTACAGCTCGATCTTGTGGTCGAGCACGGCCAGCGTCGCGTGCAGGTCCGCGATCCGCTGCCGCACCTCCTCCCGGTGGGCGAGCAGCAGATCGCGCCGGTCGGCGGAGGTCCGGTCGCCCTCGCGGGCCAGTTCCACGTACCGCAGCATGTCCGCCACCGGCATCCCGGTCAGCCGCAGCCGCCCCAGGAAGGCCAGCCGGTGCAGGTCGGCGTCGCTGTAGCGGCGCTGCCCCGAGGCCGAGCGGTCGACCGGGTCCAGCAGGCCGATCCGCTCGTACCAGCGCAGGGTGTGCGCGGTCAGCCCGCTGGCCGCCGACACCTCGCCGATGGTGTGCCGCGGCGTCCGGTCCGGCGCCCCGACCGGATCACGGAACACCTCGCCGCAGGTGCGCTGTCCGGCCTCGATCGCCGCCAGTACGGTCATGTCGGTCCCCCCGGTGCTGAACGTGCCGACGCCACCGGCGCCGTGCAGTGCGGTCGGACCAAGCCTGCCATCCCGGCGGGGCGGGCGGCCCGGTCCCGTTAGAGTCGGGCCCATGGAGAGCTTGCGGAAGATCGAGACCTGGCCGGTGCCGCACGCGGCGGCGGCCGTCGTACGGGGCGCGGACGGCGCGCTGCTGGGTGCGCACGGGCCCCAGGAGCACCTGTTCCCGCTGGCGTCGGTGACCAAGCTGCTCACCTCGTACGCCGTGCTGGTCGCGGTCGAGGAGGGCGTCTTCGAGCTGGACGACCCGGCCGGGCCCGAAGGTTCGACCGTCCGGCACCTGCTGGCCCACACCTCCGGGCTGGCCTTCGACGAGCACCGGGTGATGGCCGAGCCCGGCAACCGCCGGCTCTACTCCAACGCCGGCTTCGACGTGCTGGCGCGGACCCTGGAGGAGGCGGCGGGCATCGAGTTCGGCCGCTACGCCGCCGAGGCCGTGTTCCAGCCGCTCGGCATGCACGCCACCCTGATCAACACCGCGCACCGCACCCCGGCCGGGGCCGGCGGCCTGTCCACCGTCGCCGACCTCGCCCGTTTCGCCGCCGAACTGCAGTCGCCCAAGCTGCTCGACCCCGGCACCCTGCGCACGGCGACCCGCGAGGTGGCCTTCCCGGGCACCGGCGGCGTGCTGCCCGGCTTCGGCCACCGCCGGCCGAACGACTGGGGCCTCGGCTTCGAGATCCGCGACGGCAAGACCCCGCACTGGACCGGCACCACCAACTCCCCGGCGACCTTCGGCCACTTCGGCCAGTCCGGCACCTTCCTGTGGGTGGACCCGGAGGCCGGGGTGGCCTGCGTCGCGCTCACCGACCTCGACTTCGGCCCGTGGGCGGCCGAGGTCTGGCCGGTGCTCTCCGACGCCGTCCTCGCCGAACTCCGGGGCTGACGGCTCCGCTCACGGCCGCACCGGCCGTACCGCGGCGGCGCCGTCAGCCGTACGAGACCGGCGAGTGCATCTCCCACAGGAGCAGCTCCGCGCCGGCCTGGCCGGCCGTCGGCGCCGCGAAGGCGTCCCCGGTGATCCGCACGCTGTCGCCGGGCACCATCGACCGGCCGCCGCCCTGGGGCCCGGGGACCGTCCGGTAGCCGAGCGAGCCCGCCGTCAGGTGGGCGTAACGGTAGGCGGCGGCCGGCAGCGCCGGCAGCGGCTGCCACGGCCCGGCGGTCACCAGCCACAGCGCGGCGTCCCCGCGGCGCAGCCGCAGCGCCCGCGTGCCGGCGTCCCGCGCCATCCCGGAGGCGAGCAGCGTCAACCCGTCGACCGACCGCTCCACCCCGCGGAGCCCGTAGACCGGCGGCGCGTCGAAGACGTCCGGCTGGAGCCACATCTGGACGAAGCGGACCGGGCCGTCGGCGCCGCCGGCATTGCGCTCGGTGTGGCTGACGCCGGAGCCCGCGCCCAGGTGCTGGACCATGCCGGGCCGCACCACCCCGCTGTGCCCGTGCGAGTCCCGGTGGGCCAGCGCGCCCTCCAGCACCCAGGTGAGGATCTCGGTGTCCCGGTGCTTGTGCTCGTCGTACCCGGCGCCGGGGGCGAGCTGTTCCTCGTTGCACGCGAGCAGGGCCCCGAAGTGCGTGTTCTTCGGGTCGTAGTGCCCGGAGAAGGAGAACGCGTGCCGGGTCTCGACGCCCTCGGCGGGGGTCGAGAGGTAGCGCTCGGCGGTACGGCGGAGATCGGCCCTGGGACGGGCTGGGGCATCGGTCACGGCCCCACCGTAGTGCCGGGTCCGGCGGGTGTGACCGTCACCACCCCGCCCGTCCGCCGGGGCCTGTGCACGAGCAGTCGCTCCGGTGAGGCAGTCTTGTCCCTGTGCCAGCCGCCTCCGCGAACTCCAAGAGCGATCCGACCGCCCCCGACAGGAACGGGAAGAGCCCGACGTCCGGTGCCGGAAGAGACCGGCCCGGGCGGGCGGCACCGCGCCTGACCGCGCAGGAGCGCCGGCTCGCCGCCGACCGCGCCGAGCGCCGGGCCGCGACCCTCAAGCGGCTGGAGAAGTCCTCCGGCAAGCTCGCCTCCGCCGCGATCGCCAGGATGGACGACCAGCTCGGCTGGTACCGGCGGATGCCGCCGGAGCACCGGTCCTGGATCGGCCTGGTCGCCCAGGCCGGTATCGCCGCCTTCACCGAGTGGTACCGCAAGCCGGACGCCCCGCAGGCGATCTCCACCGATGTCTTCGGCACCGCGCCGCGCGAGCTGACCCGGGCGATCACCCTGCGCCAGACCGTCGAGCTGATCCGCACCACCATCGAGGTGATGGAGGAGGCGATCGAGGAGGTCGCCGCCCCCGGCGACGAGGCCGACATGCGCGAGTCGGTGCTGGTCTACGCCCGGGAGATCGCCTTCGCCACCGCCCAGGTCTACGCCCAGGCGGCCGAGGCCCGGGGGGCCTGGGACGCCCGGCTGGAGGCGCTGGTGGTCAACTCGCTGCTCTCCGGCGACGCCGACGAGGGCGTGCTGTCCCGGGCCGCCGCACTCGGCTGGGGCCAGCCCAGCCAGGTCCGGGTGGTGATGGGCTCCGCCCCGGACGGTGACAGCGAACTGGTGGTGGAGGCGATCCGCCGGGCCGCCAGGTACGCCAAGCTGCACGTGCTGACCGGGGTGCTGGGCAAGCGCCTGGTGGTCGTGGTGGGCGGCGACAAGGAGCCGGTGCACGCGGCCCGGGCGCTGATCGGCCAGTTCGCGGCCGGTCCGGTGGTGGTCGGCCCGACCGTGCCCGACCTGCTCTCGGCCACCCGCTCGGCGCACGCCGCCGCCGCCGGCCTGCGGGCCTGCGCGGCCTGGCCGGACGCCCCGCGGCCGGTACTGGCGGACGATCTGCTGCCGGAGCGGGCGCTCGCGGGTGACCAGGCGGCCCGGCGGCAGCTGGTGGAGGAGATCTACACACCGCTGGACGAGGCAGGTTCGGCACTCCTGGAGACCTTGAGTGTCTACCTGGAGCAGGCCTCCTCACTGGAGGGGGCCGCCCGAATGCTCTTCGTCCACCCCAACACGGTGCGCTACCGGCTCCGACGTGTGACCGACGTCACGGGCTACGCTCCCTCCGACGTGCGTTCGGCCTTCACCCTGCGTATCGCACTGGCGCTGGGACGGCTCACGGCCACGGGAGAGTCGGGCTGACCACGCTGTAGGGACCTTACAATCCCGGATGCTTTTCTTCGTTACCGTCGCCTACCCGCCCCCGGGCGCCTGGCGAGAGAGGGTTGAACCGTGCTCGTAATCGTCGCCCCTGGACAGGGTGCCCAGACCCCCGGTTTCCTCAGCCCCTGGCTGGAGCTCGACGGCGTCGCCGACCGCCTCCGCGGTTGGTCGGAGGTCGCCGGGCTCGACCTCGTGCGCGCGGGCACCGAGGCGGACGCCGAGGAGATCAAGGACACCGCCGTCGCGCAGCCGCTGCTGGTCGCCGCCGGCCTGGTGACCGCCCGCGCGCTGTTCCCGGACGAGAAGGCCGCCCGCGGGCTGGTCGGCGCCGTCGCCGGCCACAGCGTCGGCGAGATCACCGCCGCCGCCGGCGCCGGGGTGCTGAGCGCCCACGACGCCCTCACCTTCGTCCGCGAGCGCAGCCTGGCCATGGCCGAGGCCGCCGCCGCCACCGAGACCGGCATGGTCGCCCTGCTCGGCGGCGACGCCGAGGAGGTCGCGGCCAAGCTGGCCGAGCACGGCCTGACCGCGGCCAACAACAACGGCGGCGGCCAGATCGTCGCGGCCGGTACGCTGCCGCAGCTGGACGCGCTGCGCGAGGACCCGCCGGCCGGCTCCCGGCTGGTCGCGCTGAAGGTGGCCGGTGCCTTCCACACCTCCCACATGGCCCCCGGCGTCGAGCGGCTGGCCAAGCTCGCCCCGACCCTGACGGTCGCCGACCCCGAGGTCGCCTACGTCTCCAACCAGGACGGCCAGGTGGTCGCCTCCGGTGCCGAGGTGCTGAGCCGCCTGGTGTCGCAGGTGTCCAACCCGGTCCGCTGGGACCTCTGCATGGAGACGATCCAGCGGCTGGGTGCGACCGCCGTCATCGAGCTCGCCCCGGCGGGCACCCTCACCGGACTGGTCAAGCGCAACCTCAAGGGTGTGGCGACGCTTGCCCTCAAGACCCCCGCCGACCTGGACAAGGCACGCGCCCTGGTCGCGGAGCACGGCGGTCAGGAGCAGGAGCAGGCATGAGCAACACCCCCCAGATCCGCCCCGTCACCGGTGCGCAGTACTCGCGCATCCACGGTGTGGGCGGCTACCGGCCGGTCCGGGTGATCCCGAACGCCGAGGTGCTGACCTGGATCGAGTCCTCGGACGAGTGGATCCGCACCCGCAGCGGGATCGCCGAGCGCCGCTGGGCCGGTCCGGAGGAGTCCGTCGCCGAGATGTCGGTGCAGGCCGCCGGCAAGGCGATCGCCCAGGCCGGGATCGACCCGGCGCGGATCGGCGGCGTGATCGTCGCGACCGTCTCGCACCTCAAGCAGACCCCGGCCGTCGCCACCGAGATCGCCGAGCGGCTCGGCTGCGGCACCGCCCCGGCCTTCGACATCTCGGCCGCCTGCGCCGGCTTCGGCTACGGCCTGGGCCTGGCCGACGGCATGGTGCGCGGCGGCAGCGCCGAGTACGTCCTGGTGATCGGCGTGGAGCGGCTCAGCGACCTGACCGACACCTCGGACCGCTCGACCGCGTTCATCTTCGGCGACGGCGCCGGCGCCGCGATCGTCGGCCCGTCCGACACTCCCGGCATCGGCAAGGTCGTCTGGGGCTCGGACGGCTCGCAGAAGGACGTCATCTCGCAGACCGAGGCCTGGGACACCGCCTTCGCCAAGGAGGACGCCATCAACGGCGCCGGCGCGGAGACCAGGTGGCCGGCCCTGCGGATGGAGGGTCAGACGGTCTTCCGCTGGGCGGTCTGGGAGATGGCGAAGGTGGCCCAGCAGGCACTGGACGCCGCCGGGATCACCGCCGACCAGCTCGGCGCGTTCATCCCGCACCAGGCCAACATGCGGATCACCGATGCCATGATCAAGGCCCTCAAGCTGCCCGAGTCGGTGCCGGTCGCCCGCGACATCGCGGAGACCGGCAACACCTCGGCGGCGTCCATCCCGCTCGCGATGGAGCGCATGCTGGAGAGCGGCGAGGCCCGCAGCGGGGACCTCGCTCTGATCATCGGGTTCGGGGCGGGTCTCGTGTACGCCGCGGCGGTCGTTACGCTCCCCTAGGCGTTTTCCGCCCGATCCACCACAAACCTGCGTCCGTCCGCCGGGCGGCCGCATTCAACACCGAAGAGGAGCAGCCAGTATGGCTACCAAGGACGAGGTTCTGGAAGGTCTCGCCGAGATCGTCAACGAGATCGCCGGCATCCCGACCGAGGACGTCGAGCTCGACAAGTCCTTCACCGACGACCTGGACGTCGACTCGCTGTCCATGGTCGAGGTCGTCGTGGCCGCCGAGGAGCGCTTCGACGTCAAGATCCCGGACGACGAGGTCAAGAACCTGAAGACCGTCGGCGACGCGGTGAACTACATCCTCACCAACGCCTGAGCCGTCGACTCCGTCGATGCCTGAGATCGGCCGACTCCACCGGGTCGGCCGACCCGCCGGCCGGGACGCCCACCGGGCGCCCGGCCGGGCCCACCTTCGGCCCGCCGCCGACCCCCCGCACGAACGTGAGAGAAGAAGATCCAGTGACCGTTGAAAACCGTACCGTGGTCGTCACGGGTATCGGCGCCTTCACGCCGCTGGGCGGCGACGCCGCCACCACCTGGGAGAACCTGCTCGCCGGGCGCTCCGGGGTGGCTGTCCTGACCGAGGAGTGGGCCGCCGAGCTGCCCGTCCGGATCGCCGCGCGCACCGCCGTCGAGCCGGGCGAGATCCTCCCCCGTCCGCTGGCCCGCAAGCTGGACCGCTCGGCGCAGTTCGCGCTGATCGCCGCCCGCGAGGCCTGGGCCGACGCCGGTTTCGAGACCCCGGCCACCGACGAGTCCTCCAAGCTGGCCCCGGAGCGCCTGGGCGCCGTGATCGCCTCCGGCATCGGTGGCGTCACCACCCTGCTCGACCAGTACGACGTGCTGAAGGAGAAGGGCGCCCGCAAGGTCTCCCCGCACACCGTCCCGATGCTGATGCCCAACTCCCCGGCGGCCAACGTCGGTCTGGAGGTCGGCGCCCGCGCGGGTGTGCACACCCCCGTCTCCGCCTGCGCCTCCGGCGCCGAGGCGATCGGCTACGCGATCGAGATGATCCGCAACGGCCGCGCCGACGTCGTGGTGGCCGGCGGCACCGAGGCGGCGATCCACCCGCTGCCGATCGCCGCGTTCGCCAACATGATGGCGATGTCCAAGAACAACGACGACCCCGAGCGCGCCTCCCGCCCGTACGACAAGGGCCGGGACGGCTTCGTCCTCGGCGAGGGCGCCGGCGTGGTCGTGCTGGAGTCCGTGGAGCACGCCGAGGCCCGCGGCGCCCGCATCTACTGCGAGGCGGTGGGCCAGGGTCTGTCCTCGGACGCCCACCACATCGCCCAGCCCGAGCCGACCGGTGCCGGCGTGGCCCGCGCGCTGGCCGACCTGTTCGAGCGCAACCAGCTCGACAAGGCCGAGATCGTGCACGTCAACGCCCACGCCACCTCGACCCCGCAGGGTGACACCGCCGAGCTGAAGGCGCTCCGCAAGGAGCTCGGCGAGGAGCTCGACCACATCGCGATCTCGGCGACCAAGTCGATGACCGGTCACCTGCTGGGCGGCGCCGGCGGCATCGAGACCGTCGCCACCGTGCAGGCGCTCTACCACCGCCTCGCCCCGCCGACCATCAACGTCGACGAGCTGGACGACGACGTGGACGCGGACATCGTCCGCGGCGAGGCCCGCCCGCTGCCCGAGGGCCGGATCGCGGCGCTGAACAACTCGTTCGGCTTCGGCGGCCACAACGTGGTGCTGGCCTTCCGCTCCCGCTGACCCGGGCGGTCCGCACCCGGGCCCAGCACCAGGGTCCCGCGCCCGGAACAGGACCCGCACCCGGACCCGCGTCCGACGAGGAGGAGGGGCCGGCGCTCAGTACGAGCGCCGGCCCCTCCTCCTCGTCGTCCCGCGGCGGGTCAGACCACCTGGTGCAGCCAGCGCACCGGGGCGCCCTCGCCGGCGTAGCGGAAGGGCTCCAGTTCGTCGTCCCAGGGCTTGCCGAGCAGCATGGCGATCTCGGCCTCGAGGTCCGCCCCCTCGCTGCGGGCGCGCAGCAGGACGGCCCGCAGCCGGTCCTCGGGGATGAGGATGTCACCGTGGATGCCGGTGACGGCGTGGAAGATGCCGAGCGAGGGCGTGCTGCTGTAGCGCTCGCCCTCGGCCGTGGCACAGGGCTCGCTGGTGACCTCGTACCGCAGCAGCTGCCACCCGCGCAGTGCGGAGGCGAGCTTCGAGGCCGTGCCGGGCTCGCCCTGCCAGGAGAGCTCGGCGCGCCAGTGTCCGGGCGCGGCCGGCTGGCGGATCCAGTCCAGGCTCACCCGCACACCGAGCACCCCCGCGACGGCCCACTCGACGTGCGGGCACAGCGCGCGGGGCGCGGAGTGGACGTACAGGACTCCACGTGTCGTCACCGGGACCTCCAGGCTGTGGACGAGGGTCGCCTTCCCCAGCTGCCTCGCGTTCGTGCCCGTAGTTGATCCACAGTTACCCACGTTAGCCGACATTAAGCCACTAAATTGAGCAAAACGGACAGGCTTTCGCTCAATGCTAGTCGAATCCGCAACGAGGTCCACCCCCCGGTGGGATCTCTCCCCCGAACGGCCCCATCGCCAGGCGGAACCACCGTACCGCGCCTCCCCGCAGCGGTGCTGACGCACTTTCGGATCCGGCCGGAATGCGGTAGTGCGGCCTGATCCCCTCCGCCGGGTACGCAAACCGCCTCGCACCGGCGACAGCCGGTACGAGGCGGGGGCGGAACCGGACGGGAGCGGAACCCGAGGAGGCGTCAGCCCTTCAGCCGGACCACCATCTTGCCGGTGTTGGCACCGCGCAGCATGTCCAGGAAGGCCTGGGCGGCGTTCTCGAAGCCGTCCACCACGGTCTCCTCGGAGCGCAGCTTCCCCTCCTGGAGCCAGCCGCCCACCTCGGCGACGAACTGCGGGCGGAGCGCGTCGTGGTCGCCGACCAGGATGCCCTCCAGACGCAGCCGCTTGCCGATGACCTGCATCAGGTTGCGCGGGCCGGGGGCGGCGGCGGTGTCGTTGTAGTGGGCGATCGCACCGCACAGCACGGCCCGGCCGTGCACGCCCAGGGCGTTGATGGCGGCCTCCAGGTGCTCCCCGCCGACGTTGTCGAAGTAGAGGTCGATGCCCTCGGGGGCGACCTTGGCGAGCTGCTCGCCGACCGGGCCGTCCTTGTAGTTGAAGGCGGCGTCGAAGCCGAACTCCCCGGTCAGCCGGTCGACCTTCTCCGCCGAGCCGGCCGAACCGACCACCAGCGAGGCGCCCTTGAGCTTCGCGATCTGGCCGACGATCGAACCGACCGCGCCGGCCGCGCCGGACACGAAGACCCGGTCGCCCTCCTTGAGGGCACCGACCGCGAGCAGGCCCGCGTAGGCGGTCAGGCCGGGCATGCCGAGCACGCCGAGGTAGGCGGAGAGCGGGACGCCCTCGATCTCCGGCACCTTGACCGCGTGCTTGGCCGGCAGGGTGGCGTACTCGCGCCAGCCGAGCCCGTGCAGCACCGCGTCGCCCGGGGCGAAGCCCTCGGCCTCCGAGGCCACGACGTAACCGACGGCGCCGCCGTCCATGGCCGCGCCGAGCTTGAACGGCGGGATGTAGGACTTGGCGTCGTTCATCCGGCCGCGCATGTAGGGGTCGACCGAGAGGTCCGTGTTGCGGACCAGGATCTCGCCCGGACCCGGGGTCCGGACCGGCGCCTCGACCAGGGCGAAGTCGGCCGGGACGGGCCAGCCCTCGGGGCGGGCGGCGAGGTGCCACTCACGGGCGGTGGCGGGGGCTTCCGGAGCGGCGGTGGGCTCGGCGGCCATGATGATCTCCCCACATAAAAGGTTGAGTCGGTGAAGTAACAATGGGCATGAAAGGTTCATGTTGTCAACTGTTCAGGTATGATGGGAACCATGGACACCCAGCACAGCCGGGAAACCGCACCGCAGGCCGACGAGATCACCCGCGAGGTCGTCGATCTCATGGCCAACGTGGTCGCGCTCTTCCATCGCGAGTACGAGGAGGCCGCCGCCGCCCGCTCGCTCACCGGGGCGCAGGCCAAGGTCCTCGCACTGCTGCGGCGCGGCCCGATGCCCATGCGCCAGATCGCCCAGACGCTCAGCTGCGAGCCCTCCAACATCACCGGCATCGTGGACCGGCTGGAGACCCGCGGCTTCGTCACCCGCCAGCCCGACCTCCAGGACCGCCGGGTCAAGCTGGTCGCCGCCACCGAGACCGGAGCGGGCGCCTCCGAGGAGCTCCGCGAGTCGCTGAACTTCGCCCGCGAGCCGCTCGCCGCGCTCGGCCCCGAGGAGCGGACGCAGCTGCGCGACCTGCTCCGCCGGATGCTCACCGGCGCCACCACCACCGGCACGTGAGGAGCATCACAGCTCGGGCCCCCGTTTTGTCCGCCGGTCGGAGGTAACCGAACACTCCCCCGAAACGTCTAACGTTCGAAGACGAGGCACCCGCCCGCCGACCGGCGGCCGGGTGGGATCCCAGAACGGAAAACGGGGGGACGGGAAGGATGAGCGGCAGCTCGCGCCGTCGGCGTGTCGTACGGACCGTCATAGGACTCGCGGCCGTCCTGGTACTGACGGTGGCCGGAGCCGGGGCCTGGTTCTACCACCGGCTGGACACCAACATCAGCACCTTCGACGCCGACGGCGTCGCCACCGAGCGCCCGCCCGCGCCGGTACCCACCGCCCCCGGGGCCTCGGTCCCGGTCAACGTCCTGCTGCTCGGCTCGGACACCCGCAACGACGGGAACGACGACCTCGGCGGCGGCGACGTGGGGGTGGGCCACTCGGACACCGCGATCCTGCTGCACGTCTACGCCGACCGGAAGCACGCCGTCGGCGTCTCCATACCCCGCGACGCCCTGGTCACCGTCCCGTCCTGCCGGCTGCCCAGCGGCGACTGGACGAAGCCGCGGACCAACCAGATGTTCAACGAGGCCTTCACCGTCGGCGAGTCCCCCAAGGGGAACCCGGCCTGCACCCAGAACACCGTCGAGGCGCTCACCGGGCTGCGGATCGACCACACCATCGTGGTCGACTTCAAGGGCGTCGCCGCGATGACCGACGCCATCAACGGTGTCGAGGTCTGCGTCCCGAACGACGTCAACTCGCACAACATCAAGCTCCGCAAGGGCCTGCAGAAGATCGCCGGCCAGCCGGCCGTCGACTACCTCCGCGCCCGCTACGGCTTCGGCGACAACTCCGACATCGGCCGGATGAAGCGCCAGCAGGCCTTCCTCTCCTCGATGATCCGCAAGATCCAGTCCCAGGGCTTCTCACTGCCGACCCTGCTCCCGCTCGCCGACGCCGCCACCCGCTCGCTGACCGTCGACGAGGGCCTCGGCACCGCGATGAAGCTGGTCGACTTCGCGCAGTCGCTGCAGCAGATCAAGCTGTCGGACATCACCTTCGTCACCACCCCCTGGCGGTTCTCGGTCGTGCAGAAGGGCCGGGTCGACCTGGTCCGCCCCGACGTGGACACCCTGTGGCGACTGCTCCGCGAGGACCGCACCCTGGACGGCCAGAGCACCGGCCTGCTCCCGGAGGCCGACACCGCCGCCCCCTCGGCCGCCGCCACCGACGGCGCCGCGACCCCCGCGCCGGCCGCCACCCCGCTGAGCCCCGAGCAGCTCGCCACCACGATCACGGTGGTCAACGGCGTCGGCACCGACGGACTCGCCGGCGCGGGCTCCGCCGCGATCCGCGCCCAGGGCTTCACCAACGTCTCGCTGGGCGCCACCACCGGCGGCCGGCTGCGCACCGAGATCGCCTACGACCCGCCCTTCAAGGCCGTCGCCGACCAGCTCGCCACGCTCTTCCCCGGTGCCAGGACGACCGTGGAACCGGGCTCCGAGGGCGTCACGGTCACCCTCGGACGCGATTACCGCCCGGCCGCCACCGCGACCGCCACCGCTCCGGCCTACCGGCCGGTGCCCGGCGGCAAGGCCGCCGCCGTGGGGATCGCCGCCGCCACCGACACCCCCACCGGCGCTCCCACCGCACCGCCGGCCGCCACCGGACCGCTGCCCACCGGCGTGCCCAGCGCCATCGCCGAGAACAGCCGCAGCGCCGACGCCGACCCCTGCGCCAACCTCACCTTCGGCTGAGGCCGGCACCGGGGACGAGGCCGGGGCGACGAGGCCAGGGGGACGAGGCCGGGGGCGGGAAGGCCGGGACCGGAGCCAGGACCGGCCTTCCCGCCCGCCCCTCACCGCTGCGCCGGGCCCGGCCCGGCCGCCGTCACGGCCCGACCGGGTCGGGCAGCCCGGTGACCACGGCCGTCAGCCGGGTGCCGGGCGGGAAGGCGCCGGCCCCGGCCAGGTCGTGCACGGCGGCCAGCAGCTTGGCCACGTAACGGCGCTCCAGGGCGATCCCGTGCCGCCGCTCGAAGCCGGCCGCGAACTCCTCCAGCTCGGCCGGCACCCGGCCGTACCCGCCGCCGTGGTGGCCGTGGTCGATCCGCCAGCCGTCGAACTCCCGCCCGTACGCCTCCCGGTGCAGCCGGGTCACCTCGGCCTCCAGGTACCCCTCGCCGCCGCGCAGCACCGCCACGCCCAGCGCCCGCGCCCCCGGCGGCAGCCCGGCCGCGATCCCCGCCAGCGTGCCGCCGGTGCCGACCGGGCAGCAGACCACGTCGCGCCCGCCCAGGTCGTCGAGCTCCGCGACGATCTCCGCCGCGCCGGTGACCGCGAGGCCGTTGGAGCCGCCCTCCGGCAGCACCAGACCCGGGCCCCAGCGCCACCCCGGCCCCTCCCCGGCCCGGCCGGCGGCCTCCCGGTACTCGGCCCGGGTCAGGAACACCAGCTCCATCCCGGCCGCCTCCGCGGCCCGCAGCGACCAGTTGCGCGGCCGGCCGGCCAGCTCCTCGCCGCGGACCAGCCCGACGCTCTCCAGCCCGAGCACCGCGGCCGCCACCGCGACCGCCCGCAGATGGGTGGAGTACGCCCCGCCGAAGGTCACCAGCCGGCGGTGGCCCCCCTCGACGGCGGCCGCCAGGTTCGGCGCGAGCTTGCGCCACTTGTTCCCCGGCACCAGCGGGTGTGCCAGGTCGTCCCGCTTGAGCCGCAGCTCCACCCCGGCCCGGGCGAGCGTCTCGTCGGTGCAGTCCGCCAGCGGGGTCGGCAGCAGCGCGGGTTCGAGCATCCGGCCAGCTTACGGGCGACCGGTGGGGGTGAGCAGGCCCAGGTTGAAGCCGGCGGCGACGGCCGAGGCGCGGTCCTTGACGCCGAGCTTGGCGTAGACGTGGATCAGATGGGTCTTCACGGTGGCCTCGCTGACGAACAGCCGGGCCGCCGCCTCCCGGTTGGTGGATCCGGCGGCGACCAGCTCCAGCACCTCCAGTTCGCGCGGGCTCAGCGGCTCCCGCGCCGGCTCCCGGACCGGCTCCCGGACCTGGCCGAGCAGCTTGGCGGCGACGGTGGGCGCGATCACCGAGGCACCGCGGGCGGCCTCCCTGACGGCGTGGAAGAGGTCCTCCCTGGCGGCGTCCTTCAGCAGGTAGCCGGTGGCGCCGGCCCGGACGGCGGGGAGCACGTCGGCGTCGGTGTCGTAGGTGGTGAGCACCAGGACCCGGCCGGGCAGGCCGCGCTCGGCCAGCTCGCGGATCGCCGTGACACCGTCCATCCGCGGCATCCGCAGGTCCATCAGCACCACGTCCGGCCGCAGCGCGGCGACCAGCACCAGTGCCTCGGCGCCGTCCCCGGCCTCGCCGACCACCTCGAAGCCGGGGGCGGCGGCGAACATGCCGCGCAGCCCGTCCCGGACCACCGGGTGGTCGTCCACCAGCAGCACCCTGATCGTCGTCGCGTCGTCCACGGTCCTACTCCTCCGCACTGATCGCCGGCAGGGTCGCCGACACCGTCGTCCCGGCGCCCGGTTCGGTCTCCAGGTCCAGCCGTCCGGCCAGTCGTGCGACCCGGCGGCGCATCACGTCCAGCCCGTAGCCGCCGCCGGTGGCCCGGGAGGCCGGCTCGGCCCTCGGGTCGAAGCCGACGCCGTCGTCCCGGACGTCCAGGGTGACCAGCCCCGGCATGTACGAGAGGGTCAGCCCGACCCGCGAGGCCCGGGCGTACCGGCCGGCGTTGGCCAGCGACTCCTGGGCGATCCGCAGCAGCGTCACCTCGACCTCGGGATGCAGCGGGCGGGCGTCCCCGGTGACGGTCAGCGAGGCGGCGGCGCTGTTGCGCCCGCGCCACTGCTCGACCAGCTCGGCGACGGCCTCCGGCAGCGCGGCCCGTTCGAGCTCCAGCGGGCGCAGCGCGTGCACGGCCCGGCGGGCCTGGGTGAGGCTCTCCCGGGCGATGCCGACGGCGTTGGCCAGGTGCCGGTCGGCGTCCGCCGCGCTGCGCTCCCGGACCTGCTCGGCGGCCTGGAGCTGGGTGACGATGCCGGCCAGGCCCTGGGCCACGGTGTCGTGCATCTCCTGGGCGAACCGGCGGCGCTCGTCGGCGGCCCCGGCCTCGCGGGCCTGGACCAGCAGTTGGGCGTGCAGTCCGGCGTTCTCGGCGAGCATCCCGGACAGCCGCCGGTTGGCCTCGGCGAGTTCGGCGTTGGCCCGTTCGCGCTGGCGGCCCAGCCGGTCGGCGACCTCGCTCAGCGCGAGCAGCACCCCGACCACCACCAGGTTGAAGGCGAGGACGGCCAGGAAGCCGCCGGCCCGCCCCGGACTCGTCGGCAGCGCCCCGCCGCTCTGGGCGAGCGCGGTGGGGACGGCCGCCACCACCGTGCCCAGCACCCTGGCCGGACCCCGCAGGTACTGGGCGGCGTGCAGGTAGCAGCTGAAGGCGAAGAAGCCGTAGAGCGGGTTGTCCAGCACCAGGACGGTGGTCACCGCGAGCAGTCCGAGGAAGTGGGCGACGGCGAACCGCGCCCCGCCGTCGGGCCGGGTGCGGCGGTCCAGCGCCGAGCGCAGCAGCAGCCAGAGCAGGGCGAGCGCCGCGGCCGGCAGGGTGACCCGGACGGACCGCGCGGTCGGCACCGGCACCAGCAGCACGAGCCCGGTGGCGATCAGCAGCCCGACGTAACCGAGCAGCCCGGCAGCGCGGTCCAGCCGCCGCTGCCAGGCCCCGAGCGCACCCCCGCCCGCCGGGTCGGCCTTGATCATTCCCACCGGAACAGCCTGGCAGCCGCGGCACCGGCGAGCAGGGCGTACGCGGCGAGTGTGAGCAGGGACACGACGTGCGGGAAGCGGCCGTCCCAGGAGTCCTGCAGGGCCTGCGCGGCGGCCCCGCCGGGGGTGAGGTCGCCGATCCGGTTCAGCACCGCGGGCGCGAACTCGCGGGGCAGCCAGAGTCCGGAGAAGAACATCATCGGGAAGAGCGCCAGCGCGCCGACCGCGTTGCCGGCCTTCGCGGACGGGACGACCGCGGCGAGCAGCAGGCCGACCGAGAGCATCGCGGCGGCGGCGAGCAGGAAGGCCAGCGCGAAGGCCGCCGGCCGCCGCGGCAGCCCCACCCCGAGCACCGGTGCGAGCGCCGTCACCAGCAGCATCGACACGGTGGCGATGCCCAGGTACAGCGGCAGCAGCGCCCCGAACAGCAGCGCCGGGCGCACCGGGCTCGCCGACATCCGGCGCAGCACGCCGCGCTCGCGGTAGGTGGCCAGCAGCGAGGGCAGGCCGTTGAGGCCGAGCATCATCAGCGCCAGGACGGCCAGGATCGGCGCGTACAGCTGGACCGTGCTCAGGCCGTGTGCGCCCGGCGAGGCCTTGCGCAGGGCCGGGACGGAACCCAGGACGCCGAACAGGGCGACCGGGAAGAGCAGGGTGAAGAAGGCGGTCATCGGGTCGCGCAGGAACAGCCGGGTCTCGGCGACGGCCAGGCTGCGGACGGCGTGGGCGGTGCGGTTCACGGTGGTGGTCCCATCGGGTGCGGTGGTGGTGGCGGCTCCCGGCCCGGGAGCGGTGCGGCGCGGACGCCGTCGGACGCCGTCGGACGCCGTCGGGCGCGGGCGCCGTCGGGCGCGGGCCTCGTACGGTCAGGACTCGTGCCGGGTGAGCGCCAGGTAGGCCTCGTCCAGGCCGTGCTCGCGGATCCGCAGACCGGTGACGACGATCCCCTCGCGGGCCAGCAGCCCGGTGACCCGGTCGGCGAAGTCCCCGGTGCCGGTGACCTCGATCCGGCCGCCCCGCTCCTCCACCGAGGTCACCCCGGGCAGGGCCGCCAGCCGGGCCGGGTCCAGCGGCACGGAGGGACGGAAGCCGAGCGTGCCGCCGGCCCCGGAACGGGCGACCAGCTCGGCGGGGGTGCCGGCGGCGACGATCCGCCCGCCGTCGAGCACCGCGGCACGGTCGCACAGCGCCTCGACCTCGTCCATGAAGTGCGAGACCAGCACCACCGTCACGCCGTTGTCGCGGATCCGGCGGACCAGCTCCCAGGTGTCGCGGCGGCCCTGCGGGTCGAGCGCGGTGGTCAGCTCGTCCAGGAACACCACCTCGGGGTCGCCGATCAGCGCGAGCGCGACGAACAGCCGCTGGCGCTCGCCGCCGGAGAGCTTGTCGAAGGGGGTCCGGCTCCGGTCGGCGAGCCCCCACTCGTCCAGCAGCTCCCGCGGGTCCCGGGGGGCCGGGTAGAGCCCGGCGTACAGCTCCAGCGCCTCACCGACCCGCAGCGCCCCCTGCAGCTGGGCCTGCTGGAGCTGGACGCCGATCCGGGGCCGCAGCCGGCGGGCGTCCCGGACCGGGTCCAGGCCGAGGACCCGGACCGTTCCGGCGTCGGCCCGGCGCAGGCCCTCGCAGCACTCCACGGCGGTGGTCTTGCCCGCGCCGTTGGGTCCGATCAGGCCGAACACCTCGCCCCGCTCCACCCGGAACGAGACCTCCTCCAGCACCTGCCTCCGCCCGTACGCCTTGCTCAGCCCCGCCACCTCGATCACGGCCATGGTGCCGCTCCCCCCTCGTTCCGCTCGGCCGGCCGTGTTCCCGGCCTGCTCCGAGCCTCCCGCGCGGGGCCCCGCCGGCGGATCGACCGAACGGTCCCGGCGGCGGGCGGGCGCGGTGGAGGGGGGATCAACCGATCGGTGGACCGGGGAAGGGCGTCCGGGAACCACGCCTCGGACGGAGGGGGTGGCGGGACGGCCGGGCGATGCCCACGAGCGGGTGAATTCCGGCGCGTCGTGGCGTGCGGGCGGGCTTGATCCCCTAGGGTTTTCCCAGCCGGGGGCCGCTCGCGCGGGCGAGAGAGGTGGGGCGGGTGGGACTCGAACCCACGACCAAGGGATTATGAGTCCCCTGCTCTAACCGGCTGAGCTACCGCCCCGGTTCGCAGCGCGCGACGGCAGGCCGGTCGCGGCAGCAGCAGACGGCCCCGAAAGGCCGTCCCGGGCAGCATAGCCGGTCGATCACCCGTGGTGCGCGCCGGGGGCGCACACGGGTGCGCACCGGGGGCGGCCGACCCCGGTCGACGCTCCGGCGGGGCCGGGTGACGGGGGGTCGGGAGTCGGGCGGCGGCAGTGGCGCGGCCGGGCCCGGCCTGATAGATCTTGCTCTCGAACGGCGGACGCATGACCGGCGGCGACCGCCCCCGAGGACCAGACGGAGCACCGATGCCCTCCCGCCCGGTTCGACCCGCGCGCGCGGCCAGGACGCTCGCCCTGTCGGCCCTGCTGCTGGCCGCCGCCATCGCCTGCGGCGGGGGCGAGGAGGGCCGGACGGCCTCGGTCGCGCCGCCGAACCCCGCCTGGGACCGGATCGGCACCCTGTCCGTGCACACCCCGGAGGGCCCCAGGGCGTGCACGGCGAGCGTGGTGAGGAGCCCTCGGCGCAATCTGCTGGTCACCGCCGCGCACTGCGTGCAGAGCCGCCGGATCGGCCTGCTGGACGGGCTGGTGTTCACTCCCGGCTATCGCAACGGGTATTCACCCTACGGGAGTTGGCCGGTGGAGTCGGTCACCGTCGATCCGCACTGGGAGACCGACGACGATCCCGAGTACGACGTGGCGTTCGTCACCGTGCGGCCGGTGAACGGCCGCCAGGTGGAGGACGCCGTCGGCGGCAACCCGCTCGGCACCGACCAGGGCTTCGGCCTGGCCGTCTCGGTCACCGGCTACCCCAACGAGCGGGACGAGCCGATCACCTGCTCGGGCCTGACCGCCTCGCAGAGCCCGACCCAGGAGCGGTTCGACTGCGGCGGCTACACCGACGGCACCAGCGGCAGCCCGTGGCTGACCACCAACGGCCGGGTGATCGGGGTGATCGGCGGCTACCAGGAGGGCGGCGCGACGCCGGAGACCTCGTACAGCGTCACCTTCGACGAGCGGGTCTCCGAGCTGTACCAGCAGGCCCTCGCCTGAGCAGGTCCGCCGAAGGCCGACCCGCGGGGGCCGGCACCGGAACCGGGAACCGGGGCCGCGGCGGGGAGCCGGAGTCCGGCGGAGCGGGGGACCCGGGCGGGCCCGGGCAACACGAAGGCCCCCCGGTCTACCGAGGGGCCTTCGCTCTGAGCAGTCACCGGGCGGACCCGGCGCAGCTCCCGCAATTGGACTCGAACCAATAACCTGCCGATTAACAGTCGGCTGCTCTGCCAATTGAGCTATGCGGGATCGCGGTACGCAACAGCCGTACCACGTACGGGTGATGGACCCGGAGGGCCAACACCTCGGCTCCCCCAATTGGACTCGAACCAATAACCTGCCGATTAACAGTCGGCTGCTCTGCCAATTGAGCTATGGGGGATCGAGCTTCCGCTTCGGCCCCCGGTCTCCCGGGCTCCTCGGCGCTCGCTGCGGGACATACATTAGCGCACTCGGGGGGGTGGTCCGCCAATCGCTTTCCCCGGCCGCCACCGGCCGGTCCGCCGGGCGCGCTCCCCGCGCGCTCCGGGCCCCGTCCGTGGATGCTGGGGTCACCGACGGTTCACCGTCCCGACAGACGGGTAGGGCAACGCGGCAATGGCCGCCAGGAGAGGGTGGAATCCGACCATGTGGAAGCTGTCGTTCGGCGTCGGACTCGCAGCGGGCTACGTACTCGGCACGCGGGCCGGTCGCCAGCGGTACGAGCAGATCGCCAGGGTCACCCGGCAGGTCGCCCAGAACCCCAAGGTCCAGGGCGCGACGGACAAGGCCCGCCAGCAGGCCGGCGCGGTCGCCGGGAAGGCCGCCGGGGCCGTGGCCGACAAGGTCGGCGACCGGCTGCCCAACGCGGTCACCGACCGGGTGCCGTACTTCAACCGGCCGAAGGCCGAGGACGACGCCTGGGGCACCTTCCGCCCCTGACCGTCCTGCCCGGCACCCGCCCCGGACCCGCCCCGACCGCCGTGCCGCGGGCGGGTCCGGGGAGCCGGGCGGCACCCCGGTGGCGCCCGGCCGCGAGCGGGCGTCCGGACGCGGTACCGAACGGGCAAAACTTGCCCGGCCGGGCCGCGTCCGGACGCCCGCTGAGGCATGATCTCGACTATGGCCATCGTCGCGGGGATAGACAGCTCCACCGGTCGCACCAGGATCGTCGCGTGCGACTCCGCAACCGGCGCCGTCCTGCGTTCCGGCAAGGCCGAGCACCCCGCACCGGAGGACCCGGACACCCGCCCCGGCGAGGCCGATCCGCAGCTCTGGCTGCACTCCCTCGGCGACGCGGCGGCCGGCGGCCTGCTGGAGGGCGTCCGGGCGATCGGCGTCAGCGCGCAGCAGCACGGCATGATCGGTCTGGACGCCGGCGGCGTGCTGGTCCGGCCGGCGATCCTGTGGCACGATCCGCGCGCCGGCGGCGCCGCCGCGGCCCTGGTGGACGAGCTGGGCGGCCCCGCGGCCTGGACCGCGGCGATCGGCGCCGTCCCCGGCCCCACGTACACCGTCGCCAAGCTGCGCTGGCTCGCCGAGTTCGAGCCGGCCAACGCCCGGCGGGTCGCCGAGGTGCTGCTCCCGCACGACTGGCTGGTCTGGCAGCTGCTCGGCCACCCCAGGCGCCGCACCACCGACCGGGGCGACGCCTCCGGCACCGGCTACTGGTCCCCGATCACCGCCGAGTACCGCCAGGACCTGGTCGAACTGGCCCTGGGCCACCAGCTGAAGCTGCCGGACGTGCTCGGCCCCGCCGAACCCGCCGGCCACACCCCCGAGGGCCTGCTGATCTCGGCCGGCACCGGGGACAACATGGCCGCCGCGCTCGGCCTCGGCCTCGGCCCCGGGGACGCGGTGGTCTCGCTCGGCAGCTCCGGGACGATCTTCGCGGTGCACGAGCAGGCCGTGGTGGACGCCACCGGGCTGGTCTCCTCGTTCGCCGACGCCACCGGCCGCCACCTGCCGATGGTCGCCACCCTGAACGCCGCCCAGGTGCTGCGGTCCACCGCGGCCCTGCTCGGCCGCGACCTGGAGGGTCTCAGCGACCTCGCGATGCAGTCCTCCCCCGGCGCGTACGGGCTGGTGCTGCTCCCCTACCTGGACGGCGAGCGGACGCCCGCGCTGCCGCACGCGGCCGGCACCCTGACCGGCCTGCGGGCCGAGTCGATGTCCCCGCAGCACCTGGCCCGGGCCGCCGTCGAGGGCATGCTCTGCAACAGCGCGGACGCCCTGGACGTGCTGCGCGCCCGCGGCGTCGAGGTGAACCGGGTCTTCCTGCTGGGCGCCGCCGGACGGCTGGCGGCGGTGCGGCACGTCGCGCCGCAGCTGTTCGGCGTCCCGGTGGTCGTCCCGCCGCCGGGCGCGCACGCGGCCCGCGGCGCGGCCCGGCAGGCGGCCTGGGCGCTGGCCGGGACGCCCGAGCCGCCGCGCTGGGAGCTGCCGGGGGCCGTCACCGTCGCCCCGGACGCCGACCACGACCCGGCGGTCGGTTCCGCCGTCCGCCAGCAGTACCGGGCCGCGCGCGAGCAGATCCACCCCGAGACGGCCGGCTGAGAGCGCCGGGGCCGGGGGTACCGGGCCGGGGGTACCGGGCCGGGGGTACCGGGGCGGGGGTACCGGGCCGGGGGTACCGGGCCGGGGGTACCGGGGCGGGGTGTCCCGGCCTCACGGCCCGCCCCGCAGCGGATGCGGCACCCGGCGACCGGTGGCAGCGTGGAGAGCGATCCCGGCCACCGGACGGAAGGGCGGCGGATTCGCGATGGCACTGCACAAGGGCGCCGGTGACGACCGCCGGCTGACCGTCGGACCGTTCGTCGGCACCGCCGCCGACCCGCTCGGCGGGATGGCGCTGTCGCCCCCGCTGCACCGGCTCTCCGACGGCCCGGTCCCGGCCGACACGGCCTACCAGCTGATCCACGACGAGCTGCTGCTGGACGGCAACGCACGGCTCAACCTGGCGACCTTCGTCACCACCTCGATGGAGGTCCAGGCCACCCGGCTGATGACCGAGTGCCTCGACAAGAACATGATCGACAAGGACGAGTACCCGCAGACCGCCGAACTGGAGCGGCGCTGCGTGTCGATCCTCGCCCACCTGTGGAACGCCCCGGACCCGGACGCCGCCGTCGGCTGCTCCACCACCGGCTCCAGCGAGGCCTGCATGCTGGCCGGACTCGCGCTCAAGCGCCGCTGGATGGCCCGCAACGCCGAGCGCTACGCCGCCGGTGCCCGGCCCAACCTGGTGATGGGCGTCAATGTGCAGGTCTGCTGGGAGAAGTTCTGCACCTTCTGGGAGGTCGAGGCCCGCACCGCGCCGATGGACGGCGAGCGCTTCCACCTCGGCCCCGAGCAGGCGGTGGGGCTCTGCGACGAGAACACCATCGGCGTGGTCGCCGTGCTCGGCTCGACCTTCGACGGCTCCTACGAGCCGGTGGCGGCGATCTGCGCCGCGCTCGACGACCTCCAGCGGCGCACCGGCCTGGACGTGCCGGTGCACGTGGACGGCGCCTCCGGCGCCATGGTCGCGCCGTTCCTGGACGAGGACCTGGCCTGGGACTTCCGGCTGCCCCGGGTCGCCTCCATCAACACCTCCGGCCACAAGTACGGACTGGTCTACCCCGGCGTCGGCTGGGCGCTCTGGCGGGACCACGAGGCGCTGCCCGAGGAACTGGTGTTCCGGGTCAACTACCTGGGCGGCGAGATGCCGACCTTCGCGCTGAACTTCTCCCGGCCCGGGGCCGAGGTGGTCGCGCAGTACTACACCTTCCTGCGGCTGGGCCGGGCCGGCTTCCGGGCCGTCCAGGGCGTCTGCCGGGAGGTGGCCGGATACCTGGCCGGGGAGATCGAACGCCTCGACGGCTTCCGGCTGATCACCCGGGGCGACGAGCTGCCGGTGTTCGCGTTCACCACCACGGACGAGGTGCCGTTCGACGTGTTCGACGTTTCGCGGCGGCTGCGCGAGCGGGGCTGGCAGGTGCCCGCGTACACCTTCCCGGCGAACCGGGAGGACCTCGCGGTCCTGCGGGTGGTCTGCCGCAACGGGTTCTCCCGCGACCTCGCCGACCTGCTGCTCGCGGACCTGGAACGGCTGCTGCCCGAGCTGCGCAGCCAGCCGGTACCGCTCAAGGAGCTCGGCATTCCCGCCACGACGGCCTTCCACCACTGAGTCCCGCGGCGGAGGCTTCCCCGGCGGGCGTCTCCCGGCGGGGCGGGCGGACGGGCCGGTGGGACCGACCGTGGGACGGGCCGACGGGACGGCGGAAGGGCGGGCGGACCGGCGGGAACCGCCGGAAGCGGGCGCTCGGGGTCGTGGGCACGGTGGGAAGGGCCGCTCGAGAGAGTCGGAGACGCCCTTCCCACCGTGCTTCCCTGCGGTCCGGGGCAGTATCCCCCCGTGAGACTGTCTCGGACCGGTGGGGGTCAGGGAACGACGGCACCAGGGCCGTAGGGGACGGCACCCGGGCAGTGGGACCGGGGTGGCGGACCGTCCCGGCGGAAAGAACAATGCCCGACCGCCATATGAATGTTCGAGCGTCTCCCGGTGTTGTGAGACACTTCCGTCCGTCTCAGAGCCAGGACCTGGGTCTTGGGACACCGGGCCGTCGAGGGTTGAGACGCGGACACCTCACCGGGGCCCGGACCGGTTCCAGCACCGCCCGCCCGCCCGCCTCGTACGTTTGGAAGAGACCGCATGGGTTCCGCCTGGAAGCAGCTGCCCGACGACCTGTCCGACCCTGCCAGGCGCCTCACGGAGGAGCTGCGGGCCGTCAAGGACGCCACCGGACTCTCGCTCTCCGAGCTGGCCGCCCGGACCCACTACAGCCGGGCGTCCTGGGAACGCTGGCTGAACGGCAAGCGGGTCATCACCGAGCAGGCGCTCGACGCGTTGGTCGGAGCCGTCGACTGCGACGGGCCGAAGCTGCGGGCGCTGTGGGAGCTGACCGCGGCCGAGGGAGCCACCTCGGGCGACACGACGGCGGACGACACGACCGCGGCTGACACGACCGCGGACAACGCCGCGACGGGCGCCGAGGAGGCCGCGGCGAGCGCCGCGGAGCCGGCCCTGCCCGAGCGGGCCCGGAGCACCGGCGCGGAGTCCGCCACGGCCGACGGCTCGCCGGCCGGCGGCACCGGGCCGGACAGCCCGGCCGAGGACGCGGACAGCCCGGCCCAGGACGGGACCGGGAGCGCGGCCGCCCCCGGCTCCGTTCCCGCCGTCGAGCCCGACCTCGACCGTGCCGCCGCCACCGACCGACCGGCCGGCCCGGTGCGCCGCCGCTCGGTGACCCTGGTCGCCGCCTCGGTGGTCGTGGTCCTGCTGCTGGCCCTCGCCGGGGTGCGGTACTTCTCCGACGGCGCCGACGAGGACAGCGTCGGCCCGACCGCCGCCACGGTGCTGTCCTCTCCCCCGGTGACGCCCGTCGACTCCGCCTCGCCGAGCGCCTCCGCGCCCGCCGTACCGGCCAACCCCGCTCCGGCGGTCCCGGCCTGCCAGGCCCTCGGCTGCGCGCACAAGGACCCCAAGGCGGCCGGCTGCGGCGGTGACGCCCGCACCCTGCTGACCACCAACATCGGCAAGGTCGTCGTCTACCTCCGGTACAGCCAGAAGTGCCAGGCGGCCTGGGCCGCCATCACCGAGGGTCAGCCCGGCGACCAGGCGACCATCACCACCACCGCCGGTGACTCCGAGACGGCGCTGATCCACTGGGGGTACGACAACTACTCGCAGATGGTGAACGCGGGCGACCCCTCGACCGTCCTCCAGGTCTGCGGCAAGCAGGCCCAGCCCGAGGGCGGCTCCTGCACCGCCAGCATCTCCGACCTGGCCCGGGTGGTCGCCAACACCCCGATCCCGGTCGGCCCGGCCTCGCCGCCGGCGGTCGCCACCGACGCCGCCCCGTCGCCGACCCCGTCCGGCTGACGGTCCGCCCGGCAGCCTCCGGCCGACCGGCCGCGCGGCGCACCCCCGGGTGCGTCGTGCGGCCGACCGCTATTCGAGGTACCCGCGGAGCTGCGCGGCGAAGGCGTGGTCGCGGAGCTTGACCAGGGTCTTCGACTCGATCTGGCGGATCCGCTCCCGGGTCACCCCGAACAGCACGCCGATCTCCTCCAGCGTGCGGGCCCGCCCGTCGTCCAGGCCGTAGCGGAGCTGGACCACCTGGCGCTCGCGCTCGCCGAGGGTGGCCAGCACCGCCTCCAGGTGCTGGCGCAGCAGCAGGAAGGCGGCGGATTCGGCGGGTGAGGCCGCGTCGGCGTCCTCGATGAGGTCGCCGAGCGCGACGTCGTCCTCCTCGCCGACCGGGGTGTGCAGGGAGATGGGCTCCTGGGCGAGGCGGAGCAGCTCCCGGACCCGTTCCTCGGTGAGCTCCAGGGCGGCCGCGATGTCGGCCGGGCCGGGCTCGGTCCCGCGCTCCTGGAGCAGCGAACGCTGCACCCGCACCACCCGGTTGATCAGTTCGACGACGTGCACCGGCACCCGGATCGTCCGGGCCTGGTCGGCCAGGGCGCGGCTCATCGCCTGACGGATCCACCAGGTCGCGTAGGTGGAGAACTTGTAGCCCCGGGTGTAGTCGAACTTCTCGACCGCCCGGATCAACCCGAGGTTCCCCTCCTGGACCAGGTCGAGCAGGGTGAGGCCGCGGCCGATGTAGCGCTTGGCGACGGAGACCACCAGCCGCAGGTTGGCCTCGATCAGCCGGCGCTTGGCGAGCCGGCCGATCAGCACCAGGGTGCCGAGTTCGGCGGCCAGCCGGTCGGTGGGCGGCGGATCGCGGTGCAGTCGCTCCTCGGCGAACAGGCCGGCCTCGATCCGGCGGGCGAGGTCGACCTCCTCGGCCGCGGTGAGCAGCCGGATCCGGCCGATCTCGCGGAGGTACTGGCGGAGCAGGTCGGCGGCGGGCCCGCTCGGGTCGGCCACCGGGCGCGCCCGGCCGGTCGTCCCCTCGGGGTGGTCCTCGGGCCCGTCCCGGCCGGCGCCCTCGGCGGCCTCGGCGTCGTCGGAAGCCCCGGTGTCCTCGGCGGCCTCGGCGTCACCGTCCTCGGGTTCCTCGGTGTCCCCGGGTTCCTCGGTGTCCCCGGTGTCCCCGGGGCCGCCCGCCCCCTCGGCCCGGGGGTGCCCCGGCGGGTGGCCCTGGGCGGACACGCGCGCGCCGTCCGCGGGCGGCGCCCCCGCCCGGCCGTGGTCCTCCGGCGGGTCGGCGGTGCCGTCGTACGGCGGAGGCGGGGCGAGCGGATCGGTGGTCGGCTGGGCGGTCGCGGCGGGGCCTCGGTCCACGGGCATCCCCTCTGGGCGGGCGCGACTCTGGCGGACCCGCGCTGTACGGAGGCAGGACGCCCTCCAGTGTGCGGCACGCCACGCTCCGTGGCCGAGACTCGTGCGCGGACTTTCTGAACGGGGGCGGGGGCGCGAACGGGCCCGGGGGGAGCGGGTCTTCGCCAGGTGGGCCCGGTCCGGGGGCCGGACGCCCCCCGGGTCCGGACGAGCCCTAGGGCGTGTCTTCAAACCCGCGCCTGCGGGGCGACGCCGGGGCACGCACCTCGCCGGCTTCTCGTCGGTCGCCGATGCTCCGCATGGACTCTCTCCTCGGCGCCGCCGATGCACGCACCCCAACGCCGCCCCGCCCGCCCTTCGGGCGGACGGCGGGGGTTTGAAGACACGCCCTAGAGGGCCGCGGAACCGCCGCTGCGCAGGGACTGCCCGTACTGCTGGAGCTGCCACAGCTCGGTCTGCACCGCGTGCAGGTCCTCCGCGGCCGCGCGGTTGCCGAGGCGCTGGAGGTGGGCGCGGACCTCGTCGACCCGCCGGTCGACCGCCAGCAGCCGCAGCTTGACCAGGAACTCCCCCGCGTAGATTGCGTCGACCTTGCGGCGCGAGCGCACCGGCTCCACGGTCAGCTCGGTGACCAGCGAGCGCACCCGGTCGTCCGGGCAGATCTCGCGCACCACACTGGTGAAGTCGGCCAGGGTGGCCCCGTAGGCGGCGCCGCCGGCCTGGCCGATGGCCCGCCGCACGGCGGTGTAGGGCGGGGTGGGGAACTCGTCCTCGGCGTAGTTGTCGAAGGCCGGCGAGACCAGGTCCGGGTACTGGAGGGCCAGTTTGAGCAGTTCGCGCTCGACGAACTGGGCCGGGTCGCGCGGGTTGAGCACGAAGGCGGGCCGGGCCGGGCGGACCGGCTGCGGCGGCTCGGGGCGGCGCTGGCCGTTGGCCCGGGGGTTCTGCTGGCGCTCGCGGTCCCAGCGGGCCAGCTGGGCCACCCGGCGGACCACGAACGGCTCGTCGAGGATGCCCAGCATGCCGGCCAGCCGGACGGCGTACTCGTGCTGGATGGAGCGGTCCTTGATCCTGGCGACGATCGGTGCCGCCTCCTCCAGCGCCGCCGACCGGCCCTCGGGGGTGTCCACCCGGTGCTTGGCGACGGCCGAGCCCAGCGCGAACTCGAAGAGCGGGACGGGGTTGTCGATCAGTTCGCGGACCGCGTCGTCGCCCTTGGCGAGGCGCAGCTCGCACGGGTCCATGCCGCCGGGGCTGACCGCGATGGAGGTCTTGGCCGCGAACTTCTGGTCGTCCTCGAAGGCCCGCAGCGCGGCCTTCTGGCCGGCCGCGTCGCCGTCGAAGGTGAAGACGGTCTCGCCCCGGTACTGCGAGGTGTCCATCAGCAGCCGACGGATGATCTTGATGTGGTCCTCGGCGAAGGCGGTGCCGCAGGTCGCCACGGCGGAGGTGACCCCGGCCAGGTGGCAGGCCATCACATCGGTGTAGCCCTCGACCACCACCGCGCGGCCGGACTTGGCGATCTCCTTCTTCGCCAGGTCGATGCCGTAGAGCACGTGCGACTTCTTGTAGATCGGCGTCTCGGGGGTGTTGAGGTACTTCGGGCCGTTGTCGTCCTCGCGCAGCCGCCGGGCGCCGAAGCCGATCACCTCGCCCGCGATGTCCCGGATCGGCCAGACCAGCCGCCCCCGGAAGCGGTCGATCAGCCCGCCGCGCTGGCCCTGCGAGGCCAGGCCGCCGAGCAGGATCTCCTTGTCCGTGAAGCCCTTGCCGCGCAGGTAGCGCACCAGGTGCTCCCAGCCGACCGGGGCGTAGCCGACGCCGAAGGTCCGCGCGGACTCCTCGTCGAAGCCGCGCTCGGCCAGGAAGCGGCGGCCGATCTCGGCCTCGGGCGAGGCCAGCTGCTCCTGGTACCAGGCGGCGGCCACCTTGTGCGCCTCGACCAGCCGGGTGCGCTCGCCCTGCTGGTGCCGGGGGCTGTAGCCGCCCTCCTCGTACCGCAGGGTGATGCCGGCCTGGGCCGCCATCCGCTCGACGGCCTCGGCGAAGGTGAAGTGCTCGATCTTCATCAGGAAGGCGATGGTGTCGCCGTTCTCCTGGCAGCCGAAGCAGTGGAAGACGCCCTTGGCCGGATTGACGTAGAAGGAGGCGGACTTCTCGTCGTGGAAGGGGCAGACGCCCTTGTACTCGCCGCCGCCACCGTTGGTCAGCTGTACGTAGTCGCCGACCACGGCGTCGATCGGCAGCGCGCTCCGCACCGCCTGTACGTCTTCGTCCCTGATCCGCCCGGCCACCCCGGAAGTCTACTGGGGCGGCCGGGTCGTCCGGCGGGTCCGCCCGGCACCGCCCGTCAGGACCCGGCCGGGCCGGTCAGCCGGGCGTGCAGGGCCAGCGCCGAGGCGTCGGTGAGGGTCGCGATCTGGTCGATCACGGTGCGCAGGGCCGCGCGGTCGTCCTCCGCCTCCTCGTACATCGCGGCGAACACCGGGTCCAGCACCTCGGGCGCACGCCGGGTGAGGACCTCGGCCAGCTCGGCGATGACGATCCGCTGCCTGGCCCGCAGCTGGGCCTGCTCGTCGCGCTGCATGACGTACCGGACCGCGACAGCCTTGAGCACCGCGCACTCCAGCCGGACCTCGCGCGGCACCACCAGCTCGGCCCCGTACCTGGTCAGCGGGCCGGGGCCGTAGCGGGCCCGGGTGGCCTGCTCGGCGGCCAGGCAGAACCGGCCGATCAGCTGGCTGGTGAGGTCCTTCAGCCCGGCCCGGGCGCGGGCGGTGCCGTCGTAGGACTCGGGCCACCAGTCCTTGTCGAGCAGCCGGTCCAGGGCCTCCGCCAGCTCCTCCGGCTCGGCGTCCCGGGCGTAGCGCTCGGCGACCTTGAACAGCTCGGACCGCTCGCTCGGGGCACGCAGCGCGACCGGGTCGATGTGGCCGGCCTGCAGGCCGTCCTCGACGTCGTGGGTCGAGTAGGCGACGTCGTCGGACCAGTCCATGACGGTGGCCTCGAAGCACTTGACCCCGGCCGGGGCACCGGCCCGCAACCAGCGGAAGACCGGCAGGTCGTCGGCGTAGACGCCGTACTTGGGCGAGGCCGGGTCGGCGGGGTGGGCGCCGTGCGGCCACGGGTACTTGGTGGCGGCGTCCAGGGCGGCGCGGCTCAGGTTGAGGCCGACGCTGCGGCCCGGCCAGGGGGCCAGCCGGGCCGGCGACCCGTCCTGCGGGGCGAAGCGCTTGGGCTCCAGGCGGGTCAGGATCCGGAGCGACTGGGCGTTGCCCTCGAATCCGCCGCAGGTCTCGGCGGCCTGGTCGAGCGCTTCCTCGCCGGTGTGGCCGAACGGCGGGTGGCCGATGTCGTGGGCCAGGCACGCCGTCTCGACGAGGTCCGGGTCGCAGCCGAGCGCCGCGCCCAACTCCCGGCCGACCTGGGCGCATTCCAGCGAGTGGGTCAGCCGGGTGCGGGGGAAGTCGCTGCGCATCGGGGCGACCACCTGGGTGGTGCCGGCCAGCCGACGCAGCGCGGCGGAGTGGAGCACCCGGGCGCGGTCGCGCTGGAACGCCGTCCGGCCGGGGCGTTTGTCCGGTTCGGGCACCCAGCGGGCCTCGGCGGCGCGGTCGTACGGGGTCGGGGTCGTGGCGGCGGTGAGGCGGTGCGCGGTGTCGTCCATATGCCCCTCACCGTACGCCGCGGCTGTGACACCGGAAGTGTGCCGCGCGCGACCGCGCGCGGGCCGGGGCGTGAACCCTTGGGCGCCCGCCGTTCGGCCCGTTCGCCGGGCCCTGCGGCGGCCGACGGGGGCGGGGCGGACCGGGGCGGCCGACGGGGGCGGGCCGGACCGGGGCGGCCGACGGGGGCGGGCCGGGCGGACGGCCCGGGGACGGACGGAGTGGACGGCCCCGCGACCGGGCGGACCGCCCCCGGGTGGGTGGCGGGCCCCGGTCAGCCCCGCAGGGCCTTGAGGACGGCCGCGGCCGCGCCCTCCTGGCCCTTGGCGTTGGGGTGGATCGCCGCCAGGCCGTGGGTGGGGAACGGCGGCTCCACCCATCGGGCGGCCTCGCCCGCGCACATGTCGTGGCCGGACGAGGGCCCGGCGAGGTCCACGAAGACCGCTCCGGCCGCCTCCGCCCGGCGCTTGAGCATCGCGTTGAGCTGCTGCTCCTTCTCCACCAGGAAGCCGAGGTCCCCGCCCGCGACGGTCGCCCCCAGCACCGGGACGCAGCTCGCCGGGTCGGCGGGCAGCAGCGCCGGGTAGCCGACCACGTAGACCCTGGCCTTCGGGGACCGCCGCTTGACCTCCTCGAGGGTCTCGCCGAGCCGCTCGCCGGCACTGTCCACCTTGCGCTGCACCTGGTCCCCGCCGTCCGCGACCGCGTAGGAGTCCCGGCAGGGCGCCGCCGCGCGGTCCGAGCCGACCAGCCCCTTGAGCGCGTCCACGAGGTTCTCCTTGGCGCACTGGCCGACGATCTCCATGAACCCGGCGTCGTTGCCGCCGATCCCGAGGGTCACCAGCCGGGTGGCCGGGGTGAGCGCGTCCAGCTGCGGCGGGTTGACGCCGCCGTCGGTGCTCTGGGCGCCGGTGAGGTCGCCGGTCCGGGCGCCGCTGCAGCTCACGTCGCGGAACCGCTCGCCCGCCAGGCCGAGCGCCCGGGCCACCAGCGAGGGGTAGTTGACCGCCGAGCGGGAGCAGCCCCTGGGTTCGCCCACCTGGGGGCTGATCTTCAGACCCGCCGTGTAGGAGTCGCCGAGCGCCACGTACGGCCCGGTGGGCGTCGGGGTCGGCGTCGGGGTCGGGGTCGGTGACGCCGCGGCCCCGGTGGCGGCGGCGCGCGGCGGAGCCGAGCCGCCCGCGGCGGCCGCCGCGACGGTCTCCGAACCGGACGAACCGGAACATCCGGCGACCAGCACGGCGGCGAGGCCCGCGCTCAACACGCCGCCGAGCGTGCCGATCGGGCGTACGGACAGTGACACGGGAACCCCCCGGTAGGAGCCGCTGGCATTCTCCCTACGACGGCCCGTCCCCCGGGCACCGCAGTCACCAACGGACGGGCGGGCGGGATCGCTCCCGTCCGGAGCCGGAAATTTCGGCGGTGCGGGACGCCCCGACAGCCCGACAGCGGGCGGCCCCGGGTGACGGCGTCCGTCACCCGGGGCCGCGTCGTCGCACGGAGCCGCCCGGCCGGCTACTCCGGCCCGCGCTCGTGCTCGGCCAGGAACTGCTCGAAGCGGCGGCCCAGCTCGTCCGCGGACGGCAGGTCCACCGGCTCGGCCAGCAGGCTCTCCCGCCCCTGCGAACCGGCCACCGCGTCGTACTGGCCCTCCATGCCGCGGATCGCCGAGCGGAGGTCGCCGTCGCCCTGCGCCAGCTGCTCCTCGATGTCGGCGTACACCTCGTCCACCCGCTCGCGCAGCAGCGTGCCGGGCAGCACCAGCCCGGTCGCCGACTGGACGGCCTCCAGGATCAGCACCGCGGCCGCCGGGTACGCCGAGCGCGCCACGTAGTGCGGCACGTGGGCGGCGAAGCCCAGCACGTCGTGCCCGGCCTCGGCCAGCCGGTACTCCAGCAGCGCCTGGGCACTGCCCGGGACCTGCGCCTGCTCGAACCACTGCGGGTAGCCGGCCGCGAGGTCCAGCCGGTTGCCGTGCGGGGTCAGACCGACCGGGCGGGTGTGCGGCACGCCCATCGGGATGCCGTGGAAGTCGAGGGCCAGCCGGACGTCGAAGCGCTCGACCAGCTGCCGGACGGCGGCGGCGAAACGCTCCCACTCGACGTCCGGCTCCGGCCCGGTGAGCAGCAGGAACGGGGAACCGGCCGCGTCGTGGAGCAGCTGGAGCAGGATCTCCGGCGGCTCGTAGGACGACCAGTGCTCGCGGTCGAAGACCATCGCGGGGCGACGGGCCCGGTAGTCCACCAGGCGGTCGTGGTCGAAGCGGGCGACGACCTGGGGCTCGCCCGTCTCCAGCAGGTGGTCGACCACCTGGGCGCCCGCCTCGCCGGCGTCCATGAAGCCCTCGAAGTGGTGGAGCAGCACCAGGCCGGCACCGGTGTCCGCCAGCGCGGCCCTCGCCGCGGCCACCGCGGCCACACCCTGCTGGTCCAGCTCGTACAGCGCCTGGGGATCACGCACCGCTCACCCACACCCCGTTTCTTTCCTCGTCGCGGTTCGCCGCGCACGCCCCCGCGCGGCCGCCCGCGCTGGGACTCCTGCCCGGCTCTCCTCGTCCAGCGTGCGGAGTGCCGCCGGAATTCCCGCCGGGCCGGGCCCGTTTCCCGGCGCCGCCCGTCGCGCGCCCCCGCGAGGCCGACCGGACCATGATCGCACCCGCCCCGGAAGTCCCTGGTCAGGAGGGTGCGAACGGTCGTCGCGACAGGCCCCGGACCAGCCCCGACGGCCATTCGTGTGCCGCGAAGTGACGCATTGCCTTCTGGCGGGTATCGTCCTCTCGCTGCCTCGCATCGTCGCGTCGTCGTCACGTCGTCCGTAACGCCGTCGATCACGACCCGGACCGGTGCTCGGCCAGTCACCCACGACGCATCTTGCCTTCACCTGGCCGCCTGCTTCCCTTCGCGCTCTCGTTTCCTCTTCGGCCATCTCGCGGACGCACACTGTCCCCTCGCTCATCCCGCCGGACCGGTCCGTCGACCCGTGTCCGTTCCGGCACCGCGCTGCCCGACTCCGGGCCGTCGCTCCCCGCCCCGCTCGACCGGCCTCCGGCGTGCGCGGGCCTCGGTGGGCACACTCCGGAGCGGGGCGAACCGTCCACTGCTGACCCTCGCCGCACCCCGGCACGGGCCAGCGCCCTCCGACCGCCGAAGGACCGAAGGTTCCGTGCCCGTACCTGTCATCCTCACCGGCCGCACCGTGCGGCTGGAGCCCCTCGCCGCGCACCATGCCGAGGCCATCGCCCAGGCCGGCGCCGAGGACCGTACGACTTACGCCTTCACCCCCGTCCCGCACGGCCTGGAAGCTGCCCGGGAGTACATCGCGCGCGCCCTGGCGGACCAGGCCTCCGGCCGGTCGCTGCCGTTCGCGACGGTGAACCAGGCCGACGGCCGAGTGGTGGGTTCCACCCGGTTCCTGGAACTCGACTACTGGCAGGGCCCGCTCGTCTGGCCGCCGGTCCCCGGCGTGCCGTTCGGCGACCCGGCCACGGCCGTCCCGGACGCCGCCGAGATCGGCAACACCTGGCTGTCCCCGCGGGCCCAGGGCACCGGCATCAACACCGAGGCGAAGCTGCTGATGCTGCGGCACGCCTTCGAGGTGTGGGGCGTGCAGCGGATCTCGCTGCGCGCCGACGCCCGCAACATGCGGTCGCGGGCCGCGATCGAGCGGCTGGGCGCGACCGCCGAGGGCGTCCGCCGGGCGCACTCGCGCGGGCTGGACGGGGTGGTCAGGTCCACCGCCTTCTACTCGATCCTGGACAGCGAGTGGCCCGCCGTGCGGGACATCGTCGAGCTGCGGATCGCCGCCGCCACCTCGCCGAGCGCCCCGGACCCGGCGATCAACCAGGAGTGCCTTAGACACGGCGGCGGTGCGGGGCATCTGATCACGGCCTGAGGCTCACGGCCCGAGGCTCACGGCCCGAGGTCTCCGCCCGGGCTTCGCCCGGGGGATCCGGTGGTCCGGGCGCTCCGGTGGTTCGGTGCCGGAGGGTTCGTTGCCCGAGTGTCCGGACCCCGCGCGGGGTCCGGACACTCGGGCCGGGGTCGTTCCGCGACCGGCACGCCCGTGACGGCGGCCCGCAGCAGACGGTCCAGCAGACCGGTGCCCCGGCCCTCGTCCGGTCCGGGCGCCCGGTCGGGGCAGGCCTCGACCACGGCCGACACCGGGCGCAGGCCGGCCCGGTCCCGCACCAGTGCCAGTTCCCACTGCGGGTGGCCGTCCGGACCGCAGAGCCGGAGCGTGCCCTCGCGGGTGTGCACCGCCAGGCGGCGGCCCCCGAGCAGCGGCCCGGGCCCGGTGCGCAGCCGCTGCCACTGCTCGTCCGTCCACAGCACGTCCGGCACCGGGCACGGCCGCGGCACCAGCATCTCCGCACGGCCCCGGCCGGCGGACACGCTGCCCGGGTCGGCGAAGGCCCAGGCCGGCAACGGCTCCCGGGCGGCCAGCCAGGCGGCGGGGATGCCGGCCGTGCCGGTGTGCGCGGCGACCACGCCACCGGTGATCGCGGCCACGGTGTCCGCGTCCCCGCCGGCGGCCACCGCCGTCCACACCGCCGCCGGGTAGTCGGCGAGGTGCCGGGCCGCGCACCACAGCGCGTAGGGCACGGTGTCGGCGGCGCTGGTCCGGCTGCCGTTGCCGAGCACCCGCGCGACCACCGTGAGGTCCGGCTCGGCGAGCAGGGCGACCGCCTCGGCCAGACCGTCGTGGACGGCCCCGCGCGGGGTCAGCCGGCGGACCTGCGTCAGGAAGGCGTCCGGCGCCGTCCGGGTGCCGCGGGCCCGCGCCGCGCAGGCGGCGGCCACCGCGACGGCGACCGCGCCGTCCACCGCCTGCGGGTGGGTGTGGGTGATCAGCGCCGTCTCGACGGCCGGGCGCACCGCCTCCGCCGGGTCGGCCGCGTACGCCGCCCCGAGCGGGGCGACCCGCATCGCGGCACCGTTGCCGTACGACCCCTGGCCGTCGAACAGCGCCGAGGCCAGCTCCCGGGCGTCACCGCCCTCCCGGACCAGCCGCAGCAGCCGGTTGGCGGCCGGACCGTAGCCCCGGTCGAAGTCGTGCCGGCGGGCGAAGGCACGGGTGAGGTCGAACACGTCGATCGCGCCGCGCTCGGTGTGCGCGGCGTGCACCGAGCACGCCATCTCGGTGTCGTCCGTCCACGGCCAGGGGCCGGGCGGGGTGGTGCGGGCGGCGAGGTGGGCCCGCGCGGTGGCGGGGACGAAGAACTGCGCGCCGAGGGCGTCGCCGACGGAGAGGCCCTCGAGCGCGTCGAGCGCGGGGCCGGGGTGAGGAATCGTCATCTTGGTCACCAAGCCCACCGTCCGACCGGTCCGGCGTCAAGCCGGTTTGACCGGGCATTCCCCGGGTGGGCGATGTTTCGCATACCTCCGATCCGGGCGGGAAACACCCCGGCATGACCCTCGCCGCCCCTCCCACCATTCCGGTCGCTGCCCCGCCCGGCGCTCCGCCCGCCGCCGTTCCGCGTCCGTCCGGCGCCGCTCGGGCGCGGGCCGCCCCCGGGTCGGTCGTCGACCCGCTGCGGCTGCTCGGCGGCGACCAGCAGCACGTCGTCACCCGCGCCCAACTGCGCGCGCTCGGAGTGCCGTCCGGAACGATCGCGCACCGGCTTCGACCCGACGGCCCGTGGCAGCGGGTGCTGCCACGGGTGATCTGCCTGCAGACCGGCCGGCTGACCGCGCATCAGCGACTGCGGGCCGCGCTCGCCTACGCCGGCCCCAAGGGCCGGCCCGCGCCGCAGGCCGGGGAAGTACTGCTCACCGGGGCGGCGGTACTCGCCGACGCGGGCCTCCCCTCCGCCGGGCACCCGGCCGACCTCGCCGAAGTGGACGTCCTGATTCCCGGTCGGCGACGGGTCGCCGACCGGGGGTTCGTCCGGATCCACCGCGCGAGCGGGGCGATGCCGGCCGGTTTCGAACGCGACGACGGGCTCTGGAGCACCTCGGTCGCCCGGGCGCTGGCCGACCTCGCGCCCCGGGAGAGCGGACGGCGCCGGTTCCGCGCCCTCTGCGCCGAGGCCGTCCAGCGGCGGCACTGCGAACTCGGCGAACTGCTGGACCAGTTGCTCGCCCGGCCGGACGCCCGCGACCTGGCCGGACTGGCCCGGGTGGTGGAGGAGCTGACGGCCGGAGTGCGGTCGGTGGTCGAGGGCGAGGCCCGGGACGCGGTGCGCGCTGCCGGGCTCCCCGAACCGCTCTGGAACCCGGTGCTCCTCCTGGACGGGCGTTTCCTCGCCGTGCCGGACGCGTACTGGCCGCAGTCCTGCGTCGCCCTGGAGATCGACTCCCGGGCCTGGCACCTGCGCCCTGCCGACCACGAGCGGAGCCTGACCCGGGCCAATCGGCTGACCGCCGCCGGCCTCCCGGTCGTCCGCACCACCCCCGTCCAGCTGCGCCGCGACCCGGGGCCGGTGCTGCACGAGCTGGCCGTGCTGCTCTCGGCCGGTCCGCACGGGCCGCACGGCCGGGTCAGCTGGCGGCGGGCCCGGTGAGGGGGTGGTGGCCGGGCGGCTCGGCAGCCGTGCGGCTCTGCGGCGTGCGCCCCGGGAGCTCACGGTTGCCGGTTCTCCGCCTCCCGTCCGGCCGTCTCGGCCGCCGCCACCAGTTGCTGCAGGACGCCCAGGTGCTCGGCGAGCGCCCGGCGGCCGGCCCGGGTGGCGGCCAGCCAGGTGCGCGGGCGCTTGCCGACGTAGCCCTTCTTCACCGACAGGTAGCCGGCCTCCTCCAGCGCACCGGCCGCCTTGCTGAGCACCGAGTCGGAGACCTGGCAGTAGTCCCTGACGGCGGAGAACTCGGCCTCGATGCAGCCGCCGAGGAACGCCACCACGGTGAGCCGGGTGGGGTGCTGGAGCAGCGGGTCGAGCCCGGCCATCAGACCTCCTCCGCCTCGCGGCGGATCCGGGCGTTCACACGCGCCGTCGTCAGCCAGAACAGCACCCCCGCCGTGACACCGGCGCTGCCGAACGTCCCCCGGGGATCGGCGCCCAGCAGTCGGACGACGGCGGCCACCACGAGGGCTCCGGCGAAGACCAGCACCACCCAGCGCGTCATCGGTCCGCCCAAGCCGGGCGTCCAGCCCCTCGCCACACCGCCGCGACGGGTCACCACGGCTCCCAGGGCACCACTGACCGCCGCGAAGACCGCGCCCAGCACGCCGCCCAGCCAGCTCAGGTCGGCCCACAGCGCGTAGCCGATCCCGAGGCCGTAGAGCGAGAAGCCGACCGCGAAGGTGGCGCCGTACCAGGCCGGCACCGGCTGCGGCGCCCGGGCGGCGGCGCGTGCCCGGGCCGCGAGGCCCAGCGCCTCGGTCGCGGACAGCTCGACGGGCACGGAATCGGTCATGAAGTCCCCCGGTGGTGATCGCGGTGATCGTTGATCTTCGTTCCACTATGGCACGTACTTTCCGTCATGGAAAGTACTTTCAGCTCGGGGTCGGCGGCTCCCCCGTCGTCAGCAGCGGGAGTCGATCTCCTGGAAGGTGGCGTAGTGGTCAGCGGTCCAGTACTGCTCGCCGGAGCCACCGGTGACCACCCGGCGGGCGCCCCGGTCGCCGGAGCCGGGAGTGACGACGGTGAACTCGTGGTAGTAGCCCGAGGTCTTGCGCGGGAGGCGGCTCTCCCGGTTCTCGAAGACGATGCCGTCCGAGCGGTAGGGGTAGGGGCCGCCCTTGGCGATCAGTCCGAGGGTGTCGCGGGCCTGGTCCGGGAGCCCGGTGCGGCAGACGTCGGCCAGCGCCGGGTCGGTCGGAACCCATCCGGTGCCGGCGGCCGTCGCCGGCGGGGTGGCCGGGGCCGAGGACCGGGGTGCGCTGGGCTTCGGCGCCACCGGAGCGCTCGAGGCCGCGGCCGGGCCGGTGCCGGTGGGGCCCGTGGCGGTGGGGCCCGTGGCGGTCGCGGCGGCTCCGGGCGCACTGCTGCCGGTGTCGTCCGAGAGCAGGTAGCCGACCGCGGCGGCGAGCACGCAGATCAGCACGGCGAGGGCGGTCCACAGGCGGTTTCTGCTGGTCATGGGCCCAGCTTGGCAGTCGGCGGGCCGGGTCCCGGCCAGCCACACGCGTGGCCGGCACCACAACGGGGGCGGGCCCCTTCGGGGTGACGGCCCACCGGAGGCCGGGTCCGGGCGAGGCGGGCGGGCCGGAGAAGCACGCGGCCGGGGCGGGTACGGACGCCATTGTCCGTTCCCGCCCCGGCCGCTTCACGTACGCCGGTTCTCCTGCGCCGAGCTCCGGTGTACGCCCCTCCCCGATGGAGGGGACACGGTCAGCGATTCGGCCGTGCCGAGGGGCTCATGACGAGCCCCCGGCCTCAGCGCGAGTCGCTGCCCGCAGTCTCGATGGCGGCGCGACCGGCCTCCAGACGCGCCACCGGGATCCGGAAGGGGGAGCAGGAGACGTAGTCCAGCCCGACCTCGTGGAAGAAGTGCACCGACTCCGGGTCGCCGCCGTGCTCGCCGCAGACGCCGAGCTTGAGGTCGGGGCGGGTGGCCCGACCGGCCTGGACGGCGTGCTTCACGAGCGCGCCGACACCGTCGCGGTCGATGGTCTCGAACGGCGAGACCCCGAAGATGCCCTTCTCCAGGTATGCGGTGAAGAAGGAGGCCTCGACGTCGTCGCGGGAGAAGCCCCAGACCGTCTGGGTGAGGTCGTTGGTGCCGAAGGAGAAGAACTCGGCGGCCTCGGCGATCTGGCCGGCCGTCACGGCGGCGCGCGGCAGCTCGATCATGGTGCCGAGCTTGATGTCCAGCCGGACACCGGTGGACTGGGAGACCTCGGCGAGCACGCGCTCGCACTCGTCGCGGACCAGCTCCAGCTCCTGGACGGTGCCGACCAGCGGGATCATGACCTCGGGACGCGGGTCCGCCCCGGCCAGCTTGCGCTCGGCGGCGGCCTCGGCGATGGCCCGGACCTGCATGCCGAACAGGCCGGGGATGACCAGGCCGAGGCGCACACCGCGCAGGCCGAGCATCGGGTTCTGCTCGTGCAGCTTGTGCACCGCCTGGAGCAGACGCAGGTCGTTCTCGTTCGGGTCCTTGCGGGCCTCGGCGAGGGCGACGCGCACCGACAGCTCGGTGATGTCGGGCAGGAACTCGTGCAGCGGCGGGTCGAGCAGGCGGACGGTGACGGGCAGTCCGTCCATCGCCTGGAACAGCTCCAGGAAGTCGCCCTTCTGCAGCGGCAGCAGGGTGGAGAGCGCGGCCTCGCGGTCCTTGTCGTTGTCCGCGAGGATCAGGTGCTCGACCTCCTTGCGGCGCTCCTCACCGAGGAACATGTGCTCGGTGCGGCACAGGCCGATGCCCTGGGCGCCGTAACGACGGGCGCGCGAGCCGTCCTCGGAGTTGTCGGCGTTGGCGCGCACCGCGAGGCGGCGGCGGCCGTCGGCGTGGGACATCAGCCGGTGCACGGCCTGGACCAGACCGCCCTGGACGTCGGCGCCGGCGTGCAGGGTGCCCTCGAAGTACTCCACCACCGCGGAGGGGAGCACGGGCACCTCGCCGAGGTACACCTTGCCGGTGGCGCCGTCGATCGAGACGATGTCACCTTCCTCCAGCTCCAGGCCGTCGGCGGTGGTCATCCGGCGGCGCTTGGTGTCGACCTCCAGCTCCTCGGCACCGCAGACACAGGTCTTGCCCATGCCGCGGGCGACGACGGCCGCGTGCGAGGTCTTGCCGCCGCGCGAGGTGAGGATGCCCTCGGCGGCGATCATGCCGTCCAGGTCGTCCGGGTTGGTCTCGCGACGGACCAGGATGACCTTCTCGCCGGAGCGCGACCACTTCACCGCGGTGTAGGAGTCGAAGACGATCTTGCCGATCGCGGCGCCGGGCGAGGCGGCGAGGCCCCGGGCGATCTGCTTGGACTCGGCATTGGGGGCGAAGCGCGGGAACATCAGCTGGGAGAGCTGGCCGCCGGTGACCCGCATCAGGGCCTCGTCCAGGTCGATCAGACCCTGGTCGACCAGCTGGACGGCGATCCGGAAGGCGGCCGCGGCGGTGCGCTTGCCGACCCGGGTCTGCAGCATCCAGAGCTTGCCGCGCTCGATGGTGAACTCGATGTCGCAGAGGTCCCGGTAGTGGGTCTCGAGCGTCTGCATGATCGCCATCAGCTCGTCGTACGACTTCTTGTCGAGCTTCTCCAGCTCGGACAGCGGCAGGGTGTTGCGGATGCCGGCGACGACGTCCTCGCCCTGGGCGTTGGACAGGTAGTCGCCGTAGACGCCCTGGGCACCGGTGGAGGGGTCACGGGTGAAGGCGACGCCGGTGCCGGAGTCCTCGCCGAGGTTGCCGAACACCATGCTGCACACGTTGACCGCGGTGCCCAGGTCGTTCGGAATGCGCTCCTGGCGGCGGTAGAGCCGGGCGCGGTCGCCGTTCCAGGAGTGGAAGACGGCGTGGATGGCGAGGTCCATCTGCTCGCGCGGGTCCTGCGGGAAGGCCCGGCCGGTCTCGCGCTCGACGATGCCCTTGAACACCTCGACCAGCTGCTTGAGGTCCGCGGCGTCGAGGTCGAGGTCGCTGGCGGTGCCCTTGGCGTGCTTGGCCTCGTCCAGCGCCTCCTCGAACAGCTCGCCGTCGACGCCCAGCACGGTCTTGCCGAACATCTGGACCAGGCGACGGTAGGAGTCCCAGGCGAAGCGCTCGTTGCCGGACTGCGCGACCAGGCCGACCACCGAGGTGTCCGAGAGGCCGATGTTCAGGACGGTGTCCATCATGCCGGGCATGGAGAACTTGGCGCCCGAACGCACCGAGACGAGCAGCGGGTTGTCGGCCTGGCCGAGCTGCTTGCCCATCTCCTGCTCGAGCGCGTCCAGGTGGGCGCTGATCTCCTCGTGCAGCGAGGTGGGCTCGGTGCCGGTCTCCAGGAAGACCTTGCAGGCCTCGGTGGTGATCGTGAACCCCGGGGGGACCGGAAGACCCAGGTTGGTCATCTCGGCCAGGTTCGCGCCCTTGCCGCCAAGAAGATCCTTGAGGTCCTTGTTTCCTTCAGTGAAGGAGTAAACAAACTTCTGCTGGGACGCCACGGGTCGGTCTCCTCGCGCACGGTTGCCCTGACGCCGGAGAACATACCCATTTCGAAGGCGCTTCTGCGCCGCCAATAGGCCGTACGTGGTCAGGAGCAGCAGGTAACCCGCTAGATCGAATGCATAGAACGGCGTTCACCTCTGGAGGTGAAATCGTCCGGATGACGCTAGCGAGCGTTCAAGTCTTGAAGGCGCGGAAACCGGAAGATCACATATCCGGAACACACGGTAGCCACCGGCGGTCCGGCCTGACGGCCCGGCTTGATTTCCTGCACCCTCAGTGCCGATCCACCGCCGCCCCCCTTCGGGAAGCGATCCACCGTCGACTTGTTCATTTCGTCCTGTCGGACCCCGGGGGCACACAGGGTATGTGGCAAGCGTCACGGACACATCTCACCGATCGAGCGTAGGCCGACCCCGCCCATCGTCGCACTGTGTCCAGAAACGTGCTCGTTCCGTGACATTCGAATGCCAAAAAGGAGCCCTCTTGTCCAGAGTGGCCAAGAGGGCTGGGACGGGGTGGCCATCGGCCCAAGGGGGCCGATTTCACCACCCCGTACAGTTCACCCGCCAGAGGTGTCCGATTCGGCGTCTTCGCCCGGTCGGGCGCAGTCGTACGGATCGTCCAACCAGCCTTCGGGCAGGACCACGCGGTTGTTGCCGCTGGTCCGCCCCCGCGGGCCGTCGGCACCGGCCGGCCAGCTCTGCGACTGCTCCACCAGGGCCAGGGTTTCGGCCAATTCGGCCAACGAGGACGAGTTCGCCAGCTTCACCCGCAGTTCCGAGCCCACCGAGAAGCCCTTGGTGTACCAGGCGACGTGCTTGCGGAAGTCGATCACGCCGCGGGCCTCGTCGCCCAGCCACTCACCGAGCAGCTGCGCGTGGCGGACCATCGCCCGTGCGACGTCGGCGAAGGTCGGACGCGCGTAGTCCACCTCGCCCTCGAAGATCGCCACCAGGTCCCGGAACAGCCACGGCCGGCCCAGGCAGCCACGGCCCACCACCACGCCGTCGCAGCCGGTCTCGCGCATCATCCGCACCGCGTCGTCGGCCGACCAGATGTCCCCGTTGCCGAGCACGGGGATCCCCGCCGGGACGGCCTCGCGCAGCCGGGCGATCGCCGACCAGTCGGCGGTACCGCCGTAGTGCTGGGCGGCGGTGCGTCCGTGCAGGGCGATCGCGGAGACACCCTCCTCGGCACCGATCCGGCCGGCGTCCAGATAGGTGAGGTGGTCGTCGTCGATGCCCTTGCGCATCTTCATGGTGACCGGCAGGCCACCGGCGTTGGACACGGCCTCGCGGAGGATCTCCCGCAGCAGGTTGCGCTTGTACGGGAGCGCCGAGCCGCCGCCCTTGCGGGTCACCTTGGGGACGGGGCAGCCGAAGTTGAGGTCGATGTGGTCGGCGAGGTTCTCGTCCGCGATCATCCGGGCCGCCTTGCCGACGGTCACCGGGTCCACGCCGTACAGCTGGATCGAGCGCGGCTTCTCGCTCGGGTCGAACTTGATCAGCTGCATGGTCTTCGCGTTGCGCTCGACCAGGGCCCGGGTGGTGATCATCTCCGACACGTAGAGGCCCTTGCCTCCGCTCTGCTCGCGGCAGAGGGTGCGGAACGGCGCGTTGGTGATACCGGCCATCGGCGCCAGGACCACAGGCGGCCAGACCCGCATCGGGCCGACGGTCAGCGGCGCGAACTCGGCGCCGGCCGCGGAGGCGGTCGGAGCGACGGCCGAGGCGGAGGCCGTCGGGGCGGCGGTCGGGGCGGCGGCGGTCGGGGCATTGGTGGACACAGCGCCGATGAGGCCGGTCACCGCAGTGCCGGTCGTGCCGGTGGCGCTGGTCGCGGTGCTCGGCTCGGTGGGTGCGGGCGGGACTGTCATGCGCGGCTGACCTCGGGGACGGCGATTCGGGGACTCTCCATTGTCCCCCACCCGCCGTGCCTGCCCCGGGGGGCCACCGGCCCGGGCTCACCTCCGGCCCTGCCCCGCCGCCGGCCGGTCCCGCCCTGCCGGTCACGGCCCGACCTGTCACCGTCCGCCCTGTCACCGTCCGCCCTGTCACCGTCCGCCCCGGTCCGGTCGGCTCTCACTGGTTGCCGTCGGTGTCACCGCCCCTCGGGAAGACCGAGACCGAACCGGAGCTGACCGAGATCCTCACCTTGTGCGGGCTGGAGCGGTCGGCCAGCGCCGGATCGATCCTGCCGTGGGGGGCCGAGCCGCCCTCGAAGTCGTACTGGGATCCTGGCGGCAGGGCCAGGACCACCGATCCCGAGGTGACGCCGATGTCCACGGCCGAGGGCTCCGAGACGAACCGCAGGTCCACCGAACCCGAGGTCGCGGCCGCGTTGGCCCGCGGGGAAGTGAGACGCTGACCGTGCACGGACCCGGAGGTGGTGCGCACGGTGAGCGGACCGGACACATCGGCCAACCGGACCTCCCCCGAGGTGGAGACGAGATCGATCGGCCCCCTCATCCCGGCGATGTCGATGCCGCCGCTGGACTGTCGGCCGGTCACCGCGACCCCGGGCGGCACCTCCAGCTCGATCACCGCTCCGCAGCCGATGTCGCTGAAGGGCATGACCTGGTTGCAGTACATCCGGACGTCGAGCTCGTCCTGGTCGAACAGCGCCGAGACCACCGGCATCCGGACCTTCCAGTTCAGGATCTGCCGGACCACCACCTGACCCTCCCGTCCGGGCCTGATCCGGACGGTGGCCCGGCCGGTGTCCAGCCGCAGCTTGGTCACCGCGACGCCGTAGGTCCGCTCCGAACGGGTCTGCTGCCGCACCGCCGTCGCCCAGGTCTGTACGGCGCCCGTCAGTATCACGACGACGAGCACCACGGTCCCGAGCACCCGCCAGCCCCGGTGGCCGCCACGCACGGGCCCGGGTACCGGTTCCGCCCGGCGCTCCGCCGCCGTCCCCTCGTCGCGGGCCGGGCCGGTGCCCGTCCTGCGACCGGTACCCGGCATCCTCATGCCACCTCCAGGAAGCGCAGCACCGCCATCACCCGGCGGTGGCTGTCGTCCGCCTGCGGCAGGTCGAGCTTGGCGAAGATCGAGTTGATGTGCTTGGCCACCGCGCTGTCGCTGACCACCAGGGAGCCGGCGATGGCCGCGTTCGACCGGCCCTCCGCCATCAGGGCGAGCACGTCCCGCTCGCGCGGGGTCAGCCGCTCCAGCGGATCGCGGTGGCGCCGCACCAGCAGCTGGGCCACCACCTCCGGGTCCAGTGCCGTCCCGCCCTCGGCGACCCGCTGGAGGGCGTCCACGAACTCGTCGACATTGGCCACCCGCTGCTTGAGCAGGTAGCCGACCCCGCTGGTGTTGCTGGTCAGCAGGTCCGCGGCGTAGCGCTCCTCGACGAACTGGGAGAGCAGCAGCACCGCCACCTCCGGCCACTGCCGACGGATCACCAGTGCGGCCCGCACCCCCTCGTCGGAGTAGCCGGGCGGCATTCGGACGTCCGCCACCACCACCCGCGGACGGTGCTCCTCCACCGCGACGAGCAGCGCCTCGGCGTCCCCGACGGCGGCGGCCACCTCGAAGCCCACGGCCTCCAGGACCTTGACCAGACCGACCCTGAGCAGGACCGAGTCCTCGGCGATCACAGCGCGCACGGCAACTCCACGGTAATGGTGGTCGGGCCCCCGACGGGGCTGAGCAGGGACAGGGATCCGTCGACCGAGGCGGTGCGCTGCCGAAGGCCGGTCAGGCCGGTACCCCGGGCCGCGTCCGCCCCGCCCACGCCGTCGTCGCTGACGACCAGGCGCAGCCGGCCGCCGACCGTCCGCACCGACACGTCCACCCGGGAGGCCCGGGCGTGCTTGGCCACATTGGTCAGCGCCTCGGAGACGGTGAAGTAGGCGACGGCCTCGACCGTCGGTGCTATCCGCTCGGACAGGTCGACGTCGAGCCGGACCGGCAGCGGGATCCTGGCCGCGATGCCGGAGAGCGCCGCGTCCAGCCCGCGGTCCTCCAGTACGGCCGGGTGCAGGCCGCGGACGAGGTCCCGCAGCTCGTCGATGGCCGCCTGGGCCTCCTCGTGCGCCTCGACTATCACCTGCATCGCCTCGGGCGGAACGTCCTTGAGGGTGCGCCGGGCCAGGCCGAGGTTCATCGCCAGGGAGGTGAGCCGCTGCTGGGCCCCGTCGTGGAGGTCGCGCTCGATCCGGCGGCGCTCGGCGTCGACCGCGTCCACCAGGCCGGCCCGGCTCTCCACCACCTCCTCGATCCGGTGCTCCAGCACGGCCGTCCGGCCCGGGCCGAGCATGCGCACCGCGAGCGCCTCGTCCAGGGCGGCCAGCAGCCGGACCGCCCTGGGCAGGACCGCCAGCACCAGCACGCCGCCGACGGTGAGCGCGATGTCCAGCTCGACCCAGTGGTCCGCGACCGGTGAGGTCGGCGGCATCATCCAGGCCCAGCCGAGGACCGTCGAGGCCACCACGGCCCCGCCCCACGCCCACAGCACGGCCAGCGCGCCGAGCGCGACCAGCGGACCGACCACCAGGTGGTAGCCGACCTGGCGCCAGCTCACGGCGGTGCGCAGCTTGGTCACCGCACCGGCGGAGGTGCCGGCGGGCCGGAGCAGCGGCGGGACGTCCACCCCGCGCAGCTCCCGCAGCCGGGCGCGCTGCGCGGTGGAGAGCAGACGGATGCCGAGCAGGATCACGCCCGCGAGGAACAGCGACACCTTGGGAACGGTGACGGCCAGCCAGACAGGAAGGGAGAGTGGGATTCCGGCAGCGAGGAACCGGGCGTCCCGCCAGAACGCCGCAGGCCACGGGGACCGGGCGGCGCTCCCGAGGAGCGCACGGCGCGGCTTCGTGGAGAGCATGGCGGACAGCCTAGAGTGCCGTGATCGGCCGTCACCATGAAGGTCGCTGCCGAGAAATGGTGAAGCTGGGTACACCCCCGATTCGGATCGGTGCACTACCGACAGCGCCTCCCGGGACGGTCAGTCTTGAGGGCATGACGAGCTACGCATCGCACTCCGCCGATCTGCCGCACGGGCGTCCGACCCTCGGCGCCACCGCCGCGGCCGGCCGGGCAGAGGGCCGGCTCCCGGTCGGACCCGCCGGCCTGCGGGGGCCGGCCCACCCGGCCGCCGGGCCGTGGTCGGTGCGCAGTGTCCGGGCCGGCCGGACTCGCGGCCGCGCGGCCCTGGAGGTCTACGAGCACGACGAGCTGGTGGACGTCCTGGTCGCGGCCCGCCTCGCCGGCGGTCTGCTGCGCGGTGCCCGCGCCTGGGCCGCGGCCGGCCCGGGCGGGCGCCGCCGTCCCCGGCACGGTCTCGCCTGGGGGCGGCTGCCGCGGGGCGGGGCGGTCCCGGTCGTCGGGTTCACCGGCGGGCGGCTGCTGCGGCTGCCCGGCCGGCCCGCCCCGGTCGTCCACGCGGCCGAGGTGGTCACCGTCGGCGGGGAGTTCTGGCTCGCCTGGGGCGAGGGCGTGTTCGGCGGCGTTCTGGTCGAGGCGCGCGGTGCCGCCCCCGAGCGGTCGCCGCTGGTCCGGGCCCGCGTCGGCGGCGGCACCGGGGGTACCCGATGAGCACCGGCGTCCTCGGCCTCGCCCCGGCCCGCGCGTCGCGCGCCGCCCGGGCCGGCCGCCGCCTGCTCGGCCCGAGCGCCGAGTGGGTGCCCGCGCTCGCCGCGTTCCTGCTGCTGCCCTGGACGGCTCTGCTCGTGGCCGCGGGCGACACCGGGTGGGCCGCCCTCGACCTGTGCGAACTGGCCGCCCTGCTCCGGCTCGACGCCGGGCTGCGCCGCCGCGGCGCGGCCGCCGCCGGACCGGCCGCGGTGGTGGCCCTGCTGCTCGTGGGCGACGCCCTGGTCGACATCGCCACCGCGCTGCCGGGCCAGGAGACGCTCGCCGCGCTGGTCATGGCGGGCTGTGTCGAGCTCCCGCTGGCCGCGCTCTGCCTGGCCCTCGGCCTGGCCCGCACCGGGCTGCCGTCAGCCGAGCGGCACCCCCGCGCCCGCCACGGCCGACGGCAACCGGGTGGGAAGCCGCGACAGCAGCGCGGCCGTCTCCTCGTCCTTCGGGGTGTAGACGACCATCCGCGGCCCCTGGACCGGACCGAGCCAGAAGCTGGTGTAGTCGAGCCGCAACAGCCCCACTTCCGGTACCAGGAAGCGCTTCAGGCCGTTGCCCGGCCGCAGGACGTCGTGCCGCTGCCAGGCCGCGTCGAACACCGGCGAGGCCTTGCGCAGCCGGCAGAGCAGCGCCCGCCAGGCGGGCTCGGCCCCGTGGTCGCCCATCCCGGACCGGAACCGGGCGACCATGACGTCCCGCTCCTCCTCGTGGTCCACCAGCACGTCCCGGAAGCGCGAGGGGGTGAAGGCCAGCCACATCAGATTGCGGTCCTCGGGCGGCAGTGCTGCCAGGTCGCCGACGATCCCGGTGTACTGCGCGTTGTGGGCCAGCACGTCGTAGCGGGAGTTGATCACCGCGGCCGGGTAGGGGGCCATCCGGTCCAGCGTCATCCGGACCGCAGGCGTGACGGTCGGGCACTCCCGCACCGGCGCCGGATCCTCCGCGCCGGCCAGGGTGAACAGATGGGCCCGCTCACTGGGGTCGAGCAGCAGGGCGCGCGCCACCGCGTCCAGTACCTGCACGGACACCTGGATCTCGCGCCCCTGCTCCAGCCACGTGTACCAGGTGACCCCGACGGCGGCGATCTGCGCCACTTCCTCACGGCGCAGCCCCGGCGTCCGCCGCCGACCGGTCGGCGGCAGCCCCACCTGCTCGGGGGTGATCCGCTCCCGGCGACTGCGCAGGAACGCCGCCAGCTGTTGCCGCCGATCGTCGGCGGGCACTTTCCCGGTGGTTGCCGTGACGGCGGTCAGACTCATTCCACCAGCATGCGGCACGGCTCATCCTGTTGCCAGGTACTTCTTATACCTGGATAAGCACACTCTGGTACCAGGTTGCGGCACGGCGCATCGTATGACCGTGACCCAGCAACTGACCGCCACCAGGCCCCTCGTCCCCACCGCCTCAGCCGCCTCCTCCGACGCCACCGCCCCTTCCTCTCCTTCCTCTCCCTCCCTCGGCACAGCCGGACTGGTCACCGTCCTGCTCGGGGCCTTCCTCCCGATGCTTGACTTCTTCATAGTGAACGTCGCTCTGCCGACCATCGACCACGACCTCGCCGCCGGACCCGCCGTCCTGGAGCTGGTCGCCGCCGGGTACGGCATCGCCTTCGCCGTCCTGCTCGTCCTCGGCGGACGACTCGGCGACCTCTTCGGCCGGCGCCGCCTCTTCGTGGTCGGGGCGGCCGCCTTCGCCGTGACCTCGCTCGCCTGCGGACTCGCCCCCGGTGCGTGGAGCCTGGTCGCCGCCCGGGCCGCCCAGGGCGCGTCGGCCGCCCTGCTGATCCCCCAGGTCCTCGGCACCATCACCGCCGCCACCCACGGCGCCCGGCGCGGGCGCGCCCTCTCGGTGTACGGCGCGGTCGGCGGCATCTCGGTGGTCATCGGGCAGGTGCTCGGCGGGATGCTGGTCGCCGCCGACCTCTTCGGCACCGGCTGGCGCTCGGTCTTCCTGCTGAACGTCCCCTTCGCCCTGCTCGCCCTCGTCCTGGCGTTGCGCTTCGTCCCGGAGAGCCGCGCACCGCAGGGCGCCAAGGTCGACATCGCCGGCACGGTCCTGCTCACAGCCGCCCTGCTCGCCCTGCTGGTGCCGCTGATGGAGGGCCGCGCCGCCGGCTGGCCGCTGTGGTCCTGGCTGCTGCTCGCGCTGTTCCCCGTGTTCGCCACCGCCTTCGCCCTGGTCGAGCGCCGGGCCGAGCGCCTCGGCGGCGCCCCGCTGGTGCCGCCCACCCTGCTGCGCATCCCCGAGATGAGGAGGGGCCTCGGCATCGCCCTCCCCTACTTCGGCGGCTTCGGCGGCTTCATGTTCGTCATCGCCGTCGCCCTCCAGCAGGGCCTGCACCTCGGCCCGGTCGCGGCGGGCTGGGCACTGGTCCCGATGGCCGTCGGCTACTTCACCGCCTCGCTGTCCGGCCCGCGCCTGATCGGCCGGTTCGGCAGCCGGGTCCTGACCGCCGGCGCGGCCGTCCAGGCCCTCGGCCTCGTGACCCTGGCCGCCACGGTGCTCACCGACTGGAACGGATTCTCCCCGCTGCGGATGGCCCCCGGCGTCGCGCTCGCCGGCATCGGCCAGGGCCTGATCGGCACCCCGCTGTTCCGCGTCGTCCTCTCCAAGGTCCCCGCCGCGCGGGCCGGTGTGGGCAGCGGTGTCCTCGCCACCGGTCAGCAGGCCAGCCTCGCCCTGGGCGTCGCCACCCTCGGCACCCTCTACCTGAGCCTCTCCCCCACGCTGGGCATGGACCGCGCGCTGGCCCTCTGCCTCGGCGTCCAGCTCCTGGGGTCCTTCACCGTCCTCTACCTGACGACCCGCCTCCCCCGCTCCATCGGCTGACGGCCGGTCCTGGGTCCCCTTCCGTCGTGGCCACCCGCCCCGGGTGGCCACGACCGGGCCTACTCCGCCCCGGCGGGGCGCAGCTCGCACCGCCCGTCGACACACTCACGCCGCAGCCGCCCCCGCGACACCGCCTCCAGCAGTCCGATCACCCAGCAGGTCGGACACCCGCGCAGGGCGACCAGCCCGAGCGGCACCAGGAGCAGCGCCACCGGACCGGCGAACGGCAGCAGCACGAACGCCCCCACCAGCGCGCCGAACCCGACCCCACCCCGCAGCAGGTGCCCCGCCACCGTCCGGCCGGCGTAACCCGAAGCGCCGTCCTTCACCACTCCCCTCCCACCGCGGCCGCCCGGACCGCCGCCCGCGCCCGGTGCAACCGCGACTTCATGGCCGCGGTGCTCAGCCCCAACGCATCGGCGACCGTCCGCCCGCTGAGCCCCTGAACGTCCCGCATGACCAGCACCCGTCGCTGATCCTCCGGCAACGCCGCGATCGCCTCCGCCACCCGCCCGGCCTCCAGCCGTCCCAGCACCTCGTCCTCGGCCGACCGGTACGGGGCCACCCCGGTCGCCGGACGCTCCCCCAGTGCCGAACGCGCCCGCCGCAGGCACTCGTTCCGCACGATGCGGAACATCCACGAGGCCAGCGCCCCGGTCGCCCGCAGCATCCCGATCTTGCGATAGAGGATGATCAGCGCCTCCTGCGCCGCGTCCTCGGCGTCCTCCGGCGTGGCGCAGAGCGACCGCGCGAACCGCCGCACATGCGGATGCGCTCCCGAGACCAGCGCGGCGATCGCCTCCACATCACCGTCCTGAGCCGCGGCAACCACCGAACTCCCCGGCCACTCCCGCACCTCAGCCACGCCGCCGCCCCCACTTCCGCAGCACCGTCACGCTGCACGCCCCGACCAGCAGCACACCGACCGCCACAGCCGCCCAGACCATCGTCACAACCTCCTCGTCCGCCCCGGTCCTCACCGGAGCCGTCCATAAGAGGCGGCGACCCCCGGAAAGGATTCGCCCCGCCAGCACGAATGGTGCCGGGGGCCAGCAGGAACTCGGGTCCGAGAACCACGGGCACCCCTGTCGCAGGCCGCAGCCTGGCCACGGGACCCGGGCCGAAGCGCCGTCCGAGTATCACTCCGAGACCGGGTCACCGCCCCCACCGTCGACCTCACCTCCCTCACCGAGTTCGGTGAAGAGGGTGAGCTGAAGGGCCCCCGGGGCTTCGAGGCGGGAGTTGAGGGAGTTCCAGGGAGTGCGGACGGGTTCGGCGATCACCTCGGCACCGGCAGCGGCGAGCTTCGCGGTGGCGGCGGCGGAGTCGTCGACCTGGAAGGCGACCCGGAGGTGCCCGGCGACACGTCGGCCCACCTCGACCTCGTCGATGAAGTCGGCCTGCCCCGGATCGGCGATCTCAAGGGTGGCGCGCCCGGCCTCCAGGATGGTGACCCGCCCATCGGGCGAGGCGAAGGCGGCACGTTCGGGCAGACCGAGGACGTCCCGATAGAAGTGCAGCGCCTGCTCGTAGTCGGCAGCCGTGACCACCAGTCGGAGCTCACGTACGGGGCTGGCACTCTCGGTCGGCTGAGACATATCGGTTCCTCCGAGGGGAAGCGGAAAGCGGCCCCACCGACAACTGCGGTGGGGCCGCCTTCATTTCAGGGGCGGTGCGTCAGTGCCGGTGGCGCCGACGGCGGGAGGCGAGCAGGAGCAGCACGCCGCCGAGCACGGCGACCGCGGCGAGGCCGCCGATCAGCGCGACGTGGCTGCCGGTCGCGGCGAGGCCGCCACCCGGGTTGTTCGGCTTGCCGGTGGACACCGGGCCGGGGCTGTGGCTGTCGGTCGCGGTGGGCGAGGGCGAGTCGGTCGACCCGGGCGAGGGGGAACCGGTCGGCGAGGAACTCGGCGACCCGGGCGAGGGGGAACCGGTCGGCGAGGAACTCGGCGACCCGGTCGGGGAAGCCGTCGCCGACGCGGTCGGCGAGGCGGTCGGCGAGGCGGTCGGCGAGGCGGTCGGCGACGACGTGGCCACCGTCACCGTCGCGGTGCACTCCCCCGCCGTCCCACCGGGCGGGCAGTTGCCGCCGGGCTGGTCGGCCGCCACCGTGTTGCGCAGCGTGCGGTCGCCGGCGGCCGCGTCCTTCACCTTCACCGTGTATGTCATCCGGGCGCTGCCGCCGACCGCCAGGTCCCCGGTCCAGCTCAGCACCGGCTGCGTGTAGGAGGGGGCACCGACCGTCGCGGTGGCATCGCCGTTGTAGGTCGCGTCGTCGAGGACGGCGCTCAGATCGTCGGTGACGGTCAGTCCGGTGAGCGCGGAGCTGCCGGTGTTGGTGAGGTCCACGCGGTAGGTCACCGTGTCGCCCGGCGCGGCCTGCGCCCGGTCGGCCGTCTTGACGAGCCGGTAACCGGGCTTCTCGACGACGGTGTTGCGCACGGTGTTGCTGGTGCGCTGCTGGTCGCGGTCGGTCTGGGCAGCCCGGTAGGCGAGGGAGGCGGTGTTGTCGAGCTTGGTGCCCGGCGCGGCTCCGGCGTCGACCCGGACCCGGAAGGAGAGGGTGGTCCCGGCCCCCGCCCCGAAGTCGGGGGCGGTGCAGGTGACGGTCCGCCCGGAGGCGGTGCAGCCGGTGCCTGAGCCGTCGACGTAGGTGGTGCCGGTGGGCAGCACGTCGGTCATGGTGATGCCGGTGGCGGTGCCGATGTAGTCGACCGTGCCGTCCTTGTGTCGGTTGGCGAGGACGAAGCGGTAGGTGATCTCGGCACCGGGGTCGACGAGTCCGGGCGGGGCGTCGGTGGTGGAGCCGGCCGGCTCGTTGGCCATGGTGAACTGGAGGTCGGGCTCCAGGGCCTGCCGGGCGTTGAGCACCTTGGCGCCGGGCGGGACGGTGAGGGTCGCGGAGGAGGCCGTGTTCCCGGGGGCGTTGGGGTCGGTCTTGACCCAGTTGACCCGGTTGTTGTTGTAGGCGTTGAGGTCGCAGAGGCTGTCCTCGGGGTCGCAGGAGACCACCGAGTTGGACGCCATCGTCAGATTGCCGTGGGCGAGGAGGTCGACCACCGGCTCCGGGCCGATCGACCGTTCGACGCCGAGCCCGCGGGCCGAAGACCCGGCCGGGGACACGGCCGAGGCAGGGCTCGCCAGCGGCGCGGACAGCGCGAGGGTCGAGGCCGCGAGTGCGCCGAGAACCGCCCGGCCGGGCAGGCGCCAGGGCCGGGGCCGGGGCCGGGGCTCGGATATTGGGCGTTTCCCGGATATGGGCGGCGTGCGATCACTCACAGTAAGACTCCTGGGTGTTCGAGGGCACGGAGGGCGAGGGCACCCTTCGGGGAGAGTTCATGACGATAAGTCCGAATTCGTCCGATTGGACAATGTGTCACACGCATACAAACGGAGATCACCCCGCCCCCCTGTCCGACGGCTCGACAGAAACCCGGTCGCCCCACCGAACCCCTTCGTGTCAGCATGACGATATGAGCGACGAACGCACGACCGACCCCGCCGACACCCGTGACCGCGCCGCCCTGACCGCGGCCGTGGCGGCCGGCGCCCGGGCCAAGTGGCTGATGTTCTGGGGACACCAGCCGCAGCAGGACGGGTCGTTCGGCCCCGGCGTGCTGAGCCAGTGGTGGCCCGACCACCCGTTCGCCGTCGACGGCGTCGAGTACCGCACCGCCGAGCACTGGATGATGGCGGGCAAGGCCCGGATGTTCGACGACAGCAGGACGCTCGCTCTGATCCTGGCCGCGCCGAGCGCCGGCGAGGCCAAGAAGCTGGGCCGCCAGGTCCGCGGCTTCGACGACGCCGTCTGGCGTGCGGGCCGCTTCGAACTGGTGGTCACGGGCAACGTCGCCAAGTTCGGCGGCCACGCCGGACTCCGCGACTATCTGCTGTCGACCTCCCGGCGGGTCCTGGTGGAGGCCAGCCCGCTCGACCGGATCTGGGGCATCGGCCTCGGCGCGGAGAACGAGCGCGCCGAGCGACCCGCCGAATGGCGCGGCGAGAACCTGCTCGGCTTCGCCCTCATGGAGGCCCGCGCCCGGCTCGCCGCGGCCGAGCACTGAGCGGGACCGGCACCTCCGACCGGGAGGCGCACGGGTAGCAAGCGCACGCCGGGTCGCTCACGATCCGTGCGCCCCGTGCGCCCCCGGACACCACTCGCAAGACTGTGGACGCACTGCCGTAACTCCAGCGCCGCATTCCAACGCCAGGATGACTGGCCGTCAGGGCCAAGTTGGACAGGTTGCGGTGATCATGCGTACACGGCACACGGAACAGCCCCTCGTCCCGGACACGGGCATCGGTGCGAGCGAGCAGGACGCTCTCGAACTCAGGTCCCAGTTGGACGAATTACTGCGCGCCAGACAGTACGCGGTGCAACGCGAGCGACGGCTCGACGAAGCCGTCCGATCGTTGCCCGACCGGCAGCGGGTGGACGGTGAACTACTGCGGCAGCTGACCCAGGCACGGACGCTGCGCGAGGGGCTGGGCGCACGCTGCCTGGAACTGAGCGACCGGCTGAAGGCCCTGGAGGAGCACCTGCGGCAGCCGTCACCGAGGGCCGGGGGCGGGGAACGGCCCGGGACCGGCGCGCACACCCCGGACGGCATACCGGACGCCGTCCACGGCGATGTCCACCACGACGCCCGGCAGCACGTCCGCCACGACGCCCGCCGAGCCCCGGTCGACGACAGCCCCCACCGCACGCCCGCCGGCCCCGCACCCTCGCCCTCACCCGAGCCCGGGCCCGGGCCCTCACCGGCGCCGGCACCCCTGCGCCACCGCACCCCCGGTGAACTCGCCGCCCTCGCCGAGCGCATCGCCGGCCTGTACCGGAAGACGTCACCGGCCGAGGCCGCCGACATCCTCGGCCAGGCCGCCGAGCACCTCACCCCGGAGGACACCGCCGCGCTGGCCGCCCGGCTCGCCCACCGGGGACCGGCCGGCGCCTCCCTCCCCCTCGCCCGCAGCGCCGTCCACGGCAGCCCCCACCACGCCGCCGCCACCCTCGCAGAGCTGCGCCGGGCCGGGCTGGCCGAGGAGGCCGGGGAACTGTTCAACGCGCTGCGCTCCTGCCCCGCCGCCGACCTGCCGGCCCTGCTGGACGGGTTGGAGCGGGCCGGGCAGCACGCCGACGGCGCCACCCTGCTCTGGGAATGGGGCTCCGCCCCGACCGCCGAGCTGGCCGCCCTCGCCACCGCCCTCCACCAGGCGGACCGCGCCACCGACGCCCGGACCCTGCTGCGTCAGGCCGCAGGACGTCCCACCGGCGACCTCACCGCGCTGGCCACCACGCTCCCCGCGCCGCTGCCCGCCCTGTTGCTGGGCGAGCTGGCGACACTGCGCCCGCCCGCCGAACTGGTCCGGCTGGCCGGCGCGCTGGCCGGTCGGACCGACCTCTACGAGGCGCTGCTCACGCCTCTGCTCGCGGACCCCGGGCAGCACCGCACCACCATCGCCGCGCTCCGCACCGCCGGTCTCCCCACCACCCCGGCCACCCGTCCCCGCTCCCGCTGGGGCCGCCGCTGAGTCCCGGGCCCACCACCACTCAGCCCCACACCCACCAGGCGCCGAGTCGCGGGCCGTCCCGAGCCGGCCCTGTGTCCGCTGTCCGCCCCTCCCGGCGCCCCCTCACGAGGCCGGGGCGGACTCCCCCTGCGGGGGAAGGGCCACGGGGGCCGGCGTCGGCATGACCCCGGCCGAGCGCAGCGCCCCGGCGAGCGCCTCGAACTTGGCGGAGAGACCCCGGTCGCGCAGCTCGTCGCCGTGGACCTCGGCCAGGGCCCGGTTCAGCCGCAGCCGGATCTCCGGCAGGTTCCGCTCCCAGCTCGCCACATGCATGGCGAGGGCTTCGTCGAGGAAGCGCACGGGAGAGCTGCGGCGTACCCGGTCGAGCGGCGACCGGATCATGGACCGTCGGCCCTGGAGGACACGCTCGAAGCACCACAGCATCGTGAAGTAGGCCGCGAGCACCTCGGGTCCGTACGGCTGCTGCCCACGACGGAAGGCCACCAGGACGTAGCGGGCCAGGGCCACTTCACCGCTCGTCAGGTCGAGGTGGAGGGTCCGGGCCAGCTCGAAGTCCACCTGCCGGGTCTGTCCCCGGTAGACCGCCCAGGCTCCCGCGACCGATGCCAGGGCACCGACACCCGACGCGATCGTCCACGGATCCGCCATCCCAACCTCCCCGTAGCCGGGGCCGGTCCGACGGCCCGGAGCGGAGACTAGCCGATCATCACCTCGACCGGACCCCGAAGCGGAAACCCGGGAAGCGGAGACCCAGGAAGCGGCGCCCCAGGAGACAGCAGCGCAGGAGACACCAGCGCAGCAAGCAGCGCCGCAGACAACGGCGCCCCCACACAACGCCGGACCCCCGCCCGCCCCGGGGAACCGGGGCGAACGGGGGTCCGCACGGAAGACCGCGGGCGCCGGGCCCGCCGACGTCAGCAGCCGATGAGTCGCGCCGCCAGGTAGGACTTCACCTGGTCGAGCGAGACGCGCTCCTGCGCCATGGTGTCGCGCTCGCGCACGGTCACCGCGTTGTCCTCCAGGGTGTCGAAGTCGACCGTCACGCAGAACGGCGTGCCGATCTCGTCCTGGCGGCGGTAGCGCTTGCCGATGGCACCGGCGTCGTCGAACTCGACGTTCCAGGCGGTGCGCAGGTCGGCGGCCAGGCCGCGGGCCTTCGGCGAGAGGTCGGCGTTGCGCGACAGCGGCAGCACCGCGACCTTGACCGGGGCCAGCCGCGGGTCGAGCCGCATGCCGACGCGCTTCTCCATGACGCCCTTGGCGTTCGGCGCCTCGTCCTCGAAGTAGGCGTCGATCAGGAAGGCCAGCATGGCGCGGTTGAGGCCGGCCGCCGGCTCGATGACGTACGGGAAGTACCGCTCGCCGGACTCCTGGTCGAAGTACTTGAGGTCCTGGCCGGAGGCCTCGCTGTGCACCGTCAGGTCGTAGTCGGTGCGGTTGGCGATGCCCTCCAGCTCGGAGAACTCGGTGCCGCCGAAGTTGAAGCGGTACTCGATGTCCACCGTGCGCTTGGCGTAGTGGGAGAGCTTCTCCTTCGGGTGCTCGAACAGGCGCATGTTGTCGGTGCGCAGGCCGAGGCCGACGTACCAGTCCCAGCGCTGCTGGAGCCAGTACTCGTGCCACTGCTCGTCCTCGCCCGGCTTGACGAAGAACTCCATCTCCATCTGCTCGAACTCACGGGTCCGGAAGATGAAGTTGCCGGGGGTGATCTCGTTGCGGAAGCTCTTGCCGACCTGGGCGATGCCGAACGGCGGCTTCTTGCGCGAGGTGGTCTGGACGGCCTTGAAGTTGGTGAAGATGCCCTGGGCGGTCTCCGGGCGCAGGTAGGCCAGGCCGCTCGCCTCCTCGGTGACACCGAGGTGGGTCTTCAGCATGCCCGAGAAGTCCTTGGGCTCGGTGAACTGGCCCTTGACGCCGCAGTCCGGGCAGTTCACGTCCTGGAGGCCGTTCGGCGGCGGGAAGCCGTGCTTGGCCTCGTACTTCTCCTCCAGGTGGTCGGCCCGGTGGCGCTTGTGGCAGGAGAGGCACTCGGTCAGCGGGTCGTTGAAGGTCTTGACGTGGCCGGACGCCTCCCAGACCTCACGGGCCAGGATCACCGACGAGTCGAGTCCCACGACGTCCTCACGGGCCTGCACCATCGCGCGCCACCACTGGCGCTTGATGTTCTCCTTGAGTTCGACGCCCAGCGGACCGTAGTCCCAGGCGGCACGGGTGCCGCCGTAGATCTCGCTGCAGGGGTAGACGAAGCCACGGCGCTTGCTCAGGCTGACGATCGTCTCGATCTTGTCGGCTGCCACAGTGCTCTCTTCAGTACGTACGGCACGGTCAGGGCACGGCTGGTTGCGCGTACCCGAATACCTCAGGTTACCGGCCATATGGGTACGGGATTCAAATCGGTATCTCCGGCACCGGCCCACTCACCGTCACCACCCGTTCACCCGTCCGAGTGATTTGACAATCATTTCCATCTAATCTGAGAATGGTTGTCATGATGATCCGACGACGTACTCGCGGCGCCATAGCCCTGACCGCCACCGCCCTCACCGCCGGCCTCACCCTGACGGCCTGCGGCAGCAGTGGCGGCACCCAGGGCGCGGAGGGCAAGCTGAACGTCGTCGCGTCCTTCTACCCGATGGAGTTCCTCGCCGACCGGATCGGCGGCGAGCACGTGAAGGTCACCGACCTCACCGCCGCCGGCGTCGAGCCGCACGACCTCGAACTCACCGCCAAGCAGGTCGGAACGGTCAAGAAGGCCGACGCGATCGTCTACCTCAAGGGCCTGCAGCCCACCGTCGACAAGGCGGTCGCCGGCTCCGGCGCCAAGCACAAGATCGACGCCACCGCGGCCGCCCCGCTGGAGGACCACCACCTCGCCGAGGGCCACACCGAGGGCGACGGGCACGACCACGGCGGCGACGGGCACAGCGGCGACGGGCACGACGGCCACGACCACGACGGGGCCGCCGGCGACCCGCACATCTGGCTCGACCCGACCCGCTACGCGGCCGTGGCCAGGAGCGTCGGCGCCGAGTTCGCCAAGGCCGACCCGGCCCACGCCGAGGACTACCGGAAGAACACCGACGAGCTGGTCGGCCGGCTCACCGCCCTGGACCAGGAGTTCAAGGACGGCCTGAAGGACGTCCGGAGCCGCACCTTCGTCACCAGCCACGCCGCCTTCGGCTACCTCGCCGGGGCCTACGGCCTCACCCAGGTCGCCATCAACGGCGTCGACCCCGAGTCCGAGCCCACCCCGGCCCGCCTCGCCGACGTCCAGAAGGCCGCCAAGGAGAACGGCGTCACCACGATCTTCTTCGAGACCCTGGTCAGCCCCAAGCTCGCCGACACCGTCGCCAAGGACCTCGGCCTCAGGACCGCCGTCCTCGACCCGCTGGAGGGCGTCAAGGACCCGGCCAAGGACGACTACCTCTCGGTCATGCGGCAGAACCTGGCCAACCTGCGGACCGCCCTCGGCGCCGAGACACCGGCCGCGCCCGCCCCCGCCGACGCGTCGACCGCACCGACCGCGACCACCGCACCGACCGCCCCCGCCGCACCCACCAGCTGACGGGACCACCGACATGACCTCCTCGGCACCCCCGGTACCCCCGGCCCACCCGGCGCCCCCGGCCGTCCGCCTCCACGACGCCGTCGCCTCGCGCGGCGGACGGCCGGTGCTGCGCGGCGTCGACCTCACCGTCCGCCCCGGCGAGGTGGTCGCCCTGCTCGGCGCCAACGGCTCCGGCAAGTCCACCACCGTCAAGGCCGTGACCGGGGCCGTCCCGCTGGAGCGCGGCGCGCTCGAACTGTTCGGCACCCCGCTCGCCCGGTTCCGCGCCTGGCACCGGATCGGCTACGTGCCGCAGCGCACCACCGCCGCCTCCGGCGTCCCGGCCACCGTCCGGGAGGTCGTCTCCACCGGCCGGCTGCCGCTGCACCGGCTGCTGCCCTTCCGCCGCGCGGACCGCGCCGCCGTGGACCGCGCGCTGGCCGCCGTCGGCATGCTCGACCGGGCCCGGGACGGGGTCGCCGACCTCTCCGGCGGCCAGCAGCAGCGGGTGCTGATCGCCCGCGCGCTGGCCGGCGCCCCCGATCTGCTGATCATGGACGAGCCGATGGCCGGGGTGGACGCCGCCAGCCAGCAGGTGCTCGCCGACACCCTGCGCGCCGAGGTCGCGCGCGGCGCCGCCGTCCTGCTGGTGCTGCACGAGCTCGGGCCGCTGGAGCCGTTGATCGACCGGGCCGTGGTGCTGCGCGACGGCTGCGTCGCGCACGACGGCCCGCCCGTTCCCAATACCGGTCTGCACGCCCTGCCGGGCCACGACCACGTCCATCCGCACGCCGACCACGGCCACGAACACGACCGACCCCGGGGACTGCTGTCATGACCGAGATGCTCAGCTACGACTTCATGCAGCGGGCACTGATCGCCGCCGTGCTGGTCGGCATCACCGCCCCGGCCGTCGGCATCTACCTGGTGCAGCGGCGCCAGGCGCTGATGGGCGACGGCATGGGCCATGTCGCGATGACCGGTGTCGGCCTCGGCTTCATCTTCCAGACCAGCCCGGTCTGGATGGCCGTGGCGGTCTGCGTGCTCGGCGCCGTCACCATGGAGCTGGTCCGCGCGCGCGGCAACCAGCGCGGCGACATCGCCCTCGCGATGCTCTTCTACGGCGGCATGGCCTGCGGCAAGCTGCTCGTCTCCAAGTCCGCCCAGGCCGGCGCCGGTTCGCTGGAGAGCTACCTCTGGGGCTCCATCCTGACCGTCTCCCCCGCCGACCTCGCCACCATCGGCGCACTCGGCGCCGTCGTCGTCGCCGTCACCCTGGGCCTGCGCCGCCAGCTGTTCGCGATCTGCCAGGACGAGGACTTCGCCCGGGTCACCGGCGTCCCGGTACGGCTGCTCAACCTGCTGCTCGCGGTGATGGCCGCGGTCACCGTCACCGTCGCCATGCGGGTGGTCGGACTGCTGCTGGTCAGCGCCCTGATGGTGGTTCCGGTCGCGGCCGCCCAGCAGCTCACCCGCTCCTTCGCCGCCACCCAGGCCGGCTCGATCGCGGTCGGCGTGCTGGTCGCCCTGGCAGGCGTCACCGGCTCCTACCAGCTGGACGTGCCCTCCGGCCCGGCCATCGTGCTGCTGGCCATCGTCGTGTTCGCGGTGTTCGGCGCGATCGCCGCCCCCCTCGCCCGCCGCCGCCACCGCGACACCGCGGAGAACGGACCGCAGGTCTGCGACGTCCGGCTGCCCGGCCCGGAGCGGGTCGAGGCGAGCACTCCGGCGCCCAGTGCGGGGCTGGCACAATGAGGTGCCATTCGCCCACACCAGCAGGAGGACCCACGGTGACCACCGCAGGCCCGTCGCCGCGAGCCCGATCGACCCGGCAGCGCGCCGCCGTCTCGGCGGTCCTGGACGAGATCGAGGACTTCCGCAGTGCCCAGGAGCTCCACGACATGCTGAAGCACCGGGGGGACTCGGTCGGTCTGACCACCGTCTACCGGACGCTCCAGTCGCTCGCCGACGCCGGCGAAGTGGACGTCCTGCGCACCGCCGACGGTGAGGCCGTCTACCGCCGGTGCAGCAGCGGGCACCACCACCACCTGGTCTGCCGCCAGTGCGGCGCCACCGTCGAGGTCGAGGGTCCGGCCGTCGAGCGCTGGGCCAACTCGGTCGCCGCCGAGCACGGGTTCAGCGACATCGCGCACACCCTGGAGATCTTCGGCACCTGCGCGGAGTGCGCCGCGAAGGTCTGAGCACCGGTACGCCGAAGGGCCCGCGGGGATCAACCCCCGCGGGCCCTTCTCCGCACGCGGACACCACGCCGGACCGACGCAACACCGCACCAACGCCACACCGGACCGACGCAACACCGCGCCGACGCGACACCGCGCCGACGCAACACCGCACCAACGCAACACCGCACCAACGCAACACCGCGCCGAACGCCGCCGCTCCAGCCCCGAACGCCGCGGCTCAGCGCTGCGCCGGCACCTCGGTGACCAGCTCCGCCGGCGCCTCGTTCGGGATCGCCCCGCCGAACCGGCGGTCGCGCATCGCGTACTGCTCGCAGGCCCGCCACAGGTCACGGCGGTCGAAGTCCGGCCAGAGCACGTCCTGGAACACGAACTCGGCGTAGGCCGACTGCCAGAGCAGGAAGTTCGACGTCCGCTGCTCGCCACTGGGGCGCAGGAACAGGTCCACGTCCGGCATGTCCGGGTGGTACAGGTACTTGGTGAGGGTCTTCTCGTTGACCTTCTTCGGGTCCAGCCGGCCCGCCGCGACATCGGCCGCGATCGCCGCCGCGGCGTCCGCGATCTCGGCCCGGCCGCCGTAGTTGACGCACATGTACAGCGTGACGGCGTCGTTGTCCTTGGTCTGCTCCTCGGCGACCTGGAGCTCCTGGACGACGCTCTTCCACAGCTTGGGCATCCGGCCGGCCCAGCGCACCCGCACGCCCATCGCGTCCATCTCGTCGCGGCGGCGGTGGATGACGTCGCGGTTGAAGTTCATCAGGAACTTCACCTCGTCGGGTGAGCGCTTCCAGTTCTCGGTGGAGAACGCGTACAGCGAGATGTTCTTCACTCCGAGCTCGATCGCGCCCTTGAGCACGTCCAGCACGACGGACTCGCCGACCTTGTGGCCCTCGGTGCGGGGCAGCCCGCGCTCCTTGGCCCAGCGGCCGTTTCCGTCCATGACGATCGCGACGTGGCCCGGGACGAGCTCTCCGGGGATCTTCGGGGGCCGGGCGCCGCTGGGGTGCGGGGTCGGGGGGAGGTACTCCCTCTGCTTGCCGCCGCCGAAGAGCCGTCGCGCTGCCATGTGCTCACTTCTCCACGTATCTCATCGAGCGGATACCCCGCTCCAGGTGCCACTGCAGATAGGCCGCGACCAGTCCGCTGCCTTCCCGCCAGTACCTCGGCTCGCAGGCGTCCGCCGTCTGCCAGTCCCCTGACAACAACGCGCCGAGCAGTACCAGTGTCTCAGGGGAGGGTACGGCACATCCGGGCACGCGGCAGTCCGGGCAGAGCACGCCGCCGGCCTGGAGCGAGAAGAACCGGTTGGGTCCCTCCATCCCGCACTTGGCGCAGTCGTCGAAGGTCGCGCCGTACCCGTTGACCGCGAGCGACCGCAGCAGGAAGGCGTCCAGCACCAGGTGGGACTCGTGCAGCCCGGCGGCCAGTGTGCGCAGACCGCCGACCAGCAGCAGGTACTGCTGGACGGCCGGCTGGCCCTCGTTCTCGGCGAACCGTTCCGCCGTCTCCAGCATGGCCGTCCCCGCGGTGTACCGGCCGTAGTCGGTGACGATCGAGCCGCCGTACGGGGCGATCGTCTCCACCTGGGTGCAGAGCGGCAGGCCGCGGCCGATCAGTTCGCTGTTGCGGCTGAAGAACTGCACGTCCACGTGCGAGAACGGCTCCAGGCGCGCGCCGAACTTCGACTTGGTCTTGCGCACCCCGCGCGCCACCGCGCGCACCTTGCCGTGGTGGCGGGTGAGGAGGGTGATGATCCGGTCCGCCTCGCCGAGCTTCTGCGCCCGGAGCACCACGCCGTCGTCGCGGAAGAGACTCATGCGCCCGCCTCACCGCCGCGGCGGCCCTGGAACAGTGTGGACATCCCACCATTGTCCCCCAGCCTCGGACAGCCGTGTGCCCGCACCGGGGCCGTGGGGGCCTGCCGAGCGGTGCGGGTCACGGCGGGCCCCGGCCGTGGGGACGCCACCGGCCGGGAGCCGGGGGCGGAAGGGCCCGGTTGTGGGGGTCTGGGGGGGGGAGAGGTTCCGACGGAGGAGCGGGGATCGGGTGTCCGGCGGGAGGCTCCGTCGGAGGACCGGGAGACCGAAGAGCGATGGAGAAGGACCGGGAGAACCGGAAGAACACCGGGAGAACAGGAGGAACAGCAGAACCGGGGAGACCGGGCAGGAGCGGAGCGCTAGTACGGCGCCCGGGTCGCCGCCTCCAGCAGCGCCCCGACCCGCGCGTGCGGCAGGTCCAGACATCGCCCGATCGCGGCCAGCGCCTCCCGCTCCTGCGGCCGGTAACGGCCGTCGGCCAGGGCGATCGCCGCCCCCTGCAGCAGCAGCCGCTCCCGGCCGGGCCGGGCCAGGTGCGGGGCCAGCGGCTCCAGGGCCGCGTGCAGTTCCACGGCCAGCCCGCCCGACATGCCGTGCGCGTCGTACAGTTCGCCGCCGAGGCCGGACATCGCGGCCAGTGCCGCCAGCACCTGCGCCTCGCCGCAGTCCTCGAAGCCGGCGTCCCGGACCGCCCCGCAGGCCGCCTCGCGGGCCGCCCGGTGGGCGGTGCCACCGGCCGCCAGCATCGCCAGCGCGACGGTGTACTGCGCGTCGCGCAGCATCCCGCCCAGGCGCACGCAGGTGGGCTGCTCCAGGCTCTCCACCCCGAACCGGCCGTGGCAGCTGGTGCACTGCACGCTGCCGATCACCGGTCCGAGCGGAAGCACCGGGGTCCCCAGCAGCCGCAGCCACCGCCGGCCGTGTTGCCGGCGGTAGTTGCGGTCCCCGCCGCAGCCCGGGCAGAAGAAGTCACCGAGAACATCAGTCCGCCACCGCGGGCGAACACCCCACATCCCTGTCACGGCGCCACTCCCCAGACATGGCAGGCGGCCTGCACAACAATGGGCAGGTCACGCGACCGGCCACCGGGCCGTCCCACCGACCCGGCTTACCGGTGGGACGATGTTGCCACGGTTGCCGACACGTGTCAGTACCTCGAACGGCCCGATCCGGCAAAAAATGTGGCGCAGGACACAGCCGGGGCACCTCCGGCCGGACGGCCGCCCCGCGACGTCCGGGAACGCCGCCGGGCCGCCCCGCAGGGGACGGCCCGACCACTTTTACCCGTACGAACTAACCGCGCTGCGCCCGGTTGACAGCGCTGATCATCGCCTTCAGCGAGGCCAGCACGGTGTTGCTGTCGATCCCGACGCCCCACAGCACCCGGCCGTCCACCGCGCACTCCACGTACGCGGCGGCCTGGGCGTCGCCGCCCTCGCTCAGCGCGTGCTCCGCGTAGTCCAGCACCCGGACGTCCACGCCGATCTGCGCCAGCGCGTCCGCGAACGCCGAGACCGGGCCGTTGCCGGTACCGGCCAGGCTGACCGTCGCCCCGTCCACCACCGCGTGGGCGGTCAGCGCGTCCCGGCCGTCCTCGGTGGTCAGGGTGCGCGAACCGGTCAGCGAGATCCGGCCCCACGGGTTGCCCGTGGTCGGCAGGTACTCGTCCTCGAACACCCGCCAGATCTCCGCCGGGGTGACCTCGCCGCCCTCGGCGTCGGTCTTGGCCTGGATGATCCGGGAGAACTCGATCTGCATCCGGCGCGGCAGGTCCAGCTTGTGGTCGTTCTTCAGGACGTACGCCACACCGCCCTTGCCGGACTGGCTGTTGACCCGGATGACCGCCTCGTAGGTGCGGCCGACGTCCTTCGGGTCGATCGGCAGGTACGGCACGCCCCAGGTGTGCTGCTCCACCGGCACGCCCGCGGCGGCGGCGTCCGCCTCCAGGGCGTCGAAGCCCTTCTTGATGGCGTCCTGGTGGGAGCCGGAGAAGGAGGTGTACACCAGGTCACCGGCGTACGGGTGGCGCGGGTGCACCTCCATCTGGTTGCAGTACTCGGCGGTGCGGCGGACCTCGTCGATGTCGGAGAAGTCGATCTGCGGGTCGACGCCCTGCGAGAACAGGTTCATGCCCAGGGTCACCAGGTCGACGTTGCCGGTCCGCTCGCCCTGCCCGAACAGACAGCCCTCGATCCGGTCGGCGCCGGCCATGTAGGCCAGCTCGGCGGAGGCCACGGCGGTGCCCCGGTCGTTGTGCGGGTGCACCGACAGACAGACGAACTCCCGACGGGACAGGTTGCGCGACATCCACTCGAACTGGTCGGCCTGGACGTTGGGGGTGGCCCGCTCGATGGTGGCCGGCAGGTTCAGGATGATCTCGCGGCCCTCGCCCGGCTGCCAGACGTCCATCACCGCCTCGCAGACCTCCAGCGCGAAGTCCAGCTCGGTGTCGACGAAGATCTCCGGCGAGTACTGGTAGCCGAAGGCGGTGTCGTCGCCCAGCAGCTTCTCCGCGTACTCCATCACCAGCCGGGTGCCGTCGACGGCGATCGCCTTCGTGGCCGCCCGGTCGTTGCGGAACACCACCCGGCGGAACAGCGGCGCGGTCGCGTTGTACAGGTGCACGGTCGCCCGCGGCGCCCCGACCAGCGACTCGACGGTCTTCTCGATCAGTTCCTCGCGCGCCTGGGTCAGCACCGAGATGGTGACGTCCTCCGGGATCGCCCCCTCCTCGATCAGCGAGCGCACGAAGGCGTGGTCGGTGGCCCCGGACGACGGGAAGCCGACCTCGATCTCCTTGTAGCCCATCGCCACCAGCAGGTCGAACATCTTGCGCTTGCGGGCCGGCGACATCGGGTCGATCAGCGCCTGGTTGCCGTCCCGCAGGTCGGTGGACAGCCAGCGCGGCGCCTTGGTGATCACCTGGTTCGGCCAGGTGCGGTCCGGCAGGTCGACGGTGCCGAACGGCAGGTAGCGGCCGTGCCGCATCCCGGACGCCTGCTGGCGTACCGAGGCGGCGGTGATCGGGGTCGCACGGTCGACGAAGGCGCGGGCGGCGTGGATGGGCGCGGCGGAACTCTGCTCGGTCATGGAGGTGAGTCTCGGCTTCCTGTGATGCGTGGTGCGGGCGGGTCGGGGTGAGGTGTCACCCGACTCGGCCGGCCTGCTGCCGCTCACGACCCGCTCACGGATCGCCCGAATTTCAGCGCGCAGCACAGTCCCCGCGGCGAGGGAAGCCGGCCCTTGACGGACTACAGGCCCTCGACGCGGCAGCTAAGAAGAAGCAGCCCGATGCGCATGATGCGATCCAGCCTAACCCAGCGCCGCGCGACCCCGAAGCGGCCCGGGCGGTCTTCCCACCCCTTGAGACGGCCCTCCGGCGGCGCGCGACCCGGCCCGGGCGGCGCGCAATCCTGTCCGCGCCGGTGACAACACGTCATCAATGCCTCACCCTGGGCCACATGACAGCCGAACCGACGCTCTGCGCGATCGTTCCGCCGTACGTCCTGGACCGCCTCGCCGAGGACGGTCACGAGCCCGCCGCCCGCTCCCTCGCCCTCGACGCCGCGCACCGGGCCGCGCGGCTCACCGCCGCCCTGCCGGACCGGGCCTCCGCCGACCGGCTGGAGCGGGTGGTCTCCGACGCCGCGCACCGCGAGCGCCTGCCCGGCCGCACCGTCCGCCGGGAGGGCGAGGGCGCCGTCCCGGACCAGTCCGTCAACCACGCCTACGACGGCCTCGGCGCGACCTGGACCCTGTTCTCCGCCGTCTACGGCCGGCACTCCATCGACGACCGGGGGCTGCGCCTGGACGCCACCGTCCACTACGGCCAGGACTACGACAACGCCTTCTGGGACGGCCGGCGAATGGTCTTCGGCGACGGCGACGGCGAGGTGTTCGGCGACTTCACCGCCTGCATCGACGTCATCGGCCACGAGCTCGCGCACGGCGTCACCCAGTTCACCGCGGGCCTGGAGTACCGGGACCAGCCGGGCGCGCTCAACGAGTCGGTCTCCGACGTCTTCGGCTCCCTGGTCAAGCAGTACGCGCTGCTCCAGGACGCCGCCGAGGCGGACTGGCTGATCGGCGCCGGACTGCTCGCCCCCGGTGTGCAGGGCGTGGCGCTGCGCTCGATGAAGGAGCCCGGCACCGCGTACGACGACCCGAGGCTCGGCAAGGACCCCCAGCCCGCACACATGCGCGACTACGTGCGGACCGGCCAGGACAACGGCGGCGTGCACATCAACTCGGGCATCCCCAACCACGCGTTCTACCTGCTCGCCACCGCGCTCGGCGGCCCGTCCTGGGAGCGCGCGGGCCGGATCTGGTACGACGCGCTGACCGGCCGGCGGCTGCCCGCCGACGCCGACTTCACGGCCTTCGCCCGGGCCACCGTGGCGGCCGCGAAGGCCCGCTTCCCGGAACCGGAGGTCGCGGACACGGTGACCGCGTCCTGGGCGAAGGTGGGCATCAGCCCGACCTGAGTGCGGATTGGGTCAAGGTCCGGAAAAACACCGGCAAACGCCATCCCTGGGTAGCACCATGGACACCATGCGTATCCAGGTGACCCGGACCGGCGGCCTCGCGGGACACGTCCGCCGCGCTGAGCTCGACACCACCGAGCGGGTGGACGCCCCGCACGTGCACGCGCTCGCCCGCGAGGCCGTCGCGGGCGGGTTGCGCGCGCCCTCCTACGGGGTGCCGGACGGCTACCACTACACGATCACCGTCGACGGGCGCACGGTGCACTGCGCGGACCCCAAGCTCACCGAGTCCCAGCGGGAGCTGGTCTCGCTGGTCCTGCGCGAGGGCGCCTGACCGGCCGCGGCACCCGCCGTCGCCGACCGCCGCTGCCCACCACCCGCCGCCGACCACCGCTGCCCACCACCGCCGGGGCGGGGCGGGGCGGGGCGTCAGAGCCAGCCGTCGAGCGAGGCCAGGAAGCCCGGGAGGTCGTCCCGGTGGATGGTGTGCCCGGCGCCGGGCACCGTCCGGACCTCGTAACCCAGGCCGCGCAGCGTCGCGGCGTCCTCGGGCCCGATCAGCCAGCTGTTGTCGGCCAGTTGCACCAGGGACGGCACCACCGGGGCGCCGGGCAGCGCGGCCAGGTCCGCGAGGGCGGAGAGCGCGAGCGCGGTGTCCGGGTCCCAGGCGGCGAGGGTGGCCAGCTCGACCTCGACGTCGGCCGCGTCCCAGCGCGGGCTGAGCGCGCCGATCTGCTCCCGGGTGGCCGCCTTGAACTGGGTGAACACGGCGGGGTCGAAGAGACCGGGCCGGACGAACCGCCAGGCCGGGTCGGAGTAGACGGCCCGGGCCGGCCGGAGCCGGTCCACCGCGTGCAGCAGGGTCAGCGCGCCCAGGGAGTGGCCGATCGCGAGGTCCGCGCCCGCCGGCAGGGTGTCCACCAGGTCCTGGGCGTAGTGCTCGGGCCCGTAGCGGTCCTCCGGGGCGGCGCCCTCCCCGCGCGGGCTGGCGCCGTGGCCGCGCAGGTCGACCGCGATCACCCGGTAGCCGCGTCCGGCCAGCGCCGGGCCGACCGACCGCCAGCTGCGGTGGTCGGACATGATCCCGTGGACCAGCAGCGCCACCCGGTCGCCGGTGCCCCACTCGCGCGTGTTCAGCTTCATCGCCGCCCCCTCGCCCCCCGCTGTCGATCAGAACCCGCGGCCGGTCAGAACCCGCCGCCGGCCGGAACCCGCCGCCGGTCAGAACCCGAGCTTGCGCAGCTGCTTCGGGTCCCGCTGCCAGTCCTTGGCCACCTTGACGTGCAGGTCCAGGTAGACCGGGGTGCCGAGCAGCGCCTCGATGTGCTTGCGGGCGGTGGTGCCGACGTGCTTGAGCCGGGCGCCCTTGGCGCCGATGACGATCGCCTTCTGGCTCTGCCGCTCGATGTACACATTGGCGTGGATGTCGAGCAGCGGCCGGTCGGCCGGGCGGCCCTCGCGCGGCAGCATCTCCTCGACCACGACGGCCAGCGAGTGCGGCAGCTCGTCGCGGACGCCCTCCAGGGCGGCCTCGCGGATCAGCTCGGCCACCATGATCTGCTCGGGCTCGTCGGTCAGGTCGCCGTCCGGGTAGAGCGGCATGCCCTCCGGGAGCAGCTTGGTGATCAGCTCGGCGACCAGGTCGACCTGCTTCTCGCCGACCGCCGAGACCGGGATGATCTCGGCCCACTCGATGCCCAGCTCGGCGCCGAGCTGGTGGACGGCGATCAGCTGCTCGGCGAGCCGCTTGGAGTCGACCAGGTCGGTCTTGGTGACGATGGCGACCTTGGGGGTCTTCTTGATCTCGGCCAGTTCCTTGACGATGAACTTGTCGCCGGGGCCGAGCTTCTGGTCGGCGGGCAGGCAGAACCCGATCACGTCGACCTCGGCCCAGGTGCTGCGGACCAGGTCGTTGAGGCGCTCGCCGAGCAGGGTGCGCGGCTTGTGCAGGCCGGGGGTGTCGACCAGCACCAGCTGGGCGTCCGGGCGGTGCACGATGCCGCGGACGGTGTGCCGGGTGGTCTGCGGACGGTCGGAGGTGATCGCGACCTTCGTCCCCACCAGAGCGTTGGTCAGGGTCGACTTGCCCGCGTTGGGCCGGCCGACGAAACACGCGAAGCCGGAGCGGTACGAGGAGGAAGGGGCACTCATGGACCCCATTCTCCCTGATCACCCGGGAGGGGGCCGCCACCGGCGTCCGGGCCGGTCATTTCTTCCCGCCGAACAGCGCGCCCAGCCCCCAGCCGAGGACGATCAGCAGGAAGGTGACCGAGCCCCAGAGCCAGAACGGCGAGCCGGTCTCCTGCCACTTGCCCATGCCCATCACGCCCAGCAGCAGTCCCGCGAAGAACGCGTACGGCCCCATCGCCCAGCCCCCTCACCGTGCGGATTCCCCGCCCGTCCCCGGTGAGATTATCCGCCGAATCTGGGGTCCCGGACGCACGGGTGCCCGGGGCGCGAACCCCGGGCACCCGGCCACGCCCCCGAGCGGTCAGCGGGCCTCGACCGAGACCCGCAGCACCCCGTCCGGCCCGGCCAGCAGCAGCGGGGTGCCCGCGCCGCCGAGGTCCCGCACGGCTGCCAGATCGGCCTCGGCGGGCTGCTCGGCCTCCGACACCACGGCCGCCGCCTCCAGCGACTTCGCGCCGCTGGCCACCGCCATCGCCACCGCCGTCTGCACCGCGCTCAGCCGCAGCGAGTCCAGCGCGACCGTCCCGGCCACGTACGTCCGGCCGGTCTCGTCACGCACCGCGGCCCCCTCCGCGACGCCGTTGCGGGCGCGGGCGGAGCGGGCCAGGGTGATGATCTTCTTGTCTTCGGGGTCCAGCTCCACGATGTCACTCATGCCCTGGAGCATAGGCCCCGCCGGCCGGGGCCCTCAGTGGCCGACCGGGTTGGGCGGACCGGGCCGGATCACCTTCACGAAGGTCTTGGGACCGTTGGGCATCGCCACCTCGTCCGCCGCCCGCTTGCGCCAGTAGGGGTTGTCGTGCGGCAGGTGGCTGCTGACCCGTCCGTACATCCCGAAGGTGGTGATCACCACGCCGAAGGCGAAGGCGAAGATCACGTTGTGGATGCCGAAGTTCAGGATGTTGGCGTCCGTGCGGCCGAGCACGGTCAGCCCGTAGAACCCGGACAGCACGAACAGCACGCCGACCGCCATGTTCACGTTGGCGGCGACATTGCCGCCGATGACCGCGGCGACCACCAGTACCCCGCCCATCACGATGGACAGCACGCTCAGCGCGCCGTTGGTGGACATGCCGGCGATGTCGTTGCCCTCGGTGGACAGGAATCCCGGGTGGTCGGCCAGCCCCAGGCAGCCGAACACGATCAGGAACACCCCACCGAGACCCGCCCCGATCCGCCACACCAGCACCAGTTTGTGGTCGACGGGCAATTCGTCCTGCAGCTTCATGGCGACCTCCGACTCGGTCGTAGCGCCTGGCTGTTCTGTCGTCGGGCCCGGGCCCGCCTAGCTGTAGGGGTGGCTCCCCTGCATGTGCGGCACCTCGTGCATGTACAGCGAACCGCACTGCTGGCAGCACCGGAGCCCGGTCCCCCACTCCTGGTCCGACCGGGTCTCCACGTCGGCGGGCATGCTCCGGCCGCACAACGCCGTGGCCGGATCCCCCTCCCGCACGACGTGCCAGACCTTCACCCCGCCCGCCGCCCCCTGCGGGCCGTACTCCGCGCGAAGTTGGTGACTCATGCCCCCATCGTCGCTCCGGACGTACCCGAACGCTACTCGTCGGCCCCGGGGGCCGGATCCTCGGCCGCCCGGACCGGGGCGGCGACGACGGAGCCGATGCGGTTGCGGCGGCCGGCCGAGCTCTCGGCGGTCAGGCGGATCGCGGTCAGGCCGCCCGGGACCTCCTCGGGGAGCGGGATCGCGCAGGAGGAGCCGGGGATCGGCACCCGGCCCAGGTGCTTGGCCAGCAGACCGCCCACCGTCTCGACGTCCTCGTCCTCCAGCTCGATCCCGAACAGCTCGCCCAGGTCCTCGACCAGCAGCCGGGCGGTGATCCGGTAGGAGCCGTCCCCGAGGTCCTCCACCGGGGCGATCTCCCGGTCGTACTCGTCGGTGATCTCGCCGACGATCTCCTCCAGGATGTCCTCGATGGTGACCAGGCCGGCCGTGCCGCCGTACTCGTCGATCACGATCGCCACGTGCGAGCGCATCTGCTGCATCTCGCGCAGCAGGTCCGTGGCGGGCTTGGAGTCCGGGACGAACACCGCCGGGCGCATCACGGCGCCGACCTCGTCCGACTCGGAGTCCCGGTTGATGTGGGTGCGGCGCACCAGGTCCTTGAGGTAGACGATGCCGACCACGTCGTCCTCGTTGTCGCCGACCACCGGGATCCGGGAGAAGCCCGAGCGCAGCGCCAGGGTCAGCGCCTGCCGGACGGTCTTGTGCCGCTCGATCATCACCAGGTCGGTGCGCGGCACCATCACCTCGCGGACGATGGTGTCGCCCAGCTCGAAGACGGAGTGCACCATCCGGCGCTCCTCGTCCTCGATGACGTCGTTCTTCTCGGCCAGGTCGACCAGGGCCCGCAGCTCCGCCTCGGAGGCGAACGGTCCCTCCCGGTAGCCCTTGCCGGGCGTGAGGGCGTTGCCGAGCAGGATCAGCAGCCTCGGGATCGGGCCGAGGATCCGGGCCAGCGGCAGCAGCACGAAGGAGGCCGCGGTGGCGGTGGTGAGGGGGTGCTGGCGGCCGATCGTGCGCGGGGAGACCCCGACCGCCACGAAGGACACCAGCACCATCACGCCGAACGCCAGCAGTACGGCCTGCCAGGTCGTGTCGATGTTGCGCACGCACACCACGGTGACCAGCACCGCCGCCGCCATCTCGCTGGCCACCCGGATCAGGGTGGCCAGGTTGAGGTAGCGGATCGGGTCGGAGGCCAGGGCCAGCAGCCGGGCCGAGCCCCTGCGCCCGGACCGGACCGCTTCCTCGGCCCGGAACCGGGACACCCGGGAGATGCCCGCCTCGGCGCACGCCGCCAGCCAGCCGAGCACGACCAGCGCGACCGCGCCCAGGATGAAGCTCGTACTTTCACCACTCACAGGGGTTCGGGCTCCGCGCTCAGTGGGTGGTGGGGGCCGGGGAGATGCCGCCGAGGCCCCGCTCGGCCCGCCAGCCGTCGAGGATCGCCTTCTGGAGACCGAACATCTCCTCCTCCTCGTCCGGCTCCTCGTGGTCGTAGCCGAGCACGTGCAGCACGCCGTGCACGGTGAGCAGCTGCAGCTCCTCGTCCATCGAGTGCTTGGACGGGGCCGCCTTGCCCTGCTGCTCGGCGACCTCGGGGCAGAGCACGATGTCGCCGAGCAGCCCCTGCGGCAGCTCCTCGCCCTCCTTGCCGGGGCGCAGCTCGTCCATGGGGAAGGACATCACGTCCGTGGGGCCCGGGAGGTCCATCCACTGGATGTGCAGCTCCTCCATCGCCGCCCCGTCCACGAGGATCACGGACAGTTCGGACTGCGGGTGGATCCGCATCTTGTCCAGGGCGTAGCGGGCGACGGCGAGGACGGACTCCTCGTCGACGTCCCAGCCGGACTCATTGGCGATGTCGATCGACATGACGGGCTGGTTACTCAGCTTTCGGTGCGATGGGACTGTCGGGGTGCGCGCGAGCCGCGCCGCTGGGCGGGCTTGACCGGGAGACGGCGCTCGTCGGTCTCCTGGGCCTCCTGGAGGGCGTCCCAGCGCTCGTACGCGTCCACGATCCGGCCGACCAGCTTGTGGCGGACCACGTCGGTGCTGGTGAGGACGGAGAAGTGGATGTCGGGCACGTCGACCAGGATCTCCTGGACGACCTTCAGGCCGCTGCGGGTGCCGCCGGGGAGGTCGATCTGGCTGGTGTCGCCGGTGACGACCACCCGGGAGTTGAACCCGAGGCGGGTGAGGAACATCTTCATCTGCTCGGGCGAGGTGTTCTGGGCCTCGTCGAGGATGATGAAGGCGTCGTTGAGGGTGCGGCCGCGCATGTAGGCGAGCGGCGCGACCTCGATCGTCCCGGCGGCCATCAGCCGCGGGATGGAGTCGGGGTCCATCATGTCGTGCAGCGCGTCGTACAGCGGCCGCAGGTACGGGTCGATCTTCTCGTAGAGGGTCCCGGGCAGGAAGCCGAGCCGCTCGCCCGCCTCGACGGCCGGGCGGGTCAGGATGATCCGGTTGACCTCTTTGGCCTGGAGGGCCTGGACGGCCTTGGCCATCGCGAGGTAGGTCTTGCCGGTGCCGGCCGGGCCGAGGCCGAAGACGATCGTGTGCTTGTCGATGGCGTCGACGTAGCGCTGCTGGTTGAGGGTCTTCGGACGGATGGTCCGGCCCCGGTTGGACAGGATGTTCGCGGTGAAGACCTTCGACGGCGCCGGGCTGTCCGGGTCGTCGACGCCGCTGCGGATCATGGCGATGGAACGCTCCACGGAGTCCTCCGTGAGGGGTTGGCCGGTGCGCAGCACCAGCATCATCTCGCTGAACAGCTGCTTGACGAGGGCGACCTCGGCGCGCTCGCCGGTCGCGGTCACCTCGTTGCCCCGGACGTGGATGTCGGCGGCGGGGAAGCCCTGCTCGATCACTCGCAGCAACGAGTCGGCGGCGCCGAGCAGGGTGACCATCGGATGCTTCTCGGGGATGACGATCCGGGCGCTGACGCGGCCGTCCTCGGCCGGTTCGGGGCGCGGCTGTCCGTTGGAACGGGTCTGCGATGTGTCACTCATAGGTCGGCGCTGGGGCCTGCCTCATCCCATCCGTGTCTCGTGTGCCGCTCGGTCCTTCCGGGGCACCAGGGTACGCCGCACACGTGATCGCTGCGGCGGGCGGCGGGGCCGCACCCGACGATGCTGCGGCAGATCGCCGGGCGGCGCGAGCGGTTTTCCACGCTGTTCACCACGGCTCCGACGGGTGGGCGCCTCACTTGTGCCGGGGCGGTACCGGTACCCGGGCGAGGTCCTCGGCAAGCACGATCGGCCCGTCGAAGTGCTTGCGGGCGTCGGCGAGGTGCTGGCCGAGGTCGGGGTAGCGCTGCGAGAAGTGGGTGAGCACCAGGGTGCGGACACCCGCCTCGGCGGCGACCTTGGCGGCCTGCCCGGCGGTGAGGTGGCCGTGGTCCTCGGCCAGCCCGGCGTCCGCGTCGGAGAAGGTGGCCTCGACGACCAGCAGGTCGGCGCGCTCGGCGAGCTCGTACACGCCCTCGCAGAGCCGGGTGTCCATGACGAAGGCGAACCGCTGCCCGGGCCGTGGCTCGCTGACCTCCTCCAGGGTGACCCGCCGGCCGTCCGCCTCGATCTCGCCCCGGTGCTGGAGCCGACCGGTGTCGGGGCCGGCGATGCCCAGGGCGGCCAGCCGTTCGGGCACCAGCCGGCGGCCGTCCGGCTCGCTCAGCCGGTAGCCGAAGGACTCGACCGGGTGCGAGAGCCGGACCGCCTCCAGCGCGAAGCGGGCGCCCGGCACGGGCAGCGGGCCCGGTTCCTCGATCGGACGGGGCCGCAGCACCGCCGTCTCGTGGAAGGCGGTGGCGTGCCGCAGCCGCTCGAAGTACACCTCGCCGGAGGCCGGGAAGTAGATGTCCACCGGGTGCGGGACCCGGTCCAGGTTGATCCGCTGGATCACCCCGGCCAGGCCCAGGCTGTGGTCGCCGTGGAAGTGCGTGACGGCGATCCGGGTGAGCTGGGTGGCCGAGACCCCGGCGCGCAGCATCTGCCGCTGGGTCCCCTCGCCGGGGTCGAACAGCAGGCCCTCGCCGTCCCAGCGCAGCAGGTAGCCGTTGTGGTTGCGGTGCCGGGTCGGGACCTGGCTGGCGGTCCCGAGGACGACGAGTTCGCGCTGGGACACCGACTAGACCATGCGCTCGGTCATCGACGTGCCGCCGAGCACGTGGACGTGGGCGTGGAAGACGGTCTGGCCCGCGCCCGCGCCGGTGTTGAAGATCAGCCGGTAGTCCTCGAGGCCCTCGTCCGCGGCGACCCGGCCCGCCTCGGCGAGCAGCTCGCCGGCGACATCGGGCTCCGCGTCGGCCAGCGCGGCCGCGTTCGGGTAGTGGGCGTGCGGGATCACCAGGACGTGCACCGGGGCCTTCGGGGCGATGTCGCGGAAGGCGAGGGTCCGGTCGGTCCTGCGGACCACGGTGGCCGGGATCTCGCCCGCCACGATCTTGCAGAACAGGCAGTCGGGCTGCGCCTCGCCGGCCATCGGGATCTCCTCGCGGGATGCTGGTGCTGGTCTGGTGGGAGCGTACGGCGGCATGCTAGCCGAGCCCCGCCGCCGCCCGCCGGTACTCGCGCGGGCGCTGCCCCCGCGGTACGCGCGGCGACGGCCGCCCCGGCGGTGGGAGGACGGACAGCGGTCCGTCCTCCCAGCGGCGCCGGACCGCCGCTACCGCTCCCAGGGCAGCGCCGGCGGGGTCCTGGCCGGCTGCTCGGCGAGCGCCGCCAGCGCGATCCGCACCCCCTCGGCGAGCTGCGGGTCCTCGCCCGCCGCCCAGGCGTGCGGCGGGAACGGCACCTCCACGTCCGGGTCCACCCCGTGGTTCTCCAGGCCCCAGCCGAGCCGCTCCGACCAGAACGCGTACTTGGGCTGGGTCACCAGGGTCCCGTCCACCAGCGAGTAGCGGCTGTCGATGCCGATCACCCCGCCCCAGGTGCGGGTGCCGACGACCGGGCCGATGCCCAGCGCCTGGATCGCCGCGTTGACGATGTCGCCGTCCGAGCCCGAGTACTCGTCCGCCAGGGCGACGACCGGACCGCGCGGCGCGTCCTCCGGGTACGGCGCGGGATTGGCGACGTCCCTGCCCACGCCCCAGCCGACGATCCGCCGCGCCAGCTTCTCCACCACCAGCTGCGAGGTGTGCCCGCCCCGGTTGCCCCGGATGTCGACGACCACGCCCTCCCTGGCCATCTCCGAGCGCAGGTCGCGGTGGATCTGCGCCCAGCCGGTGGTCTGCATGTCGGGGATGTGCAGATAGCCGAGCCGGCCGTCGGACAGCTCCCGGACGACGGCCCGCCGCCCGGCCACCCAGTCGTGGTAGCGCAGCGCCTCGTCGTCGGCGAGCGGGACGACCACCGGGTACCGCTGGTCGGTGCCGTCCTTGCCGGCCACCGTCAGTTCGACCGGCTGCCCGGCGGTGCCGGCCAGCAGGGGCGCCGGGCCGGTCACCGGGTCCACCGGACGGCCGTTGACCGCCAGCACCGCGTCCCCGGGCCGGACCGCCGCGCCCGGGGCGGCCAGCGGCGAGTGCGCCCGGGGGTCGGAGGACTCCCCCGGCAGGATCCGCGCGACCCGCCACACCTCGCCGTCCCTGACCAGGTCCGCGCCGAGCAGGCCCTGCCGGCGGGCCGGCTCGGTGTGCACCCCGTGCGCCACCACGTACGCGTGGGAGGTGCCCAGCTCGCCGTGCACCTCCCAGAGCAGGTCCACCAGGTCGTCGTGCGAGCCGAGCCGCTCCACCAGCGGCCGGTAGCGGGCCAGCACCCCGGCCCAGTCCACCCCGCCGAGGTCGGGACGCCAGAAGTTGTCCCGCATCAGCCGGCCGTTCTCGTCGTACATCTGCCGCCACTCGGCCGCCGGGTCGACCGTCACCCGCAGCCGGTCCAGGTCGACGTCGACCTCGTCGTCCTCGCCGGACGCCTTGTGGTCGGCGGGCACGATCCGCAGCTCGCCCTCGTCCAGCACGGCGAGCCGGGTGCCGTCGCCGCTCACCGCGAACGCGTCCAGGCCGTCCACCAGCTGCTCCGCCCGGCGCTTGCGGAAGTCGAACCGCTCCAGGGTCGGCCGCGGGCGCTCGTCCTCCAGCGAGGCGGCCTCGTCGCCCAGCTCGCCGACCAGCGGCAGCCTGGTCCACAGCACGCCGTCCTTGGCCGCCCGCAGGACGCCGAAGCGGCCGCCCTCCACCGGGAACGGCACGATCCGGTCGGCGATGCCGTCCAGGTCGACCCGGGTCGCCGGCGGCACGTCGGCCGCGCCCTCCTCGCCGTCCGCCCGGCGGCCCTTCGACTCGTCCTCCTCCCCGCCGGCCGTCCGGCCCGCCCGGCGCGGCCCGAACGGCGACGGCGTGTCGGCGGCCAGCGTGATCAGGTACGGGCGGCAGCCGTTGGGGAACGACAGGTCGAAGACGTGCGAGTCGTACACCGGGTCGAAGCTGCGCACCGACAGGAACGCCAGGTGCCGGCCGTCCGCGGTGAACGCCGGGGAGGTGTCGACGAACCGCTCCGGGGTCGCCTCGGAGACCGTCCGGGTGGCCAGGTTGGCCAGCACGATCCGGCGCAGCGACCACGCCCCGAGGGTCGGCTGCGACCAGGCCAGCCAGGCCGAGTCCGGGCTGAACGCCAGCCCGGAGACCTCGCCGTCGGTGCTGTGCGCCAGCTCGTGCACGGCGCCGTCGGCCAGGCCGACCAGCAGGACCCGGCCGTCGTGCGCGCCGACCGCGAGCTGCTTGCCGTCCGGGGAGACCAGCAGCGAGCGGACCCGGCCCAGCTGCCCGGCGGCGAGCCGGCGGCGCTCGGCGCCGAGCACCGCGGGGGCGTACTCGATCGCGTCCTCGCCCTCGGCGTCGGTCACCCAGACCACGCCCTGGGCGGCGTCCTCACCGGCCGGTCCCGGCACCACCCGGGCCAGCCGGCCGCGGACGCCCGGCGTCTCGTCCAGCACCCGGGCCGGTCCCTCCCGGTGGGTCAGCCAGTGCACGGAGCCGCGCACCACCACGGCCCCGGCCCGCCCGGTGCGGTCCGGGGCGGCACCCTCCAGCCAGTGCGCGGCGGACACCGGGCGGGGGCGGCGGCCGGTGCGCGGGCCGGCCGGGCGGACGTCCAGGCGGCGCGGCTCGGCGCCGTCGAGGTCCTCCAGCAGCCACAGGTCGCCGGCGCTGTGCCAGACCACCCGGCTCCCGTCGGTGGTGGCGGTGCGGGCGTAGAAGCCCTCCGGGGAGATGCCGTGCCGGCGCAGGTCGGAGCCGTCCGGGAGGCTGGAGTAGAGCGCGCCGACACCCTCGTGGTCGGAGAGGAAGGCGATCCGCCCGCCCACCCACAGCGGCGACTCGATGTGCCCGGCCAGGTCCTCGTGGACGCGCTCGAAGCGGTCGGTGCCGATCCACAGCCGGCCGGTCCGGCCGCCCCGGTAGCGCTTCCACCAGGCCGGCTCGGTGGCGTAGGCGGAGACCAGCAGCACCCGGTCGCCGCCGGGCTCGAAGGCCAGCCCGCCGACCGGGCCGTACGGCAGCCGGGCCGCCTCGCCGCCGTCCAGCGGCACCGCCCGCGCCCAGGTGCGGCGCAGCGAGGCCTGCCCGGTGGCGGTGGTGGCGATCGGCCGGCCGTCGGCGGTCCAGCCGCGCAGCTGGGTCTGCGCGTCGCCCCAGTGGGTCAGCCGCCGGGACGGCCCGCCTTCCACCGGGGCCACGTGCACCTCCGGGGCGCCGTCCCGGGTGGAGGTGAAGGCGACGTGGCGGCCGTCCGGGGAGAACATCGGTCTGCGGACCGGACGGTGGTCGGCGGTCAGCCGCCAGGCCCGGCCGCCGTCCAGCGGGGCGAGCCACACGTCGTTCTCGGCCACGAAGGTGATCAGGTCGCCGTGCAGGTGCGGGTGGCGCAGGTAGGCGCCCTCGGGGGTGCTCTCGGGTTCGCTCACGCTCGCCACCCTAGGCAGGCGGGAGCGCGGCGCGCCCGCAGTTCGCGGTCCGCGAACCCCCACGGGGGACGCCGGTCCCGGGCCCGGCCGCCGGTGCCGGGCCCGGCGGCCCGTACGGCCCGGCGGCGGCCGTCAGGCCCAGCGGCCGGTGCGGCCCAGCAGCAGCGCGCCGGCCGCGACCCCGGCCGTGGAGGTGCGCAGCACCGAGGGGCCCAGCCGGAACGGCTTCGCGCCGTCCTCGGCGAAGGCGGCCAGCTCCTCCGGGGAGACGCCGCCCTCCGGGCCGACCACCAGCACCAGGTCCCCGGTGTCCGGCAGGACCGCCCCGGCCAGCGGCTCGGAGCCCTCCTCGTGCAGCACCGCGGCGAACGCGGCGCCGAGCAGCACCGGGGCCAGCTGCCGGGTCGTCATCACGTCGCGGACGACGGGGAAGCGCAGCCGCCGGGACTGCTTGCCGGCCTCGCGCGCGGTGGCCCGCCACTTGGCGAGCGCCTTGGCGCCGCGCTCGCCCTTCCACTGGGTGATGCAGCGCGAGGCCGCCCAGGGGATCACCACGTCCACGCCGACCTCGGTCATGGTCTCCACCGCCAGCTCGCCCCGGTCGCCCTTGGGCAGCGCCTGGACGACGACGATCCGCGGCGACGGCTCCGGCTCCCGGCGCACGGCCGTCACCGCCACGTCGATCGCGTCCTTGCCGTGCACCGCCGCGACGGTGCCGTCCGCGCCGAGGCCGAGGCCGTCCGTCAGGGTGACCGCCTCGCCCGGCTCCAGCCGCTTCACCGCGGCCGCGTGCCGGCCCTCCGGCCCGTCCAGGCGCACCGTCGCGCCCGGCGCGGCGGCGGCGATCCGCTCGGGGTCGGCGAAGAACACGGGCGCGGTCATGCGGGGAACCTCCGGGGTGGGAACGGGAACGGGAACGCGAAAAGGGTGCCGAGGAAGCCTCGGCACCCCCGCGCGGGACGGCTACCGGCCGTTGAAGGCGTCCTTCAGCCGGGAGAACAGCCCCTGCTGCCCGGGCGCGAACTGGCCGGACGGCCGCTCCTCGCCGCGCAGCACCGCCAGGCGGCGCAGCAGCTCCTCCTGCTCGGCGTCGAGCTTGGTGGGCGTCTGCACCTCGACATGCACTATCAGGTCACCGCGGCCGCCGCCGCGCAGGTGGGTGATGCCGCGGCCGTGCAGCGGGATCGACTGGCCGGACTGGGTGCCGGGCCGGATGTCGACCTCCTCGATCCCGTCCAGGGTCTGCAGCGGCACCTGGGTGCCGAGCGAGGCCGCCGTCATCGGGATGGTGACCGTGCAGTGCAGGTCGTCGCCGCGCCGCTGGAAGGTCGGGTGGCTGGTCTCGGCGATCTCGACGTAGAGGTCGCCGGCCGGGCCGCCGCCGGGGCCGACCTCGCCCTCGCCGGCCAGCTGGATCCGGGTGCCGTTGTCGACCCCGGCCGGGATCTTGACGGTCAGGGTGCGCCGGGCGCGGACCCGGCCGTCGCCGGCGCACTCCGGGCACGGGGTCGGCACGACGGTGCCGAAGCCCTGGCACTGCGGGCAGGGGCGCGAGGTCATGACCTGGCCCAGGAAGGACCGGGTGACCTGGGAGACCTCGCCCTTGCCGCGGCACATGTCGCAGGTCTGCGCGGAGGTGCCGGGCGCGGCGCCCTCGCCGCTGCAGGTGGTGCAGGTGACGGCGGTGTCGACCTGGAGTTCCTTGGTGGTGCCGAACGCGGCCTCCTCCAGGGTGATCTCCAGCCGGATCATGGCGTCCTGGCCGCGCCTGGTCCGGGAGCGCGGTCCGCGCTGGCCGGAGGCGGCGCCGAAGAAGGCGTCCATGATGTCGGAGAAGCCGAAGCCCGCCGCGCCCGCGCCGAAGCCGCCCGCGCCGCCCCCGCCGTTCGGCGAGAGCGGGTCGCCGCCGAGGTCGTAGACCTGGCGCTTCTGCGGGTCGGAGAGCACCTCGTAGGCGGCGTTGATCTCCTTGAACCGCTCCTGCGTCTTCGGGTCCGGGTTGACGTCCGGGTGCAGTTCGCGTGCCAGGCGCCGGAACGCCTTCTTGATCTCGTCCTGCCCCGCATCCCGTCGGACGCCGAGTACCGCGTAGTAGTCCGTGGCCACCAAATGCTCCGCTTGTTCCGCCTGTGTGAGTGCTTGCGACTTCGGGCGCCGTCAGCTGTCCGACGACGACCGTTCCTACGACTCGGCCAGAATCTGGCCCACGTACCGTGCCACCGCTCGCACCGCCCCCATTGTGCCCGGGTAGTCCATCCGGGTCGGACCGATCACCCCCAGTTTGGCCACGCTCTCGTCGCCCGAACCGTAACCGACCGAGACGACCGAGGTGGAATTCAGCCCTTCGTAGGCGTTCTCCCGCCCGATCCGGACCGTCATCCCGGCGTCCGCGGTCTCACCCAGGAGGCGGAGCAGGACGACCTGCTCCTCCAGTGCCTCCAGCACCGGCTGGATGGTCAGCGGGAAGTCGTGGCCGAAGCGGGTCAGATTGGCCGTGCCGGCCAGCATGATCCGCTCCTCGCGCTGCTCGGCGAGGGTCTCGAAGAGCGTCGCCAGCACCGTGGACACGGTCGGCCGGTCGGCCGCCTCGAACTGCGCGGGCAGCTCCTCCAGCAGCCCCGGGACGTCCGGGAGCCGCTGTCCGGCGGCCCGGGCGTTGATCCGGCCCCGGAGGTCCGCCAGCACGGTCTCGCCGACCGTACCCGGGCAGTCCACCAACCGCTGCTCGACGCGGCCGGTGTTCATGATCAGCACCAGCATCACCTTGGCCGGGGCCAGCGCCACCAGCTCGATGTGCCGCACCGTGGAGCGGCTCAGCGAGGGGTACTGCACCACCGCGACCTGGCGGGTCAGCTGGGCGAGCAGCCGCACCGTGCGGGCGACCACGTCGTCGAGGTCCACCGCGCCGTCGAGGAAGTGCCGGATCGCCCGCCGCTCGGGCGCGCTCATCGGCTTGACCTCGGCCAGCTTGTCGACGAACAGCCGGTAGCCCTTGTCGGTGGGGATCCGCCCGGCGCTGGTGTGCGGCTGGTGGATGTACCCCTCCTCCTCCAGCGCCGCCATGTCGTTGCGGACGGTCGCCGGGGAGACCCCGAGGTTGTGCCGCTCGACCAGGGCCTTGGAGCCGACCGGCTCCTCGGTGCCCACGTAGTCCTGGACGATCGCGCGAAGCACCGCGAGTTTGCGGTCGTCGAGCTGGCGGACCTCACCGGCCATGGGCACGCACCTCCGTCTTCACGCGTTGTCCGTTGTGACACACCGTCGTGGCATGTGTCCGTGTTCGAGCTGTCCGGTCCGACCCCGAGGGGCCGGGCCTTGGCACTCTGAACACACGAGTGCCAGAACCGTACCTGCCAGTGTAAGGCCCGGGTCCGACGGCAGGAACGGCCCGGCCGGGGTGATCCTGCCCGCAGTCCGCGGCGCGCGGGTGATGCCGCGGGGCCCGCCCGGTGGCAGCATCGGAAGCGGACGGCGAACGGAGGAGCAGAGATGTCGAGCTCGGGCCAGCACACCCGCTTCGCCCCCGACCGCGGCCTGACCGGCCGCATGGTGGGGACGATGTTCCTGATCGGGCTGCTGTACGTGGGATTCACCGGTCTGCTGATCGTGCTGCTGCGCGGCGCCTGGCCGATCGTCGTGCTGATCTCGGGCGGCCTGTTCGTCGCCCAGTTCTGGTTCAGCGACCGCATCACCGAACGGGCGATGGGTGCCCACCGGGTCACCCCGGAGCAGTACCCGCAGCTGCACGGCGCCGTCGACCGGCTCTGCGCGCTCGCCGACATGCCCAAACCCCGGGTGGCGGTCGCCGACAACGACATGCCGAACGCCTTCGCCACCGGCCGCAACCCGCAGAACGCGGTGGTCTGCGTGACCACCGGCCTGCTGCGCCGGCTGGAACCCGAGGAGCTGGAGGGCGTGCTCGCCCACGAGCTGTCCCACGTCGCCCACCGCGACGTCGCCGTGATGACGGTGGCCGGCTTCCTGGGCGTACTGGCCGGCGCGATGACCCGGATCGCCGTGTACGGCGGCTTCATGGGCGGCGGGCGCAACAACAACGACTCCAACGCCGCGATCGCCGCCCTGGTGATCCCGCTGGTGTCGATCGCCGTCTACGCGATCAGCTTCCTGCTGACCCGGCTGCTCTCCCGCTACCGGGAGCTGGCCGCCGACCGGGCCGCCGCCCAGCTCACCGGGCGGCCCAGCGCGCTCGCCTCGGCGCTCACCAAGGTGACCGGCCAGATCGCCGCCATCCCGACCCGGGACCTGCGCCAGTCGCAGGCCTACAACGCGTTCTACTTCGCGCCGGCCCTCAGCGCCCGGGAGGCCGCCACCCAGCTGTTCTCCACCCACCCGTCGCTGGAGCAGCGACTGGCCCAGCTGGCGAAGATCTCCTCCGACCTCGGCCGCTGAGCCGCCCGTCGCCCGCGCCGCTCCCATCCCTCCCCGCACCGCACCGCACCGCACCGTTCTCCGACCGGAAGGACCGCCGTGGGCATCCTGGACACGCTGTTCGGCCGCACCAAGCCCGTCAAGCCCGACCTCGACCAGCTGTTCGGCGTACCGTCCGCCGCCCTCACCCTGGAGGCCGCGGCCGGCTTCCGGCCCACCGGACTCGGCTCGGTCTGCTTCGCCTCCGTCGAGGGCGGCGCCTTCGACGAGGTCGAACGGCAGGTCCGGGCCCTGCTCGACGCCGACACCGAACGCGGCGGCGTCCCCGTCGAGGCCTCCCGGGACTCCTACGGCTACTCCTGGCTGCTCGCCCGGCACGAACCCGGCGAACTGCCCGCACTGGTCAACGACCTGCACGCGGTCAACAGCGAACTCGAGGCGCACGGCTTCGGCCCCCAGCTGCTCTGCTCCCTGGTCGGCTTCCGCGACGCCGACGGGCGGCGGCCGCTCGCCCTCGTCTACCTGTACAAACGCGGCACCTTCTACCCGTTCGCACCGATGCCCGGCGGCGGCGAGAAGCGCGACAACCCGCTGGAGCTGGAGGTCAACGCGATGCTCGGCAACGACCTGCGGCTGGAGAAGGACCTCACCCGCTGGTTCCCGGTCTGGGGCGCGCCGGGCCTGTGAACCGGGGGGCCACCGGGCCGGCGGTGCCGCCCCCGGGCCCGGAAATCCGGTGGCCCACCGGCGCCCCCGCCCCTAGGGTCCGCCCGTGATCAACTGGACCGCTCTCGAATCCGCCGCCCCCACCCCCGACACCCTCGCCGCCGTCAGCGCCGCACTGCGCTCGCCCGACCCGCACGTCCGCGACAGCCTCGCCTACGAGCAGTTGTGCCGCTGGGTACCGCAGCTCACCCCCGCCGAGCGCCTCGCGCTCGGCGACGAGATGGCCGAACGCCTCACCGGCCCCGAGATCCAGGCCCGCACCTTCGCCCCGCTGATCCTCGCCGACCTCGCCGACCTCGGCACCCACCGCCCGGCCTGGCTGGACGCCTTCGCCCGCTGGTACACCGGCGAGAGCGACCTGCGCGGCTTCGACCCGGAACTCGGCTGGCTGCACGCGGTGGCGCACGGCGCCGACTACCTGGCCGCCCTCGGCCGCGGCCCGCTGCTCGCCGACCCGACCCCGCTGCTGGACCTCGTCGCCGCCCGGCTGCTCGCCCCCACCGACCACGTGCTGGACGCCATGGAGGACGACCGGCTCGGCCGCGCCGTCGCCCAGATCCTCACCCGCCCGGAGCTGACCGAGCGCCAGGCCCTCGGCTGGCTCGACCCGATCGCCGCCCAGCCGCCGCGCCGGCCCTCCGCGACCACCGGCGCCGTGCCCGCCGTCGTCTCCAACACCCTGCGCACCCTGCGGGCCGTCTACGTGCTCGCCGACCGGGGCGTGCGCACGGAGCGCGGCGGCGCGCCGGTGCCGCTGCCGCACTCCGCCGCCCTGCGCGCGCGGATCGCCGAGCTGCTGGTGGTGAACTCGCCGTTCACCGGCTGACGGCCCGTGGGCTCCGGGAAATAGACTCCGGGGAATGCGCAGCCGCCAGTACGGACCCGACCTGACCCCGCCGTGGAAGAAGCAGGCGCCCGCCCCCGAAGTGCCCGCCGAACGGGACCTCGTGGTCGAGGAGGCCGCATCCGGCTTCTGCGGGGCGGTGGTGCGCTGCGAGAAGACCGCCGAGGGCCACACCGTCACCCTGGAGGACCGGTTCGGCAAGCACCGGGTGTTCCCGCTGGTCCCCCGCGGCTTCCTGCTGGAGGGCCGGACGGTCACCCTGGTCCGCCCCTCGGGCCCCGCCCCGGCCCGCACCCCCGCGCGCACCGCCTCCGGCTCGGTCGCCGTCCCCGGCGCCCGGGCCCGGGTCGCCCGCGAGTCGCGGATCTACGTCGAGGGCCGGCACGACGCCGAGCTGGTGGAACGGGTCTGGGGCGACGACCTGCGGATCGAGGGCGTGGTCGTCGAGTACCTGGAGGGCGTCGACGACCTGCCCGCGATCGTCGCCGAGTTCGCCCCCGGCCCGGAGCGCCGCCTCGGCGTGCTGGTCGACCACCTGCTCCCGGGCACCAAGGAGCACCGCATCGCCGCCCGGGTCACCGGCCCGCACGTCCTGGTCGTCGGCCACCCCTACATCGACGTCTGGCAGGCCGTGAAGCCCTCCTCCGTCGGCATCCCGGCCTGGCCCGCGGTCCCGAGGGGCGAGGACTGGAAGACCGGCACCTGCCGCCGTCTGGGCTGGCCCGAGGACACCCCGGCGGCGTGGAAGCGCATCCTGTCGAAGGTGAACTCCTTCAAGGACCTGGAGCCCGAGCTGCTGGGCCGGGTCGAGGAGCTGATCGACTTCGTGGCCCTGCCGGAGTGACACCCCGGCGTATATCCTTTTCTCCAACCGGATATACGCCGCTGGAGGTCACCATGTCCCGCACCGTGATCGACCTGGATGACGAGGCACTGGCCGATGCCGCCCGCTACCTCGGCACCACCACCAAGAAGGACACCGTCAACGCCGCCCTGCGGGAGATAGCGGACCGCCGGCGCCGGACCGCGGCGCTGGCCCGGATGCGGGAGATGGTCGCCGAGGGCGAGATCGACTTCTCGGTCATCGGCTACCCCGACGACATTTCGGGCGCGTCCGGAAGGCCGGCCGCGTGACCGAGGAGTTCCTGATCGACACCAGCGCGCTGGTCCGGCTGATGCGCGGCCGGACCGGAGCGGCCTGGGACGAGGCGGTGACGGCGGGACTGGTACTGCTCTGCGAACCGGTACGCCAGGAGTATCTGCGTGCGGTGGGCGGCCGAGCCGCGTACTTCGAGGCGACCGGCCTGCTGCGGGAGCTCTTCCCGTACCAGCACCTGCACGACAGCGCCTGGCAGGACGCCGCCGAACTGCAGGAACGGCTCGCCCAGTCGGGTGCCCACCAGTGCGCGAGTCCGGTGGACCTGCTGGTCGCCGTCACCGCCGCCCGCCACAAGCTCACGGTGCTGCACCAGGACGCCGACTTCGAGACGATGGCCCGGTTGACCGGGCAGCCCGTCCGTCGGATCGACCAGTAGTGCCGGGCCCCGGCCGGGTCAGGAGCAGGGCTGGAACTCCGTGGTGTCGAGCGTGATGCCGAGCAGGTCCAACGGGATCGGCTCGCCGAACCTGGTGGTCCGCTCGGCCACGTAGTCCGGGGGTCCGGAGGCGGCGGCCACGGTCGGTTCGGTGAGCAGGACGCAGACACCCTTGACCGGGTCGACGATCAGGTAGGCGGGCACGGTGCCCTCGGCGTAGAGCTCCCGTTTGGTCCGGTAGTCGCGCAGCACGCTGGTCCTCGACACGACCTCGACCACCAGTGTCACCGCCGGAGCGGGGATCGCACGCCCCCGGACCTCCGCGGCGCCTCGCGCCCAGACCACCAGGTCCGGCTGCAGCTCACTCACCCGCCCCGGGATGCTGACGTCCTGTGTGGTCACGCTGTGCCAGCGACGATGCGGAATCCGGTCCCGAACGGATTCGACGATGAGGTTGGCGGTCAGGTCCGAGCTCATGCTCAGCACGATCTCGCCCCGGACGAGTTCGGCTCTCCACCCCTCCGGAGCCTCCAGCCCTTCGAAGAAGGTCATCGCCCTGTGTGTGTCGGTCGTCACGGAGAAAAGCTATCGCGGCTCAGTCCACCAGGTCACGTACCACCCCGTCGGCCAGCAGGCGGCCCCGGAGGGTGAGGGCGGCGCGGCCGTCGGCCCAGGGCTCCGGGGCGAGGAGGCCGTCGGCCAGGTGCTGCCGGGCGGCCTTCAGACCGGTCTCCGTGAGCAGGTCCAGCGGGATGCCCTCGGCCAGACGCAGCTCCAGCAGGATCCGCTCGACCCGGCGGTCCTCGGCGGCCAGGCGTTCGCGGCCCTGGGCGGGGGTGCGGCCCTCGGCGAGGGCGCGGGCGTAGGCGGCGGGGTGCTTGGCGTTCCACCAGCGGACGCCGCCGACGTGGCTGTGCGCGCCGGGGCCGGCGCCCCACCAGTCGCCGCCGGTCCAGTACAGCTCGTTGTGGCGGCAGCGGCCCTCGGGGGTGGTGGACCAGTTGGAGACCTCGTACCAGGAGTAGCCGGCCGCGGTCAGCGCCTCCTCGGCGATCAGGTAGCGGTCGGCGTGCACGTCGTCGTCGATCATCGGCAGTTCGCCGCGCCCGACCCGGGCGGCCAGCCGGGTGCCCTCCTCGACGATCAGCGAGTAGGCGGAGACGTGGTCCGGGCCCGCGCCGATCGCGGCGGCCAGGGAGGCCCGCCAGTCGTCGTCGGACTCGCCGGGGGTGCCGTAGATGAGGTCGAGGTTGACGTGCTCGAAGCCCGCCGCGCGCGCCTCGGCGACGCAGGCCTCGGGGCGGCCGGGGGTGTGGTGGCGGTCGAGCAGCTGCAGCACGTGCGGGCGGGCCGACTGCATGCCGAAGGAGATCCGGTTGTAGCCGCCCTCGCGCAGCTCCGCCAGGTACGCCGGGTCCACGGACTCCGGGTTCGCCTCGGTGGTGACCTCGGCCCCCTCGGCGAGCCCGAACTCCTCGCGGATCGCGGCGAGCATCCGCACCAGGTCGCGGGCGGGCAGCAGGGTCGGGGTGCCGCCGCCCAGGAAGACGGTGCGCACCGGCGGGGCGGCGTCGCCGAGCACCCGTCGGGCCAGCCGGACCTCGGCGACCACGTTGTCCGCGTAGGTCTCCTGGGAGGCGACCGTGCCGGAGGAGCGCAGCTCGGTTGCGGTGTAGGTGTTGAAGTCGCAGTAGCCGCAGCGGCTGGCGCAGTACGGCACGTGCAGGTAGAAGCCGAACGGACGCGAGCCCAGCCCGTCGAGGGCGTGCGCGGGCAGGGAGCCGTCGGACGGTACCGGTTCACCGTCGGGGAGTGCGGAGGGCATGACCCCATTGTCCCGTACGGCCGGAGTGATCCCCCCGGGCCGTACGGGACGGCGTGAGCACGCGGCGCAGCCGGGCCGGGCTCAGGCCTCGTTGGCGCCCGCGTACATCGCGGTGACCGCGTCCGCGTAGGTCCGCTCGACCACCGGGCGCTTGATCTTCAGGCTCGGGGTGAGCTCGCCGTGCTCGACGTCCAGGTCGCGCGGCAGCAGGTGGAACCGCTTGATCGTCTGCCAGCGCTGCAGCGAGCCGTTCAGCCGCCGGACGAAGCCCTCGATCAGCTCGTGGGTCCGCGGGTCGGCCGTCACCTCGGCGTACGAGCTTCCGGCCATTCCGTGCTCGGCGGCCCACGGCATGATCACGGCCTCGTCCAGGCCGATCAGCGCGGTGCAGAAGTTGCGGCCGTTGCCGATCACCAGGATGTTGCTGACGAACGGGCAGACCGCCTTGAACTTGCCCTCCACCTCGCTCGGCGCGACGTACTTGCCGCCGGAGGTCTTGAACAGGTCCTTCTTGCGGTCGGTGATCCGCAGGAAGCCGTCCGGGGACAGCTCGCCGATGTCCTCGGTGTGGAACCAGCCGTCCGACTCCAGCACCTCGGCGGTCTTCTCCGGCAGGTTGTGGTAGCCGCGCATCACCCCGGGACCGCGCAGCAGGATCTCGCCGTCCTCGGCGATCCGCACCTCGGTGCCCGGCAGCGGACGGCCCACCGTGCCGACCCGGATGTCCTCGGCCCGGTTGACGCAGGACCCGGCGCTGGTCTCGGACAGGCCGTAACCCTCCAGGATCGGCACACCCGCGCCGACGAAGAAGTAGCCGATCTCGGGCGCCAGCGCGGCACTGCCGGACACCGCCCCGCGCAGCCGGCCGCCGAACGCGGCCCGGATCTTCGAGTACACCAGCCGGTCGGCGAGCGCGTGCTTCAGCCGCAGCCCCAGCGGGGCGGTGCCGACCCCGGTCGCCACCCGGCTCTCCTGCACCGCGCGGGCGTGGGCGCGGGCCGTGCCGGCCGCCCACAGGAAGATCTTGTACTTGGCGCCGCCCTCGGCCCTGGCCTTGCCGGCGATGCCGTTGTAGACCTTCTCGAAGATCCGCGGCGCCGAGGCCATCACGGTCGGCCGGATCACCGGCAGGTTGTGGATGATCCGGTCCACCCGGCCGTCCAGCGCCATCACGTGGCCGGTGGCGATCTGCCCCGAGATCAGGGTCTTGCCGAACACGTGCGACAGCGGCAGCCACATGAACTGCACGTCGTCGGAGGCCAGCAGCCCGCTGGCCTCCTGGGCCCGCCCCTCGTACGCCCAGCAGTCGTGCACCAGCCGCACGCCCTTGGGGCGGCCGGTGGTGCCGGAGGTGTAGATCAGGGTCGCCAGCTGCTCCTTGTCGAGCGCGGCGACCGCCTTCTCGACCGCGTCCGGGTGCGCGGCCAGGTGCTCGGTGCCGAGCACCTCCAGCTCGGCGAAGGAGAGCACCCTCAGCCGGCCGGCCTCCGGCGGCCCGTCGGGCGCGTCGAAGAGCACCACCGTCTCCAGCGCGGGCAGCCGGTCCAGCTCCGCGACCACCTTGTCCAGCTGGGCGGTGTTCTCGGCGAACATCGCCCGGGAGCCGGAGTCGGAGAGGATGAACGCGGTCTCGTCGGCATTGGTGCTCGGGTAGACGGCCGTGGTGGCCGCGCCCGCGCACATGTTGCCGAGGTCGGCCAGGACCCACTCCAGCCGGGTGGAGGAGGCCAGCGCGACCCGGTCCTCGGCCTCGATGCCCAGCGACAGCAGACCCGCCGCCACCGCGTACACCCGGGTCGCGGCCTGCGCCCAGGTCAGCGACCGCCACTGCTCGGCGCCGGGGGTGCTGTCCGCCGCGTGCTCGTCCACCGGCACCGGGTAGCGGTAGGCCTCACCGCCGGGGGTCAGCGCGACCCGCTCCTGGAACAGATGGGCGACGGAGGTCGGGCGCCCGGCGACGAGGTCGGGACGGCCGGAGTCGATCAGGGACTGCGCGGAACTCAACGAGGACCTCCGGGGGCGGGTGGCCGTCCGATGGACGTGGAGGGACGGGTCTGCGGCTGGGACCGGCACCGCGGACGGGACGCGCGGCGGCCGTGGGGGCGGTCGCCGGCCCGCCTGACGCAAACCGGGCCGGTACCAGTGAGTAACAAGAGGGCTGTCAGCAGCCTAGGGGGAAACCGGTCATTCCGTAAGAGGGCGGGCCGAGCTGGCACCCTCCCGAACCATCGGTGCACGGCACCACCCCGCCGCCCGGAACGTTCGGCAAAGAGCCGGACAAAGATCCGGCTCGCTTGCCCGGAATCGGCTGTACGAGCCCTCCGAACAACGAGAATTGGGATGCCAAAGCCGCCGCCGACGACAAGAGTGAGCCAGTGCTGATCAGACTGCTAAGGGCGTATCTCCGCCCCTATTCCCGACCGATCACCCTGCTGGTGCTGCTCCAGCTGGTGTCCACCCTCGGGCTGCTCTACCTGCCCACGCTCAACGCCGACATCATCGACAGCGGCGTGATCAAGGGAGACACCGGCTACATCCTGCAGGTGGGCGCCGTGATGATCGGCGTCACCGTCCTCCAGACCCTCTGCTCGATCTGCGCCGTCTACTACGGGGCCCGCACCGCCATGGCCGTCGGCCGCGACATCCGCGCCGCCGTCTTCGACCGCGTGCAGGGCTTCTCCGCCCGCGAGGTCGGCCAGTTCGGCGCCCCGTCCCTGATCACCCGCACCACCAACGACGTCCAGCAGGTCCAGATGCTGGTCCTGATGTCGTTCACCATGATGGTCGCGGCACCGATCATGTGCGTCGGCGGCATCATCATGGCCCTCAACCAGGACGTGCCGCTCTCCGGCCTGCTGCTGGCCGTCGTCCCCGCCCTCGCGGTCGTGGTCGCCGTGCTCGTGCGCCAGCTCCGCCCGCGCTTCCGCAGCATGCAGGAGAAGATCGACACCGTGAACCGGGTGCTGCGCGAGCAGATCACCGGCATCCGGGTGATCCGCGCCTTCGTCAAGGACGACCACGAGCAGAACCGCTTCGCCGACGCCAACGAGGACCTCACCGGCGTCTCGCTGCAGGTCGGCAAGCTGATGGCCTACCTCTTCCCGAGCGTGATGCTGGTCGTCAACGTCTCCAGCGTCGCCGTCCTGTGGTTCGGCGCCCACCGGATCAACAGCGGCGACATGGAGATCGGCGCGCTCACCGCGTTCCTCTCCTACCTGCTGCAGATCCTGATGAGCGTCATGATGGCCACCTTCATGTTCATGATGGTGCCGCGCGCCGAGGTCTGCGCCGAACGCATCCAGGAAGTGCTCGGCACCGACTCCAGCGTCGTACCGCCCACCGACCCCGTCACCGAGGTGCTGCGCCGCGGCCACCTCGAACTGCGCGAGGTCGACTTCCGCTACCCCGGGGCCGAGGCCTCCGTCCTGCGCGGCATCGACATCACCGCCCGCCCCGGCGAGACCACCGCCGTCATCGGCTCCACCGGCAGCGGCAAGTCCACCCTGCTCGGCCTCGTCCCCCGGCTCTTCGACGTCAGCTCCGGCCAGGTCCTGCTCGGCGGCGTCGACGTCCGGGAACTCGACCCCGGCGCCGTCTCGGACAGCGTCGGGCTCGTCCCGCAGAAGCCCTACCTGTTCACCGGCACCGTCGCCAGCAACCTCCGTTACGGCCGGCCCGACGCCACCGACGAGGAGCTCTGGCACGCGCTGGAGATCGCGCAGGCCAAGGAGTTCGTCGAGAAGTTCCCCGAGGGACTCGACGCGCCCATCGCCCAGGGCGGCGGCAACGTCTCCGGCGGCCAGCGCCAGCGCCTGGCCATCGCCCGCACCCTGGTGCGCCGGCCCGACATCTACCTCTTCGACGACTCCTTCTCCGCGCTCGACTACGCCACCGACGCCAAGCTGCGCAAGGCGCTCGCCCGCGAGACCACCGAGGCGACCGTCGTGATCGTGGCCCAGCGCGTCTCCACCATCCGCGACGCCGACCGGATCATCGTCCTCGACGAGGGCTCCGTGGTCGGCACCGGCACCCACGGCGAGCTCATGGCCGGCAACCCGACGTACCGGGAGATCGTGCTCTCCCAGCTCACCGAGCAGGAGGCGGCGTGACCAGCCCCGACAGGCCCGCACCCGGGTCCGGCAACACCCCCGGCGGACGGCCGGGCGGACCGGGAGCACCGGGCGGCCCGGGCGGCCCCGGCGGACGTCCGGACTTCGCCAAGGCGCCGGGCGGAGGACCCGGCGGGCGGCCCGGCGGACCGGGCGGCCCGGGCGGCGCGCCGGCCGGTGACTCCCAGTCCGCCGCCGCGCGCCGCGGCCCCGCCGGACCCGGCCGCTTCATGGGCGGTCAGGGCGCCGAGAAGTCCATGGACTTCAAGACCTCCGGCAAGCGGCTGCTCAAGCTGCTCCGCCCCGAACGCGCCCTGATCGCCGGCGTCCTCGGCCTCGGCGTCCTCAGCATCGGCGCCGCCATCGTCGGCCCCAAGATCCTCGGCCACGCCACGGACCTCATCTTCGCCGGCGTCGTCAGCACCCGCTTCCCGGCCGGCTCCTCCAAGGAGCAGATCGTCGACGCCATGCGCGCCCGCGGCGACGGCGACCTCGCCAACCTGATCTCCTCGGTCGACTTCACCCCCGGCCAGGGCATGGACTTCGACGCCATCGGCGGCGTCCTGCTCTGGGTCCTCGCCATCTACGTCGCCTCCGCCGTCTTCGGCATCGTCCAGGGCCGCCTCGCCGCCCGCGCCATCCAGCGCGTCGGCTACCGGCTGCGCCAGGACACCGAGGCCAAGCTCGCCCGGCTGCCGCTCAGCTACTTCGACAAGCAGCCCCGCGGCGAGGTCCTCAGCCGCGTCACCAACGACATCGACAACATCAGCCAGACCATGCAGCAGACCACCGGCCAGGTGATCAACTCGCTGCTCACCGTCGTCGGCGTGCTCGCCATGATGTTCTGGATCTCCTGGCTGCTCGCGCTGATCGCGCTGATCGCCGTCCCGCTGTCCGTCGTGGTCGCCACCCGGGTGGGCAAGCGCGCCCAGCCCCAGTTCGTCCAGCAGTGGCGCTCCACCGGACAGCTCAACGCGCACATCGAGGAGATGTACACCGGCCACACCCTGGTCAAGGTCTTCGGCCGGCAGAAGGAGTCCGCCGAGACCTTCCGCGAGCACAACGAGGCGCTCTACGCCTCCAGCTTCAAGGCCCAGTTCATCTCCGGCATCATCCAGCCCGCGATGATGCTCATCGGCAACCTCCAGTACGTGCTCATCGCCGTCGTCGGCGGTCTGCGGGTGGCCAGCGGCGCCCTGTCCATCGGCGACGTCCAGGCCTTCATCCAGTACTCCCGGCAGTTCAGCCAGCCGCTCACCCAGGTCGCCAGCATGGCCAACCTGGTGCAGTCCGGTGTCGCCTCCGCCGAACGCGTCTTCGAACTCCTCGACTCGGCCGAGCAGACCCCCGAACCGGCCATGCCGGAACGCCCCGACACCCTGCGCGGCCGGGTGGTCTTCCAGGACGTCGCGTTCCGCTACGACCCCGACAAGCCGCTCATCGAGGACCTCTCGCTCAAGGTCGAACCCGGCCAGACCGTCGCCATCGTCGGCCCCACCGGCGCCGGCAAGACCACCATGGTCAACCTGCTGATGCGGTTCTACGAGGTCAGCTCCGGACGGATCACCCTCGACGGCGTCGACATCGCCGCCATGTCCCGCGAGGACCTGCGCTCCGGGATCGGCATGGTCCTCCAGGACACCTGGCTGTTCGGCGGCACCATCGCCGACAACATCGCCTACGGCGCCGAGGGCGCCACCCGCGAGCAGGTCGTCGAGGCCGCCCGGGCCGCCCACGTCGACCGCTTCGTCCGCACCCTGCCGGACGGCTACGACACGGTCATCGACGACGAGGGCACCGGCGTCAGCGCCGGCGAGAAGCAGCTCATCACCATCGCCCGCGCCTTCCTCGCCCAGCCGTCGATCCTGGTCCTCGACGAGGCCACCAGCTCCGTCGACACCCGCACCGAGGTGCTCATCCAGCGGGCCATGGCCCGGCTGCGCACCGGCCGCACCAGCTTCGTCATCGCCCACCGGCTCTCCACCATCCGGGACGCCGACGTGATCCTGGTGATGGAGAACGGCTCCATCGTCGAGCAGGGCGACCACGACGAGCTGATCGCCGCCGACGGGGCCTACGCCCGGCTCTACCAGGCGCAGTTCGCCGAGGCGGTCGCCGAGGTCGAGTAGCACCCCGCCGCGGCCGCGCGTCCTCCGCGCGCGCCGCCCGCGTCCCGTCCCGTCCCGGCGAACCCGGGGCCGTCCGGCCCGACGGCCGGACGCCCCGGGTTCCCGCACGTCCGGGGCCGTCCCACCCGGCCGCTCCGAAGGGCGGGGCGCTACCGTGGGGCCGTGAGTGACGACCCGTCGGCGAGGAACGCCGCGCCCAGCACCGGCAGCAGTGCCACCGGCAGCACCGGCCGCAGCAGCACCGGCAGCAGTGCCACCGGCAGCACCGGCCGCAGCAGCACCGGCCGCGGCGGCACCGAAGCGGCGCCCGCCGGCCGCACCGCCCCGGACGCCTTCGAGGCCAACCGGCACTACCTCGGCTCCGTCGCCTACCGGATGCTCGGCTCCTTCACCGACGCCGAGGACGTCCTCCAGGAAGCCTGGCTGCGCTGGCGCGCCGCCGACCGCGCCGACGTCGCCGACCCCCGCGCCTTCCTCACCACCGTCGTCACCCGCCTCTGCTACGACCAGCTCGGCTCGGCCCGCGCCCGCCGCGAGTCCTACTACGGCGAATGGCTGCCCGAACCGTCCGTCTCCTACCAGAGCGGCCCCGCCTCCCCCGCCGAACTCGCCGAACTCGGCGAATCCGTCTCGCTGGCCCTGCTCGCCGTCCTCGAACAGCTCACCCCCGCCGAACGCGCCGCCTTCGTGCTGCACGACGTCTTCGCCGTCGGCTTCGACGAGATCGCCGCCTCCCTCGACCGCAGCCCCGACGCCGCCCGGCAGCTCGCCTCCCGCGCCCGCCGCCGGGTCAAGGACGGCAGCCGCCGGGCCACCGCCGACCCCTCCGAGCACCGGCAGGCCGTCGAGGCCTTCGCCGCCGCCACCGCCCGCGGCGACATCGAGGGCCTGCTCGCCGTCCTCGACCCCGAGGTGGTCTGGCACTCCGACGGCGGCGGCCTCGTCACCGCCGGCGCCCGCCCGGTGTTCGGCGCCGACAAGGTCTCCCGGCTCGTCGCCGGCCTGGTCGCCAAGTGGGGCACCCCCGACACCGTCATCGAGTTCGCGCTGGTCAACGGCGAACCCGGCCTCGTCTGGTACCTGCAGCCGGGCGTGGTCGGCGGCGTGGTCGGCTTCACCGTCGCGGACGGCCGGATCACCTCGGCGTACACCGTGGTCAACCCGGAGAAGCTCACCCACCTCAACCCCGCCACCGCCACGCCGGAGGTGTGACGCAGGTCACCGTCACACTCCGACGGGCTCCGTCGTCCCCCTTCCGAACACGCGGAGAGCGCTCCCCGGGCCACCCCGGGGGCGCCGGGAGGACGCCGCCGACGGCGCCACGAAGGAGCGGGACGACATGACCGAGAAGCAGATCGTCGTACTGGGTGCCGGCTACGCGGGCCTCGCCGCCGCCACCCGCGCCGGAAAGCGCGGGCAGGTCACCCTGATCGCCCCCGAGCAGCGGCTCCTGCACCGCATCCGGCAGCACGAGACCGCCGCCGGGCACCCCGAGCACCGGCCCGCCCTCACCGAGGTGCTGCGCGGACGCGCCGTCCGCCACATCGCGGCCCGCGCCACCGCGATCGACCTCGACGGCCGCAAGATCGTCCTCGACACCGGCGAGGTCGTCGCCTACGACACCCTCGTCCACGCCCTCGGCAGCCGCACCGCCTGGCACGGCGTCCCCGGCGCCGCCGAACACGCCTACCCGGCCGAACGCGCCGCCGGGATCGCCGAACGGCTGCGCACCGCCGACCGCCCCGGCACCGTCGCCGTGGTCGGCGGCGGCGCCACCGGCATCGAGATCGCCGCCGAACTCGGCGAGGCCCACCCCGACTGGACCGTGCGGATCGTCGCCGCCGACCAGGTCGGCGGCTGGTTCTCGGCCAAGGGCCGCGGCCACGTCCACCGGGTGCTGCGCGGGCTCGGGGTCGCGATCCACGAGCACACCGCCGTCACCGCCGTCGACACCGGGGGCCTCACCACCACCGACGGCCGGATCCCCGCCGACCTCGTCGTCTGGGCCGCCTCGATGGAACCGCACCCGCTCGCCGCCGAGGCCGGTCTCGCCGTCACCCCCGCCGGCCGGGCGATCGTCGACGACCACCTGCGGTCGGTCTCGCACCCCGAGGTGTACGTGATCGGCGACGCCGCCGAGGTCACCGTCCCCGGCACCGGCACCCTCCGGATGGGCTGCGCCACCGCCCTGCCGCAGGGCCAGTACCTGGGCAAGGTGCTCGCCGGACGCACCGACAAGCCGTTCGCCTTCCGCTACGCCGTGCAGTGCCTGAGCCTCGGCCGGCGCGACGGACTGGTCCAGCTGATCCACGGCGACGACTCGATGCGGCCCGGCGCGCTGACCGGGCGGACCGGACGGCTGGTCAAGGCGGCGATCCTGAAGACCGTGGTGATGTCGCTGCGCTGACGGGCCCGGGCGGCGACGCGGGGATGCGGGCGCCCGGCGACGCGGGCGTCCGGCGACTCACGCGTGAGGGGCCCGGGACGCGGTCTGCGTCCCGGGCCCCTCGTGGTGGCGCCGCGGGCTACTTCTTCTCGCCCTTGGGGGTCTCGGCGTCGGTGGACAGCGCGGCGATGAAGGCCTCCTGCGGGACCTCCACCCGGCCGACCATCTTCATCCGCTTCTTGCCCTCCTTCTGCTTCTCCAGCAGCTTCCGCTTGCGGGAGATGTCACCGCCGTAGCACTTGGCGAGGACGTCCTTGCGGATGGCGCGGACGGTCTCACGGGCGATCACCCGGGAGCCGATCGCGGCCTGGATCGGCACCTCGAACTGCTGGCGCGGGATCAGCTTCTGCAGCTTGCCGGCCATCATCACGCCGTAGCCGTAGGCCTTGTCCTTGTGCACGATCGCGGAGAACGCGTCCACCGCGTCGCCGTGCAGCAGGATGTCGACCTTGACCAGGTCGGCGGTCTGCTCGCCGATGGGCTCGTAGTCGAGGGAGGCGTACCCGCGGGTCTTGGACTTCAGCTGGTCGAAGAAGTCGAAGACGATCTCCGCGAGCGGGAGGGTGTAGCGCAGCTCGACCCGGTCCTCGGACAGGTAGTCCATGCCCTGGAGGTTGCCGCGGCGGGACTGGCACAGCTCCATGATCGCGCCGACGAACTCGTTCGGCGCCAGGATGGTGCCGCGCACGACCGGCTCGTACACCTCGGCGATCTTGCCGGCCGGGAACTCGCTCGGGTTGGTGACGGTGTGCTCGGTGCCGTCCTCCATGATCACCCGGTAGACCACGTTCGGGGCGGTGGAGATGAGGTCGAGGTTGAACTCGCGCTCCAGGCGCTCCCGGATGATCTCCAGGTGCAGCAGGCCGAGGAAGCCGCAGCGGTAGCCGAAGCCGAGCGCGACCGAGGTCTCCGGCTCGTAGACCAGTGCCGCGTCGTTCAGCCGCAGCTTGTCCAGGGCGTCGCGCAGCAGCGGGTAGTCCGAGCCGTCCAGCGGGTAGAGGCCGGAGAAGACCATCGGACGCGGGTCCTTGTAGCCGCCCAGCGCCTCGGTCGCACCCTTGTGCATCGAGGTGATGGTGTCACCGACCTTGGACTGCCGGACGTCCTTCACACCGGTGATGATGTAGCCCACCTCGCCGACGCCCAGGCCGTCGGCGACCTTCGGCTCCGGCGAGATGACGCCGATCTCCAGCAGCTCGTGGGTGGCGCCGGTGGACATCATCGCGATGCGCTCGCGCTTGGTCAGCTGGCCGTCCACGACACGGACGTAGGTGACCACGCCGCGGTAGGAGTCGTACACCGAGTCGAAGATCATCGCGCGGGCCGGGGCGTCCTTGACGCCGACCGGGGCCGGGACGGTGTTGACGATGTGGTCCAGCAGGTCCTCGACACCGAGACCGGTCTTGGCGCTGACCTGGAGCACGTCGGACGGGTCGCAGCCGATGATGTGGGCGATCTCCGCGGCGTACTTCTCCGGCTGCGCGGCCGGCAGGTCGATCTTGTTCAGCACCGGGACGATCGTGAGGTCGTTCTCCAGCGCCAGGTACAGGTTGGCGAGGGTCTGTGCCTCGATGCCCTGGGCCGCGTCGACGACCAGGATGGTGCCCTCGCAGGCCGCGAGGGAGCGCGACACCTCGTACGTGAAGTCCACGTGGCCCGGGGTGTCGATCATGTTGAGGATGTGCGTGTTCCCGGCGTGGGGACCGGTCCTCGGCGCCCACGGGAGACGGACGGCCTGCGACTTGATCGTGATGCCGCGCTCGCGCTCGATGTCCATGCGGTCGAGGTACTGGGCGCGCATCTGCCGCGGGTCGACCACACCGGTGATCTGCAGCATCCGGTCGGCGAGGGTCGACTTGCCGTGGTCGATGTGGGCGATGATGCAGAAGTTGCGGATCAGCGCCGGGTCGGTACGGCTGGGCTCTGGCACATTGCTGGGGGTCGCGGGCACCTTGGTCCGATTCTCCGTTGGTCCGGGGGCCGGGGGTGTCCGGATCATCGCTGACCGGCTTCCCGGGCGACCGGACGGTCGTCCGATCGAGATAGTTCCTCCCATCTTCCCACCTCCCGCGGGCGGACCGCGCGCCACCCGTCGGCTTCGGGCCGCCCGGGGGCCCGCAGGGGCTGCGCCGCGGGGTGACCGCGGGGTGGCTGCGGGGCGCGCCGGCAGGGGGTCGGGGTAGCGGGGCGGCGGGGTGGGGCTGCGGGACGAGGGGCCGGGCGGGGAGGCAGGATGGCGGGCCATGATCCTCGAAAGCGCTCTGCTCGACGTCCTGCCCGGCCAGGAGGAGGAATTCCTCGCCGCCTTCACCGAGGCCCGCCCCCTGATCGCCGGCCGGCCCGGATTCCGCTCGCTGGCCCTGCGCCGCTGCCTGGACGAGGGGCGCGGCTCCCGCTTCCTGCTCCAGGTGGAGTGGGAGAACCTCACCGACCACACCGAGGGGTTCCGCCGCTCCCCCGAGTACCAGCGGTGGCGCGAGCTGCTGCACCACTTCTACCGGCCGTTCCCCGAGGTCGAGCACTACGGCGAGCCGCTCCTGCGGGCCTGACCGGCACCCGGCGCGCGGCCCGCGTCCGCGGTACGTCCACCGCGCGCCCGCGCCGTGCCCGCCCGGTTTGGGCCGGGCCCGCCCGCCCTGGTAGCGTTGGCGGCTGCACCTGGCCCCGGCATGCCCTCTCAGCTGGTCCGAGCGCCGCTGGTGCAGCCCTCCCAGCCTCCGGCCGGGAGACCCCCAGAACCGATTTCACAGACTGAGGCACTTTCGTGGCGAACATCAAGTCCCAGATCAAGCGCAACAAGACCAACGAGAAGGCGCGCCTGCGCAACAAGGCCGTCAAGTCCTCGCTGAAGACCGCTCTGCGCAAGGCCCGTGAGGCCGCTGCCGCCGGCGAGACCGAGAAGGCCACCGAGCTGGCCCGCGCCGCCTCCAAGGCGCTGGACAAGGCCGTGAGCAAGGGCGTCATCCACGCCAACCAGGCCGCCAACAAGAAGTCGGCCATCACCAAGCGCGTCAACACCGCCGTCCAGGCCTGACGCCTCGGGGCCGCACGACGGCCCCACCCCTCGGGACGCCCGGCCCTCTACCCGGAACCCCCGAGGCGCACAACAGACTTCGCACCGCACGCGGCCTGCGTTCGCCACGCGGGTGCGGTGCACAGGGATTGACCGGAAGTACCTGCCCGCAGGACTTCCCGCCACTGCCCGCCCGGTACACACCGGGCGGGCAGTCGGCGTTTCCGGGGCCCGTCCGGGCGGGGGCGGGAACCGGGGCGGGCGGGGGCGGGAACCGGGGCGGCCCGCTCGCCGTCGCTTTCCGGGAACGGTCACCCGGCCAGGCGGATAGGGTCGGGTCTCCGGCACCCACGTCGCAGGCCCGAGGGGGGCACACATTGGGGACACCGCCGCCGCCGTCATCACCTTCACCGGCACCGTCGCCGTCGCCGCAGAACGGATCCGGTTTCGCCGGCTTCCCGCAGCAGCCGCCGGCTCCCAGCAGCCCGCCCGGCTTCGGCCCGCCACCCGGCCTCCCCAGTGCGCCCGGCGCACCTGGAGGACCTGGAGCACCCACGGTGCCCGGTGCGGCGGCGGTGGCCGGCGCTCCCGCCCCGGGCGGCCGCCGGAGCGGCGGGCTGCGGCGCAACGCGACCTGGGCGTTCGTCGGCGCGATCCTCGCCTCGGCGGTCTGGACCGGCACCGTGCTCGTGGTGCCCGGCCTCGTCGACGACGGGTCCGCGGCGAAGAGCCTCCGCGGCTACCACGCGGTCGACCGGATCTGCGACTCGGGCAAGCTCACGGCGTTCCGCGGCAAGTACAAGATGGTGGACAACTACCCGCTGGAACACGTCGGCCGCACCGACTCCATGGACGTCATGCGCTGCTACGCGCTGATGAAGCGCACCCCGTCCGACAGCGAGACCACCGACTACGCCACCCTCGACATCCGGGCCGAACTGCACCGGACCGTCGACTCCGCCCCGGAGTTCGCCGCCCTGCGGCAGTACTTCGAGCAGCAGAAGTACGAGATCACGCCCGTGCCGGGCCTCGGTGAGGAGGCCTACCTCGCCTACGGCGACGAACCGACCAGCTCGGACAAGACCTTCCACGACATCAACTACTACCTGCAGGTCCGGGACGGCGGCATGACGTACTCGCTGTACTGGACGGACAACTACCAGGTCGGCAAGAACCACACCCTGGACCGGGAGGCCGTGCGCAAGGCCATGCTCGACGACACCCGGGACATGCTCAAGGCGATCGGCGGCCCGTAGCCGGGGGCGGGGCCGTCGCCCGGGGGCCGGGGCCGTCGCCGGGCCCCGGCGGGCTCAGTACGAGGGCTGCCGGGAACCGGCCCTGGCGGCCCTCGCCACCGCGACCACCGCGCGCTCGAGGGCGAAGGCCGGGTCGTCGGAGCCGCCCTTGACGGCGGCGTCCGCCTGCGCGATCGCCGTCAGCGCCACGGCCACGCCGTCGCCCGTCCAACCGCGCATCTGCTGGCGGACCCGCTCCACCTTCCACGGCGGCATGCCCAGCTCACGGGCCAGGTCGCCCGGGCGCATGTTGCGCCCGGCCGTCGCCAGCCGCCCGATGCTCCGCACGCCGGACGCCAGCGCGTAGGTGATACCGGTCGGCGGCTGGCCGACCGCCAGGGCCCAGCGCAGGCGCTCCAGCGCCTCGGCGGCCCGGCCGGTGACCGCCAGGTCCGCCACCTCGAAGCCGGTGGCCTCGGCCCGGCCGCTGTAGTAGCGGGCCACCACGGTCTCGTCGATGGTGCCCTCGACATCGGAGGTCAGCTGGCTGCACGCGGCCGCCAGCTCGCGCAGGTCGCTGCCGAGCGCGTCCAGCAGGGCCTGGCAGGCCTCCTGCGTCGCCGATCGGCCGAGGGTGCGGAACTCGCCCTTCACGAAGGTCAGCCGCTCGCCCGCCTTGGCGAGCTTGGCGCAGGCCACCTCGCGGCCGCCGGCCTTTCGGCCCGCGTCCAGCAGGCCCTTGCCCTTGGCACCGCCCGCGTGCACCAACACCATGATCACTTCTTCGGCGGGGGCATCGATGTACGCCTTGACCTCCTTCACGGAGTCGGCGGAGAGGTCCTGCGCGGCCCGGACCACGATGACCTTGCGCTCGGCGAAGAGCGAGGGGGTCGTGAGCTCGGCCAGGCTGCCGGGCTGAAGGCCCCCGGGCGGGAGGTCCCGCACGTCGGTGTCCGGGTCGGCGGCCTTCGCCGCGGCCACCACCTGCGCCACCGCGCGGTCCAGCAGCAGCTCCTCCTGGCCGACCGCGAGGGTCAGCGGGGCGAGCAGGTCGTCGGGTGCACTCTTCCTGGCCATCGCCTACCAGCATCCCACGGGGCACGGACAGCTCCGGCCGCCCTGGAGAATGGACGGGTGACCGAACACTCCACCACCGAGCCCGTGGCCGAGCCCACTGCCGATCCCAGCGCCGAGTCCGTTGCCGGCGACGCGGCCGCGGGCGCAGCCGACGTGCCGGACGACTTCGACCCGCACGCCCGGCAGCTGCTCGTCCTGCCCGACCGCGATGCCGCCGAGGAGGCCGCGGAGGAACTCGGCGCAGACCATCCCGACCTCGACGAGCCGGAGATCGTCCGGGACGCCCTCGCCGGGGAGGACGACGCCGAGGACGCCCAGTGGCTGGTGGTCGTGGAACCCCCCGAGCACGGCTGGACCCCGGCCCTCCTTCAGGCCCTCGACGCCGTCGCCGCCTCCCACGACGGTTGGCGCGAGCAGCACTGACCCGTCCCCTCGGGTGGGGCACCTCGCGTGGGAAGTCGGCCGGGCCGACTTCCCACGCGAGGTGCTCGGCGCTCCTGGTGCGTCGGCCCGCTCCGGTTCGTCCCTCCCCGTTGCGCTCCGGGCGGGCCCGGAGCGCAACGGGATGCCTTCTCCTGGCCTCGGCCGGCGGGGCCCGCGGTCCGGCCGGGCCTGGCCCGGCCCGGCCGCATCTGCTCTCCCCTCGCCGGCTGCCTGTCCTCGCCGGGCCCGAGCGCGCCGCTCGGGCCCGGCTGGAAGAATCGTTTCTGCTGGGCCCGCCCCCGCTCCTCCTCCCCAACCCCGACCCCCGATTTCCCACCCCCACTCTCGGGGTCGGGGAGGAAGGCGGTGGTGGACGTCACCCGGGCGGCGCGCGGGGGCCGTGGCCCCCGCGCGCCGCCTGCCCGGTGCCGGGCGCTGCCGCCCGGGTGGAGCGGGGCCCGGACCGGCCGTGGCCGGGGCGGTCCCCGCGCGGGTGGACGGAGGCACCGAGGTCACCCGGGCCGGCACCGGTCACGGCGATGTCGCCCGCCCGGTCCGTACGCAGCACCGTGGCGCCCAGAGCCCTCAGCCGGTCTACCGTCCGCGGCGACGGATGACCGTACGGATTGCCCTCCCCGCAGGAGATCAGAGCCAGCCGAGGGCTCAACGCCCCGATCAGGGACCAGTCCTGATAGGCCGAGCCGTGGTGCGCCACCTTCAGCACGTCCACCTCGTTCTCCTTCCCGGCCACCCTCAGCCGGCTCAGCAGCGCTTCCTGGGCCGGCGGCTCCAGGTCGCCCAACAGGACGAAACGCAGACCTCCCGCCACCGCCACCCTCAGCACGACACTCGCGTTGTTGGGACCCGACACCACCGCGGACTCCTCTCCGTCCGGCCACAGCACCTCCCACGACACCCCCGGCCCCGCCGACCGGCGCTCCCCCGGAGCGGCCCGTACCAACGGGATCTCGGCCCGCGCCACCCAGTCCGCGACCCGGGCGGCCTCGCCCGGCGGATCGTCCACCGCCGTGCCCTCCACCACCCCGACCCTCCGGCCGCGCAGTACTCCCGGCAGCCCCTCGACGTGGTCCGCGTGGAAGTGTGTCGCCAGGAAGAGCGGCACCCGGTCGATCCCGAGATCACGCAGACAGCGGTCGGCCTCCTGCGGATCCGGCCCCGCGTCCACCACCACCGCGCTGTCCGGCGGTCCCCCGCCCTCGGGCGGCACCGGCAGCACCACCATGTCGCCCTGCCCCACGTCGCACATGACCAGCCGCCAGCCGGGCGGCGGCCAGCCGGTCGCGATCCGGGCCAGCGGCGGTGGCCGCAGCAGCACTGCCAGCAGGACCAGCAGCAGCGCTCCGGTCACCACCGGACGGGTCCATCCACCCGGGGAGCGCCATCGGCGGGGCCCGGGCGGGCGCCGGGGCAGCAGCAACGGAACCGTCCAGCACAGTGCGGCCGTGCCGACGGCGAGGCTCACCGTGCCGAACCACCCGACCGGCCAGGACAGTCGGCCACCGGGCAGTTCGGCGCCGTGTCGCGCCACCGAGGCCAGCCAGCCGGTCGGCACGGCGGCGGGCTCGGCGAGGAGCCGGGCCAGTGCCGGAGACACCGGGTCGGCGGTCAGGACCGCGAAGCCGAGCAGCGTGGCCGGGGCCACCGCCAGTTCGGCCAGCAGATTGCACGGGATCCCGACCAGGCTGACGTGTCCGGAGAGGAGCACCGTCACCGGCGCGCAGAGCGCCTGCGCCGCGGCCGTCGCACCGACCGCGCCCGCGAGGTGCCGCGGCCAGCCCCGTGCCCGGAGGGCGTCCGCCCAACGCGGGCCGAGCACCAGCAGCCCGGCCGTGGCGAGCACCGACAGCAGGAAGCCGAGGGAGCGGGCCAGGTACGGATCGAGGAGGACCAGCAGCAGCACGGTGCCGGCCAGCGCCGGCACCGCCCGGCGCGGACGGCCGGTGGCCAGCGCCAGCAGGCCGATCAGGCCGGTGCCGGCCGCCCTGAGCACGCTGGGCTCGGGGCGGCAGATCGTGACGAAGGCCAGGATCACGGCCGCCCCCACCAGGGCCGTGGTTCGCAGCGGGATCCCGAGCAGGGCGGCGAGTCCGCGTCGCTCGGCAGTCCCGGCACGACCCGGGGCGCCGAGCAGCACCCCCAGCACGATCGCGAGATTGGCCCCGCTGACGGCCACCAGGTGGGTCAGGTCGGTGTCCCGGAACGCCTCCCGGAGGTCGTCCGGCAGCCGGGAGGTGTCGCCCACGACGAGGCCCGGGAGCAGTCCGCGCTCGTCCGGCGGCAGGCCGTCGGTGGCCGAGCGCAGGCCCGACCGGAGCCGCCCGGCGACCCGCTGCGGGAGGCTCGGCGGCGCCGACACGCGCGGCTCGCCGTGCGCGATCAGCAGCGCCGCCGACTCGTGGTCGCCCTCCCCCGGTGGCCGGACGGTCACCTCGGCCACCAGCCGGGCCGACGGCAGCAGCGGCTCCCAGGCGGCCACGTCCTCGCCGCGCACCAGGACGGTGACGGGTGTGCGGGTCCGGACGATGTGCGGACCCGGTTCGCCCTCCGGCAGGCCGTCCGGGACGGTGACGCGGTCCACGACCGCCTCCACGGTGAGCAGGCTCTGCCCGGCACCGGACCCTGCGCTTCGGGAGACCCGGACCCGTGGGTCCCCGGTGATGGTGAGGTCGACGCCCACGTCCGGGACCGGGCCGCCGGAGCGGGCCAGTTCGGGCAGCGGCCCACGGCGCAGATCGGCGGTGTGCAGGAGGGTGGCGGCCGCAGCGGCGGCGGCCGTGAGCAGGACGACCGCCGCGGTCACGGCGACCGGGCGGCTCCCGGCAGGTCCGGTGAGCGCCCGGATCCCGAGAACGAGGAGGAACAACCCGAGAAGTGCCGCCGCGCCCGCCGCCACCGCGAGGGCCGCGCCGTGACCGGCCCCGGGCCCGAGGACCCCGGCGGTCACCGCCCAGGCGGCCCCGGCGGGCAGCAGCAGTCGAAGGTCCCCCGGCCGAGGTCCGGTGGAGGGACCGGTGACGGGCTCCGTGTCGGGGGTGGGGGCGTGGACGGTGGCCATGACGGCACCTCCTTTCGTCGGGCCGGAGAGGCGATGGGCCGGAGAGGCGATGGGACGGAGAGGCGAGAGGGGACGGGGCACGCGGGCACGGGGGACGCGGGGAAGCCGTCGCACAACAGTGGCGAACGACCCGTCAGAGGGTGAGCAGCGGCCGGAGTTCCGCGTAGGTGTGCTCGCCCACTCCGCTCACCTGGCGGAGTTGGTCGAGCGAGCGGAAGGCACCGCCGTGGGAGGAGCGGAAGGCGATGATGCGCTGGGCGAGGGTCGGGCCGACGCCGGGAAGCGTGTCGAGCTGCTCGAGCGTCGCGCGGTTCAGGCTGACCGGCTGCTTCGACGGCCCGGCCGGGGGCGGTCCCGGACCCGCTCCTGCGGCCGGCTGGGGGCCCGGCTCACCGACGAGGATCTGTTCGCCGTCCGCCAGGACCCGGGCCAGGTTGAGGCTCCTGGTGTCCGCCCCCGGCAGCGGTCCGCCCGCCACCCTCAGCGCGTCCGCCACCCTGGATCCGTTCGGCAGGGTGTGGACGCCCGGGGTGACGACCCGGCCGCCGATGTCGACCACCACGGCGGCGGGAGCCCCACCGCCGGTGCCGTCTCCCAGGGGTACCGGCCCTCCGCCGGACGGACTCGTGCCCGAGGTCCCGGTCGGCGCCACCGGGCCGACGGCGACCGTCGGCACCTCGACCGGTTGCGGCCGGGCGAGCCAGAAGTGCTGGACGCCGTAGCCGACGGCGAGCAGCAGGAGAACGAGCAGGCCGACCGCCGCCCGGCGTTCGAGCATCAGTGGATGCTCCGCTGGCAACGGCGGCAACGGCGGACCTGGCGGCACCGCACCCGCCACCGGGTCCGAGAGGCCCGGTTCACCGCCTTCGGCCCCGGCGCCCGGCGGCACGCCCTCGGAGACTCCGCCGGCGAACGGCCCGCCCGACCCGCCCCCGGGCCCGCCCTCGGTCGGCCCCTCGGAGGCGCCGCCTCGCGGTCCACCGCGCGGTCCACCGCGCGGACCGCCGTCGCCCCGGCCCGGCGGCGAGGCCGCGTACACCGAGGGCTCGCTGTCCGGCAGGTCGGCCGCCGCTGGCAGCAGGGCCGCCATCCGCAGCCGGGCGGTCTCGTTGGCCCGACGGATCTCGTGGCGCTTGCGTGCGCCGATGCGCAGGTTCGTCATGCGGAGCACGGTAGGAAGCGGCCGAGAAGCGCGCGGATTTTACGGAAAGCCTGTGGAAAACCCGGGGGTTGTGGACAGCCGAGCACACCCTCAGGAGTGAGAAGGGCCGACCGGCGTTGACATGCGGGCCGCCGCAGCCACCGCAGCCGCCCCGGCCCCGGCCGGACTCACCGGGGCGAGACCACCACCGCCAGCAGCCCCGGCCCGACATGCGCGCCGATCACCGCGCCCACCTCGGCCACGTACAGTTCGCGCAGCCCCGGAATCCGCCCGCGCAGCCGCTCCGCCAGCGGCTCGGCCCGGTCCTCCGCCGCCAGGTGGTGGACGGCGATGTCGACCTCCCGTTCCCCCGCCCGCTCGACCGCGATCTCCTCCAGCCGGGCGATCGCCCGGGCCGACGTGCGCACCTTCTCCAGCGGCTCGATCCGCCCTCCGGCCAGGTGCAGCAGCGGCTTCACCGCCAGCGCCGAACCCAGCAGTGCCCGCGCGGCGCCGATCCGACCGCCCCGGCGCAGGTACTCCAGCGTGTCGACGTAGAAGAAACCGCCGGTCCCGGCGGTCCGGCGCACGACGGCCGCCGCCGCCTCGTCGAGCTCCTGCCCGGCCTCGATCGCCTCGGCCGCCGCCAGCACCCCGTACCCGAGCGCCATGCCGACCAGCCGGCTGTCCACCACCCGCACCGGGACGGGCGACTCGGCGGCCGCCAGCCGGGCGGCCTCCACCGTCCCGGACAGCTCGCCGGAGATGTGGACCGAGACGATGCCGCGCGCGCCGCTCTCGGCGGCCGCCCGGTAGGCGGCCGAGAAGGCTTCCGGGTTGGGTCGCGAGGTGGTCACCCGGTGCTTGCCGCGCAGTGCCTCGGCCACGTCCTTCGGGGAGATCTCGACGCCCTCCGCGCGCACCTCGTCGCCGACCGCGACGCTCAGCGGGACGATGGTGATCCGGTGCCGGTCGACGGCCTGCTGCGGCAGGTAGGCGGTGGAGTCGGTGACAAGTGCGAGGTCGGCGGGCATGAGGCGGAGGTTACTCCCAGCTCGGGCCGGTCGGCAGCATCCGGAGGCGCTCAGCCGGCCGAGGGGCCGGTGGTCGGCTTCCGCAGCCGCTGCGCCAGCTTGGTCACCGGATCGGTGAGGCCGAGGAGCTCCTCGGCGCTGGGCCGGCCGCCCCGTCCGTCCGTGAGCCCACGGCGGGCGCCGCCCGTCTCCCGTGCCGCCCCCGGAGCCCCCGCGGCGGCCGCGCCGACACCCGGGTCGCCCGGGACCGAAGCCGAAGCCGAAACCCCCGAACCCGAAACCCCCGAAGCAGAAACCCCCGAAGCAGAAGCCGACGCGGCGGACCCCGCCCCCGCACCCCCCGGCACGGTGTCCCAGTGCCGCAGCGCCCCCGCCTCGTCCTCGCACTCCCGGCTCAGCCGCCCCAGCTCGTCGGCCGCGAACCGGTGCATCCGGTCCTGCGCCGCCCACCGCATGGTCTCCGCCGAGTGCGTGATCCGCTCCGCCCGCTCGCGCAGCTCGGGCAGCTTCGCCGCGACCCGTCCGGTGTCCGGTTCGCGCTCCAGCATCCGCAGTTCGCCGTCCAGCTCCGCCGCGTGGGCGTCCAGACGGCCCAGCAGCGCGAGCGCCTCGCCGAGCTGGCCGTCCTGGCCGACGGCGCCCTCGAGGACCCGCCGGGTGCCGTCCAGCGAGGTCCGCAGGCCCAGCCGGACGGCGGAGATCTGCCCCTGCGGACCGGTCTGGGTGTAGGACTTCGCCTTGAGCGTGACGTTCTCCACGGCCCGTCGGGCCTTGGCCTCCTGGCGTTCCACCTTCTCGCCGACCGCCCGGGCCGCCTTGATCAGGCCGATGACGACGAGCACCACCACCCCGAGCCCGAGGAGCAGGGCGACTCCGAGCAACACGCCGAGAATCTCCATCACACGCCGCCTTCCACCAGCCGAACCGGCCCCCACCGGGCCCAACGCGGGCCGGCCCACCGAGGGTTCCACCGTAGCCCCGGGACCGGCCGGGCGGGCCACCGTTCGGGGGTGCAGGGCCCGAGTTCAGGGAAAGGTTCAGGGACGCATCGGGGGGAACCCCGACGTCCACCGGACCCCGGAAGCCCCGCCGCACCCCGGAAACCAAGCCACACCCCCGGAGCCCCCGCCGAACCCCCACCACCCCTGGAACGCCGCGGGGCGGGCGCCCCCGAAGGAACGCCCGCCCCGCCGGACGGATCAGCCTCAGCCTCAGCCTCAGCCGGTGACGATGTTGACCAGCTTCGGCGCCCGCGCGATCACCTTGCGCACCTCGGCCCCGCCGATCGCCGCGACGACCGCCGGATCGGCCAGCGCCAGCGCCTCCAGCTCGGCGTCCGAGATCGACGGAGCGACCTCCAGCCGCGCCTTGACCTTGCCCTTGATCTGGACGACGCAGGTCACCGACTCGTCGACGACGTACGCCGGGTCGGCCACCGGGTAGTCGGTGTGCGCCAGCGAGTCGCCGTGACCCAGTCGGCGCCACAGCTCCTCGGCGATGTGCGGGGCCAGCGGCGCGACCATCAGGACCACCTGCTCGGCCACCGAACGCGGCGTGGAGCCACGCTTGACCAGGTAGTTGTTCAGCTCGATCGCCTTGGCCACCGCGGTGTTGAAGCGCAGCCCGGCCATGTCGGCGCGGACGCCGTCGACGGCCTTGTGCAGGGCGCGCAGCGTCGCCTCGTCCGGCTCCTCGTCCGTCACGACCAGCTCGCCGCTCGTCTCGGAGACGATGTTGCGCCACAGCCGCTGCAGGAAGCGGTAGGAGCCGACGACGGCGCGGGTGTCCCACGGACGGGAGACGTCCAGCGGGCCCATCGACATCTCGTACAGGCGCAGCGTGTCGGCACCGTACTCGTCGGCGATCTCGTCGGGGGCGACGGCGTTCTTCAGGGACTTGCCCATCTTGCCGGCCTCGCGCTTGACCGGCTCGCCCTGCCAGAAGTACTGGCCGTCGCGCTCCTCGATCTCGGCGGCGGGCACCGGGAAGCCGCGCTCGTCGCGGTAGACGTCGGCGGTGATCATGCCCTGGTTGAACAGCTTGTGGAACGGCTCGACGGAGGAGACGTGCCCCAGGTCGTGCAGCACCTTGTGCCAGAAGCGGGCGTACAGCAGGTGCAGGACGGCGTGCTCGGCACCGCCGACGTACAGGTCGGCGCCGCCGCCGGGCTTCTGCTCGGTGGGGCCCAGCCAGTACTGCTCGTTGGCGGGGTCGACGACCCGCTCGCGGTTGGACGGGTCGATGTAGCGCAGCTCGTACCAGCAGGAGCCGGCCCAGTTGGGCATGGTGTTGGTCTCGCGGCGGTACGTCTTCACGCCGTCGCCCAGGTCCAGTTCGACGTTGACCCAGTCCTCGTTGCGGGACAGCGGGGTCTTCGGCGTGGAGGTGGAGTCGAACGGGTCGTAGGTGTGCGGCGAGTAGTCGTCGACCTGCGGGACCTCGACGGGCAGCATCGACTCGGGCAGCGCGTGCATGACGCCGTCCTCGTCGTAGACGATCGGGAAGGGCTCGCCCCAGTACCGCTGGCGGCTGAACAGCCAGTCGCGCAGGCGATAGTTGACGGTGCCCTCGCCGATGCCGCGGGCGGTCAGCCAGGCGGTGACGGCGGCCTTGGCGTCGACGACGCTCAGGCCGTTCAGCGAGATGCCGTCCTCGGTGCCCTCGGTGTGGGCCGAGTTGACGATGACGGAGTCGTAGGTGTCGAAGGCGTCGTCCCAGCCGGCCGGGTTCTCGTCGCGCCCGTCGGTGGGCTCGACGACGCAGCGCATCGGCAGTCCGAAGGCGCGCGCGAAGGCGAAGTCGCGGTGGTCGTGGGCGGGGACGGCCATGATGGCGCCGGTGCCGTAGCCCATCAGGACGTAGTCGGCGATGAAGACCGGGACGGGCTCGCCGCTGACGGGGTTGACGGCGTGGGCGCCGGTGAAGACACCGGTCTTGACCTTCGCCTCGACCTGGCGCTCGACGTCGGACTTGGCGGCCGCGGCGGCACGGTAGGCGGTGACGGCCTCGGCGGGGGTGGCGGCGCCACCGGTCCAGGCCTCGGGGGTGCCCTCGGGCCAGGCGGCGGGCACGATCGTGTCGACCAGGTCGTGCTCGGGGGCCAGCACCATGTAGGTGGCGCCGAACAGGGTGTCGGGGCGGGTGGTGAAGACGGTGATCTTCCGCTCGCCGACGGCGAAGTCGACCCGGGCGCCCTCGGAGCGGCCGATCCAGTTGCGCTGCTGCAGCTTGATCGCCTCGGGCCAGTCCAGCAGGTCCAGGTCGGAGATCAGCCGGTCGGAGTAGGCGGTGATCCGCATCATCCACTGGCGCAGGTTGGACTTGAAGACGGGGAAGTTGCCGCGCTCGGAGCGACCGTCGGCGGTGACCTCCTCGTTGGACAGCACGGTGCCCAGGCCGGGGCACCAGTTGACCGGCACCTCCTTGGCGTAGGCCAGCCGGTACTCGCCCAGCACCTCCTCGCGCTCGGCGCCGCTCAGCGCGGCCCAGTCGCGGCCGCCGGGGACCTCACGGGTGCCGTCGGCGAACGCGGCGACCAGCTCGGCGATCGGGCGGGCCCGGTGGGCCTGCTCGTCGTACCAGGAGTTGAAGATCTGCAGGAAGATCCACTGCGTCCAGCGGTAGTACTCCGGGTCGATCGTGGCGATCGAACGGCGCGGGTCGTGGCCCAGGCCCAGCCGCCGCAGCTGGTGGCGCATGTTGGCGATGTTCGCCTCGGTGGACACCCGCGGGTGGGTGCCGGTCTGCACGGCGTACTGCTCGGCGGGCAGGCCGAACGAGTCGTAGCCCAGGGTGTGCAGCACGTTGAAGCCGTTCATCCGCTGGTAGCGGGCGAACACGTCGGTGGCGATGTAGCCCAGCGGGTGGCCGACGTGCAGGCCCGCACCCGACGGGTACGGGAACATGTCCATGATGAAGCTGTGCGGCTTCGCGGCGACGTCGGCGGCGGCGGGATCAGCCAGGTCGCCGGCCGGGTTGGGGGCGTGGAACGTGCCCTCCTTCTCCCAGATGTCCTGCCAGCGGGACTCGATCTCCGCCGCCAGGGCGGCGCTGTACCGGAACGGCGCGGTCGCGGTGTCGGCCGCGCCGGACGCAGGGGTCGTCTCGCTCATGGTCCTTAAAGCTCCATCGATGTCAGTTGGCGAACCGGCGTTCTGGGCCGGCGACGGGGCGGGGTGTCCGGACCGGGGCCCGGACGGTGCCGGGCGGTGAGCCGGGCGGAAAACAAAAAAGCCCCTCGCAGGAGGGGGTGCCACGCCGACTCCGGCTCCGCCCTGGGGCGCGGCCGGTCCTGGTCAGCGCGGCCGACTAAGGAGCAGGCGCGCGGTTCGCATGGGCTCAGGGTACCGCAAGGGGTCGGGCGCCTCCGGGGGAGACCACGGGCTCGCCCGTCAGGCTCCGGTCCCCGCGGGCACCTCCACCGCGGCGCCCGCGGAGCCGGCACCCTCCGCCCCGGCAGCCCCCGGTCCGGCCACCGCCGCCACGACCACGGCCGGGCCCGCCGGCTCCCCCACCGACTCCCCCGCCGCCGACACCGCCGACACCGACTCCCACACCGCCGCCGACTCCGCCGACTCCGACTCCGACTCCGACTCCGCCGAGCGGAACGCCGCGTCGATCCCGCGCAGCGCCCGCGCCACCCGCTCCGACTGCATCCCGGCGGCGAGCGCCCGCGCCCGGTCCGCCGTCCGCACCGCCTCGGCCGCGGCGCCGGCCAGCCGCTGCGACTCGGCCAGCCGCACCATCAGCAGCGCCCGCGCCCTGGCCCGCCCCGGGCCGAGCCCCGCCACCGCCTCCGCCAGCAGCTCCTGGGCCCGCCGGTGCCCGCCGAGGAAGAGATGCCCCTCCCCCACCATCCCGGCGAGATCCGCCCGTGCCTCCGCGGCCGCGCCGCCGGGGACCTCCCCGTCCAGCTCCGCGAACGCCCGCCCGGCCGCCTCCGCCAGCCCGGCGGCGTCCCCGAGCCGCCCGTGCGCGCGGGCGATCCGGCCGAGCTGCAGTGCCCGGTCGGCCGGGCCGAGCGCGTCGCCGGCCGCCTCCACCGCCTCGGCCAGCACCGTCACGGCGTCCAGCCCCCGCCCGCCCGCGCTCCCGGTGGCCAGCACGACGAGGCCGCCGAGCACGGCCACCCCGGCCCGCCGCTCGCCACTGAGGTGTGCGGCGCGCAGCGCCGCCGCGAACGCCCGCTGGGCGGTGGCGTCGTGGCCGAGGTCGTACGCGGCCCAGGCGGCGAGGCAGGCGAGACGGCCGGCCGCGCCGTACAGCGCCCGGCCGAGCGGTTCGTCGTACGCGCCGAGCTCCAACAACTTGGTGGCCATGGCCAGTTCGGCACGGGCGGGGCCGAGGACGAGTCCGCCGCCGCAGGACCGTTCCAGCCGCTGCTTGCTGCGGTGGGCGGCGGCGAGCTCACCGACCAGTGCGGGGTCGACGCGCAGTGCGCCGTCGCCGCCGAGGGCCGGCGGCGGGGTGGTGAGCCGACGGGCGGCCTCGGCGAGGTCGGCGCCGCGGAAGAGGTCGGTGAGGCGGACCGGTCCGGCGTCCGCGGCGGTCTCGCGCAGCGCGGTCTGGGCGGTGTCGGCCGTCCACGGGTCGGTCAGCAGACGCGGAGAGAGGATCTTGGCACCGCGGTGGCCGCCCATCCGACCCCAGAGCTGCTCGTAGGTGACGGCGATGCCGAGGGTGCGGCTGAACACCTCGCAGACGGCCTGGTCGTGGGGGCTGCGCGGGACCATGCCCCGGTCGCGCCACTTGTAGGGGGCGGTGGAGCTGATCCCGAGCCGGGCCGGGAGGGTGAGGTTGACCTCGCGGGCGAGCCGCTCCGGGCTCCAGCCGAGCTGGTGGAGTATCCGGGCGAGTTCCTCGTTGCGTCTGCGCTCCAGATCGGCCATGGCTCCGACGGTAGCGGTCCGCCCGGGGGCGTCGTCAGGAGGTCGCCGAAACCGGTCGCCGCACCGGCCCTCGCACCGGCCCTCGCACCGGTCGCCGCAACGCTCCACAGGTGGCGAACGGGCGCCGGGCCCCGACGGCACAGCCGAGGCCCCGGCGGGTGCTCCGGGAACGCCGAAGGCCGCCCCCCGTTTCCGGGAGACGGCCTTCGATTCCTGTGGAGCTACGGGGAATTGAACCCCGGACCTCTTGCATGCCATGCAAGCGCTCTACCAACTGAGCTACAGCCCCTCGACCTGCGATGTCACCGGGGGTTTCGTTCCGTTTCCCTCGGCGACATCACTTACTTTACACGGTCCGGGGGGTGCTCCACGAATCCGTTCCCGCGGGCCCGCGCGGACGCCCCCGCGAGCGCGGACCGAGCCCCGCGCGGACGCCCCCCGAGCACGACCCGAGCCCCGCGCGGACGCCCGCCCTACTCCGCCTCCCCCACCGCCCTCGTCCCCTCCGGCTCCCGCTCGGCCTCGCGCCTCTCCTGCCGCTCGGCCTCGCGCCTCTCCTGCCGCCCGGCCCGGGCGGCGAAGCCGGCCGCGAGCGCGACGACCCCGCCGATGGCGAGCGTGGTCACCAGCAGCGCGTGCCCGGACCCCCGGGCGGACGTCGGCAGGTCGACCGCGCCGAGGAACACCGAGCCGAGCAGCGCGATCCCGATCACCTGCCCGAGCTGGACGGCGGTGACCACCAGCCCGCTCGCGTCCGCCGCGTCGGCGGGGGCCACCCGGGCGAGCGCCCGGCCGAACAGCGGCGCGTAGGCGCAGCCCGCGAGCAGCCCGAGGACGGCGGTCAGCAGCAGCGGCGCCGCGCCGATCCCGGCCCCGTCGCCCAGCATCCGGCCGAGCACCAGGTAGCCGACGGCGAGCAGTCCGGTGCCGAGGGTGGGCAGGACGCCGTGCAGGCGCCGGGGCAGCCGCTGCCAGTACAGGCTGGCGGCGCCGAAGCCGACCGCGATCGGCGCGGAGCAGAGCCCGGCCCGCAGGGCGCTCGCGCCGAGCCCGGCCTGCTGGTGCAGGGCGAAGGAGAACATGAAACCCGCGAAGGCCAGCATGATCATGAGCAGCGCGCCGACGGCCGGCAGCAGACCGGCCGCACCGAGGACGCGTCCGTTGACCAGCGGCTGTCCGCCGCGCCGCGCGACCCGCCGCTCGACGACCGCGAACAGGGCGAACATCGCCGCGCTCGCGCCGAGCAGCACCCAGCCCCAGAGCGGCCAGCCGAGTTCGTGACCGAGCACCAGCGGGACCACCAGCAGGCCGAGGGCGGCGCCGAGCACCAGCAGTCCGGGCAGGTCGAAGCCGCGCTCCCGGTCGCCGGGCAGGTCGGGCAGCAGCCTGGCCCCGGCGGCGAGCAGCACCAGGCCGATCGGCAGGTTCACCAGGAACACCGGGCGCCAGCCGGAGCCGAACAGGTCCGCGCTGACCAGCAGACCGCCGAGCACCTGGCCGGCGGCGATACCGCCGGCCAGCACGGCCGAGTAGAGCCCGAGCGCCCGGAGCCGGGCCCGGCCGGTGAAGGTCCGCTGGATGATGCTCATCACCTGGGGGACCATCAGGGCCGCCCCGGCGCCCTGGAGCAGCCGGAAGCCGATCAGCCAGCCGGTGGCGGGGGCGAGCCCGCAGGCCAGCGAGGCAGCGGTGAAGACGGCCAGGCCGGACTGGAAGAGCCGACTGTAGCCGTACCGGGCACCGAGCCGGGCACCTGTGATGAGCAGCACCGCGTAGGCGATGGTGTAGCCGGCCACCACGAACTGGAGGGCCGCGCCGGAGGCGTGCAGGTCGGTGCGTACGGTCGGCACGGCGACATTGACGATGGCGGTGTCGAGCACGGCCATGAACTGGCCGCCGAGGACGAGCGCGAGCAGCAGTCCGGGCCTGGCGACAGGGATCGGGGCAGGGGCGGGGACGGTCCCGGCACCGGCCGCGCCGGTCGGCGCAGCGGTCCGGACCGGGCCGCGTCGGGTCTGGAGATCGGTCATGGATCGAGCCTCGCCGGATCCTGGTACCAGTGGTTAGAGCCTGCGGATCCTGGTACTGGCAGCACCTGTTGCGCCCCACCGGGCTGCGGCACCATGGCGGGTATGACCGTCGTGGACACAGCCGGCACCGTCCCGTCCGCCCCCGCCACCCCCGCCCGACCCGACGGGCGCGACCAGCGTGACGGGCGCGACCGGCGCCGCACCGAGCTGGCCGAGTACCTGCGCGCCTGCCGCGCCCGGGTCTCCCCCGAGGACGTCGGCCTGCCGCCCGGCCTGCGCCGCCGCACGCCCGGGCTGCGCCGCGAGGAGGTCGCCCAGCTCGCCGGTGTCGGGGTGACCTGGTACACCTGGCTCGAGCAGGGGCGTCCGATCAACGCCAGCGCGCAGGTGCTGACGGCGGTGGCCCGGGTGCTGCTGCTGGACGCGACCGGGCGCGAGCACCTGTTCCGGCTGGCCGGGGTGGCGGTCCGCCCGTCGGCGCACCCGGACCCGCCGGTGCTGGACCCGTCGACCCAGGTGATCCTGGACGCGCTGGCGCCGCTGCCGGCCGCCGTCTCCAACAGCCGGTTCGACGTCCTGGCCTGGAACTCCGCCTACGAGGCGCTGTTCGCCACCAGTCGGCCCCGCACGGGCGACGGCTGGTTCAACAGCCTCTGGTGCACGGTCACCAGCCCGGAGTGCTGCAATCCCTTCCTGAACCGGGCCGAGCAGCTGCCGCAGATGGTCGCGGTGCTGCGCGGCGCGTACGGCAAGCACGTCGGGGAGCCGCTCTGGGAGGAGTACGTGCGGTCACTGCTGCGGGCGAGCGCCGAGTTCCGGGAGCTGTGGGCGAGGCAGGAGGTGTCGACGCGGCGGACGGCCCTGAAGGTGTTCCGGCATCCGCAGGTGGGGGTGATGCGGCTGAACGCGACGTACCTGACGATCCCGGGGGTGCCGGAGGCGTACGTGGCGGTCTACACGCCGGAGGGTCCCCAGGACCGGGACCGGGTCGAGCGGCTGTCGACGCTGCCTCCGGGCGGCTGGACCGCCCCGTGCGGCCACCGGTTCACCGGGCCCGTCGGCTGAACCGGACGCGGTGACTGGACCGGGCCCGTCGGCTGAACCGCACCTGGACCGCCCCCGGGAACGACCGAAGGCCGCCACCCGGGGGTGACGGCCTTCCGTTCGTCTGTGGAGCTACGGGGAATTGAACCCCGGACCTCTTGCATGCCATGCAAGCGCTCTACCAACTGAGCTACAGCCCCGCGACACACAGTGCTCCGAGAGGAAACGATCTCCTGAGGGGACTCCGGGTGCGGAGTGGAGCTACGGGGAATTGAACCCCGGACCTCTTGCATGCCATGCAAGCGCTCTACCAACTGAGCTACAGCCCCTCGTCGTCCGGATCTCCCGCTTCCCTTCCGGGCCGCGTTCCCTCCGTGCGAACGAGGAAAACTCTAACCGGTCGGACCCGGAACTGCGAAATCCGCCCTTCCCGGCTCCGCCCCGCACCCGCTCCGCACCCTCGTTCGCACCCTCACCGGACACACCGCTGCGGACACCGCTGCGGACATCGCCCGGACACCGTCCCGACCGTGCCCGGGCACCACCCGGACACCGTCCGGACGGTGTCCGGACCGCTCAGGTGTCGTCGCCGATGACCGGCTGCGGCAGCGTGCCGGCATTGTGCTCCAGCAGCCGCCAGCCCCGCGCGCCGAGGCCCAGCACGGACCAGCAGCAGTTCGACAGCCCGCCGAAGCACTCCCACAGCTGCGGCTCCAGGCCGAGCATCCGCCCCAGCACGGTGCGGATGGTCCCGCCGTGGCTGACCACCACCAGGGTGCCGTTCTCGGGCAGCTTGCCGACCGCGTCGAGCACCACCGGCACCGCGCGGTCCGCGACCTCGGTCGCGAGCTCGCCGCCGCCGCGCCGGACGGGTTCGCCCTGCGTCCAGGCCGCGAACTCCTCCGGGAACCGCTCGCGGATCTCCGCGTTGGTCAGCCCCTGCCAGGAACCGGCATAGGTCTCGCGCAGGCCCTCGTGGTGCTGCACGTCCAGGCCGGTCACCTCGGCCAGCTCGTCGGCGGTGCGGCGGGCGCGCGAGAGGTCGGAGGAGACCAGCAGGTCCGGACGCAGGCCGGAGAGCAGCCGGGCGGCCCGCCGCGCCTGCAGCACGCCCTCCTCGGTCAGCTCGATGTCCGTGGTGCCCTGGAAGCGCGATTCGAGGTTCCAGGAGGTCTGGCCGTGCCGCCAGAAGACGATGCGCGGACCTCGCGCCTCCCGGCTCAGCTGTAGTCCTCGGCGCCGAAGTCGTCCGCCGGGGCCTGCTCGGCCGGGGCCAGGGCGTTGCCGGCCGCGTCGGTGTGGGCGTCGGGGCGGTTGCGGGAGGCGATGGCGTCCTCCGGCAGCGGCAGCTCGGGGCAGTCCTTCCAGAGGCGGTCCAGCGAGTAGAAGGAGCGCTCCTCGGAGTGCTGGACGTGCACGACGATGTCGAGGTAGTCGAGCAGGACCCAGCGGCCCTCGCGCTCGCCCTCGCGGCGCACCGGCTTGATGTCCAGCTTCTCGCGCAGCTGGTCCTCGATCTCCTCGGCGATCGAACGGACCTGGCGGTCGTTGCTCGCGGAGGCGATCAGGAAGGCGTCGGTGATCGACAGCACCTCGCTGACGTCGAACGCGACGATGTTGTGGGCCAGCTTGTCGGCCGCCGCCTGGGCGGCGACGTTGATGAGTTCCTGGCTGTGCTCAGTGGCGGTCACGATGTACTTCCGGCTCGGCTGCTTGGGGTCGCCCGGCGCGCGGGGCGCGGGGATCGCCTTCCAGGATCTCACGCCGCCCCGGCGGCCCCGGAACGGTTTTCCGGGACCGCCCGGCCGGGGGCCGACGGGGCGCGGGCCGCACAGCCGTGCGGGCGCCCCGTCCGACGGCCGGGGCTACGGTGCCTTCGGCGGCGCGTAGTCCTTGCCGAGCACCACGACCAGGTCGGCGTTCTGGGCGTCGGCGACCTTCTTCACCGCCGTCTCCGGCAGGTTGAGGCTGGTCGCCAGGGACTTCGCGGCGGCCTGCCGGGCGTCGTCGGTGTAGCGGATCTCACTGGTGGCCTGCGGCGCGCTCTTGGCCCCGCCGGGGACGAAGGTGAGGCCCGCGTTGACCACCTGGACCTGGGCGGCGGGCGCCGCCAGGTCGTTGCCGGAGGCGTCCTGGACCGAGACCCGGGCGGGCGCGTCGGCGTTGGTCGCGGACTTCACGGTGCCGCCGAGCACGTCCTTGACCTGCTTGCCGGCGGTGGCCTCGTCCAGCGAGCCGTCCGGCTTGACGGTCAGCGTGGCGGTGCCGAACTGCCCGTCCTTCGACTGCTGGGCGAGCTGGGCGAGCACCCCGGCGAGCGCGTCCTCGGGCAGGGAGGGGTCGAGCACGGCGTTCATCCGGTGCACGTCGTCCTTGGCGTCCTTGAACACGACCGGCATCGTGCGCACCACCGCGTCCATCACCTGGCCGAAGCGGGCGAGCTGGGCGTCGCGGCTCTCGCCGGCGTTCTGGAGGGTGGCGTAGCCGACCGCGGCCTTCCCGCCGAGCAGGGTGTTCTTGCCCGCGGCGGCGAGCACCTTGCCGTCGGGCCGGCCGCCCTCGTGGACCTCGGCGTCGGTGTCCACCCGGACACCGCCGAGCTGGGTGACCAGCAGTTCCAGGTAGGGGGTGTCGAGGCGCCAGGTGCCGGCGACGGGGGCGCCGAGCACGGTGGTCAGGCCGTCCCGGGTGCCGGAGGCGCCGAGGGAGTCCATGGCCTGGCCGACGGTGGTGACCGGCGGGTCGCCGGGGCCGGGCAGTCGCAGGGTGTCCGGCAGGAGCAGCACGGTGCCCTTCTTGCCGGCGCTGTCGTTGACCAGCAGCGCGCTGGAGACCTTGCCCTGGAGGTCGCGCAGGTGGACGACGTTGACCTGGCGCGGCCCGGCGGCGGCGGTGGCGGAGCCGCCCTTGTCCCGGGTGAACCAGAGGTAGCCGCCGGCTCCGGCGCCGGCCACCGCGGCCACGGCGACGAGGCCGATCAGCCGGTTGCGGAGCCTGCGGCGGCGCTCGGCGCGCACCTCGCTGCGGGACTCGGCGAACTTGAGCCAGTCGATGACGTCCTCGGACTCCGCCTCCTCCTCGTCGACGAAGGTGAACTCGCCGGTGGCGTAGTCGTCCTCGGAGCCGCCCGAGGTCCTGGACCGGGTCGCGCGGGAGCCGCCGACCTGCTCGGACGGCGGTTCGGGGCGGGCGGCCGCGGCCGGCTCGGCGGCCGCGGCGGGACGCGGCACCCGGCCGCGCGGGGTCACCGGGGCGGCGGGCGCGGTCGCGGCCGGCTCCGGCGCGGCGACGACCGGCATCGCGGCGGTCGTGTACGCCTGCGCCGGGGACTGCGACCGGTCCGGGCCCTGGACCGGGGACTGCGGCTGCGCGGGCGCCTGCGGCTGCTCGTAGGGCTGGTAGCCCTGCTGCTGGTACTGGTCCTGGTAGCCGTACCCGCCCTGCTGCTGGTACCCCTGGGCGGGCTGCTGCCCGTACTGGCCGGGCTGCTCCGGCGGCTGTTCGTAGCCCTGCTCGTAGCCCTGGCCGTAACCCTGCTGGTAGCCCTGCTGCTGGTACTGGTCCTGGTAGCCGTAGCCGCCCTGCTGCTGGTACCCCTGGGCGGGCTGCTGCCCGTACTGGTCGTACTGCTGGTGCTGCTCGTACTGCCCCGACGGCTCGTAGATCCCGGGCTGCTGCTCGTACTGGTCGTACTGCTGCTGCTCGTAGCCGCCCTGCTGCTGGTACGGCGGGTACTGCCCGGTCGGCCAGTCGTCCGGCTGCCCGGGCTGCTGCCCCTGCGGTCCCCTGCGCTCGCTCATCCGTCGGCCCCTCCGGGATCAGGTCCGGTGCGGCGCGTAGAGCGCCCGCTTGTCGATGTAGCGGACCACGCCGTCCGGGACGAGGTACCAGACCGGCTCGCCCTTGGCGACCCGGTCGCGGCAGTCCGTGGAGGAGATGGCCAGCGCCGGGACCTCGACCAGGGAGACCCCGCCCACCGGAAGCCCGGCGTCCGTCAGAGTGTGCCCCGGCCGGGTGCAGCCGATGAAGTGGGCGAGCGAGAAGAGTTCCTCGGAGTCGCGCCAGGAGAGGATCTGGGCGAGCGCGTCGGCGCCGGTGATGAAGAAGAGGTCGGCGTCCGGGTGCAGCGCCCGCAGGTCGCGCAGGGTGTCGACGGTGTAGGTCGGTCCCTCGCGGTCGATGTCGATCCGGCTGACCGAGAACTGCGGGTTCTCCGCGGTGGCGATGACCGTCATCAGGTAGCGGTCCTCGGCCGGGGTGACCTCGCGGTCGCTCTTCTGCCAGGGCTGCCCGGTCGGAACGAAGATCACCTCGTCCAGGTGGAACGCGCTGGCGACCTCACTGGCCGCGACCAGGTGCCCGTGGTGGATCGGGTCGAAGGTGCCGCCCATGACGCCGAGACGACGCTTCGCCGGCGCCGGTACACCGGGACTCCCGGTCTGCTCTCCCATGGCGCCACACCTTACGCGACGCCCGTTACGGTGCGGGAACGGCCGGGTGCCGGGCGTCCCGGGGGCAGTCGCGCACCCCGGGCCACCGTCGGCCGGCCACCGTCGTTCGGGTCACCGTCGTGCGGGCCGGCACCGCCCGGGTCGGCGCCTCGGCACCGCTCGGGTCGGCGCCGCCCGGGTCAGCGGTCCCGGTTGAAGCGGGTGGTGATGAAGAGCAGCAGCAGAAGGACGAAGAACGCGGCGCCACCCGTGAGGTACGGGTTGAGGCTGTCGTGGTTGCCCCCCTCGCCCTCGCTGGCGAGAAGGTTCAGGACAGGGAGTGCGGCGGCAGTGCTCATGGTCGGCGGGACCTTCTCGGCTCGGATGACGGACAGGGGTATCGTGCGGGCCGGTGAGAGCCCACCCGTCATCGTACGGGGGGTTACGAGGCAACCGCTCGGCGGCCCACCACGTCTGAACCGGCGTGAGCCCTCGGTCGGCGACGCCCCGCCGCGGGGTCGGTCAGTTGTTGCGGCCGGCCCGCAGCAGGATCCAGGCGAGCAGGCCGACGCCGACGAAGGAGGCGATCAGGATGATCCGCAGGAAGAGCCCGGGGCCGTCCTCCCCGGAGATCGGGGCGGCCAGGCTGACAAGGGCGGCGGTGGACATCGGCGGGCTCCTCGGACTGCTCGGTGCCGCGGCCGGAGGTGGCCCGGCTTTCCCCGGGCATTCAGGGTAAACCGCCCTCACACCGGGGCCGCCCACCGCCCCCGCGGACACCGTCCGCGCCGCACCGACGGCCACCCGGACAGGCTCCCGGGCGGCTCGACCCACCCACCGGGTCGCCGGGACAGGCTCCCCTCCGGGGGCTCCCGGGGCGGCCCCGGACGGGGCTCCCGGCGACACGTAGGGTGGCCGCGGGGACGAGTACGCAACCACGGACGTTGCACAGACAGTCGTTACAGGCGAAGGACCAGCGGGGGCCGGCCGGGTGCCGGGGCCGCCGTCGACAGGAGGTACTCACACCATGACCGACCCGATCGCGAAGACCCCGAGCCGGCGCCGTCAGCGCTTCCCGGAGATCTCCACCCGGGCCTGGGAGCACCCGGCGGACCGTTCCGCGCTCGTCGCGCTGCGCAAGCTCACCGGCTTCGACGACGTCCTGAAGAAGCTCGCCGGCCTGGTCTCCGAGCGCTCGATCCGGCTGATGTTCCTGGCCACCGCCGTGAAGACCTCCGAGCGGCAGTTCCCCGAGCTGCACGGCATGGTGCGCGACGCCGCCTACGTACTCGACCTCGACAAGGTGCCGGACCTCTACGTCAGCCAGGACCCGACGGTCAACGCGTTCTGCATCGGCATCGACACGCCGGTGATCGTGGTCACCAGCGGCCTGGTCGAGCTGCTGGACGAGGAGGAGCTCCGCTCGGTGATCGGCCACGAGGTCGGTCACGCGATGTCCGGCCACGCGGTCTACCGGACCATGCTGATGATCCTCACCAACATCGCCGCCCGGATCGCCTGGGTGCCGCTCGGCAATCTGGCGATCATGGCGATCGTCACCGCGCTCAAGGAGTGGTTCCGCAAGGCCGAGCTCTCCAGCGACCGGGCCGGCCTGCTCGCCGGGCAGGACCTCCAGGCCTCGATGCGGGCGCTGATGAAGCTGGCCGGCGGTCACAACCTGGCCGAGATGAACGTGGACGCCTTCCTGGAGCAGGCCGAGGAGTACGAGAAGGCCGGCGACCTGCGCGACGGCGTGCTCAAGCTGCTGCAGGTGCTGCCGCAGAGCCACCCGTTCGCGGTGGTCCGGGTCGCCCAGCTGAAGAAGTGGGCCGAGAGCGACGACTACCGCTCCATCCTGGCCGGCGCCTACCCGCGCCGCACCGACGACCCGAACACCTCGGTCGGCGACCAGTGGCGGGCGGCGGCCGACCACTACACGACCTCGGTGAAGGAGAGCAAGGACCCGCTGATGGGCCTGATCCGCGATGTCGCGGGCGGTGCGGCGACGGTCGGCGGCAAGCTCCGCGACACGTTCACCGGCGCCCGCGCCGGCGGCAACGGCTCCAGCAACGGCAGCACCAACGGCAACGGCAGCGGCACCAACGGCAGCGACGGCGGCACCGACGGCGCGTCCGGGACGAACTGAGCCCCGCCCCGCCCCCGCGTCCCGCCCGCGGCGGCCCCCGGTCACCCCGACCGGGGGCCGCCGCGGGTTCCCGGGGCCACTGAGCCTCCCCAGGCCTCCCGGAAACCGCGCTCAGCCGCCCGCCAGCACCCCGCACACCTGCCAGGCCGGCCGGGCATGGTTGCCCGGGTCCACCGCCGCCGGCCCACTGGGCGGCGCGACGGGATCCGTCCCGGCCAGCACCGGCTGCACCGCCCCGGCCAGCGAACCGTCGCACGGCGTCGGCCCGGCCTGCAGCACCGAGTCGACCAGCCGCAGCTGCGCCGCCGCCAGGTCGATCCGGTCGAACTCGAAGGTCAGCTGCCGCCGCACGGTCTCCAGGGTGACCGGCGCCCCGGCGGGCGCCCCGGCGGCCTTCAGCGCGTAGACGAAGGTGTGGTCGGTGGTGATCCGCAGGGTGCCGCTGTCCGCCTCGTCGATCCGCATCGCCCCCGCCACCTTCACGGTGTCGGCGGCCAGCGCGACCTGCGCCGGGTCGAAGCGGACCAGCCAGCCGGTCAGCGCGTGGTGCCGGTCGTCGGTCGGCTGGAGCACGCTCGCGTCGAACTGGGCCTGCTCACCGGGCGTGACGAAGGCCCGCACCTCCGCGGTCGCCCCCTGCACCAGCACGGCGGGCGACAGCGAGGAGGCCACCAGGTAGCGCTGCACGGTGTCGAGGGCCTTGGTCACCTCGACCCGGGAGAAGTGGCCGCTGGCCGCCCCGGCGGGCGTCCCCAGCCCGACCGCGCCGTCGCTGTACCCCGGTGGCAGGGCCGTGAACGGGTTCGCCGGGTCGGCCACCGGACGGACCGACGAGGCCGGGCTCAGCGCCACCAGGCTCACGGTCAGCTGGCTGCCCTGGGGCCGGGCGGTGGGCCGGGTCGGCGAGGTGACACCGAAGTACACCGCGGCGCCGAAGGCCAGCAGGATCACCAGCAGCAGGGCCAGCGCCTGCCGGGGCACGCTGCCCAGCGGACCCAGCCGGACCTTGGGCCGGGTGGCGCGGGCGAAGGAGCCGGAGAGCCGCTCGCGCGCGGACAGCTCCTGGATCCGGGCAGCCCGGACGAACGATTCGTCGAACACGACGGACCGGTACTCGTCCTCGTTCCCCGAACCACCGTCGGGCGCACCCTCCGGAGGCTCGCGCGGGTCACCCATGACACCAGGGTAAGGCGCACCCCGGCTCCGCCACGAGGGTGCTGCGGCAGATCACCGGAAGCTCTCCGTGACCACCGGCAGCCGCCCCGGGGCGCGCCGGACCGGCCCGCCCGCCGGGCAGTGGCTCAGCCCGCCGGGCCGGTTACCACCAGCGACGGCTCGGCCGGCGGCGGCGCCGGGTCGACCCCGGCGCTGCTGCTGCCGGACCCGGGCCGCTGCGGGGCACCGCCGGCCCCGCCCACGCCCTGGTAGATCGCCGCGACGGCCACCGCGACCAGGCTCACGCCCATGATCACGGCCAGCACCCAGGCCACCGGCCGGTGCCAACGCTGCTGGGCGACGTACCGGCCGCGGCCGGCGCCGATCGGGTCGAATCCGCCCGGGCGCCAGCGCCGCGAACGCCGTCCGCTGGCCCGGCCGGGGCCGGACCACGGATCGGGATAGAGGTGGTCGTCGTCGAGCCGGCTCGGGTACGGGCGCAGCTCCAGTGGCAGTCCGTCCGGGGCCGGGGGTTCGAAGCCCCAGCCGGGTCCGGCCGCGTCCGGCTCGAGACGGGCCTCGGCGGCGGCGAGCTGCCGCTCCTTGGCCGTCGGCTCGTGCACGGCGGCGGACCGGACGAACGCCTCGTCGAAGACCACGGTGGCGAACTCGTCGTCCGCACCACCGTGGTCGGCACCGTCGGGGTACGGCAAGCCCCCCACATCGTCAGCCACGGATTCAGCGTATTACCGGGCGGGCGATTTGTCTGGGGCTCGGGCCAGTTGGTCCGTCACCCGTGTGACGGCGGCTTCGCCGGGCCCCGGGCGGGGCCGGTTCAGCCGGCGTCGCCGGCACCGCCCACGGTCTGCGTCGCCTCGCCCCGGACATGGCCGTCACCAGTGACGATGTACTTGGTGCTGGTCAGCTCGGGCAGGCCCATCGGGCCCCGGGCGTGCAGCTTCTGGGTGGAGATGCCGATCTCGGCGCCGAAGCCGAACTCACCGCCGTCGGTGAAGCGGGTCGAGGCGTTGACGGCGACCGTGGTCGAGTCGACGAGCTTGGTGAAGCGGCGGGCCGCGGTCTGCGAGCCGGTGACGATGGCCTCGGTGTGGCCGGAGGTCCAGCGGCGGATGTGCGCCACGGCGGCGTCCAGCGAGGGGACGACGGCGGCCGCGATGTCGTACGACAGGTACTCGGCCTCCCAGTCCTCGTCGGTGGCGGGCAGCACGGTGGCGCCGGTGCCCTCCGCGGCCTTGAGCACCGCCTCGTCGCCGTGCACGGTGACCCCGGCCCCGGCGAGCGCGGCGAGCGCGAGCGGCAGGAAGGCGTCGGCGATGTCCTGGTGGACGAGCAGGGTCTCGGCCGAGTTGCAGACGCTGACCCGCTGGGCCTTGGAGTTGAGCAGGATGCCGACGGCCATCGCGAGGTCGGCGTCGGCGTCCACGTAGACGTGGCAGTTGCCGGTGCCGGTCTCGATGACGGGCACGGTGGAGCCCTCGACGACGGTGCGGATCAGCGAGGCGCCGCCGCGCGGGATGAGCACGTCGACCAGGCCGCGGGCGCGCATCAGCTCCTGCACGGAGTCCCGGCTCTCGCCGGGGACGAGCTGGATCGCGTCGGCCGGCAGCCCGGCCCCGGCGACGGCGTCGCGCAGCACGGCGACCAGGGCGGTGTTGGAGCGGTAGGCGGACGCCGAGCCGCGCAGCAGCACGGCGTTGCCGGACTTCAGGCAGAGCGCGGCGGCGTCGGCGGTGACGTTGGGGCGGGCCTCGTAGATGATGCCGACCACACCGAGCGGCACCCGGACCTGACGGACGTCCAGGCCGTTCGGCAGGGTGTAGCCGCGGACGACCTCGCCGACCGGGTCGGGCAGGCCGGCCACGTCGCGGACGTCGGAGGCGATCGCGGCGATCCGCTCCTCGGTGAGGGTGAGCCGGTCGACCACCGACTCGGGGGTGCCGGCCGCGCGGGCCCGCTCGACGTCCTCGGCGTTGGCCGCGGTGATCTCGGCCGCGCGGGCGACCAGGGCGTCGGCGATCGCCCGCAGCGCGGCGTCCTTCGCGGCGCGCGGCAGCGGGGCGAGCGCGGCGGCGGCCTCCCTGGCTCGGCGCGCTACGGCGAGAACGGGGCTGTCGGCGGAGGCGGGGTCGCTGCTCATGCGCCCAGGGTAGTGGAGGCCGGCGCCGCTCCCCCGCCCCATTTCGCCCGGTGAGACGCCGTTCCGGGCCCCTCGGCGCCGGCCTGCCCCGCCCTCGCCCCGCCCCCGGCCCAACCCCCCGCCCCGACCACCCGGCCCTCAGTACGGGTGGACTCCGCCCAGCTGCGGGGGCGGACCGGCGAAGCCCTCGGCGACCCGCTTGTGGTAGGTCGCCCGGTCGACCACCTCCAGGCCGACGATCTCCCACGGCGGCAGCTTGGCCGTCGCCTTGTGCTCGCCCCACAGCCGCAGCGCGATCGCCGCCGCGTCGTGCAGGTCCCGCGCCTGCTCCCAGTAGCGGATCTCGGCGTGGTCGGCCGCGTAGCGGGCGGTCAGGAAGAACGAGTGGTCGTGCGCCAGCCGCTCGAGTCCGGTCCGCAGCTCGGTCAGCGGGGTGACCGGCCCGGCCACGCTGAGCACCACGTGCCAGAGCCGGGCCTGGTCGGGCGCGGCGGGCGGTTCGGCCGCGGTGCGCCGCTCCGTCGGGAGCCGGCTCACCGCGCCGGGGCCCTCCGGCGGACCGGCCGGTCCGGCGGGGCCCGGGGCCCCGCCGCCGTCGATGCTGGTCAGCCGTCGGCCCGCGGTTCCTCCGGTCAGCGCTGCCTCGCGCCTGCGTTCCACCGGCGGCCTCCTGTTCGGCGATGTCGTGTCGTCGTGCCCGCCGGCCCCGGCCGACGCGGATCCGACCGCGCCCCTCCTCGCCCGTGGCCGGGCGTGCTCCCCCGCGCGGAGCCGCCCCCGTCCCCGGCCGTCCGGCGGCGGGTCAGCCGCGCAGGACGACCAGGTCGTCGCGGTGGACGACCTCCCGCTCGTAGGCGGCGCCGAACTCCTGGGCCAGGTCCCGGGTGGACCGGCCGAGCAGGCGGGGCAACTCCCTCGCATCAAAGTTGACCAGTCCGCGCGCCACGATGTTGCCGTTTTCGGCAAGAAGGTCCACCGGATCGCCCGCGGCGAACTCGCCGTCGACCTTGGTGACCCCGGCGGGCAGCAGCGAGGCGCCGCCGGAGACCACGGCCTCGACGGCCCCGGCGTCCAGGTGCAGGGTGCCGCGCGGGCTGCTGGCGTGGGCGAGCCAGAGCATCCGGTCGGAGGACCGGCTGCCGGTGCGCAGGAACAGGGTGCCGGTGGGGCGGCCGGCGAGCGCGTCGGCGGCGTGGCTGGCGGCGGTGAGCACGACCGGGATGCCGGCGCCGGTGGCGATCCGGGCGGCCTCGACCTTGGTGACCATGCCGCCGGTGCCGACGCCCGCCTTCCCGGCGCTGCCGATCTCGACGCCGTCGAGGTCGTGCGGGCCGGTGACCCGGGCGATCCGGCTGCTGCCGGGGCGGCTGGGGTCGCCGTCGTAGAGGCCGTCGACGTCGGAGAGCAGGACGAGCAGATCGGCGCGGACGAGGTGGGCGACGAGCGCGGCCAGCCGGTCGTTGTCGCCGAACTTGATTTCGGCGGTGGCGACGGTGTCGTTCTCGTTGACGACCGGCATCGCGCCCATCGCCAGCAGCTGGTCCAGGGTGCGGTACGCGTTGCGGTAGTGGGCGCGCCGGCTGGCGTCCTCGGCGGTGAGCAGCACCTGGCCGACGCGCAGCCCGTAGCGGGCGAAGGAGGCGGTGTAGCGGGCGATCAGCAGGCCCTGGCCGACGCTGGCGGCGGCCTGCTGGCGGGCGAGGTCCTTGGGCCGCCGCTCCAGTCCGAGCGGGGAGAGGCCGGCGGCGATGGCGCCGGAGGAGACGAGCACCACCTCGGGGGCGTCGGGGCGGGCGCGGACCTTGGCGAGCGCGTCGACGAGGGCGTCCACCCGGTCGGCGTCGATGCCGCCGGCGGCGGTGGTGAGTGAGGAGGAGCCGACCTTGACGACGATGCGCCGGGCGGTCAGCACCTCCGCCCGCAGTTCGTCCTCGCTCATCTCGGGTCTCGCCCTTCCGGTGTGGTGCGTCGTCGGCGCGGGCGCGGGCCCGGCCGTATCCCCCGCAATCTACGCGATGGGGCCGGCCGGCCCGCACCGTGTTCCAGCCGCCGGACGGCGCGCGGGGCGGCGCACGGGACGGGCCCGCTCCGCCCGGCGCGCCGTCAACGCGCGAGCCCCCGCCGCCCGTTGACGGGGCGGCGGGGGCTCGCGGCAGGTCGCTGCGGGGACTCAGTGGTCCTCGTCGTCGCCCTCGATGGCGGCCTGACGGCCGCTGGAGAGCGCCTCGAAGGCGAGGTACTCGGCCTCGGCGGCGTCCCGGTTCTTCTGCTTCTCGCGCCGGCGGTCGACGGCCGGGCGCTGGGTCTCCATGCGGTGGTCCTCGCCGCGGCGGCCGAGCATCTCGGCGCCGGCGGCCATGGTCGGCTCCCAGTCGAAGACGACGGCGTTCTCCTCCTCGCCGATGATGACGGTGTCGCCCTCGTGCGCGCCGACCTTCCACAGCTTGTCCTCGACGCCGAGGCGGGCCAGCCGGTCGGCGAGGTAGCCGACGGCCTCGTCGTTGGAGAAGTCGGTCTGGCGGACCCAGCGCTCCGGCTTGACGCCGCGGATGCGGTAGGCGCCGTCCTCCTCGGTGATGGTGAAGCCCTCGTCGTCGACGGCCGTGGGCCGCAGCACGATCCGGGTGGACTCCTCCAGCGGCTTGGCCGCGCGGGCCTCGCCGACGATCTGCGCCATGGCGAAGCTGAGTTCGCGCAGGCCCTTGCGGGAGGCGGCCGACACCTCGAACACCCGGTAGCCGCGCTCCTCCAGCGAGGCGCGGGTCAGGTCGGCGATGTCCTGGCCGTCCGGTACGTCGATCTTGTTGAGGGCGACCAGCCGCGGGCGGTCGCCGAGGCCGCCGTACTCGGCGAGCTCGGCCTCGATCGTCTCCAGGTCGGTCAGCGGGTCGCGGCCGGGCTCCAGGGTGGCGCAGTCCAGCACGTGGACGAGCACGGAGCAGCGCTCGACGTGGCGCAGGAACTCCAGGCCGAGGCCGCGGCCCTGGCTGGCGCCGGGGATGAGGCCGGGGACGTCGGCGATGGTGTAGACGGTGTCGCCGGCGGTGACCACGCCGAGGTTGGGGATCAGGGTGGTGAAGGGGTAGTCGGCGATCTTCGGCTTCGCGGCGGAGAGCACGGAGATCAGCGAGGACTTGCCGGCGCTCGGGTAGCCGACCAGGGCGACGTCGGCGACGGACTTGAGCTCCATGACGATGTCACGGGCGTCGCCGGGCTCGCCGAGCAGCGCGAAGCCGGGCGCCTTGCGGCGGGCGGAGGCGAGCGCGGCGTTGCCGAGGCCGCCGCGGCCGCCCTGGGCGGCGACGAAGCTGGTGCCGTGGCCGACCAGGTCGGCGAGCACGTTGCCGGCCCGGTCCAGGACGACGGTGCCGTCCGGCACGAAGAGCACGAGGTCCTGGCCGAGGGCACCGGTGCGGTTGCCGCCGGCGCCGGGCTTACCGTTGGTGGCCTTGCGCTTGGGCGAGTGGTGGTACTCGAGCAGGGTGGTGACCTGCGCGTCGACGGTGAGGACGACACTGCCGCCGTCCCCGCCGTTACCGCCGTCCGGGCCGCCGAGCGGCTTGAACTTCTCGCGGTGCACGGAGGCGCAGCCGTGGCCCCCGTTGCCCGCGGCGACATGAAGTTCGACGCGGTCCACGAAGGTGGTCATGGGTGTGCCTCCACTACGAAGAAGTCGGTGTTCTACCTGCGTAAAGCATGAAGGGTGGACCGGAACATTCCGGCCCACCCTTCATTGTGAGTCTGGTGTGACTCAGGCCTCGACGGCCACGATGTTGACGACCTTGCGGCCGCGGCGGGTGCCGAACTGCACGGCACCGGCGGTCAGCGCGAACAGGGTGTCGTCGCCACCGCGGCCGACACCGGCACCCGGGTGGAAGTGGGTGCCGCGCTGGCGGACGATGATCTCGCCGGCGGAGACGACCTGGCCGCCGAAGCGCTTCACGCCGAGGCGCTGGGCGTTCGAGTCACGGCCGTTACGAGTAGAGCTTGCGCCCTTCTTGTGTGCCATTTTTCGCTATCCCCTTACTTGCTGACCGAGTCGATGCTGGTGATGCGCACCGCGGTGTGCTGCTGGCGGTGACCCTGACGGCGGCGGTAGCCGGTCTTGTTCTTGTAGCGCAGGATGACGATCTTGTCGCCCTTGGTCTGGTCGACCACCTCGGCGTGAGCCTTCACGCCGGCCAGCACCCACGGGTCGGAGGTGACGGCCTCACCGTCGACGACCAGGATGGTGGAGAGCTCCACCGAGTCACCCGGCTTGGCCTCGATACGGTCGATCTCCAGCACGTCGCCGACGGCGACCTTGTGCTGGCGGCCGCCTGCGCGAACGATCGCGTACATGCGGTACCTACTTTCCCAACTCGGTCGGAACTCTCGATGCCAGCCACCTGGGTACGGACACAGGGGCCTCCCCCGTCCCCCCTCGCGGGGAGTCGTCCTCTTGCGAGGACCGGGAGGTGATGTGCTCGGGAGCAAGGCGTAGACACGCCAGTGGTCAAGAATACGGGCCGGTCGCCGCTGGGGCAAACCGGCCCGTACGGGTCCCGGGCGGAGGGTCTCCGCCCGGGACCGGGCCCTACTCGGCCGCCGTATCACCCTCGGCGGCCGCCGCCTTCTTGGCCGCCGCGCTCGTCCGCTTGGTGGCGGTCTTGCGGGCGGTGGTCTTCTTCGCCGCCGTCGTCGTCTTCTTGGCGGCGGCGGTGGTCTTCTTGGCGGCGGTCTTGCGGGCCGCCCGCTTCTTCGGGGCCGGCGCCTCCTCGGCGGGCTCCTCGGTCGCGTCCGGACCGGCCTCGGTCACGGCGGCCTCGGCGGCCTCCGGGGCCTCGGCGGCGGCCGGCTCCGCCACCGCTTCCGCCGGTGCCTCCTCGACTGCGGCCGGCTCGGCCTGCGGCTCCTCGGCCGGGGTCTGCTCCGCCGGGGTCTGCTCCGCCGGGGCCTGGGCCGCCGGGGAGACGGCCGCCAGGGCCGACTCCAGGGCCGCCTCGGCCTTGGCCTGCAGCACCACGATCTCCGCCCCGCCCGGCGCACCGGCCGGAGCCGTCGCCTTGCGGACCGCCCGACGGCGGGGCCGTCCGGCGGGGGCGGCGGCCGGAGCCTCCACCGGGGCCGCGGCGACCGGCTCGGCGGCGGCCTGCTCGGCCACGACCGGCTCGGCCACTGCCTCGGCCTCGACCGGAACGTCGATCGCCAGCTGGCCCTCGATCTCCTCGCGGACCGGCACGGACTCGACGATCTCGACGATCTCGAAGTCCTCGGCGGACTCGGCGGACTCCTCGACCGAAGCGGCCTCGACCGCCTGCGAGTCCTCGCCACCGGCACCGCCCTTGCCCCGGCGACGGCGCTTGCCACCGCCCGCACCCGCCTCGACGGCGGCAGCGCCGCCACCGGTGTGGCTGTGGGAGTGGACGCTCGGCTGCTCCATGTGCACGATCACACCGCGGCCGTTGCAGTGCACGCAGGGCTCGGAGAAGGACTCCAGCAGACCCTGGCCGACCCGCTTGCGGGTCATCTGGACCAGGCCCAGCGAGGTGACCTCCGCCACCTGGTGCTTGGTCCGGTCCCGGCCCAGGCACTCCAGCAGACGGCGCAGCACCAGGTCGCGGTTGGACTCCAGGACCATGTCGATGAAGTCGATCACGATGATGCCGCCGAGGTCGCGCAGCCGCAGCTGGCGCACGATCTCCTCGGCCGCCTCGATGTTGTTCCGGGTGACCGTCTCCTCCAGGTTGCCGCCCTGGCCGACGAACTTCCCGGTGTTGACGTCGACGACGATCATCGCCTCGGTCCGGTCGATCACCAGCGAGCCGCCGCTGGGCAGCCAGACCTTGCGGTCCAGCGCCTTCATCAGCTGCTCGTCGATCCGGTAGGTGGCGAAGACGTCCACCTCGGAGGTCCACCGCTGAAGCCGCCCGGCGAGGTCCGGGGCCACGTTGGAGACGTAGTCGTGGATGGTGCTCCACGCCTCGGTGCCGGAGACGATGACCTTGGTGAAGTCCTCGTTGAAGATGTCGCGGACGACCCGGACGGTCATGTCCGGCTCGCCGTACAGCAGCGCCGGGGCGTTGCCGGTCGCGGCCTTCTTCCGGATGTCCTCCCACTGCTGCTGGAGGCGCTGGACGTCGCGGGTCAGCTCCTCCTCGGAGGCGCCCTCGGCGGCGGTGCGCACGATGACGCCCGCGTCGTCCGGGACGATCTTCTTGAGGATCTGCTTCAGACGCGCGCGCTCGTTCTCCGGCAGCTTGCGGGAGATGCCGGTCATCGAGCCCTCGGGCACGTAGACCAGGTAGCGGCCGGGCAGCGAGATCTGGCTGGTCAGACGGGCACCCTTGTGGCCGATCGGGTCCTTGGAGACCTGGACCAGCACGGACTGGCCGGACTTCAGCACCGACTCGATCCGGCGCGGGCCGCCGTGGCCGCCCAGCGCGCCGAAGTTGACCTCACCGGCGTACAGGACCGCGTTGCGGCCCTTGCCGATGTCGACGAACGCGGCCTCCATCGACGGCAGCACGTTCTGGACCTTGCCCAGGTAGACGTTGCCGACGTACGAGGTGGCCTGCTCCTTGTTGACGTAGTGCTCGACGAGCACGCCGTCCTCGAGGACGCCGATCTGGGTGCGCTGGCCGTTCTGGCGCACCACCATGACGCGCTCGACCGACTCGCGGCGGGCCAGGAACTCGGCCTCGGTGATGATCGGCACCCGGCGGCGGCCCAGCTCGCGGCCCTCGCGGCGGCGCTGCTTCTTGGCCTCCAGGCGGGTGGAGCCCTTGATGGACTGCACCTCGTCCGGGTCGAAGGACGGCTCGGTGGAACGGCGGCGCGGCTCGCGCACCTTCACCACCGTGCGGACGCCGTCCTCGGTGGTCTCGGCCACCTCGACGGCACCGGCCTCACCGCTGCGGCGGCGACGGCGACGGCGGCGGCGCGAGGAGGACAGGCCGGCGGCCAGGTCGTCGTCGTCCTCGTCGTCCTCGTCGGCGGCCGCGACGGCCGGCTCCTCGACGGCGGGCTGCTCGGTCTCGGGGGCCTCGGCCTCGCCCTCCTCGGCCTCACCGCGACGGCGGCGGCGGCCGCCCCGGCGGCGACGGCGCGACGGACGGCCGTCCTCCCACTCGTCCTCGGCCTCGGGGCCGGTGGCGGGGGCGGCGACGGCGGGAGCCTCCGCGGCGACGGGCGCCTCGGCCACGACGGGGGCCTTGACGGCGGCCGGAGCCTTGGCCGCGGGGGCCTGGGCCTTGGCGGCGGGGGCCTCGGCCGCCCGCTCCGCGGCGGCGCCGCGCTTGCCCCGGGCCGGGGTCTGCACCCGCACCGAGGTGCGGACGCGACGGCGGCGGCCGACACCGCTGTACTCGAACTCCTCCTCCTCGCGCTGCGGCGCGGCCGGGGCGGACTCCGCCTCGACGGCGGCCGGCTGCGCGGCGGCGGGGGCGGGGGCGGACTGGGCCGCGGGTGCCGCCGCGGCCGCCGGAGCGGTCGGGGCGACGAAGGGGGCGGGCTCCTGGAAGACCGGGGCCTGGAAGATCGCGGTGGACGGGCGGACCGCGCGGCGGCGGACCCGCTGCGGCGGCTCGGCGGCCTCGACGACCGGCGCCGGGGCGACCGGCTCCTCGACCGGGGCCTCCTCGACGGCGGGCTCCTCGGCGACCGGCTCCTCGGCCTCCTCGGCCACCGGCTCCTCGACCACCACGGGGGCGGCCTCGACCACCCGGCGGCGGCGCGGACGACGGGCCGGGGCGGCCGGCTCCTCCACGACGGCGGGGGCCTCGGCGGCCACCGGCTCGGCCGCGGCGACGGGCGCCTCGACCGCGGGGGCGGCCTCGGGCTCGGCCTTCTTGCGGGTCCGGCGGGCGCGCACGGGCTTCTCCGCCGGCTCCGTCTCCGTCTTCTCGGCCTTCTCCGTCTTCTCGGCCTTGGACGCCCTGGGGGCCTTCTCCGCCTTCGCGGCGACGACCGGGGCCGGCTCGGCCTCCGGCGCGGTGACCACGATCGAGGAGGCCTCGGGCGCTCCGGCGGGCGCCTCGGCCCGCTTGCGGGTACGGCGGGCCCGGACCGGCTTCTCCGCCGCCGGCTCGGCGGCGGCGGCCTCGGCGACCGGCGCCTCGACCGGCCGGGTGACCTCGGCCTCGGCCGGGACGACCGTCTCGGCGGTCTCGGCGGCGGCGCCCTGCGGCGCTCCGGCCGGGCGGGACACGGCGCGGCGGCGCCGGCGCGGCGGCGCGGCGGACGCGCTGTCGCCGCCGGTCGCGGCGGTGTCGTTCGGTTCCGTTGCCGCAGGCTGCTGCGGATCGGTGTTATCGAGCATGCGGGTGGATCTCCCGTCAGGCCCCCGGGCTCCGCATCCGGCCACGCCACGGCACCGGTGGCCGGCCGGCATCACGACGATGCTCGGCCCGGACCCTCTCACGGTGCCGCCGCGCGGACGCGAGGCCGCACAGGGGCTCGTAGTCTCGCTCGGCGCCCCGCCCTCGGCGGGGTGTCGAAAGTCTTCTGGTCTGACCAGTCTTCTGAGGTTTTCCCAAGCTGCGCCGTCCCCCAACCCCGGGTGGCTCCCGGACGGGGTCCTCGGGCCCACCGACCATCGGGGTCGGCGGGCCGCAAGAGGCCGGCCTGTGCTTCGACGACGCTCGCTCCCCTGGGGAGCAGCGGGGGCCTGGAGGACCAGCGGGCCCAGTGGGGAACTGGACCCGGCCTCCGCCCGCTAGGCGGACGCGGTTGCGCGCGGCTCGCCGGCCGCCAGAGGGCCGGCCTGGGCCGCGGCGCGGTCGAGCGCCAACGGGTCGGTCACCGTGCCGGTCCCCTCGTCGAGCGGCCCCTGCGCCAGCCTGGTCACCTCTGCGGGGACCGGCGGCGCCAGGTCGGCCGTCGCACGGAGACCGGACAACACGTCGTCGGGTCGTACGGCGGGTGTGGCGTGTCGTACTACCAGGCGCAGTATCGCACAGGGACGCCCGGTCCGAACATCGCGGGTCTCCTCGCCCGCCGTGTCCGCACCGCCGTCGACCTGCGACGGGAGGAGCTCAAGAGCCGCCACCGCCCCGCGCGCGTCGAAGACCCGCAGACCGTTCTTGGTGAGGCGTTCGACCTCGACCCGCTCCTCGGCGACGAAGAGGGCGACCGCGCGGGCCGCCTCCTGCGGCTCGACACCGTCGAGCCGCACCCGCCACTCGGAGGCCTCCAGGCGCTCCACGAAGTTGGGCGTCCGCACCTCGACCGCGTCGATCACGTCCAGTCCCTCGGGCAGCGACTCGTCCAGTTGGACGCGCAGCGCCTCCGGGTCACGGTGGGCCGCGAGGCCGATCTCCAGGTACTCCGCCTCGCTGGCCACACCGGTCGGCGCGGCATTGGCGTAGGACACCTTGGGGTGCGGGGTGAAGCCGGCCGAGTAGGCCATCGGCACCGCCGACCGGCGCAGGGCGCGCTCGAAGGCGCGCTGGAAGTCGCGGTGGCTGGTGAAGCGGAGCCGGCCGCGCTTGGTGTAGCGGAGACGGATCCGCTGCACCGTCGGCGCGGGCGGCGGACCGTCGGGCGTACGGCGTGCCAGGGTCGCTCAGTCCTTCGTCAGTGGTCCCCGTCCGCGGCGGCGGCGATTTCCCGCCACTGTCCGGACTCTTTCACCTCAAAGGGTACGCGCCCCCACCCACCCCTCGCTCCGCGCCCGCCCTCACCGAACGCCGGAAGCCCCCGCCGGACGGATCCGACGGGGGCGTTCTGGGACATGCCGCTACTTGTTCACCACGGTGAGCGGGAGCATCTTCTTGCCGGTGGGGCCGATCTGGATGCTCGTCTGCATCTGGGGCTATATGGAGGCGGTTCCAAAACCGTCGAAGGGGTCACCATCATGGCGAAGCGCACCCGTACCGCTCGTGCCGCGCACCAGAAGGCGTACACGGTCGAGGCCGAGTGGACCACCGCGGACCTGCTCCTGCTCGGGGAACTGCAGAGAGCCGAGGCCGCCCTCCCGTCGGACGCGCCCCGGGCCCTGATCTCGGTCCGGCTGTCCGTACTGACGGAGGACACCACCTCTCCCGTCCGCCAGGAGCTCGACCTCCGCCGTGAGGCCCTGAACCGCGGCTGCCGCGTGGTCGGCGTCGCCAGCGACCTCAATGTGTCCGCCACGAAGGTGCCGCCGTGGAAGCGCAAGCAGCTGGGCGACTGGCTGAACAACCGGGCGCCGGAGTTCGACGTGCTCCTGTTCTGGAAGCTCGACCGGTTCATCCGCCGGCTGTCCGACCTGAACACCATGATCGACTGGGCGCTGAAGTACGGGAAGAACCTGATCTCCAAGAACGACTCGATCGACCTGACCACCGTCGTCGGCAAGATCCTGGTCACGCTCATCGGCGGTATCGCGGAGATCGAGGCCAGCAACACGAGCACCCGGGTCGCGAGCCTCTGGGACTACGCCAAGACCCAGTCCGCCTGGCTGGTCGGGAAGCCGGCCTTCGGGTACACCACGGCCGAGGACGAGAACGGCAGTGTGGTCCTCGCTGTCGACCCCGACGCGCGGAAGGCCCTGCACTGGTGCCGTCGCATGGCCCGTCGAGGTATCTCCGCCACCCGCATGGTCAAGCTGCTGAAGCGCGCGGGCCTCGTCAGCGACGGCCTCACGGCCACGACCCTCCTGCGCCAGCTCCGTAACCCCGCCCTGATGGGCTACCGGGTGGAGGAGGAGAAGAAGGGCGGTGCCCGCCGGTCCAAGCTCGTCCTGGACAAGGCCGGGAAGCCGATCCGGGTCGCGGAGGCCGTCTTCGCCGAGGAGGAGTTCAACGAGCTCCAGGCGGATCTCGACAAGCGCAGCAAGAACCAGCCGGAGCGTCGGCCCGGTGGCGCCACGAAGTTCCTCGGGGTCTTCATCTGCGCCGACTGCAGGACGAACATGCTCGAACAGCGGAACCGCGTCAAGGACCGGACGTACGAGTACCTGCGGTGCCAGGGCTGCAAGGGCGGGGGCTTGGGCGCCACCAACCCCGACGCGATCAACGCCAAGCTCGTCGTCGACGTGCTGTCGGTCCTCGGCGATGAGCCCGTGCAGGTCCGCGAGTACGCACGGGGTGCGGAGGCACGCGCCCAGGTGGCGCAGCTCCAGGAGTCCATCGCCTACTACATGAAGGAACTGGAGCCCGGCGGCCGGTACTCCAAGACCCGGTTCACGCGCGAGCAGGCGGAGGAGACGCTGGACGGGCTGATCACCGAACTCGGAGAGATCGACCCCGAGACCACCGAGGACCGGTGGGTGAACGTGGCCAACGGGAAGACGTTCCGGCAGCAGTGGGAGGAAGGCGGAACCGAGGCCATGGCCGCAGACCTCCTGAGGGTGGGCGTCCGGTGCGAGGTCACCCGGACCAAGGTCAAGGGTCAGCGGGCTCCCGCGATCAAGCTGCGCCTCATGATCCCCAAGGACTACCGGGACCGGCTGATCGTCAAGGAGGACCACTTCGCGAGCAAGCTCTGACACGAGCGGCCGGTCATGCGGCAGCCCCCGGTCGTCAAGGCCGGGGGCTGGCGTCGTCAGTGCTTGGCGGGGTCGTAGGGCTCCTCATTGCCGTCGTCGTCGACGATGACGATCTCACTCCTGATGACCGGCACCTTCGTCTGCCCCGGAGTCCCGGCCCGCTCGACGGAGCCTCGGGGTACAGGTGCCGGGCCGTTCACCATGCCCCACCGGACCGGCCTGAACCTTCCGCGTCTTCGCGCACGACTACCCGGGTTGCGGCGAGGTCTTCGGCGATCCCGGCGGCGATGAGTGCTTCGGCCGGGGTGCGCCCGGTTCCCGCGAACCGCCATGCGCTCTCGACCACGGTCTCGCTGCCCCGGTCGGTGTACGGGCCGCGGGCGTACTCGGCGCGTGCGGCCCGGAGCTGCCCGTATGTAGCGGAGAAGGCCCTCGTCTTGGTGAGGCAGTGGCCCCGGTAGCCAAGCATGTGGGCCCAGGCCCGGAGGCGGAGGTGTTGCAGTTCGGGAAGGCTGCCGAGGCGCCAGGCGGTGGCGATGAGTGCCCGAACGTGCAGGCTGACGGGCAAGGCCCGGATCTCCGCCAGGGACTCCATCCGGCGGTCGACCGCTCCGGCGGCTTCCACGCTCTTGCTCGTGTACTTGGCGACGTAGGCGGCCACGGCGTCGTCCGTGAGTCGCAAGCCGTCCCCTTTCATCAGGGGGCGGGCGTCGAGCTGGGTACCGAAGCAGAGCCGTCCCCCGCTGTACGCCGCCGTGTCGGGAGGCGGGAGCGCGACGGCTGCAGCCGCCGAGCGGACGGTCTCCGTCAGAAGGCCCTCAGTCGCCCAGGAAGGAGGCGGAGCAGCGGGACCGTCCGGGCCGTCGAGTCGGACGATGGCGTGGAAGTGGACGGAACCGCGCTTCTGGTACTCGGCGACCTTGGCGGCGGAGACTCGAATCAGGGCGCGTACCGCCGACCGGCGGACACCCGCCCGGGTGGCGAGGTGGTGGTAGAGGTTGTCGCGGAACGCCTTCCAGAGCGCCGGAGCCATGGCGTTCCACAGGACGTGGCCGGGGTAGTCGTAGCAGTCCGCGCAGAGCGGCTGTCCGACGAGTGGGTCCGTGCCCAGGTGGAGTCGACCGCAGCCGTGCCGACCACCGTGTTCGCAGCGCCGTCGCCGGGCCCGGTGACACTCCCCCGCGCGGTGGACCGCGCCGAAGGAGGGGGCGGTCAGGGTGACGAACAGCCGTGGGTGCGTCCGGACCGTGTCGGGGACGCCCTTGCCCCCGGTGAGGCCGGAGCGGACCAAATGGAAGGTGTCGCCGCTGTGCTCGCGCGAGCAGGTGGCGCAGCGGGACGCCCGACGGTTCCGGCAGCGGACCGAGAGCCGGCCACCGGGTTCGGCTTCCGTCGAGTAGTGCCGCAGCACCTCTCCGGTCCCGGCCTCGAGGGTCGTGCTGTGCCCCATGAGGTGAACCGGTTCCGCGCAGCCACCGGTGGCGCGGACCTGATCCAGCCAGCGGTTCAGGTCGGGCAGCTCGCCGAGTCGGACGAAGTCCCTCTCGACATCGGACAGTTGGCGCAGCCGCGCCTCCCGGTCGAGGAAGGCGCGGCGTGCGGCGGGGTCGTTGTACGAGTTGGTGCGGATCATGGCGGGTGTCTCCAGGGCCAGGGTTCGCCGGGCCCCGGCCGAGCCAGTGCTGCGACGGTCCGACCGGGGGTGGCGTGGTGGTGGATGGAGCCGGTCCGGCGGTCGAGGGCAGGGCCGCCGGTGAAGGTTGGGTGGGGTGGCACGGTGATCACGCCTTTCAGGCGGTGTGGGTGAAGCCCTGGACGATCCAGGTGACGGCGCCGACGACGGGATCGGCCCAGCCGACGCGGTCGAGGTAGACGCCGAGGACGCCGACGAGCAGGACGTGCCAGAGGCGCAGCTCGCCGGAGCGGACCAGGAGGAAGGTGACGACGACGAGGAAGGCGACCAGCACGGCGGTGGTGTCCATCAGGCGTGCACCCCTTCGTTCGGGTCGTCCACCTGCTGGAGGCCCGGCCAGGCCGGCGCGAGCCGGGCGTACTTCGCGGCCGACCGGCGCGCCTGCTCGGGGGTGACGTGGGTGGAGCGGGCCCTGGTCCATCGGCCGTCGGTGTCTGCGGTGATGGCGACCCCTTGTTCGGCGAGGCTGATCCGCTGCGCGGCTTCGAGGGCGTCCTTGTCCAGGTCGCCGAGCGCCATCTCCGCCGTCCCCGGATCGCTCACCCGGTGACAGACGCGTCCCGCGAGCTGGGCACGCAAAGCGGTGACGCCGGGGCCGAGGTCCGAACCGACCCGCTGTCCGGCGATGACCAGGTGGACCCCGAGGGCCGCGCCGAGCTGGGCGAGCCGGAGCAGGTTGGTGGAGATCTCCCCGACCTCCGCCTTGTCGTCCCTGGTCGCGACCAGGTACAGCTCCGCGACCTCGTCCACGATCAGGACGACGGGCACCTTGCGGAGCTTGGCCGGCAGGTCCCAGACCGAGCGCGCCCCGACCGACCGGCACAACTGCATCCGGGCCTCCGTCTCGGCCACCAACGCGGCCAGGAGCTCCGAAGCCTCCGCCCGAGTGGACGCCAGCGCCGACAACCGGTCCTCGAAGAGCGACAGTTCCATGCCGCCCTTGAGGTCAATGCCGAAGAGGGCAACGCGCTGCGGGGCGAGCTCCTTCACCAATGAGGCGATCAGGGTCGACTTGCCGGAACGGGTCGCACCGACGATCAGCCAGTGCGGCGTCCGGCGGAGGTCGACCACCCAGGCCCGGCCGTCCTCCAACAGACCGACCACCGCCCGCAGCACACGCTGTTTCAGCTGGTAGGGCACGACGGGTGCACGGAGCGGGTCCCAGGCGAGCGCGGACAGGATCACGAACCCGCGCTCGTCCGACACGACCCGGACCGCATGGACCCGCCACGCGTGCGTGAGGGCATCCACGACGGAGACGAAGTGCTCCGGCACCTGCCCGGGGTGGAGCCGCACCGTGACGTCCAGGCCGCCCCGCCTCAGCTTCGGGATACCCAGGCGGGGCGGGACCGGCCGCAGCGGGTCACCGCGAACGACCATGTCCCCGATCAACGCCCGCCCCGCGCGCTTGGCGACCGCGAGGCCGAGGTTCGTGGTCAGACGACGCCACGTCACCCAGATCCGCACGACCGCGATCGGATAGCCGAGCAGGCACCACCACACGTAGGGATGGTGGCGCCGCAGGCCCGGAGCCGCGCTGAGCAGGATCAGCACCACCGCCAGCAGCGTCACCCAGAGGAGCTGGAGCACGATCACCGCCGTCCCCCGTTCTCCGCGGCCGTGTTGTGCGCCTCGGTCTCCAGGTCACGCGCCCGACCGGCGGCCTTGGCGGCGACGACCGCGATGTGGCCGAAGAGCGTGGCGCCCTCGTCGTCCCGGCCGAACGGGTCGACCTCTTCGGCGAGGTCACCGAGTTCGCGCAGGAGCCCGCGGAGCTTCACCCGCGTTCCGCTGCTCATCAGGCGTCGCCACCCTTGCGCGAAGCAGCGGGGGCCGCCACGGGAACAGGGGTGATGGCGTCGGCGCGGAAGGACAGGCCGTGCCGGTCCCCCATCGCCCACGAGAAGGCCGTCAGGCCGGTGACCTGTACCCGCACACCTTCGACCACCCCGACCGGCTCACCGGACACGCTGATCTCGATGATCGAGGCCCTCCGGCCGTCCTGCCGGACCGCGACCCCGACCGTGTAGACGGTCTGCCCCTCCCGGTCCTTCCGCACCTCCCCGGTCTCACGGTTCGCGATCCGCACCTCGGGGGCAACGATGCAGGTCATCGTGCCGAGCCGGGTTCCGTCCACGGGAATGGACTGCATGAGCACACACTCCTCTGCCACCAAAGGCCGCATGACGTAAGTCGTCAAACGTACTTACCTTTGATGTCGAGATGATGCCCTTCCTTGACGCCCCGACGCAAGCGATTCATGCTTACGTTTAACGGCTACCGACTGGCGACAGACCTAGACACGCGGCCCGAGCTGGGCAAACGACCACAGCCGAACTCTCGAAAACGACGCGACACGAGGCGGGCCCTCTACCGCAGGCGCTCGCACAAGGGGTCAACACCATGGCGATCATCCGCAACGAGGCACTGCACAAGCAGGTAGCGGCGGCGATGCGACAGTCCATCGCCGCCGGGGAGTGGCCGCCCGGCACGCAGCTGCCCACGGAGACCGACCTTGCCGAGAAGTACGGAGTCTCCCGACCGACCGTCAGGCTCGCCGTCGCCGCGCTCCGCAGCGAGGGCCAGTTGGATGTGAAGCAGGGCCGCGGAACCTTCGTCCGCCCCGCCATCCACGGCCCGGCCGGGAGCCTGGATCGCACCGTCACCAGCCGGGGCAACACCTACTCAACGCCCACCGATGCCTGGTTCGGCCACGCCGAGGAGCCCACCGTCTACCGGACCCGCACCGACGCGGTCACCGCGCCACTGCTGGAGATGGACCAGGACGAACTCATGCTCGGCTGCGACCGGCTGCTGACTGACCCCACTGGTAGCGGCCGTGCGCTCCACCGCCTGCTGCTCCCCATGGAGCGCATCGAGGCCACCCCGCTCGCCCAGCAGCCCGCCGCCACCCCGGCCCAGGCGTATGCAACCCTCGCCGCCGCCGGCCACGACATCGCCTGGCGCGAAAGGGTCACCGCCCGCATCCCCCAGCCCGACGAGCGCGAGGCCCTGAAGCTCTCCGAAGCGGCCGTCCTCCTGGTCACCCACCGCACCACTTACGACCGCGCGACCGGCCGCCCTCTCATCCTCGAAGAGACCCGCCTCGGCGCCGAAACCGCCGCTCTCACCTACGCCATCGAAGCCCAGCCCGCCGAGGCCGCCGAGGCCGCCCGCTGACCCTGTCGCAAACCTTCTCTACTTACTCAAGGGGGCGGCCCCAGCCGCCCCGGCCGGGCATGCGGCCTTGCGGCCGTTCCGGGCCGGGCGCCTGGCCCGCCCACGGAGAAGCACCCCCGCCCCGCCGGCTGCCGCGCGACGGCTGATGCCGGGCGGCTCCGCGGTTTTACCCACCTCTCAGGCCCGGGACCCGCGCCGAGCAAGACCGGGGGGCCACTCGGCCACACTGCGGTCAGGCCCAAGAGCCCTGACCGAGCCGCAGCAGCTTACGGCCCCCCGATCATGCTCGCCCCCAGACCTGACAGGACACCGGCCAAAACCGCTCCACCGCCCGCAGTGTCACGACTGCGCCGAACTATTCCTGACGCCACGGCGGCGACCATTGAGCCTCGCGGCACAGATCCGCCAGAGGATCGTCAACGCCCCGCAGTAGGTCATTCTCGTAAATGTCAGTGATCCTCATTCCAAGAAAGTCGGTCTGCCGAACGTCAGTCTCGGGATATCCCATATCCCGCCTGGCGGCCAGAACAAAGTCTGCATATAGCTTCATCAGGATCTTTGGCGGAGCCGAGTGGTAGGCCGCCTGCATAAAATGGTGAAACGCCCTCACGGCCTCATCGGATCCAAAGATGATGACCCACGTCGCGAAGTCGGAAATCTTACTGCGCGAATCCTCTTCCGTTATCTGACGCCGATCGAGCATATCCCTGATCAAGTTAATCATCGGCTTGTAGACCTCGTACTTCTTTTCCGAGATCCTGGCCTCTAGGTCGCGCGCATACTGGGCACTGATTTCACTCTTCTTCGCCAGGCGAGCCGACCGGGCTGCCACCAGGGCGGCAATTACCGCCGCGATGGCCGGGACTGCCGCGATCGCCAGCGATACCGACCACGGAGCCGCCTGTGATACCGAGGCTCCCGACAGAGAAACATTAGTCACAAATTCAGCCCTCGCATCCTTGGTGCACCCGTTTTCATCGAACCACAATCGCGCGTGTGGCCGGAGATCCTTGATCTCGCGAAAGATCAGAAGCCAAGCCCACCGGGTTGGAGATTCTGAAATCGGGGTCATAAATCAGAGCAATAATTCCCCGACAGTCGGGGTGGCGGGAATACCTGCCCCAGTCAATTAGCAGCTCCTCGCCAACCCTCCGATCCGTGAGGCCATCGCGGGTCATTTTTGTTTCCACGACTACGCCAGCCTCCCTGATGAGGAAATCAACCCTCGATCTGGCGCCGGCATGCTGTGCCGCATAGTCTTCCGGCCGCACATCGTCATAATGAAGCTTCAAAAGGGCATGAACGAGAGCCTGGAGATCTTTCTCATCTGAGATAACAGGAGCCACGACTCTGTCGCGCCCACTCAGGGAAAGAGTTCGCAAGTATTCGGGAATTCTGGAAAAATAAGTAGCGAGTTCATCCAGTACGGGAGCCACTTCGACCCTGCCATAGATTGCAGCCGCGAGGATTGACCTCTGGATCCCAATGCTCTCCGCGAATGACTTCTGGTAAGGATGGAGCCACTTGAATGACTCTGGGATATTCTCGCCAGCGGCCAGCAATTCATTCACCTGGAGCGGAGATGAGATGAATGCCCTAATCCTTTTGACGAATGATCCCCCTTCGTACATATTCCGAAACTGCTCGCTCTCCGCATCAGGAATCAGGTCGAGAGCTCGGTAATACCAGTGGACATATCTCTGCGCACCTGCTGTCAGGTCGTCAGCTGATAGCTCACCGGCGACTTGCCAGGCGGAGAAGTCACGCTCCATCTCATGGCTCTCAGAGATGAGCTCCTCGATCTTTGCTCGCCTATCGACTGTCACAGCACACCTTCCCTCACCTTGAGATGCCCCTCGCAAGCAAAGCAGGGCCCGCTGACAGCGAGGGTGGCTACGACTTCCCCAGTGAGCGCGACGATCAACCCCGGGAGGTGTAACGCCGGCGGAACGGCGGTTGTAGTCACCTTAGCGATCAAGCGCAAGGATCCAGACCTGAGTGTCTTACTGCGGTACAGCAGCCCCACACGCCCGCAGACGACCACGGACACGCAGCGACTGTTTGCGCAGCTCAGCGACAGTTGGATCCCCGGTCGAGGGCATGCCCAGGTTGGTTCGGGACGAAGCAGCCAACCGGTTGGGTCTGGTGGGAGTTCTGCGATCACCAGACCCAGTCAGTGCGCCCCTCGGCGGACAGCCGCAGCCAGACACAAGAGCTCTTCAAGGCTGAGCCATCCCTCGGCAATGCCTTCAAGCCGGACCACCGGGCCACCGGTGGAGTCCGTGTCGGCGATGGCACGCAACTGCGTACGGGCCACGCCGCATGCGGCGAGCAGACTGTTCAGCTCGTCTGCGGTCTGCCTCGCCACCCGCCAGCCGGCCGCGTAGTCCACGCCCGGCAGCCACACCCACGAGTCAGGGTCGAGGCTCGCCGCCAACTCCGCACCGAAGTCGTCGTCCCCGTCCAACTGTTCTTCAACTCCCCTGGTCAAGAACCGAACCGGGCCATCCGTGCACTGACATGCCGAGGAGCCCGATACCATCGGCATCGGGTTCCGACCCACCGGACCACCCCTCTCCCGCCAAGGTTCCGGGGTGGTCCGGCACGTGTTCGGTTGTTCCTGATCAGGTCATGAGCGGTCCCGTCCCGGGTCGTCGCAGGCGAAGATCCGCCGGAAGAGTTCCGCCTCGGTCAGGCCGAGCAGCGGATCGTCAGCGCCAGTCCTCTCGCGCCGGATCCGCCACATCAGGAGGGCTCGCTGGACGTCGGCGAAGCCGGGCTCGTCGCACCACGCCATGACGTCGCGATGCGCGGCTCGGCGCCCGGGTGAGACTGCCCGAACGGGCCAGGAGAACTGGCCGTCGAGCAGCCACCACGTCGAAGCCCGGTCCCGCCAGGCCCGCAGGTACCGGATCACCGTGGAGCCCCAGGACCGGCGGGGTACAGCCGGACCAGGGTCGGGGTCAGGTCGAGGAAGGCCAGGGCCCGCACCTCTCCCTGCGTCGCGAGCCGCTGCCCGACCGCCTGCGCCTCCGACGGTCCGAGCAACTCGGCGAAGTAGCCGTGCTGGTCCGGACTCAGCGGAAGCACAGCGAGCGTCCGCAGCAGCGCGGCCATCGCGTCCGTCAGCTTGCTGAAGCACGCGGGCGCGGTGATGCCCCGGACTTCCGCGATCACTGGGAACAGGTACAGGGAGCCCGCTTCCTGCCCCGCTCCACCGAGCTCTTCAGGCGCAGTCATCTCCCCGCCACCTCCCCCGCACGGCGCGGGTGCCACCGGTGAACACCGACCGTCCGGCCGTTGACCACGATGGTTCGGGTCAGCGCCTTCCCCAGCCCCGCGCCGCAGTAGAAGCACCGCGCCGGTGCCCCGGGCTCTCGCCTGCTCATTCCGCACCGCCCTTCGGGCTCACCAGAGCCCAGACGATCTTTCCGACGCCTTCCGGCCGGGGTCCGTAACCCCATTCGAGGGACAGGGCCTCGACCAGGTACAGCCCACGTCCCGAAGGGTCCTCCGGGTCGGCGGTGCGCCGGATCGCGGGCTTCTCGCTGCTCGCGTCATGGACCTCGATCCGCAGGTGGCCGCACAGCACCTCGAACCGGACGGCGATCTCACGGCCGGGCGAGACCTGCGCGTGCACCACCGCGTTGGCCACCAGTTCACCGAGCACCAGCTGACCGTCCCCGACGAGGGAGCGGCCGCCCGGGACTCTGCGCAGGAACTCGCGCAGGTGGCTCCTGGCGACCTGCGCGGATCGCCTGTGCCGCGTGAGCCTCGCCTCGAACGCGGCTATGCCGTCGGCCGGCCCGTAGGGTTCGGGGCCGTCTTGGGGGTCTCCCGAGCTGATCACGTACACCGCCTCCCGATGTCCCAATGGACGGCCCGAACCTGGACGTTCCGGCCCTTGACCCCAGGTTGCCGAGCGGGAGTGCGGACTTCGTACCCAAGCTGATTACCCAGTGTGGGTAAACTCACAGGCAATCAACTTGCTTGCGGTGGCTGATGATCGACAGCGGGGGCAGTGGTGACCGAGGCTCGCGTACCGGACCGGCTACCCGCAGGTCTGCTCTCCCACCCCGAGATGATCGCCGCCTGTCGAAGACGCGACTTCTCCTCCGTCTTCCGGCTGCTCAAGCTGGCGGGGATCTACCCGTCACTCATTGCTCGCGCCTGTGACATGACACCGAGCCGAGTCGGTGAAGTCATTTCCGGGAAACGCAAGATCGAGAAAATCGATCTCATCGAGCGGATCGCCGACGGACTCCACATCCCGGGGCGCATGCTCGGGCTGTCCGATCAGCCGTGGGAGCAGGCGGGACCGGTCCCGCAGCCTCGGCGGCGCCCGCCGGAGTCTTCCACCGGCGCGCGGAGCCTCAACGCCCCGATCGACCCCGACCTCTTCGTCAGCCATCTGCGCTGCGCGATGCCCGGCCACTACAAGGCCGCGAACCTGCTCGGCTCCCGCCACGCGCTCGACGCGGTCACGCGGCACGTCCGACTGCTCGACCGTCTCCAGCAGGACGCCGAGGGCCGCGCCCGGGACGAACTCCTCACCATCGGCGCCCGCACCGCGGAGTTCCTGGGCTGGCTGAACCAGGATCTCGGGGACTTCGACCAGGCCCTGTACTGGTCGGACCGCGCCATGGAGTGGGCCCAGGAGGCCGGCGACGACGTGATGGCCGCCTACGTACTCTTCCGGAAGAGCAACCAGGCCACCGCCCAGCGCAATGCCCAGAAGGCCGTCAGTCTTGCCCGCGCGGCCCAACGGTCGGTCGGAGCTACGCACCGGATCCGGGCCCTGGCTGCGCAGCAGGAGGCCCAGGGGCACGCGCTCATGGGCAACCCACGCTTCGCCCAGGAGAAGTTCGACGAGGCCCACCAGGTCGCCGCCTCACCGGACGACTCGCACGCCGACGATGCTCTTGATCTCGCGTACTGCACACCGACCTACATCGAGATGCAGCGGGCGAACTGCCTGATCGAACTCGGCGACCCGCACACGGCCGTGGGCATGTTCGAGGCAGAGCTCCGAATCCTCCCGGCGGTCTACCGCAACGACCAGGGCGTCTACCTCTCCCGGCTGGCGCGCGCCTACGCGGTCTCCGGTGAACCCGAGCAGGCCGCCGCCGCGGCCGACCGCGCGCTGTCGATCGCCGTCGACACCGAGTCGGCCCGCGCGATGTCCGAACTGTCCGCCGCAGGCAGAGCCCTACAGCGGTGGAGCGCCGTACCTGAAGTGGCCACGTTCACGAGCCGCTTGACCCTGATGAGCGGCGGGAGCCCTCTCGACCGCTGACGGCCCGATGGGAGAGGCTGGGCCCATGGACGCACTGATCACGGCCGCCACCTCCGCAGACGAACGCCGGCGCGGCGCCAGGATCGCCGTACTGCCGGTCGGCAGTTTCGAGCAGCACGGCGACCACCTTCCCCTGACCACGGACACCGTCGTCGCCAGCCTGATCGCCCAGCGGATCGCCGCCGACCACGACCTGTTCCTCCTGCCGCCCATCACGCTGTCCTGCTCCCACGAGCACGCGCACATGCCCGGCACCGTCAGCATCAGCGCCGCCACGCTCTACGCCGTGATCAACGACATCTGGAAGTCCCTCCGGGCGTCCGGCGTACCCGGCCTGCTGATCGTGAACGGGCACGGCGGGAACTACGTCCTCTCCAACGTGGTCCAGGAGGCCAACACCGAGGGCCCGCGCGTCGCCCTCTTCCCGGTCCGCGAGGACTGGCACCGGGCCCGCGAGGCCGCCGGACTGGAGAGCAGCGGCGCCGAGGACATGCACGGCGGCGAGCTGGAGGTCTCCCTGCTGCTCCACGGCGCCCCGGAACTCGTCCGGGACGGCGTCGAAGGCGACGACCACGACGCCCCGGAGCGCCCGCACCTCCTCACCCTGGGCATGGCGGGGTACACCCGGAACGGCATCATCGGCCGCCCGTCGCTCGGGACGGCCGAGAAGGGCAAGGCGCTCCTGGACAGCCTGTCCGGGTCGGCCACTGCTCACCTGTCACTCGTAGGAGGTAGCTGACTTTCGCCGATCGCCACCCGAAAGCGGCACAACCTCATCAGGAGCGAGGCTCACAGCACTGATCCACCACCCGAGCCGGCAGAGGCACAGGCTCACACGACTGTTCTGCCCTGTTCGCGAATTCGAGGCTCACATGCCCTAGCCTGAGGGATGTGCCTCGGAGTGAGCCGCCCCATGTCCTGATCGGCCCTAGCCTCAGGGGCAGTTGGCCTGTCAGCCCACTGCTTGTCGTCAGAGCCCGAAATGGGAGCGGGAAGGCGGAAGCCGCCCGCTGGCTGGCTCAGGTGCACATCGCAGCCCATCAGGCCGAACTGAGCCGTGTTGAACCTCTGGTTGCCACAACGGCTGCGTCCTCCGGGTCCGCCCAGGAGATCGAAGACCTGTTCGGCTGCCTCCATCGGCTCGTCAAAGCACATCGCTCGGTGACCGGTGAGGGAGCGGCCCGCACGTACGAGCTTCCAGCGCTCCTCTCGCAGGAGGGGATGGCTACGGCTCGCAGGCAAGGTGTCTTTGCCATCGCCCGTTCCTACGTGAGCGCCCTTCACGGACAGCTTTCGGTGCCTGCCCTCTCGTCGAATCGGGAGCGCAACCTGACCAGCCTCGACCTCGCGGTTCTTGCGCATCGGGGATGGCTCCACCGACAGATGGAACGCCTGGCCTTGGACCTGCTGCTCCTGGTGGTCTGGGAGAGCATCCCAGCGCCCCAGAGCGCCCCTCTTGTCGAGGAACCGCGGAACTGGTCCTGCGTGTGCGGTTCGGATCGGCTGGCGGCACCCCTGGTGCCACGAGGACCTGAGCAAAGGCCCCTGCCGGCCGCCAGTCAGCAGGGGCACCGTTCCGGTTGGAGTCTGGCCGCCTAGCCGAGGGTGCCCCCTTCTCGGGGAATCTCCATGCCGCAGATCACCTTGCCCGACGACACCCCGTGGTGGGTCGTCGGGCTGCTCGCCTTCCTCCTGGTGTCGGCGGTCGCCGTCGGGATTGTGGCCAGGGCCACACTGCCGGGGCAGTCCAGCGACCGACTCACCTGGTGGTCCCGTTTCTGGGATCACCGGGTGGCCATGAAGACGATCAAGCGCGAAGCGCCTGCCTCCGTGGCCGCGCCCGACGAGGACGACTCCCCTCCCCCGCCGGCGCAACAGCCGTAGGCGGGATCGTCGCCTCCAGGCGGCACCCGGCACGCCGACGGTCAGCCCCGACAGCGCTGGGGCCCCTGCCGATCAGCGTGAAAGCCAGGGCAGGCCCCAGAGCCCGGCCTGACCTTCTGGCGCCAGAACGCGATTGGCCTCTCCCCTGCGATGAAGGGAGAGGCCAATTCGCTCTACGGCCGCTCAAGCGGTCAGACCCACTCGATCGAGGTCTCGATGCCCGGGGCACTCCGGGCGGCGGGCAGAGGGGTCCTCTGGCCGCCCTGCCGGGCCTTCCCGGAGGGCGGGGCGGGCTCGTCCTGGGCGCGCGTCACGAAGAGCGCGCCCAGGACGAGCTTCCGCTCATCCTCCGAAAGAGTGTGAAGTAAGTCACACAGCTCGCCGACCGTGCCACCCACTCCGCCACCTACTTCTGCTGGCCAGGGCCGCCGACGACCGTCAGCGGGAGCATCTTCTTGCCCGTGGGGCCGATTTGTATGGCCGTGTCCATCTGGGGGCACACGCCGCAGTCGAAGCACGGGGTCCAGCGGCAGTCGTCGACCTCGACCTCCTCCAGGGCGTCCTGCCAGTCCTCCCAGAGCCAGTCCTTGTCGAGGCCGCTGTCCAGGTGGTCCCAGGGCAGGACCTCCTCGTAGCCGCGCTCGCGGGTGGTGTACCAGTCGACGTCGACGCCGGTGCCGGCCAGGCCCTTCTCGGCGGAGGCCATCCAGCGGTCGTAGGAGAAGTGCTCGCGCCAGCCGTCGAAGCGGCCGCCGTCCTCGTAGACCGCCCGGATGACCGCGCCGACCCGGCGGTCGCCGCGCGAGAGCAGGCCCTCGACGATGCCGGGCTTGCCGTCGTGGTAGCGGTAGCCGATGTTCTTGCCGTACTTGCGGTCGCCGCGGATCGAGTCGCGCAGCTTGGCCAGGCGGGCGTCGGTGGCCTCGGCGGACAGCTGCGGGGCCCACTGGAACGGGGTGTGCGGCTTGGGCACGAAACCGCCGATGGAGACGGTGCAGCGGATGTCGTTCTGGCCGGTGACCTCGCGGCCCTTCTGGATGACGTTCTTCGCCATCTCGCCGATCTGGAGCACGTCCTCGTCGGTCTCGGTGGGCAGGCCGCACATGAAGTACAGCTTCACCTGGCGCCAGCCGTTGCCGTACGCGGTGGCGACGGTGCGGATGAGGTCCTCCTCCGACACCATCTTGTTGATCACCTTGCGCATCCGCTCGCTGCCGCCCTCGGGGGCGAAGGTGAGGCCGGAGCGGCGGCCGTTGCGGCTGAGCTCGTTGGCGAGGTCGATGTTGAAGGCGTCCACGCGGGTGGACGGCAGGGAGAGGCCGATCTTGTCCTCGGCGTAGCGGTCGGCCAGGCCCTTGGCGACGTCCGCGATCTCGGTGTGGTCGGCCGAGGACAGCGACAGCAGGCCGACCTCCTCGAAGCCGGTGGCCTTGAGCCCGCGCTCCACCATCTCGCCGATGCCGGTGATGCTTCGCTCCCGCACGGGGCGCGTGATCATGCCGGCCTGGCAGAAGCGGCAGCCGCGGGTGCAGCCGCGGAAGATCTCCACGGACATCCGCTCGTGCACGGTCTCCGCGAGCGGGACGAGCGGCTGCTTGGGGTAGGGCCATTCGTCGAGGTCCATCACGGTGTGCTTGGAGACCCGCCACGGCACGCCGGGGGCGTTGGGCACGACCCGGCCGATCCGGCCGTCCGGCAGGTACTCGACGTCGTAGAACCGCGGCACGTACACGCCGCCGGTGCGGGCCAGCCGCAGCAGCAGCTCGTCGCGGCCGCCCGGGCGGCCCCCGGCCTTCCACTCCCGGACGATCCTGGTGATGTCGAGCACGGCCTGCTCGCCGTCACCGATCACCGCGCAGTCGATGAAGTCCGCGATCGGCTCGGGGTTGAACGCGGCGTGACCGCCGGCCAGCACCACCGGGTCGTCCTCGGTGCGGTCGCGGGCCTCCAGCGGGATGCCGGCCAGTTCGAGCGCGGCCATCATGTTGGTGTAACCGAGCTCGGTGGAGAAGGAGAGCCCGAACACGTCGAACGCCTTGACCGGCCGGTGGGCGTCCACGGTGAACTGGGGCACGCCGTGCTCGCGCATCAGCGCCTCGAGGTCCGGCCACACGCTGTAGGTGCGCTCGGCGAGCACGCCCTCCTGCTCGTTGAGCACCTCGTAGAGGATCATGACGCCCTGGTTGGGCAGGCCCACCTCGTAAGCGTCGGGGTACATGAGCGCCCAGCGGACGTCGCAGGCGTCCCAGTCCTTGACGGTCGAGTTGAGCTCGCCGCCGACGTACTGGATCGGCTTCTGGACGTGCGGGAGGAGAGCCTCCAGGCGTGGGAAGACCGATTCGACAGTCATGAGTACCAGGAACCCTTACGACGTTCGGAACCGCCGCGCTCGGCACGGCGACGGCTGGGAGGGGTGACCCTCAAGGGTAGCCGAACCGCCGTGTTCGCCGGGCCCGGGCGCGGTCGCCCCGGGACCGGCCGCGGGCGGCGCGACCGTCCGTGCCGAGGGGTGTACGGACAGGTCCCGGCACGTGAACGCGGCCCCACCGCGGGGCCCCGGCGACTGTTGACACGCTCCGAGGCCGCGTGCGGTACTGGCAAGGCTCCACCGGAAGGTCCTGTGCGCCCCCGGGACAAGGGAGTTGGCCGCGCGCGCACCGGCCGTGCCGGGCGGCCCGGCGCGACGCCGCGCCGGACTCCCGGCCCAGGCCCCCGACCGCGCCGACCCGCCCGCCCCCGAGGACAGGAGAGCCATGACCGACACGGGCCGGCGGACGCGCCGGATCGACAGCCCGTGCAACGAGACCGAGAGCTACCCGACCGTGGCCCGGGCGATCGCCGCGGCCCGCGGGCTGGCCCGCCGCCACCCCGGCCGCTGCCGGGTGCGCGAGGTGGGCCGTTCCCGCGCCGGACGCCCGCTGGTGCTGCTCTCGGTGGACGACGGCGAGCACACCGTCCTGGTGGTCGGCGGCCCGCACCCGAACGAGCCGGTCGGCCTGGCCGCCGCCCTCCGGCTGGCCGAGGAGGCGCTGGCGCAGCCGCCCCGCCCCGGGGTCGGCTGGCACGTCCTGCTCTGTCTGGACCCGGACGGCGCCGCGCTGAACGAGGGCTGGCTGAACGGGCCGCTCACCGCGGCCCGGCACTACGAGCACTTCTTCCGGCCGGCCTTCCACGAGCAGCCCGAGCTGCTGCCGCACCCGGACGGTCCGCTCACCGCGATGCCGGAGAGCCGGGTGCTGACCGGGCTGATCGACGAGCTGCGGCCGGTGCTCCAGTGCTCGCTGCACGGCGTGGACTTCGGCGGCGCCTTCGTGCAGCTCACCCGGCCGCTGCCGGCCCTGGCCGGGCGCTTCGCCCGTTCGGCGGCCCGCGGCGGCATCCCGCTGGACGTCGACTCCTACGACGCGCTCGGCTGGGCCAGCCCGGCCCCCGGCACCTATCTGATGCCGCCGCCGGGCCGGAGCCGGCAGCCGCTGCCGGACCGCCCCGAGCTGTCCACCTGGGCGTACGCGGGGCGCCACGGCGGGACCACGGCCGTGCTGGAGGTCCCGATGTGGGCGGTCGACGCGGTCGGCGACCACCGTCCGGCCCCGGACGTGGCCGCCACCATGGCGACCTGCGCGGACCGGCTGCGGTCCCGGGCGGCGGAGCTGACCGCCCTGCTGCCGCAGGTGCCGACGCACGCGGGGGTGGCGTACGGGCCGCTGCTGCGCTCGGTCGAGTTCAATCTGGCGGTCTGCCCGCCGGTGGTGGAGGACTGGCTGGCGAACTGGTCGGCGGCCGCGCTGTCGGTGTCCCGGGTGACCACGGCCCGGATCGTCGCCGAGCGGCTGCCGCTGCGGATCGCCGCGATGCTGCTGCGGCTGCTCGCGGACAGCGGCGGTCCGGCGGCGGACGCGGCCCGGGCACGGGCGCGGGGGGTGGCCGCGGCGAGTCTGGAGGGTCTGCAGCGCCTCGGCACCCGGTGGGTCCCGGTCGGGACACAGGTGGCCCACCAGTCCCGGGCGGTGCTCGCCGCCGCCGACCTGCTACTGCCGTAGCCACGGCTCGACACCGCCCGACACCGCTCGACACGGCGGAGGGCCGGTCCGGGGGTCCCCGGACCGGCCCTCCGCCGTGCGCGCGACCGCTCAGGCCGCTATCGGCCGTTGACTCTGCACCGCCTGGAGCAGTCCGATCGCCACCCAGGTGGAGAACATCGACGATCCTCCGTAGGAGACGAACGGCAGCGGGATGCCGGCCACCGGCATGATGCCCAGGCACATCCCTATGTTCTCGAAGCCCTGGAAGGCGAACCAGGCGACCACCCCGGCCGCCACGATGGTGCCGTACAGGTCGGTGGCCTGGCGGGCGATCCGGCAGCCCCGCCAGAGCACCACGCCCAGCAGCACGATGATCGCCATCGCCCCGAGGAAGCCCAGCTCCTCCCCGGCGACCGTGAAGACGAAGTCGGTCTGCTGCTCCGGCACGAACTGGCCGGTGGTCTGGGTGCCGTGGAACAGGCCCTTGCCGGTCAGTCCGCCGGAGCCGATCGCGATCCGGGCCTGGGCGGTGTTGTAGCCGACGCCGGACGGGTCGAGCGCCGGGTTGGCGAAGGCCGCGAAGCGGTCGATCTGGTACTTGCTCAGCACGCCGAGCTTCCAGATCGCGACGCAGCCGCCGACGCCGGCCAGGATCAGTCCGAACACCCAGCGGTTGGCCGCGCCGGAGGCGAGCAGGATGCCCAGCACGATGACGGCCATCACCATCACCGAGCCGGCGTCCGGCATCAGCATCACGATCGCCATCGGCAGGGTGGCCCAGACCAGCGCCCGGAACACCGCCTTGTTCGCCGGGAACTCGCGCTCGCCGGCGTCCACCTGGTCGGACATCACCAGGGCCATGGACAGCACGATCGCGAGCTTGGCGAACTCGGCCGGCTGCACGGAGAAGCCGCCGCCCAGCTGGATCCAGGAGTGCTGGCCGTTGATGGTCGAGCCGAGCGGGCTCAGGGTGGCCACCAGCAGCAGGATCACACCGGCGTACAGGAAGGGCACCACGGTGCGGAACCGCCGGCTCCCTATCGTTATCACCACCGCGCACAGCACCGCCCCGACCATGACGTTGGTCAGGTGCCGGAACAGGAAGTACTGCGGGTCGCCGTGGGTGAGGGAGTCGCGTCCCCGGGTGGCCGACCAGACCAGCAGCGAGCTGCCCAGTGACAGCACGGCCGCGGCCAGCAGCAGTATCCAGTCGATCCGCCACAGCGGGGAGTCCTTGGCCAGCGCCTTGGGCACCCCGCCGCGCTGCGGGGCGAGCCGGAGCTGGCGGTAGGAACCGTAGGAGGTCATGCCCGGCCCCTTCCGGTGCTGGAGCGGGTGGGTTCGACGGCGGCCGCGACCGCGGCGGCCACGGGCACCGGGGTGCCGCCGGAGCGGTCCGGGTCCAGGAAGACCCGCGGCGAGCCGCCGGCCACCCCGGGGTCGCCGGCCCCGGTGGCGAAGGACACCGGCTTGATGATCGCGGTGCCGTCCGGGTTGAACTTCGGCAGCTCGGCCTGCGGCTTGGGCAGCAGCGCCTTGCCCTGGTCGATGTTGCCCTTGTCGTCGACGCCGTACAGGGACTGGTAGATCCGCCGGATCGCGTCGCCGGAGCCGCCGGAGCCGGTGCCGCCCTGGCTTATCGTCATCACGACCGCGTAGTCGCGGCTGTAGGTGGTCAGCCACGAGGTGGTCTGCTTGCCCTCGACCTCGGCGGTGCCGGTCTTGGCGTGCAGCTCGATCTTGCCCTGGGGCCAGCCCGCGCCGGTGAACTTCCAGGCGGCGGTGCCGCTGGTGATGACGCCCGCGGTGGCCTGGTCGATGTAGCCGAGCAGCTTCTGGTCTCCGGGCAGCCGGCCGTCCTCGTGCGGGGCGATCTCGCGGACGAGATCCCCGCCCGGGCTTATCACGGCCTTGGCGACGGTGGGCCGGTAGAAGGTGCCGCCGTTGGCGAGCGCCGAGTAGATCCGGGCCATCTGGACCGGGGTGACCAGGGTGTCGCCCTGGCCGATCGCGAAGTTGACGGCGTCACCGGCGCGCATCTGGTAGCCGTCGACGCAGTTCTCCCGGGCGATCTGGTCGGAGAAGGTGTTGCCGCCCTTCTCCGCCTGCTTGCACCAGGCGTCCTTGTTGTTGTCGTAGAAGGACTGCTTCCACTGCCGGTCGGGGACCCGGCCGGGGACCTCGCTGGGCAGGTCGATGCCGGTCTTGGCGCCGAGGCCGAACTGGTGGGCGGTCTTGAAGAACCAGTCGCCCGGGTCCTTCTTCGGCTTGATGCCGCCGTCCTTCATCCACTGGTCGTACGCCAGGCCGTAGAAGACGGTGTCGCAGGAGACCTCCAGCGCGCGCTCCAGGGAGATCGCCCCGAAGCTCTCGCTCTCGAAGTTCTTGAACTCGCGGCCGCCGATGGTCATGGCCTTCGGGCAGTCGTAGCGGCCGTCGAGCGAGTAGCCGGCCTGGACGGCGGCGGTGGTGGAGATGACCTTGAAGGTCGAGCCGGGGGCGGACTGACCCTGTATGGCCCGGTTGAGCAGCGGGAAGTTGGACTCCTTGCTGGTCAGCGCCTGGTAGTCCTTGCCGCTGATGCCGCCCTGCCACAGGTTGGGGTCGTAGGTGGGGGCGCTGGCCATCGCGACGATCCGCCCGGTGTGCACGTCCATCACGACGGCGGCGCCGGAGTCGGCCTCGTAGTTGCGGTTGGTGACCTTGTCGAAGGTCTTGCGGGCGTCGCCCATGGCCTGCGCCAGGTTGTCCTCGACGACCTTCTGCACCTTGGCGTCGATGCTGGTCACCAGGTTGTTGCCGGTCTGCGGGGCGGCCTGGTCGGCGGTGCCGATGACCCGGCCGAGGTTGTCCACCTCGAGCTTGGTGATGCCGGCGGTGCCGCGCAGGTCGCGGTCGTAGACGGACTCCAGGCCGGCCCGGCCGATCTGGTCGGCCGGCAGGTAGCGGTCGAGGCCGGCCTTGTCGGCGGTCTTGGAGACCTCGTCGTCGGTGACCGGCGAGAGGTAGCCGAGCACCTGGGCGAGGTTGGCGCCCTCGGCGCCGGTGTAGTGGCGCACGGCGGTGGGCTGGGCGGTGATCCCGGGGAAGTCCTCGCGGCGTTCCATTATCTGCATCGCCTGCTGGGTGGTCGCCTCCTTGGTGACCGGGATCGGCTGGTAAGGAGAACCGTTCCAGCAGGGCTGCTGCGTCTTGGCGTCGCAGAGCCGGACCTTCTCCTGGACGTCCTTGGCGGGCATCCCGAGCACCTCGGCGAGCCGGGTCAGCACCGCCTTGCCGGCGTCCTTCTGCTGGAGCAGCGAGGTGCGGCTGACCGAGACGACGAGTTTGGTCTCGTTGCCGGCGAGGATGCGGCCGGAGGCGTCCAGGATCTCGCCGCGGACGGCCGGTTCGACGACCTCGCGGATGTGGTTGCCGGTCGCCTTGGCGGTGTAGACGCTGGCGTTGCGGATCTGCAGGTACCAGAGCCGTCCGCCGAGGGTGGCGAGCAGCGAGACCACCAGGATCTGCAGCACCACCAGACGGATCGTCACCCGCCGGGTTCGGCCGGTCTCGGGGATGTTGCTCACGTCTCGTGCGCTCCAAAACTGAACAGGGCGGGCGGGCTTGGTCGGGGCCGGGCTACGGGCGCTTTCCCGCGCCGAGCAGGCGCTTCTTGCGGTAGGCCGGGCCGGCCGTGGCCTCGCGGGTGGTGCGGTAGCGGCTGAGGCTGCCGAGGCCGGGGCCGCCCTCGTCGTCCTCGGCGACCGACAGCGGGTCCTTGCCGAAGCGGCGGGCGACCAGCATCACGGCGGGCACCACGAAGGGTGCGAGGAGCAGGTCGTAGAGCAGGGCGGTGACGACGAGCTGGCCGAGTCCGACGTGCCGGGCGGCGGTGTCGCCGACGAGGGCGCCGACCATCGCGTACAGCAGGGTGGAGGCGATCGCGGCGCCGGCGACCACGAGCAGCGCGCTGGAGACCGAGCGCTGGCGGCCGTGCTCGGGGCGCAGCAGTCCGGCGGCGTAGCCCATCAGGCAGAGCACCAGGGCGTAGCGGCCGATGGCGTGGTCCGAGGGCGGGGCGAGGTCGGCCAGCAGGCCGGCCGCGAAGCCGACCAGGCAGCCGCCGGTGGGTCCGTAGACGAGGGCGAGGCCGACGACCACGAGCAGCAGTATGTCCGGGGTCGCTCCGGGCAGTTGCAGCCGGCCGAAGACGCTGACCTGGAGCAGCAGCCCGAACAGGATCAGGATCGCGGAGACGGGGATGCGGGCGAGGCGCATGGCTCAGTTCCCCCCAGTGGGCTTGGCGGGCGGGGCGGCGGCCGGCGCGGCGGGCACCGCGGGGGCGGCGGGCGCGGCCGGGGCCGCCTGGCCCTGGGCGGCCGGCGCGGGCGGCAGGACGGCGTCGCGCGGGTCGGTGCGGGGCGGGACGACGACGACGCCGACCAGGTCCAGCCGGGTGAACTGGACGAAGGGCTCGACCAGGACGGTCTTGGTGAGCTGTCCGGGGGTGGCCTCGACCTGGACGACCCGGCCGACCGGGACGCCGGGGACGAACGGGCGGCCGCTCTGCGAGCCGAAGGTGACCAGCCGGTCGCCCTCCTTGACCTGGGCCTTGCCGTTGAGCAGGGAGACCTTCATGGCGCTGGTGCCGCCGCCGGCGGCGAAGCCGATCTCCCCGGTGCCCTCCAGCCGGGTGCCGGCGGTGAAGCCGGGGTCGGAGGCGAGCAGCACGGTGGCGGTGGTGGGGGCGACGGTGGTGATCCGGCCGACCAGGCCCTGGCCGTTGACGACGGTCATGTCGCGGGTGAGGCCGTCGTCGCTGCCGGCGTCGATGGTGATGGTCCAGGAGAAGCCCTGGGCCGGGCCGATCGCGATGGTCTGGGCGGCCTTGACGGTGTAGCCGCCGGCGCCGGCGGTGCGCAGCAGGTCGTCGAGCTGCTTGGTGCGTGCGCCCGCCATGTCGGAGGAGGCCAGCTTCTGCCGCAGTTCGGTGTTCTCGCGGGCGAGCTGGTCGGTGCGGCCGCTGTTGGAGGCGGCGTCGCGGAAGGCGCGGACGGTGTCGGCGACCGGGTCGACCGCGCTGGCGGCACCGCGTTCGACCGGGCCGAGGACGGTGGCGGCGGCGCGCCGGGCGCCGCCGAGCGGGGAGCTCTCGCCGCCCTTGATGTCGACGGTGATCAGTGCGAACGCGACGGCCACCAGCAGGATGAGCAGCAGCCGGCTCTCTCGTGTGTCCCTCACGGTGCTGGTACTGCCCCTTCGTGCCCCTGGTCCGCCGGCCCGGGCTGTGGACCCGGGCGGGGACCCGTCGGTTCGGCTGGTGTTCCGGTTCTGCTAACGGCGCGGTGCGGCGTCGAGTACCTGCTGGAGTGCCTCGAACTCCTCGACGCACTTGCCGGAGCCGAGCGCGACGGAGTCGAGCGGGTTCTCGGCGATGTGGATCGGCATGCCGGTCTCCCGGCGCAGCCGCTCGTCCAGGCCGCGGAGCAGGGCGCCGCCGCCGGTGAGGACGATGCCCCGGTCCATGACGTCGCCGGCCAGCTCGGGCGGGCACTGGTCGAGGGTGGTCTTGACCGCGTCGATGATCGAGTTGACCGGCTCGTCGATGGCCTCGCGGACCTCGGCGGCGGAGATGACGACGGTCTTGGGCAGGCCGCTGACGAGGTCGCGGCCGCGGATCTCGGCGTGCTCGTCCTTCTCGCCCTCCAGGCCGAAGGCGGAGCCGATGCTCATCTTGATCTGTTCGGCGCTGCGCTCGCCCAGGAGCAGCGAGTACTCCTTCTTGATGTGCTGGACGATGGCGTTGTCGAGTTCGTCGCCGGCGACCCGGATGGACTGGGCGGTGACGATGCCGCCGAGCGAGATGACGGCGACCTCGGTGGTGCCGCCGCCGATGTCGACGACCATGTTGCCGGTGGGCTCGTGGACCGGGAGGCCGGCGCCGATCGCGGCGGCCATCGGCTCCTCGATGATGTGCACCTGGCGGCAGCCGGCCTGGAGGGAGGCCTCGATGACCGCGCGGCGCTCGACGCCGGTGATGCCGGAGGGGACGCAGACGACGACCCGGGGGCGGGCGAGGAAGCGGCGGCGGTGCACCTTGAGGATGAAGTAGCGCAGCATCCGCTCGGTGATCTCGAAGTCGGCGATGACGCCGTCCTTGAGCGGGCGGATGGCCACGATGTTGCCGGGGGTGCGCCCGATCATCTTCTTGGCCTCGGAGCCGACGGCGAGGATGCCGCCGGTGTTGGTGTTGACCGCGACGACGGACGGCTCGTTGAGAACGATGCCCTTGCCCCTGACGTACACCAGCGTGTTGGCAGTTCCGAGGTCGATCGCCAGGTCGCGGCCGATGAACGACAGGTTGCTCGCCATGGGGTGTGGGTGCCTTCCCGGGCTCGGAGTCATGTGGGGTGGACGGTGTGCGCCCGCAGACGGGCGGCGACCAGCTGAGCTGCCTTACCGGGCCCTTGAGTCGCGTCCATCGTAGTCACGCCGTTCGGCACGGACGTCGACCCGGGGCACGCCGTCCATTGTCCGGGGCGTGATCGCTTCTCAGGGCATTGGGACGCCGTGTCGGAGGGCCTGGTTCCCTATTTCCCGATAAGAATGCCCCGGCCGGGCCAATGGTCCCGGCCGGGGCGTCCCGAAGGTCCCGGTGCCCGCGCGGTCAGGCGTGGGCGGGGAAGAAGATCTTGATTTCGCGCTCGGCCGACTCGACCGAGTCGGAGGCGTGGATCAGGTTCTCGCGGGTGATGGTCGCGTAGTCGCCGCGGATGGTGCCGGCCCCGGCCTCCAGCGGGTTGGTGGCGCCGGCCAGCATGCGGATGCCGGCGACGACCTCCTCGCCCTCGACGATCAGGGCGATCGACGGGCCGGAGGTCATGAACTCCAGCAGCGGCTCGTAGAACGGGCGGCCGACGTGCTCCGCGTAGTGCTGCTCCAGCGTCGCCCGCTCGAAGGTGCGCAGCTCGGCGGCGGCGAGCCGCCAGCCGGCCTTGCGCTCGATCCGGCTGATGATCTCGCCGGCCAGGCCGCGCTTGACGGCGTCGGGCTTGAGCAGGACGAGAGTGCGCTGGGACACGGGGCGTCTCCTGGGGAAATCGGGTTTCGGCGCGGACACGGGAATCGGCGCACGCACGGATCGGCACGCACGCGGACCGGCACGCACGTGCTGTTCCGCGTGCGCCGTGCGACTACCGCAGAGGTTACCTTGCGTGAGCGAACGCCCAGGACCCGGTCCGGAGGCGTCTCAGGCGGCCGCGGCGGCGGTGCGGGCGGCCTTGATCTCGTCGATCCGCCGGCCGTAGTGCACCGAGCACCACCAGAGGCCGGCGAAGATCACGCCGAGCACGAACATGGTCGGCACCACGAAGCCGCTGGCGATCAGCCCGAGCTGCAGCGCCCAGCCGACGGCCACCGCGCCGGGGCGGGTGATCATGCCGCAGAGCAGCACGCACAGCACCATGGCGATGCCGCTGACCGTCCACAGGGCGCCGTGGGAGACGTCCGTGAGCTGCATCGCGACCAGGGCCGCGAAGAGCACCACGAGGGCCTCGCCGATCAGCGTCGAGGAGCAGAGCGTCCTCATCGTCACTTCCTCCCGAGCAGCAGGCGGGCCTCGCCCACCGTGATGACCGATCCGGTGACCAGCACCCCGGCGCCGCCGAGGTCGCCCTCCTCCTCGGCCAGGGTGACGGCGGCGGCGATGGCGTCGTCGAGCCTGGGCTCGACCTGGACCCGGTCCTCGCCGAAGACCTCGACCGCCAGGGCTGCGAGCTCGTCGACGTCCATGGCGCGGTGGGTGGAGTTCTGGGTGATCACGACCTCGGCGAGGAGCGGCTCGAAGGCCTCCAGCAGGCCGGCCACGTCCTTGTCGCCGCTGGTGCCGATCACGCCGACCAGCCGGGTGAAGCCGAAGGACTCGCCGATGGCGGTGACGGTGGCGCGGGCGCCGTGCGGGTTGTGGGCGGCGTCCAGCAGGATGGTGGGGCTGCGCCGGACGACCTCCAGCCGGCCCGGGGAGCTGACGCCGGAGAAGCCCTGGCGGACCTTGTCGACGTCGAGCTGTCCGCCGCGGGCGCCGCCGACGCCGAAGAACGCCTCGACGGCGGCCAGCGCCAGGGCCGCGTTCTGGGCCTGGTGCTCGCCGTGCAGCGGCAGGAAGACGTCCTCGTACTCCTCGCCGCCGATCCCGCGCAGCGTCACCAGCTGGCCGCCGATCGCGAGTTCGCGGCGGACGACGCCGAACTCCATGCCCTCGCGGGCGACCGTGGCGTCGACCTCGACCGCGCGCCGGAGGATGGTCCGGGCGGCGTCGAGCTGCTGCTGGGCGACGATCGCGACGGCGTCGGACTTGATGATCCCGGACTTCTCGACCGCGATCTCGCCGGTGGTCCCGCCGAGCTTGTCGGTGTGGTCGAGGCCGATCGGGGTGATCACGGCGACCCCGGCGTCGATGACGTTGGTGGCGTCCCAGGAGCCGCCCATGCCGACCTCGACCACGGCGACGTCCACCGGCGCGTCGGCGAAGGCCGCGTAGGCCATGCCGGTGAGCACCTCGAAGAAGGACATCGCGACCGGCTCGCGCTCGTCGACCATCCGCACGTAGGGCTCGATGTCGCGGTAGACCTCGACGAACCGCTCGGGGGTGATCGGGGCGCCGTCCAGGCTGATCCGCTCGGTGACGCTCTCCACGTGCGGGCTGGTGTAGCGGCCGGTGCGCAGCTCGAAGACGCTGAACAGCTGCTCGATCATCCGGGCGGTGGAGGTCTTGCCGTTGGTGCCGGTGATGTGGATGGAGGGGAAGGACCGCTGGGGCTGGCCCAGGATGTCCATCAGCGCCTCGATCCGGTCGAGCGAGGGCTCCAGCTTGTTCTCCGGCCAGCGCTCGGAGAGTTCCACCTCGACCTCGCGCAGGGCGTCGGCGGGGCTGCCGTCGGCGGGGCGGAGGGTGTACGGGTTCGGGTCGGCCTTGTCGCTCACGTCCACAGTCTACGGAGCGCGCGGCGCCGCTCCCGACGGGGTGAGAACCACCACTTTGCCCGAGTTGGCCGTTTTCTGCGTTTACTATCGTTTTGGCGATATCAGACCGCAATGAAGCATTGATTCGCATCCCAGGGAGACAAATCGCCTTTGATCATGAGGAGCACCGCGCCATGCCCGACGCCCTGCGCCAATTCTTCGAGCTGCGCCGGGACGGCTTCGTCCAGCTTGCCGGGCTGATCTCGCTGGCCCTCGTGCTCTACATGGCCCTGGTGTTCGGCCGCTTCCTGGTCTACTGGGCCGGCTCCCGGCACGCCTTCCGGCGCAACCGCCCGGCCCGCCCCGGCGACCCCGCCGCGTTCCAGTGGCACCTGATGGTCCCCTGCCGGGACGAGGAGGCGGTGATCGCCCAGACCCTGGCCGGACTGCGCGCCGTCGCCCCCGCCGCCCACCTCTGGGTGATCGACGACGACAGCGAGGACGCCACCCGCGACCTGGTGCTCGCCGCCGCCGGGCACGACCCCCGGATCCACCTCGTCCAGCGCCGCCGCCCGCACGCCCGGATCGGCAAGGGCGCCGCCCTGAACGCCGCCTACCGGGAGATCTCCGCCTCGCTGCCGCCCGGCACCGACCGCTCCCGGGTCGTCCTCGGCGTCGTCGACGCCGACGGGCAGCTCGACCCCGGCACCCTCGAACAGGTCGGCAACGAGCACGCGATGGGCCGCCCCGACACCGGCGCCGTGCAGATCGGCGTGCGGATGCGCAACGCCGAGGACCCGCGCCCGCTGGCCGGCCGGGGCCGGCTCGCCAACGCCCTCGCCCGCGCCCTGGTCCGGATGCAGGACGTCGAGTTCCAGGCCAACAACGCCGGCATGCAGCTGCTGCGCCGCCGCACCGGCAGCGTCGGCCTCGGCGGCAACGGCCAGTTCGTCCGGCTCACCGCCCTCGACTCGCTCACCGCCGAGGAGGGCCGCGACGGCCGCCCCTGGCCCGAGCGCGCCCTGCTGGAGGACTACGAGTCCGGGCTCGACCTGCGGCTGGCCGGCTGGCGGCTCACCCACGTCACCGAGACCAACGTCTCCCAGGAGGCCCTGGTCTCCTGGCGCCGCTTCCTCACCCAGCGCACCCGCTGGGCCCAGGGCAACATGCAGTGCCTGCGCTACACCGGCCGGGTGCTGCGCTCGCCGCACTACCGGCCCGCCGGCAAGGCCGAGGTGCTGTACACCTTCCTCCAGCCGGTGGTCTGCGTCCTGCTCGTCGTCCTCACCCCGCTGTCGCTCGCCATCACCGGGGCCGGGCTGGTGCTCTTCCCCGAGGAGACCGCCGAGTTCCAGCTGACCTACGGCCCCTGGATGGCGGTCGCCTTCGTGCTCGCCACCCTGCCGATGGTCTTCTGGGGCCCCACCTACCGCCGGCTCGTCCGCCCCGACCGGAGCCGGCTCACCGGCCTGCTCTGGGGCCTGCTGGTCTGGCTCTACGCCTACCACCTGTTCGTGGTCGCCACCCGGGCCGCCGTCCGGATGCTGCTCGGCCGCAACGGCTGGGCCAAGACCCGGCGCAACGCCGAGAAGGTCGCCGTCGGCGCCCCCACCGCCCTGGAGTCCTGACCGGGGGCGCCGCCGACGCCCTCCCTCCCCCGCCGCCCGGCAGCCAGGCAGCCCGCTGCCCCGCACCCAGCCCCGCACCCGCACCCAGCCCCCGGAGCCGTACCGCCATGAGCCTGTGCCCCGCCCCCCGGTCCGCCGCCCGCCCGCTCGCCCCCGGCAGCGTCGCCGTCGTCCTCGGCACCCGCCCGGAGCTGGTCAAGCTCGCCCCGCTGATCCACGAACTCGGCCCCGCCACCCGACTGGTCCACACCGGCCAGCACTGGGACGAGGCGATGTCCGGCCGCTTCCTGCGCGACCTCGGCCTGCCCCGCCCCGAACTGCTCACCGGTGTCGGCGGCCGCCCCCGGGCCGGCCAGATCGCGCAGTCCCTCGGCCAGCTCGACGCCGCGTTCGCCGAGGACCGCCCGGCCGCCGTGGTCGTCCAGGGCGACACCAACGCCACCCTGGCCGGCGCCCTCGCCGCCAACGCCCGGGAGATCCCGCTCGTCCACGTCGAGGCCGGACTGCGCAGCTTCGACCGGGCGATGCCCGAGGAGCACAACCGGGTGATGGTCGACCACGTCTCCGACCTGCTGTGCGCGGCCACCCCCGACAACGCCGCCAACCTGCGCGCCGAGGCCCTCGACGAGGAGCGGATCGCGCTCACCGGCAACACCGTCGTCGAGGTGGTCCGCCGCTCGCTGCCCGACGCCGGGGAGCGGGCCGGCCTGCTCGCCCGGCACGGCCTCGCCGAGGACGGCTACGTCCTCGCCACCGTGCACCGGCCGGAGAACACCGACACCGCCGAGGCGCTCGGCGCCGTCCTCGCCGAACTCGACCGGATCGCCCGGGCCGGCACACCGGTGCTGTTCCCGATGCACCCCCGCACCCGGGCCGCCGTCGAGCGCTTCGCCCTGGACGGCCTGCTGGCCCGGCTCACGGTGACCGGACCGGTCGGCTACGCCGACTTCCTGGGCCTCGCCCGGCACGCCGCGCTGCTGGTCTCCGACTCCGGCGGGGTGCAGGAGGAGTGCACCGTGCTCGGCCGCCCGCTGCTGGTCGTGCGCCGCTCCACCGAACGGCCCGAGGCCGTCGAGACCGGCTTCGCCGCGCTGGTGGAGCCCGGGGCCGAACTCGGCGCACTCGCCCGCGCCTGGCTCGCCGACGCCCCGGAGCGGCTCGCCCGGCTCGCCGGCACCCCCAGCCCTTACGGGGACGGCCTGGCCTCCGCCCGGATCGCCGACCTGACCGCCCGGCTCGCCCACGGGCCCGCAGCACTGCCGCAGGCCGCCTGACCCGGCGGGGCCGCCCGGCCGGAGGCCCTCTTGACAGCGGAATTGGTCTACTCCACCTTGTGAAGGCAAGTCTCCTCCCCCGACAGGGACTTGTGTTGTCGGTAGCTCCCGCACACAGATCCGTCGACACCCGGACGGCCCTCCCCCACGAGGACCGCCGGCCTCCCCCACCGGAGATGGAGCCATGCCACCTGCCTCACACCGGCGCCCGCGCGCCGTCCACTCGCTGCTCGCCGGCGCCACCGCCGTCGCCCTCGGCCTCGGCGGCCTGGTCCTCGCCGGCGGCGCCGGCGCCCAGGCCGCCCCCAGCGACGTCGAACTCGTCACCAACGGCGGCTTCGAGGACGCGAACCGCCTCAACGGCTGGACCTGCGCGGCCGGCGCGCCGGAGACCGCCACCGTCCACTCCGGCACCGGCGCGCTGCGCTCCACCCCGAGCGGCAGCGCCACCGGCGAGTGCACCCAGACCGTCACCGTCAGACCCTCCTCGACGTACACGCTGAGCAGCTGGGTCCAGGGCTCGTACGTCTACCTCGGCGCCCGCGGCACCGGCGGCACCGACCCGAGCACCTGGACCCCCGGCGGCACCGGCTGGTCCAGGCTCAGCACCACGTTCACCACCGGGGCCTCGACCACCAGCGTCACCGTCTACCTGCACGGCTGGTACGGGCAGCCGGCCTTCCTGGCCGACGACGTGTCCCTGCTCGGCCCGGGCGACCCCAAGCCCTCCCCGACCGCGACCAGCCCCACCCCGACCGGCACGGCCAGCCCGACGCCGACCGGCACCACCACCCCCTCCCCCACCGCCACCACGCCCCGGCCGCCGACGAAGCACCTGCTCACCGGCTACTGGCAGAACTTCGACAACGGCGCCACCGTGCAGCGGATCAGCGACGTCCCGGCCGCGTACGACATCATCGCGGTCTCCTTCGCCGAGGCCACCGGCACGCCCGGGGGTCTGGGCTTCGCCCTGGACCCGACGCTCTCCTCCCGGCTCGGCGGCTACACCGAGGCGCAGTTCAAGGCCGACATCGCGGCCAAGAAGGCGGCCGGCAAGAAGGTGATCCTGTCGGTCGGCGGCGAGAAGGGCACGGTGTCCGTCAACAGCTCCGCCTCCGCCACCAACTTCGCCAACAGCGCCTGGTCGCTGATGCAGACCTACGGCTTCGACGGCGTCGACATCGATCTGGAGAACGGCGTCAGCTCCACCTGGATGGGCCAGGCCCTGCACACCCTGGCGGCGAAGGCCGGCTCCGGCTTCACGCTCACCATGGCGCCGCAGACCATCGACATGCAGTCGACCGGCGCGGAGTACTTCAAGCTGGCGCTGAACGTGAAGGACATCCTCACCATCGTCAATATGCAGTACTACAACTCCGGCGCGATGCTGGGCTGCGACGGGCAGGTCTACTCCCAGGGCACCGTCAACTTCCTGACCGGCCTGGCCTGCATCCAGCTCAAGGGCGGGCTGCGGCCCGACCAGGTCGGACTCGGCGTGCCGGCCTCCACCAGCGCGGCCGGCGGCGGCTACGTCAGCCCGAGCGTGGTCAACAACGCGCTGGACTGCCTGGCCGCCGGCACCAACTGCGGCAGCTTCAAGCCCGACACCAAGTGGCCCGGCATCGGCGGGGCCATGACCTGGTCGACCAACTGGGACGCCAAGGCCGGCGGCGGCATCGCCTCGACCGTCGGCTCGCACCTGCACGCGATGCCGTAACCCGCGCGCGGACCCGCCCCCGACGGGGCCGGAGGCCCGAGCCGGTCAGACCCCGGCCCGGGCCTCCGGCACGCCCGCGGGCACTCCGCCGTGGCGGCGGCGCAGCTCGGCGGTGATCTCGGCCAGCTCGCCGTCCGGCAGCAGCGGCAGCATCATCGCCACGCCCTGGAGCAGCCCGCCGAGCAGGAAGGTGGTGTCGGGGGTGGCCGCGACCAGGTCCCGGACCTCCGTCACCTCGCCGGCCGCGACCGCCTCGATCAGCCGGGCCGCGTCCACGCCGTCCTCGTCGACGAGGACGGCGCCGGTGTCGCGCGGGGCCCGCCGGGCCATCGACCGCAGCACCCGGTCGCCCACCTCGGGCGCGTAGGCCTTGCGGACCGCCTCGGCGGCGATCCAGGTGAGCAGCGTGGTCACCTCGCGCTCGACGTGCTCGTCCAGCAGCCGGTCCAGCGCGTGGTCGAACGCGAGCTGGTTGCCGTGCCGGAAGGCGAGCAGCAGGGTCGCCGCGCGCGCCTTGGCCTCCTCGACCGCCTCGGCAGGCAGCTCGTCGGCCGACACCTCGGTCACCACCACCACGCCCATGCCCTCCCGTCGTCCCTCACTGTCCGGAACTCGAAGCACACCGTACACATCCGACCTGCGAAATTCCGCGAAACCGCGCGGGCAAGACAGGAATCGATTCGGGCGGAATAGGGCCTCACCCGGTCCAGGATGAATATTCGCCGGAAGGGAGCAACGAATTGGGCTATTGGGACTCCCGATCAGCCGACATCCGGAAAAGCGGAGGAGCCGCACCCCGCGTCGGCGGGGTGCGGCTCCTGGTGGACCGGGCGACGGCTCCGGGGAGCCGTCGGCGCGTCAGCCCTGCGGCAGTGCCGCGAGCTGGGCGGTGATCCGGGCGATGTCGGCCTCGGCGGCCTCCTGGCGGGTCCGGATCTTGGCGACCACGTCGTCCGGCGCCTTGGCGAGGAACGCCTCGTTGCCGAGCTTGCCGGCGGTCTGGGCCTTCTCCTTCTCGGCCGCCGCGAGGTCCTTGGCGAGGCGCTTGCGCTCCGCCGCGACGTCGATGGTGCCGGACAGGTCCAGCGCCACCGTGGCACCGGCGACCGGCAGCGAGGCGGTGGCCGCGAAGCCGTCCTCCGGCACGGTCAGGCGCAGCAGCGAGCGGATCGCGTCCTCGTGGACGGCCAGCACGGTGCCGTCCAGGTCCAGCCGGGCCGGGACCCGCTGGCCCGGCTTGAGGCCCTGGTCGGTGCGGAACCGGCGCACCTCGGTGACCACCCGCTGCAGGGTGGCGATCTCCGCCTCGGCGCCGGCGTCGCGGAACCCGCTGTCCTGCGGCCAGTCGGCGACGACCAGCGACTCGGCCCCGGTGAGCGTGGTCCACAGCGTCTCGGTGACGAAGGGCACGATCGGGTGGAGCAGCCGCAGCGTGATGTCGAGGACCTCGCCGAGGACCCGGCGCGCGGCGTCGGCCTGCGGGCCGCCCTTGGCCAGGGTGGTCTTGGAGAGCTCCACGTACCAGTCGAAGACCTCGTCCCAGGCGAAGTGGTACAGCGCCTCGGAGAGCTTCGAGAACTGGTAGTCGTCGTACAGCGCGTCCACCTCGGCGACGGTGCTGTTCAGCCGCGACAGGATCCACCGGTCCGCCGCCGTCAGCTCCTCCGCCGCGGGCAGCGGGCCCTCGACGGTGGCGCCGTTCATCAGCGCGAACCGGGTCGCGTTCCAGATCTTGTTGGCGAAGTTGCGGGCCGCCTGGACCCAGTCCTCGCCGATCGGGACGTCAACACCCGGGTTGGCGCCGCGGGCCAGCGTGAACCGCAGCGCGTCCGAGCCGTACTTGTCCATCCAGTCCAGCGGGTTGACCACGTTGCCGAAGGACTTCGACATCTTCTTGCCGTTCTGGTCACGGACCATGCCGTGCAGCGCGATGGTGTGGAACGGCGGGGTGCCGTCCATCGCGTAGAGCCCGAACATCATCATCCGGGCGACCCAGAAGAACAGGATGTCGTAGCCGGTGACCAGGACGGAGTTCGGGTAGAACTTCGCCAGGCTCTCGGTCCGCTCCGGCCAGCCGAGCGTGGAGAACGGCCACAGGCCCGAGGAGAACCAGGTGTCGAGGACGTCGGTGTCCTGGTGCCAGCCCTCGCCGGTCGGCGGCTGCTCGTCCGGGCCGACGCAGACGATCTCGCCGTTCGGGCCGTACCAGACCGGGATCCGGTGGCCCCACCACAGCTGGCGCGAGATGCACCAGTCGTGCAGGTTGTCCACCCAGTCGAAGTAGCGCTTCTCCATCTCCTGCGGGTGGATCTTGACCCGGCCGTCCCGGACCGCGTCGCCGGCCGCCTGGGCCAGCGGGCCGACCTTGACCCACCACTGCATCGACAGCCGCGGCTCGATGGTGGTCTTGCAGCGCGAGCAGTGGCCCACCGAGTGGACGTACGGGCGCTTCTCGGCGACGATCCGGCCCTCGGCCCGCAGCGCGGCGACGATCGCCGAGCGGGCCTCCAGCCGGTCCAGGCCCAGGAACGGGCCGTGCGCGGTGATCACCGCGTGCTCGTCCATCACCGCGATGTTCGGCAGGCCGTGGCGCTGGCCGATCTCGAAGTCGTTCGGGTCGTGGGCCGGGGTCACCTTGACGGCGCCGGTGCCGAACTCCGGGTCGACGTGCTCGTCGGCGACGATCGGGATCCGGCGGCCGGTGAGCGGCAGCTCGATCTCGGTGCCGACCAGGTGCCGGTAGCGCTCGTCCTCCGGGTGGACGGCGACCGCGGTGTCACCGAGCATCGTCTCGGCCCGGGTGGTGGCGACGACGATGGAGTCCTCGCCCTCGCCGTAGCGGATCGAGACCAGCTCGCCGTCGTCGTCCTGGTACTCCACCTCGATGTCCGAGATGGCGGTCAGACAGCGCGGGCACCAGTTGATGATGCGCTCGGCCCGGTAGATCAGCTCGTCGTCGAAGAGCTTCTTGAAGATGGTCTGGACGGCCTGCGACAGGCCCTCGTCCATGGTGAAGCGCTCGCGCGACCAGTCGACGCCGTCGCCGAGCCGGCGCATCTGGCCGGAGATCTGGCCGCCGGACTCCGCCTTCCACTTCCAGACCCGCTCGACGAACTCCTCGCGGCCCAGGTCGTGGCGGGACTTGCCCTCCTTGGCCAGCTCGCGCTCGACCACGTTCTGGGTGGCGATGCCGGCGTGGTCCATACCGGGCTGCCACAGCGCCTCGAACCCCTGCATCCGCTTGCGGCGGACCAGGGCGTCGATCAGCGTGTGCTCGAAGGCGTGGCCCAGGTGCAGCGAGCCGGTGACGTTCGGCGGGGGGATGACGATGGTGAACGGGGGCTTGTCGCTCGTGGCGTCGGCGGTGAAGTAACCGCGCTCTACCCAGCGCTCGTACAGCTCGCCCTCTACGTCCGCCGGAGCGTAGGTCGTCGGGAGGGTGGCTGCGTCGTCCCCTGCGGGCGTGCTCGCGGGGCGCTGGTTCGTGGTGTCGGTCACGACGGACAGTTTACGTAACCCGGGAACCCGGTTACGAACGCCTTTCACTCCCCGGACTCCCGGACCGGCCCGGAAGGGCGCGCACGCCAGGGCCCCGGCGCCGCCGCGGGGCGGCACCGGGGCCCTGGTCCCGGCCCGGGTCCGCAGGACGGACCGGCGGGCCGGAGAGGTCTCAGGCGCTCTTGTCGCGCCGTTCCCGCTTGATCATGTCGCGCGGCACCAGGGTCGGGATGGCGTGCTTGGAGACGACGTCCCCGGTCACCACCACCCGGGCGACGTCCTGACGCGAGGGGACCTCGTACATCACGGACATCAGCACCTCCTCCATGATGGCCCGCAGACCGCGCGCGCCGGTGCCGCGCAGGATCGCCTGGTCCGCGATGGCCTCCAGCGCGTCCCGGGAGAACTCCAGCTCCACACCGTCGAGTTCGAAGAGCTTGCGGTACTGCTTGACCAGCGCGTTCTTCGGCTCGGTGAGGATCTGCAGCAGCGCCTCGCGGTCGAGGTTGTGCACGCTGGTGATCACCGGGAGACGGCCGATGAACTCGGGGATCATGCCGAACTTGACCAGGTCCTCCGGCATCACCTGACGGAAGTGGTCGCTGGCGTCCTGCTCCCGCTTCGAGCGGATGTTCGCCCCGAAGCCGATGCCCTTGGCGCCCGCGCGGCCCTCGATGATCCGCTCCAGGCCCGCGAACGCGCCACCCACGATGAACAGCACGTTGGTGGTGTCGATCTGGATGAACTCCTGGTGCGGGTGCTTGCGCCCGCCCTGCGGCGGCACCGAGGCGGTGGTGCCCTCCAGGATCTTCAGCAGCGCCTGCTGCACGCCCTCGCCGGAGACGTCCCGGGTGATCGACGGGTTCTCGCTCTTCCGGGCGACCTTGTCGATCTCGTCGATGTAGATGATCCCGGTCTCGGCCTTCTTGACGTCGTAGTCCGCCGCCTGGATCAGCTTGAGCAGGATGTTCTCGACGTCCTCGCCGACGTAGCCGGCCTCCGTCAGCGCGGTGGCGTCCGCGATCGCGAACGGCACGTTCAGCATCCGGGCCAGGGTCTGCGCCAGCAGCGTCTTGCCGGAACCGGTCGGACCGAGCAGCAGGATGTTGGACTTCGCCAGCTCGATGGCGTCCTCGCGGCCGTTCCCGCCGCTGCGCCCGGCCTCACCGGCCTGGACCCGCTTGTAGTGGTTGTAGACCGCCACCGACAGCGCCTTCTTGGCGAGGTCCTGGCCGACCACGTACTGGTCGAGGAACTCGTAGATCTCGCGGGGCTTCGGCAGCTCCTCGAAGCGCACCTCGGAGGTCTCGGCGAGCTCCTCCTCGATGATCTCGTTGCACAGGTCGATGCACTCGTCGCAGATGTACACGCCTGGGCCGGCGATCAGCTTCTTCACCTGCTTCTGCGACTTGCCGCAGAACGAGCACTTGAGCAGGTCGCCACCGTCTCCGATGCGTGCCACGAGGTGCTTCCCCTTCGCCAGGGGCCCCGCGGGGTTTCCGGGGCCTGGTGCTGTGGACCGACGACGCCGACGGCGATCGGTCTCGCTGTCCGACGGTACTCTGCCGAGCCGTCGATTCCGCCCTCTTCGCCGGGTCTGCCCTACGCCCTGGGCGAATTGATACCGAACAGATGCCGTCGGAGCAGTCACCGGTGTGCCGGGGGGGGGGGGGGGGGCGGGCCCCGCCCCCCCCCCCCCCCCCCCCCCCCCCCCCCCCCCCCCCCCCCCCCCCCCCGGGGGGGGGGGGGGGGGGGGCCCCCCCCCGGGCCCCCCCCCCCCCCCCCCGGCCCCCGCGGCCCGGGAACGGCGCCGCGGGGGGTGCTGGCCTCAGGAGGTCAGCGAGGCCTTGCGGGTCGAGATGACCAGGTCCACCAGACCGTACTCGACGGCCTCCTCGGCGGTGAGGATCTTGTCGCGCTCGATGTCGTCGCGAACCTCCTCGACCGACTTGTTGGAGTGCTTCGACAGCATCTCCTCCAGCTGCTCGCGCATCCGGAAGATCTCCCGGGCCTGGATCTCCAGGTCCGAGACCTGGCCGCGGCCGGTCTCGGTGTAGGGCTGGTGGATCAGGATGCGGGCGTTCGGCAGCGCCATCCGCTTGCCGGGGGTGCCCGCCGCCAGCAGCACGGCCGCCGCCGAGGCCGCCTGGCCCATGCAGACGGTGGTGATGTCGGGCTTGACGTACTGCATGGTGTCGTAGATGGCCGTCAGGGCCGTGAACGAGCCGCCGGGCGAGTTGATGTACATCTGGATCTCGCGGTCCGGGTCCATCGACTCCAGGCACAGCAGCTGCGCCATGATGTCGTTGGCCGAGACGTCGTCCACCTGGGAGCCGAGGAAGATGATGCGCTCCTCGAACAGCTTGGCGTACGGGTCGTACTCGCGGATGCCCTGGGAGGTGCGCTCGACGAAGCGGGGGACGATGTAGCGGCCCTCCGCTCGCATGTCCTCGACGCGGGCCTTGGCGGCCGACAGGCTGGGGATGTTCATGGGTGTTCTGGTCCTCCGGAGCGTTGTGGCTGTGGTCTCGTGGGCCCGGGGCGGGGCTCAGGCGCCGGTGCCGCCGCCGCCGGGGACGTCCGCGGCACTGTGCATGATCGCGTCGATCAGGCCGTACTCCAGGGCCTCCTCCGGGGTGAACCAGCGGTCACGGTCGGAGTCCTGGGTGATCTGCTCGAAGGACTGGCCGCTGTGGAAGGCGATCAGCTCGGACATCCGCTTCTTGGTGCGCAGCAGCTGCTCGGCCTGGATCCGGATGTCCGTGGCCGAACCGCCGAGACCGGCCGACGGCTGGTGCATCAGGATGTTGGCGTTCGGCAGCGAGAAGCGCTTGCCCTTGGCACCCGCGGTCAGCAGGAACTGACCCATCGAGGCCGCCATGCCCATCGCGATCGTGACGACGTCGTTCTTGATGTACTGCATGGTGTCGTAGATCGCCATGCCGGCCGAGATCGAGCCGCCCGGGGAGTTGATGTAGAGGAAGATGTCCTTGTCCGGGTCCGCGGCCAGCAGCAGCAGCTGAGCGGTGATCTTGTTGGCGATGTCGTCGTCGACCTGCTGACCGAGGAAGATGATCCGCTCGTTGAGCAGCCGGTTGTAGACCTGGTCGCCGAGGCCGCCGAGCACGTCACCAGCGGCGGCGTGCGGCGCCATCGGGCCGGGCATCTGCATCTGCGGGTACGTCACTTAGCCACCTGCTCAGTCGATTTGGACGGTCGCTCCACGGCCGTCACGGTGTCGCACAGCTTCCGGGTATCACGTCGTGATTGTTGCTGTCCATGGACCCTAACGCGCAGGCCGGGCCGCAGAATCCCTCACGCAGAACTGTTCGCTGTGAGCGCAGGGTTCGCGGCCGCAACGCAGCGGGCCCGGACGCCGTGCGGCGTCCGGGCCCGCTGTCGCGGCTCGGGTCGAGCGGGGACTACCGGGGCGATCAGGCCTCGGTCTTCTCCTCGGCCTCGGCCTCGGCGGCCGGGGCCTCGACGGTCTCGGCCGACTCGTCGGCCTCGTCGTCGTCGAAGTTGACCTCGTTGCCCTCGGTGTCGACGACCTTGGCGGCCTCGACCACGGTGGCCAGCGCCTTGCCGCGGGCGACCTCGCCGACCAGCAGCGGAACCTGGCCGCCCTGGACGACCTGCTGCGCGAACTGGTCCGGGGTGAGGCCCGAGCCGGCGGCACGACGGATGAGGTGCTCGGTCAGCTCCTCCTGGGAGACGTTGAGCTCCTCGTCGGCGACGATCTGGTCCAGGACGAACTGGGTCTTGATGCCCTTCTTCGCCTGCTCCTCGGTCTCCGCCAGGAACTCCTCCTCCGACTTGCCCTGGGTCTCCAGGTAGCTCGCCAGGGTGAGGCCCATCGGCTCCAGCTGGTGGTGCTCGAGGTTGTGCTTGCGGGTCTCGATCTCGTCCTTGAGGAGCTTCTCCGGGAACTCGATCTCGACCAGGCCGAGCAGCGCGTCCAGCACCTTCTCCTGGGCCTGGGTGGCCTGGTCGTACTCCTTCATGCGCTCGAGGCGCTTGCGGGAGTCGGCCTTCAGGTCCTCCAGGGTGTCGAACTCGCTCGCCAGCTGGGCGAACTCGTCGTCCAGCTCCGGCAGCTCCTTCTCCTGGACCGCGGTGACCTTGACGGTGACCTCGGAGGTCTGGCCGGCCTGGGTGCCGCCCTTGAGCTCGGTGGTGAAGGTCGCGGTGCCACCGGCCTCCAGGCCGACGACGGCCTCGTCGATGCCGTCGATCAGACGGCCCGAGCCGATCTCGTAGCTGACGCCGGACGCGGTGCCGTCCTCCGGCACCTCGCCGTCGACCTTGGCCTCGAGGTCGAGGACCACGGTGTCACCGGCGGCCGCGGCGCGCTCGACGTCCTTGACCGAGGAGAAGCGCTCGCGCAGCTGCTCCAGGGACTTGTCGATGTCCTCGTCCGAGACCACGATCGGGTCGACGGTGACCTCGATGGCCGAGAAGTCCGGGAGGGTGATCTCCGGACGGATGTCCACCTCGGCGGTGAACTTCAGGTCGCCGCCATCGGCGAGCTTCTCGACACCCTCGATGTTGGTGATGTCGGGCTGTCCGAGGACCTCGATCTTGCCCTCGTCGACGGCCTGCGTGTAGAAGCGCGGCAGGGCGTCGTTGACGGCCTCCTCCAGCACGGCACCACGGCCGAAGCGCTGGTCGATGACCCGGTTCGGGATCTTGCCCTTGCGGAAGCCCGGGACCGAGACCTGCTGGTTGATCTTCTTGTACGCCGCGTCGAGGCTGGGCTTGAGCTCCTCGAAGGGCACCTCGACGGTGAGTCGAACCCGGGTCGGGTTCAGAGTCTCGACGGCGCTCTTCACGGTTGGGTCTCCTATGGGGCTTGCGGTCGGGTTGCCTGCGCCCTCCCCGGACGGCCGGCCGGGGCCGGTTCGGTCGAGTCGGGCGAGACGGGCGATGGGCGGTTGGAGCTGCATCTCCCGTGGGGGGTGGACGGTGAGCGTGACTCCTCGCCCTCGTGCGGTCGGCCTGGGTTGACGCCACAGGGACTACCGCCAGCGCCCCATCCTACCGGTACCACGAAAGGCGGACGCCAGGGCGCCGCCGTCACCGCCCCCTCGGGGCCGTTCCGGGGCCTTTCCGGCCTGTTCGCGGGCGATCGGGGAGGCGGCGGCGCCCGGGAGCGGACGCCCGGAGTGTGGCGTGCGGCACTCTTTCCGGCGAACGCCGCGGAACAGCGCGGAACGCCGCGCCGCGGGAGGAGCGGGAGGACGGGAAGGGGCCGGCCCGGGCGCCAACGACAACAGGGCCCCGCCGTGGGCGAGACCCTGCGCACTCAGTCGGGGTGGCCGGATTCGAACCGACGGCCTTCCGCTCCCAAAGCGGACGCGCTACCAAACTGCGCCACACCCCGTGGTGCCGAGAGGAAGCGTACACGCCGGGCCCTGCCCGGTCGGCGAGATATTCCGGGGCTCTCACGGGAATGGGGTGTGCGCGCAGCCGACCGGACCAGGTACGCTGTTCCCGACCTTCCGTCCGGTGACGGCCGGGGGATCGCGCGGGCGTAGCTCAATGGTAGAGCCCTAGTCTTCCAAACTAGTCACGCGAGTTCGATTCTCGTCGCCCGCTCCACAGAACGGCCCCGAGGGATGCTGAGCATCCGTCGGGGCCGTTCGCGTGCCCGGGGCCGTGCGCCGGCGCTCCGGCTCCGTGCGGTGCGGGACCGGGCGGTGCGGGACCGGGCGCGACCGCACGGTGCGGTGCGGTGCGGTCCGGTGGGGGACGGCGCGGGACGCTCAGAGGCCGAGCCGGGCGGCGCGGGCGGCGGCCCGCTCCAGCAGCCGGTGCACGTCGGACTGGCGGGTGGAGGGCCGGTCGTTGAACTCGTCCGGGGAGCCGACCCGGCGGCCGGTGGCGTGCAGCACCTCCATCAGCTGGACCCGGGCGGTGCGGACGGTGGCCGGGGTGCCGTAGCCGTGCGCGAGCACCGCGGCCTGGGCGCCGAGCAGGCAGACCCGGCCGGCCCCGTCCCACATCGCGCCCTGCAGCCATCCGTGTGCCGTGATGTAGCGGGAGGCGAGGGCGAGGTGCTCGGCGGCGGTCACCGGTACGGGTCGGGCCGGGCGGCGCAGCACCCGGTCGAGCAGGGTGGCGCGGGGCGGGGCGTGGTCGGCGTACCAGGGCCGGAGCACCGAGCCGAACGGGCAGACGTACGACCCGCCGCGCGGCGGGAGGTAGGGCGCCGGGGTGCGCGCCGGGGCGGGCAGCGAGGCCAGGTACGCCTCGATCTCGGCGACCAGGCCGGAGGCGTCCGGGGTGAGCAGCGGCGCCGGCGGGGGTTTCGGGGCGGTGCGGGGCATGCGGCGTTCTCCAGGCGGTGCCAGTGGTGTCCGCTACCCAAAGTGGGGCATCAGTGACATTCCCGCGACCGGAGCGAGCGGTCCCCCGCCGCGGGCACCGCCGGGCCGGTCCGGCCCCGGCCGCGGCGTGCCCGGGCGGTTTCCCGGGGGGCCTCCGGGCCGATAGCCTCGGCGGCGTTCGAGAGCAGTTCGACGGGCAGACGACAGTTCGAGACGATTCGAAGCCCCGAGCCTAGGAGTCCCCGTGCGCCCGCAGGACCGACTGGCCGTCATACAGCGCTGCGTCGTCCGGGAGATGGCACGGCTCGGGCAGGTGTTCACCGCCGACGGGGAGGTGGTGCGCGGTCCCGGCACCACGGCGGTGGCGGTGCGCGAGCACCAGGACGGCGAGGGCCCCGGTCACGTCGACCTCGGCTGGGTGCTGGAGCTGGGCCGTGCGGACGCGCCGGTGGTGTGGGACTGCACGGCGGGCCTCGGCAAGACCGAGGAGGAGAAGCTCGTCAACGCGGTGCGGATGTGGGCGACCACCACGGCGAGCGCGCTGGTCGAGCTGCGGGAGGGCCGCGGCGCGCACGGCGACCACGCGGACCACCCCGAACTGCCGGGCTGGCACGCCGTCCAGGGCCCGGCGGCGGTGTTCGGGTTCGGGAACGAGCGGCTGGCCGCCTGGCTGGCCGGGAACCGGGTGGTGCCGGCGCTGGCGCCCGCGCTGCTGGCGGAGCTGTCCGGGCCGGGCGGGCGGCGGCCGCACGGGGTGAAGCTGTTCCTCGGCGGCCGCGCGGGGGACGACGTGGCCGAGGTCCGGGTCGACGGCGAGGTCAGCGAGGCGGCCTCGGCGGCGCTGCGCGCGCTGGACTGGCCGCGCGGCGAACGGCTCTGCTGGGCGCGGCTGTTCGTGCTGCTGACGGCCCACGCGGAGCCGTCGGCCCCGTCGGCGGCCGCCGGTGGGGCCGACCCGGCCCGGCCGGCGGCCGTGGCGGCGGCACGCCCGCAGGGCCTGTTCGCCCGGTGGCGGCAGGCGAGACGCGCGGACCGGTGAACGGTTCGCCGGCCGCGGAGGGCCGGCGGCCGCGGATCAGCTGGCGATGCCGGAGATGGACTTGGCGACCTGGCTCAGGAAGTCCTGGATCGGCTTGGCGGCCGTGCTCTGGTTGAGCATGAAGCCGAACAGGGCGGCCAGGATGAAGTGCCCGGTCTTGAGCTGCTTCTGGCGGATGAAGATGAAGCAGACGATGCCGAACAGGACCAGCGCGGAGACGGAGAGTGCCACCCGGACTCACTTCCTCGTTTCATAGCGGGGCGCCACCGGCTGACGACCCCTGTGAAGCCGGACCCCGGCCTGTCCGACGGTCCCGAGGCGGAACAGCAGTTCGTCCGGCACGTCGAAGCCGGAGGGAGGGCCGCCCGACACGGCCGCACGGTGTCCGTCGTGCCGCATGTGACGCCCCCCATCCCCCGAATCCTGAACAGTCCCGCCCGGACTCAGTGTGGTCGACCATGCCGATTGCGTAAAGGTCTGACTGTCTGTCGAACGCCGACATCCTGCGATGCGAGACGAGTTTCCGCCGACCGGGACGATAGTCGAGACATCCTGACGATTCGTCGGCGGGGTGCCGCTGAGCGGCCGGGAAACGTTCGGCGGACCTGACCGGAACCGGCAGGTCCGCTCCGCCTCCGGAGCGGAGGAATTGGCCGAAGATCAGCTCCGGGGCTTGACAGCAGCTGCCCTTGGCACGTGCCACCGGCCGGGGGTCCGGGGCCGCCGGTCCGGGCCGGGTCCGGTGCGCCGCTCAGTCGCGCCAGAGCAGCAGCACGGCGCGGTCGTCGTTGATGTCCCGGGCCACCGTCTCGATCAGCCGGGACGCCGAGCCACCGCCGGCTCCCGGCCCGCCGCCCGGCACCAGCCGGTCCGCCTCGCCCATCAGCCGGTCCATGCCCTCGGAGAGGTCCCGGCCGGGCGCCTCCACCATGCCGTCGGTGCACAGCATCAGGACGTCGCCGCGGTTCAGCCGGCCCCGCACGCCCTCGAACTTGGCGCCGTCGTAGATGCCCAGCGCCGGGCCCTCCAGGGCCTCCTTGGTCTCCCAGCGGCCCGCGCCCGCCAGCCGCTGCATCCCGGGCAGGTGCCCGGCCGAGAGCAGTTCGTACTCGCCGGTGTCCAGGTCCAGCACCAGGTGCACGGCCGTCGCGAAGCCCTCCTCCCAGGACTGCCGCAGCAGATAGCCGTTGGCGGCCGGGAGGAAGTCGTGCGCGGGCAGCGAGCCGAGCAGGCCGCCGAACGCGCCGGAGAGCAGCAGCGCCCGGGAGCCCGCGTCCATGCCCTTGCCGGACACGTCCGCGAGGACCACCTCCAGCACCCGCCGGCCCGGGCCGGTGCGGTCGGCGACCACGAAGTCGCCGGAGAAGGACTGCCCGCCGGCCGGGCGCAGCGCCATGTCGGCGTGCCATCCCTCCGGCAGCCGGGGCACCCGGCTCTGCACCCGCAGCCGCTCACGCAGGTCGAAGAGCATCGTCGAACCGCCCCACCAGGGCACGCCGACCCGGCTGCGGAACTGGGCCAGCAGCAGGCCGCCGACCCCGGCCGCGCCGACCACCAGGGCGGCGCCGGGGGTGACCCCGTAGGTGTAGGCCTCGGGATGGTCGCTGGCGACCCGCTGGCCGGTGTGGATGACCGACTCGGCGGACAGTCCGAGCGCGGCGAGCGCGTACAGCACCACCAGTGAGCCGGGGCGCAGCAGCAGGGCGGCCGCCAGGATCGGCAGGACCAGCGCGGTGGGCGGGGCCCAGGCGGGCCAGCGGACGTTGAGCACGATCAGCAGCGGCACCAGCAGGGACAGCGCGCAGAGCACCGGCCAGTCGGCGGCGCCGCCGCGGAACCAGTCGACGGCGGCGGTGCGCAGCCTTCGGCGGACCCGGCGGAGCCTCTTGCGCAACCGGGCCGTCACGGGGTCGGACGCCGGTGCGGCGCCGGGCCTCGTCGCAGTCGTCTGGGGCGGTGTGCCCGGCGGTCTGCCAGCCATGGGGACCGACCATATCCAGCGCTCCCGGTCGGCGTCGACGGCCGGGGCGGTGGCGGTGTCCGACCGGCGCGGGCCTGTCAGCGGGTTTCGGCCGATTGCGGCGGGCGCCGTCCGGAGCGTCAGGATGCGTACGGGCGCAGGGCGTACGAACCGCCCGGGCGGCGCACGCGGCCCGCGCGCGGGCGGTCGGACGGGGCGCGCGCCGCGGTACGCGCTGTGGCCGATCACACAGCGATCACACGGTGATCACACAGCTGCCGTCCAGCCGGCGTCCGGCCGGTTCCGGGCGCTCCGCGGGCCCCGCGAGTCCCCGCGGGCGGCCGGTACCGGGCCCCGGGAACGCGACGACCGGCCGCGCCGTCGGGGCGCGGCCGGTCGTGGGAGGCCGGTGCGGGCGGGAGGGTCAGCCCTCCTGCTGCGGGTGGTGGGCCGGGATCGGCGGGAGCTCGCCGGTGCTCTCGTACACGCTCAGCATGTCGATCCGGCGGGTGTGCCGCTCGTCGCCGCTGTACGGGGTGTTGAGGAAGATCTCGACGAACTTGGTCGCCTCCTCCTCGGTGTGCATCCGGCCGCCGATGGAGATCACGTTGGCGTTGTTGTGCTCGCGGCCGAGGGCGGCGGTCTGCTCGCTCCAGGCCAGCGCCGCACGAACGCCCTTGACCTTGTTGGCGGCGATCGCCTCGCCGTTGCCCGAGCCGCCGATCACGATGCCCAGCGACTGCGGGTCCGAGGCGGTGCGCTCGGCGGCCCGCAGGCAGAACGGCGGATAGTCGTCGAGGGCGTCGTAGATGTGCGGCCCGCAGTCGACCGGCTCGTGGCCGGCCTCCTTCAGCCACTCCACGAGGTGGTTCTTCAGTTCGTATCCGGCATGGTCGGAGCCCAGGTACACGCGCATGCCCATGAGTGTGGCATGCGCCCGGACCCGGGCTCCGCAGGGGGCCGGTGAGCCCCGGTCACGAGTCCCGGCGGCCGAGCAGCTTCCAGGCGAGCGGCAGGGCGCCGGCCGCGAGCGCGGCCTTCAGGGCGTCGCCGACCAGGTACGGGTAGAGGCCGAGCTCGGCGGCGCGGGACAGCGGCACGTCGAGCGCGAACGCCAGGTAGGGCACCCCCACCGCGTAGATGGCGAGGCTGCCGAGGACCACGGCGGCGGCGGTGCGCAGCGGCGAACGGTCGGCGCCGCGCCGGGCCAGGGCGCCGACCAGGCCGGCCGCCAGCACGAAGCCGATCACATAGCCGAACGAGGCCATCGCCCAGCCGGAGGCGGCCTCGGCGAACCACGGCAGGCCGGCCGCGCCGGCCAGCAGGTAGAGGCCGAGCGAGGCGACGCCGCGCCGGGCACCGAGCGCGGTGCCGACCAGCAGGGCGGCGAAGGTCTGGCCGGTCACCGGCACCGGCGAGCCGGGCACGTTCACCGACAGCTGGGCGGCGAGGCCGGTGAGCGCGGCGCCCCCGGCGACCAGGGCGAGGTCCCGGGCCTGGGCGCCGAGCCGGGTGCCGGCGGCGGGCAGCAGGTCGGCCAGGACGGCGCGACTGGGGACGGGGGTGCTGGCGGTGGCCATCGGGCTGCTCCTCGGCACGGTGCGGATCCGGACGGCCGCGGGGGCCGGCGAACGGAGTGAGTGATCACTCCGAACCTACGCGTCGATCACCCGGGGGACCGCCATGGATCCGGACAAACCCCCGGGGCCCGTCCTTGTCGGGTCCCGCCCCCGCCCGCCGCCCGCTCCAGGCCCGCCCGTGCCCACCTTTCGCCACCGAGTGCGACCGGGCGGGCGAGTAGAGTCATTGCAGGGTCCGCATTCTGGGCCCGAACCGGACATTCTTGGCACCGAAGGCCTCGTCCCCGGATATTGGGCAACTCGCACCGCATGTCGAACAGTCTGGATCCCACCCCCATGGCCCCCACCTCCGCGCCCCCGGCGCCCGGGACCACCACGCCCGCTCCCCCGGGCGGCGGCCAGCAGCTCTCCCACGGGCTCAAGCAGCGCCACCTCTCGATGATCGCGCTCGGCGGCGTCATCGGCGCCGGCCTCTTCGTCGGCTCCGGCGCGGGCATCGCGGCGGCCGGACCCGCCATCATCCTGGCCTTCGTGCTCTCCGGCCTGCTGGTCATGCTGATCATGCGGATGCTCGGCGAGATGTCTGCGGCCCGCCCCGCCTCCGGCTCCTTCTCCGTGCACGCCGAGAAGGAGATCGGCCCCTGGGCCGGCATCACCGCCGGCTGGATGTACTGGGTGATGCTCTGCTGCGGCGTCGCCGCCGAGGCCACCGCCGCCGGGAAGATCGTCAACGGCTGGGTCCCCGGGGTCTCCGCCTGGGTCTGGGTCGCCCTGTTCATGGTGTTCTTCTGCGCCAGCAACCTCACCGCGGTGAAGAACTTCGGCGAGTTCGAGTTCTGGTTCGCCACCGTCAAGGTCGCCGCGATCGTCGCCTTCCTGGTGCTCGGCGGACTCGGCCTGGCCGGGGTGCTCGGCCCCGGCGCCCCCGGCACCGCCAACCTCACCGGCCAGGGCGGCTTCCTGCCCAACGGCACCAGCGGACTGATCGTCGGCCTGCTCGCCTCCGTGTTCGCCTACGGCGGCCTGGAGACCGTGACCATCGCCGCCGCCGAGTCCGACGACCCCAAGCGCAACGTCGCCAACGCCGTGCGCACCGCGGTCTGGCGGATCGCGATCTTCTACATCGGCTCGATGGCGCTGGTCGTCACGCTGGTCTCCTGGAAGGACCCGGCGGTCGTCTCCGACGGCCCCTACGTCACCGTGCTGCGCCACCTCGGGGTGCCCGGCTCCGGGACGATCATGCAGGTGGTGGTGCTGATCGCGCTGCTGTCCGCGATGAACGCCAACATCTACGGCGCCTCCCGGATGGCGTACTCGCTGGTCGGCCGGGGCCAGGGCCCGCGCTCGCTCGCCAAGGTGAGCTCCGGCGTCCCCCGGCGGGCCGTGCTGGCCTCCTGCCTGTTCGGCTTCGCCGCCGTGCTGGCCTCCAAGTTCTGGCCCGACACCGTCTTCACCTGGCTGATGAACACCACCGGCGTCGCCATCCTGGTGGTCTGGCTGTTCATCTGCGTCGTCCAGCTGCGGATGCGCCGCCGGCTGGAGCGCGAGGCGCCCGAGCTGCTCACCGTGCGGATGTGGGGCTACCCGTACCTGACCTGGGTCGCGATGGCCGCCGTCGTCGGCATCCTGGCGCTGATGACCACCACCGAGGGCAACCGCGAGCAGCTGTACGCCGCCGGCGTGCTGGTCGCGCTGCTGGTCACCGCCGGGCTGGTGAAGCAGCGCCGCGACGCCGCCGCGGCCACCACCACCGGCTGACGGACCGGACGCCGCACGCGGGAGGGGCCCGGAACCAGCTGGTTCCGGGCCCCTCCCGCGTGTGCGACGGCCGTGCGCGACGGCCGCGGCCGTGTGCTGCGTCCGGCGGCCGTGTGCTGCCGCCGTGTGCGGCGGCCGCCCGGGCGGGTCCTACTCGAAGGACGGGCTCGCGGTGCGGGTCCGCTTGAGCTCGTAGAAGCCCGGGGTGGAGGCCACCAGCAGCGTGCCGTCCCACAGCCGGGCCGCGGCCTCGCCGCGCGGGGTCGGGGTCACCACCGGGCCGAAGAACGCGACCCGGTCGCCGTCCGCGCCCTCGACCGCGATCACCGGGGTGCCGACGTCCTCGCCGACCAGGGTGATGCCCTCCTTGTGCGAGAGCCGCAGGGCCTCGTCGTGGGCGTCGGTACCGGCCGCGTCGGCCAGCTCCACCGGCAGACCGGCCGCGGCCAGCGCCGCCTCGATCGTCTCCCGGTTCTGCGGCAGACCCTGGTTGTGGAAGCGGGTGCCCAGCTCGGTGTACAGCCGACCCAGCACCTCGTCGCCGTGCTTCTCCGCCGCGGCGATGCACACCCGCACCGCGCCCCAGGCGTTGTCCAGCAGCTCCCGGTAGTTCGCCGGCAGGTCGCGGTGCTCGTTCAGCACCGACAGGCTCATGACGTGCCAGTTCACGTCCACCGGACGGAGCTGCTGGACCTCGATCAGCCAGCGGGAGCTCATCCACGCCCAGGGACAGGCCGGGTCGAACCAGAAGTCGGCGGTCCTGCGCCCGGTGGCGGTGGAACCGGCAGTGGAATCAGCGGCAGTCGTCACGGCTGTCGTCCTTCGAGAGTCGTCCGGGAGTCGTCCGGGAAAGAGCGGCGGGAAAGAGCGGCGGGGCCGGGCCGCGCGGACCCGCGCGACCGCCCCGTCACCCCCCAACACCCGGACCCGGCCGGTGATTCCGGACCGCCCCGACGCGATGTGCAATGGTACCGGCGCGGGGGGCGTGAAAGGATGCTCCCGCAGCGTCACAGAGCGCCGCGCCAGTGCACCAGCGAAGACCGCACCACCGTGCGAGCCGGACAAAGGAGTACAGCCGTGCCGGGCAAGAACCTGAGCCGCGACGAAGCCCAGCAGCGGGCCAGCATCCTCACCGTGGACAGCTACCGGGTCCGGCTCGACCTGACCTCGGCCCCCGATCCGGCGGCCGCGACCTTCCGGTCCACCACCACCGTCGCCTTCCGCTGCGCCGAGCCGGGCGCCTCGACCTTCGTCGACCTGCTCGCCCCCGCGGTCCGCGCCGTCACCCTGAACGGCCGCGCCCTCGACCCGGCCACCGCCTACGACGGAGCCCGGGTGCACCTCGACGGCCTGGCCGGCGAGAACGTGCTCACGGTCGAGGCCGACTGCGCCTACAGCCGCACCGGCGAGGGCCTGCACCGCTTCACCGACCCGGTCGACGGCGAGACCTACCTCTACACCCACTACGAGCCGGCCGACGCCCGCCGGGTCTTCGCCACCTTCGAACAGCCCGACCTGAAGGCGCCCTTCACCTTCACCGTCACCGCGCCGGCCGCCTGGGACGTCCGCTCCAACGCCGCGCACGAGGCCGTCGCCGAGGACGGCGACGCCCGCACCTGGGAGTTCGCGCCGACGAAGCCGATCTCCACCTACCTCACCGCCGTCGTGGCCGGCCCGTACCACGTGGTGCGCGACCACTACAGCCGCACCCTCGCCGACGGCACCGTGCTCGACATCCCGCTCGCCGCGCTCTGCCGCAGGTCGCTCGCCCCGTACTTCGACGCCGACGAGATCCTCGGCGTCACCAAGCTCGGACTCGACTTCTTCCACGAGAAGTTCGACTACCCGTACCCCTTCGGCAAGTACGACCAGGCCTTTGTGCCCGAGTACAACATCGGCGCGATGGAGAACCCCGGCTGCGTCACCTTCCGCGAGGAGTTCGTCTTCCGCTCGAAGGTCACCGACGCCGCCTACGAGGCCCGCGCCAACGTCGTCCTGCACGAGATGGCGCACATGTGGTTCGGCGACCTGGTCACCATGCGCTGGTGGGACGACCTGTGGCTGAAGGAGTCCTTCGCCGACTTCATGGGCTCCTACGGGCTGGTCGGCGCCGGCACCCGCTACCAGGCCGCCTGGGTCACCTTCGCCAACCAGCGCAAGGCCTGGGCCTACCGGCAGGACCAGTTCCCCACCACCCACCCGATCACGGCGGACATCCGGGACCTCGAGGACGCCAAGCTCAACTTCGACGGCATCACCTACGCCAAGGGCGCCTCGGTGCTCAAGCAGCTCGTGGCGTACGCCGGCGCCGACGCCTTCTTCGAGGGCGCCCGCCGCTACTTCCGGCGGCACGCCTTCGGCAACACCGAACTCGCCGACCTGCTGGACATCCTGGAGGAGACCAGCGGCCGCGACCTCAAGTCCTGGGCCGCCGCCTGGCTGCAGACCGCAGGCGTCAACACCCTCACCCCCCAGCTCACCGTCGACGCCGAGGGCCGGATCACCGAACTCGCCGTGCTCCAGGACGGCGACGTCCAGCGCCCGCACCGGATCGCCGTCGGCCTCTACGACCGCGACGCCGACGGCGCGCTGGTGCGCACCGAGCGCTTCGAGCTGGACGTCACCGGCGCCCGCACCGTCGTCGACGGCGCCGCCGGCCGGACCCGGCCCGCGCTCGTCCTGCTCAACGACGACGACCTGACGTACTGCAAGATCCGCTTCGACGAGGAGTCGCTGGAGACCCTGCGTGCGGGGCTCGGCGACATCAAGGACGACCTGGCCCGCGCACTCGCCTGGTCCGCCGTCTGGAACCTCACCCGGGACGCCCTGATGCCGGCCCGCGACTACGTCGCGCTGGTCCTGCGGTTCGGCGGCCAGGAGGCCAACATCGGCGTCCTGCAGTCGCTGCACGCCCAGGCCAGGACCGCCGTCGACCTCTACGCCGACCCCGCCTGGCGCGGCGAGGGCGGCCGGCTGCTCGCCGACAGCGCGCTGCGCGAACTGCGCGCCGCCGCGCCCGGCAGCGACCACCAGCTGGCCTGGGCGCGGTTCCTCGCCCAGACCGCCAACGGCTCCGAGCACCTCAGCCTGGTCCGCGGCCTGCTGGCCGGCACCGCCCGGATCGACGGCCTGGAGGTCGACCAGGAGCTGCGCTGGGCGCTGTGGCTGACCCTGGCCGCGGCCGGGCAGGCCGGCGAGGAGGAGCTGGCCGCGGAGTTCGCCGCCGACAACACCGCGAGCGGCCGCCGCCAGCACACCCAGTGCCTGGCCGCCCGGCCGACCCCGGAGGCCAAGGCCGCCGCCTGGTCCGCCGTGATCGACTCCGACGAACTGCCCAACGCGCTGGTCGAGGCCAACATCGCCGGCTTCGCGGTGCCCGCCCACCGCGACCTGACCACCCTCTACGCGGCCCCCTACTTCAAGCTGCTGGAGCGGGTCTGGGCCGAGCGGACCATCGAGATCGCGATGCGGATCGTCGGCGGCTTCTTCCCGCAGGCGCAGGTCGACGAGGCCACGCTGGCCGAGACCGACGTCTGGCTGACCGGCCACCCGGACGCGGCGCCCGCGCTGCGCCGGCTGGTGCTGGAGCGCCGGGACGACCTGGCCCGGGCGCTGCGGGCGCAGGCCTGCGACCGGGGCTGAGAGACCGGCCCGGGGCCGAGAAACGGGACCGGGGCCTAGAAACGGGACCGGGGCCCGCCGCGAGCTGTCGCGGCGGGCCCCGGTCGTACCGGCGCACCGGCGCCGGATCACTTGCCGCGCAGCCCCTTGTCCAGGGCGGCGATCCCGCTGCCCCGCGCGTCGTCGCCGTCCAGCGACCAGACCATCACGCCGCCCAGGTCGTTCCAGCGGGCGTAGCGGGCCTTCTCGGTGAGCACCGCGGCCGAGTCGAAGCTGTAGAAGGTGGTGCCGTCGTACTTCCAGGACGCGCCGTGGTCGCGGTCCACGTAGGTCCGGCCGGGCAGCGCGTTGATCTCCTTGTAGGAGAGGTCCGGCACCGTACCGGTGGCCTTCTGGTACAGGCCGCCCCGGTTCCCGGCCGGCACACCGGTCCAGCCGTGGCCGTAGAACGGCGCGCCGAGCACGGTCTGCCGCGAAGGCAGGCCGCGCTCGGCGTAGTGGACGACGGCCTTGTCCGCGCTGCGCTGCCGCGCGTCCGGGTCGGTCGGGTCGGAGTAGAGGTTGGCCTGGTGGTTGGCCGGGCCCTTGCCCTCCCACGGACCGTGCAGGTCGTAGGTCATCAGGTTGAGCCAGTCGACCGACTTCGCGACCTCGGGCAGCTCCAGCCGGTCGGCGACGGTCTCGTTGGCGGCGACGGCGGCGGTCAGCAGGTAGTGCTTGCCCTTGCGGCCGCCCAGGGCGTCCAGCTGCCGTCGGAACTCGGCCACCAGCAGGGTGAAGTTGTGCCCGTCCTCGGGGCGGACCACGTTGCCCGCGTCACCGCCGCCGCCCGGGTACTCCCAGTCGAGGTCGATGCCGTCGAAGACCCCGGCGGCCGCGCCGGGGCCGCCCTCCGGGGAGCCGGCGAGCTGTGGCAGGTCGCCCCTGAGGTAGAGGTCGAGGCAGGAGGAGACGAACTTCCTGCGGGCCTCGTCGGTGGCGGCGGCGTCCGAGAAGTACTTGGACCAGCTCCAGCCGCCCAGCGAGATCACCGTCCTGAGCCGGGGGTTCTTCGCCTTCAGCTTGCGCAGTTGGTTGAAATGGCCCTTGAGCCGCTGGCCGGGGGCGTCGGCGACGCCGTCCACCGAGTCGGCGGCGGAGAACGCCCGCTGGTAGTCGTTGTGGGCGTCGCCCTGGCCTGCGTCGTCGGTCTCGAAGCAGGTGCCGTCGGCGGAGACGTTGCCGAAGGCGTAGTTGATCACGGTGAGTCGGCCGGCCTGCCCCGTCTCCTGGACGCGCTTCGCGGAGCTGTCCGCGCCCCACTGGGTGAAGTAGCCGACCCGCTGGCCCTCCAGCTTCGGGCCGTGGAGGGCCTCGGCGGCGGTCGCGGTGGCGGTGGTGGTGGTCAGCAGTGCGGCGACGGTGGCGGCGGCGAGCATGGCGGAGGCACGTGTGGGCATACCTGACCTGTCCTCTGAGGCATCGTCAAATGGTCTGGACCAGAATGACAAAGAGGTTTAGTCCATTGCGCCCGGGCCGCACAAGGGGACGGATCCGGACGGTGCAGCATGCAAAAAGACGCGCGCGAAAAGGGCGCACGCAAGAGGGGCCGGGCCGCGCGAACGCGGTCCGGCCCCTCTCAGGGTGTGCGGGTGCTGCCGGGTGGTCAGCCGTTGATCAGGCTGCGCAGCACGTACTGCAGGATGCCGCCGTTGCGGTAGTAGTCCGCCTCACCGGGGGTGTCGATGCGGACGACCGCGTCGAACTCCTTGTCACCGGCGACGACCCGGACGGTCTTCGGGGTGCGGCCCTCGTTGAGCTCGGTCACGCCGGTGAAGGAGAAGGTCTCCTCGCCGGTCAGGCCGAGGGAGTCGGCGTTCTCGCCCTCCGGGAACTGCAGCGGGAGGACGCCCATGCCGATCAGGTTCGAGCGGTGGATGCGCTCGTAGGACTCGGCGATGACGGCCTTGACGCCGAGCAGCGCGGTGCCCTTGGCGGCCCAGTCGCGGGACGAGCCGGAGCCGTACTCCTTGCCGGCCAGGACGACCAGCGGGGTGCCGGCGGCCTGGTAGTTCTGCGAGGCGTCGTAGATGAACGACACCGGCGCGTCGGCCTGGGTGAAGTCGCGGGTGTAGCCGCCCTCGGTGCCCGGCGCGATCTGGTTGCGCAGGCGGATGTTGGCGAAGGTGCCGCGGATCATGACCTCGTGGTTCCCGCGGCGCGAGCCGTAGGAGTTGAAGTCGCGCTTCTCGACACCGTTGGCGGTCAGGTACTGCGCCGCCGGGGTGCCCGGCTTGATGTTGCCGGCCGGGGAGATGTGGTCGGTGGTGACCGAGTCGCCCAGCTTGGCCAGGACGCGGGCGCCGGCGATGTCGTTCACCGGGCTCGGGGTCTTGGCCATGCCCTCGAAGTACGGGGGCTTGCGGACGTAGGTGGACTCGGCGTCCCACTCGAAGGTGTTGCCGGTCGGGACCGGGAGCGACTGCCAGCGGTGGTCGCCGGCGAAGACGTCCTGGTAGCCCTTGTCGAACATGGCCTCGTCGATGGAGCCGGCGACGGTGTCGGCGACCTCCTGCTCGGACGGCCAGATGTCGGCGAGGAAGACGTCGTTGCCGTCGGCGTCCTGGCCCAGGGCGTCACGGGTGATGTCGATGTTCATGTTGCCGGCGAGGGCGTAGGCGACCACCAGCGGCGGGGAGGCCAGGTAGTTCATCTTGACGTCCGGGTTGATCCGGCCCTCGAAGTTGCGGTTGCCGGAGAGCACCGAGACGACCGCGAGGTCGGACTCGTTGACGGCGGCCGAGACCTCCTCGGGCAGCGGGCCCGAGTTGCCGATGCAGGTGACGCAGCCGTAGCCGACCAGGTTGAAGCCCAGCTTCTCCATGTACGGGAGCAGGCCGGCCTTCTCGTAGTAGTCCATGACGACCTTGGAGCCCGGCGCCAGGGTGGTCTTGACCCAGGGCTTGACCGTCAGGCCCTTCTCCACGGCCTTCTTCGCCAGCAGGGCGGCGCCCAGCATGACGGAGGGGTTGGAGGTGTTGGTGCAGGAGGTGATCGAGGCGATCACGACCGCGCCGTTGTCGATCTCGTAGGTCGAGCCGTCGGGGGCGGTGACGGCGGTCGGCTTCGAGGCCTCGGCGGAGTAGGTCGGCAGCGCCTCGGCGAACTTCGCGGCGGCCTCGGCCAGGACCACGCGGTCCTGCGGGCGCTTCGGGCCGGAGATCGACGGGACGACGGTGGAGACGTCCAGCTCGAGGTACTCGGAGTAGACCGGCTCGACCGACGGGTCGTGCCAGAGGCCCTGCTCCTTGGCGTACGCCTCGACCAGGGCGAGCTGCTGCGCGTCGCGGCCGGTGAGCTTCAGGTAGTTGATGGTCTCGGCGTCGATCGGGAAGATCGCGCAGGTCGAACCGAACTCCGGCGACATGTTGCCGATGGTGGCGCGGTTGGCCAGCGGGATCGAGCCGATGCCGTCGCCGTAGAACTCGACGAACTTGCCGACCACACCGTGCTTGCGCAGCATCTCGGTGATGGTGAGCACCAGGTCGGTGGCGGTGGTGCCGGCCGGCAGCTCGCCGGTCAGCTTGAAGCCGACGACGCGCGGGATCAGCATGGAGACCGGCTGGCCGAGCATCGCGGCCTCGGCCTCGATGCCGCCGACGCCCCAGCCCAGCACGCCCAGGCCGTTGACCATGGTGGTGTGCGAGTCGGTGCCGACGCAGGTGTCCGGGTAGGCCTGGCCGCCGCGGACCATGACGGTGCGGGCCAGGTGCTCGATGTTCACCTGGTGGACGATGCCGGTGCCCGGCGGGACGACCTTGAACTCGTCGAAGGCGGTCTGGCCCCAGCGCAGGAACTGGTAGCGCTCCTTGTTGCGGCCGTACTCGATCTCGACGTTCTGGACGAAGGCGTCCGGGGTGCCGAACTTGTCCGCGATGACGGAGTGGTCGATGACCAGCTCGGCCGGGGCCAGCGGGTTGATCTTGGCCGGGTCGCCGCCCAGCTCCTTGACGGCCTCACGCATGGTGGCGAGGTCGACCACGCACGGCACGCCGGTGAAGTCCTGCATGATCACGCGGGCCGGCGTGAACTGGATCTCCTGGCTCGGCTGGGCGTCGGCGTCCCAGTTGCCGAGGGCCCGGATGTGGCCGGCGGTGATGTTGGCGCCGTCCTCGGTGCGGAGCAGGTTCTCCAGCAGCACCTTGAGGCTGTAGGGCAGCCGCTCGGACCCCTCGACGGCGGAGAGCTTGAAGATCTCGTACGACTCGTCGCCCACCTGCAGCGAGCTGCGGGCGTCGAAGCTGTTCGCGGACACGACTGACTCCTTCTAGGTGCTTCGTGCGGTATCCGGCCGCCACGGTGGTAAGGTCAGCCTTACTTAGGCTTACCTTGCCCGCACCGCCGGTGAGCGCCTCTCGGCAAGTATCTTGATGTCGAGATATATCTTAAGGCGGAGTTATCTCGATGTCGAGATAAACCATAGTGCATGGCGCCGCGTCCGCCACGTCGGCACCACGTCCAGCCTGCCCCCTCCGCCCGGACGCACGCCACGCGCCCCCGGGTACCACGGGCACGGGAGGCGTGGACCCGCGCCGTGCGCGGTGGTGCGGGTGGCGGCGCGTCCGGCGGTGCGGCGGTGGTGTGCGCGGTGGTGCGGGTGGCGGTGCGAGTACCACCGGGCCTGCCACGGCGCCCGGGCCGCGACCCGTCCCGAACGCCCCGGTAGCGTGGCCGGTGACCGACACGCCGAACGGGCCGGGGGCCGACAGATGATCGTGGTGGACGCGTCCGCGCTGGTGCTCGCGCTGGCCGACGAGGGAGAGCGCGGCACCGCCGCCCGCGCCGAACTGGCCGCGGACGGGGAGTGGGTCGCGCCCGAGCACGTCGTCGTCGAGGTGATGCAGTCCCTGCGCGGCCTCTACCTGGCCCGCGAACTCGACGCCGAACGGGTCGGCGAACTCGCCGCCGAACTGCCCCGACTGGCGATCCGCAAGGTCCCGGTCGAGCCGCTGCTCGGGCGGATCTGGGAGCTCAAGGACAACCTCACCCCCGACGACGCCGCGTACGTGGCGGTGGCGGAGCTGTTCGGCGCACCACTGGTCACGGCCGACCTGCGGCTGATGCGGGCCAGCGGGCCCCGGTGCGCGATCCGGGGGATCGGCCGGTCCGGCGACTAGCGCGGGCAGGCCGTTCGCGCGAGGCGGGCGCGGTCGGCTGTTCGCGCGGGGCAGGTGGGGCGGGCGGGCGTGTCCGGGGTGCCCGCCGGGCCGTTGAACGGGATGTCAGGTCCGCCGCACCCCGACCAGGGTGTGCGCGCCCCCACCCGAAGAGGTCCGCCGATGTCCGCTCCGCTCGCCGCCGCCCTGCTCCCGCTCGCCCTTCTGGCCCCCGCCGCCTCGCCGGTCGCGGTCACCGAGGCCGACTTCGACCCGGCCACCGCCTTCCTCCCGCCGACCGCGATCAGCCACGCGCCGGACCTGGTGCCGTTCGGCTCGCACGTGCGGGTGATCGTCGACCGCTCGGTGCCCGGCCGCACGATCCTCACCATGAGCGTGTCCGGGGTCGCCGCCGACCACGAGTTCCCGGTGCACCTGCACACCGGCCGCTGCGGGGCCGACCCGGCCGCGTCCGGCCCGCACTACCAGGACGTGGTGGACCCGGTCAGTCCGTCCACCGACCCCGCCTACGCCAACGACCGCAACGAGCTGCGGCTCGCCCTGCACACCGACGAGCGGGGCGACGGCACCGCCGCCACCTCGGTGGCCTGGCGGCCCCGGGCGGGCGAGGCCCGCTCCCTGGTCCTGCACGCGGGCACTCCGGCCGGCGCCCACACCGCCGCCGAGCGGGCCGCCTGCGTGAACCTCGAGGGCCTGGACGGCGAGGCGCTGTAGCCGGGGCGCCGGGACCGGGGGCTGCAGCCGGGGCCGTAGCCGGGGCCCGCCCTCGGCAGTCCGGGAGCGGCCCTCGGCCGTCCGGAGGGGATGCGTCAGCTGCCGAGGGTCGCGACGAGCACGGCCTTGATGGTGTGCAACCGGTTCTCGGCCTGGTCGAAGACCACGGAGTGCGCCGACTCGAACAGTTCGTCGGTGCACTCCAGCTCGGCCATGCCGGTCTCCTCGAACAGCTGCCGGCCGAGCACCGTGCCGAGGTCGTGGAAGGCCGGCAGGCAGTGCAGGAACTTCACCTGCGGATTGCCGGTCGCCCGCACCGTCTCCATCGACACCTGGTACGGCCGGAGCAGCGCGATCCGCTCGGCCCAGACCTCCTTGGGCTCGCCCATGGAGACCCATACGTCCGTGTAGAGGAAGTCGGCGCCGGCGACGCCCTCCGCGACGTCCTCGGTGAGGGTGATCCGGGCCCCGGTGTCCCCGGCCAGCGACTCCGCGGCCTTGCGCACCTCCTCGTCCGGCCACAGCGCGCGCGGCGCGACGATCCGGATGTCCATGCCGAGCAGCGCGCCGGTCACCAGCAGCGAGTTGCCCATGTTCGAACGGGCGTCGCCGAGGTAGGCGAGCGTCACCTCGGTGAGCGGCTTGGCGGTGTGCTCGGTGACCGTGAGCACGTCGGCCAGCATCTGGGTCGGGTGCCACTCGTCGGTGAGGCCGTTCCAGACCGGTACCCCCGCATTCGCGGCCAGCTCCTCGACCACCTCCTGCCCGTGCCCCCGGTACTCGATGCCGTCGAACATCCGGCCGAGCACCCGGGCGGTGTCCTTGATCGACTCCTTGTGCCCGATCTGCGAACCGGCCGGGTCCAGGTAGGTGGTGGTGGCGCCCTGGTCGTGCGCGGCCACCTCGAAGGCGCAGCGGGTCCGGGTGGAGGTCTTCTCGAAGATCAGCGCGATGTTCTTGCCGCGCAGCCGGGGCTGCTCGGTGCCCGCGTACTTCGCCGCCTTGAGGGTGGCTGCGAGGTCCACCAGGAAGCGGAACTCCTGGGGGCTGAAGTCGAGCTCCTTGAGGAAGTGTCTGTTCCGGAGGTTGTACGCCATGCCGGGCTCCTGTGATGACGGTGACGGTGACGGGCGGGCGAGTGGGAAGCGACAAGTCTATACGATGCTCAGAATTTGTATGCACTTGGTGCTTCTCCCCGCAGCCGCCCGCCGGACGCCTCCTCACGGTCGCGCTCGCGGGTCCACCGGCTCCGACTCCAGGGCGAGGACCGCGAACACCGCCTGGTGCACCCGCCACAGCGGCTCCCCGGCGGCCAGCCGGTCCAGGGCCTCCACACCCAGGGCGTACTCGCGCAGCGCCAGCGAGCGCCGCAGGCCGAGCGCGCCGGCGGAGGACCTGACCGGGCGGTCCGGGTGGCCGGAGCGGTCCGGGTGGCCAGGGCCCTGGATCAGCCTCAGCCACTCGCGGCCCCGGACCCGCACCGCCGGCTGCACCAGCCCGCGCGGACGGCCCTCCCCCGACGCCGTCCGCGTCGGCGGCACCGGCGGACGGACCACGATGCCCGCGCCGCCCGCCGCCGTCAGCTCCTCCCACCAGGCGACGGCGGCGGCCGTGGACGCCTCGTCCCCGGTGTCCACCCAGCGGTGCGCCGCCCGGTGGAGGGCGGGAGCCGGGGCGGTGCCGCCGGTGGCGGTGGTGCGGTCGGCGGGCGCGGTGCGGTCGGTGACGGTGGTGCGGTCGACGGCGGTGGTGCGGTCGACGGCCGGATCGGCGGGGGCCGTCCGGTCGGCGTCGACCAGGCGGCCGATCCGGGCCAGCTGCTCGTGCTCGGGACCGGTCGCGAGATTCGCCCCCTCGGCGGCCAGCAGCCGGAACGGAGCGAGCAGCGGCCGCCCCGGCGCCGCGGCCGGCCGGGGCACCGCGGCGAAGTCCCGCAGGTCCGCCACCCGGCCACGCTGCCGGTCGAGCAGCCCGGCGACGTCCAGCCCCCGGGCGGCGGCCCGCTCCAGCGCGGCCAGCACCGGCGGCAGAAACGCCCCCGCCGACGCCACGACCTCCGCGTTCCGCGTCCGCCGGTCCTCCGCCGAGGACACCGCGGAGGCCGGGCCGGCATCGGCGGCAGATGCCGGCAGCCCCGTCAGGGCGGCCTCCAACAGCAGCCAGCCGCTCCCCAACTCCTCGAAGAGCCCGGCCCGTTCCGCCGCCGCCCGGAGCCGGGCCAGCAGCTCAGCCTCCTCCACCGGGCCCAACAGCGCCCGCCCGGTCCGCGACCAGACCGCCCCCGGCCCCGCCGGGCCGAACCGCCGCGCCAGCGCCGCGTCGTCCCGCGCCACCAGCACCACCGCGCGCGGCCCCGGCATCAGCTCCGCGCACAGCACCCGCCCGACCCCGTCCGCCCGGTACCCGGCGAACGCCTCGTCCGGATGCTCCGCGAAACCCGGCCGGTCCCCGGCCGCCACCGGCGGCACCGACGGAGGCAGGTACACGAGCAGCCGGGGATCGACCGCGGACCGCCCCAGCGTCTCCAGCGCCGCCGCCGCGTTCTCCGGCCGTACCGCCACCGTCCCGTGCAGCGCCGTTTCCACCGTCTGCCGCCCCGCCACGTCCGCCACGTCCAGCGGACGCCCCTCCCGACCGCCCGGCGCACCGCTCAGCAGCGGCCGGACCGGCTCGTACCACCGGCGCTCCGCCTCCACCCGCACCAGCTCGCGCTCCGGGTACCGCAACGCCGTCAGCGCGCCGCCGAACACACAACCGGTGTCCAGGCACACCGTGTTGTGCAGAAAACTCGCCACCGGCAGCGGCGTGTGCCCGTACACCACCAGCGGCCGCCCCCGGTACTCCTCGGCCCAGGCCTGACGCACCGGGAGACCGTAGTCGTCGGTCTCCCCCGTCGTGCCGCCGTACAGCGCGTGCGACCGCACCCGGCCCGAGGAACGGCCGTGGTACCGCTCCGGCAACCCCGCGTGGCACACCACCAGCGCGCCGCCGTCCAGCAGGTAGTGGTCGGCCAGGCCCCGCACGAACTCCCGCACCTCGGCCCGGAACTCCGCCGGTTCCGCCCCCAGCTGCTCCATCGACTCCCGCAGCCCGTAGGAGAGGGTCACCCGGTCGCCGTCCAGCGCGCGGGCCACCTTCAGCTCGTGGTTGCCGGACACGCAGAGCGCGTGACCCGCCGCCACCATGCCCATCACCAGGCGCAGCACGCCCGGGGTGTCCGGGCCCCGGTCGACCAGGTCGCCGACGAACACCGCCGTCCGGCCGACCGGCGGCACCGCGTCCACCGGACGGCCCGCCGCGTCCCGCACCAGCCGGTAGCCGAGCCGGCCCAGCAGCGTCTCCAGTTCGGACCGGCACCCGTGCACATCGCCGACCAGGTCGAACGGGCCGGTCAGGTGGCGCAGATCGACGCGCCGACGCTCCAGCACCACCTCGGCGGCCGCCACCTCGGCCGCCCCCCGCAGCACGTGCACCCGGCGGAAGCCCTCCTTGGCCAGACCCGGGAGGGAGGCGCGCAGCTCCCGGTGCTGGCGCGGGATCACGAAGGCCGGCAGCTCCCGGTCCGGACGGGTGCGGTTGCGCTCGGCGCACACGCCCAGCGGGACGTCGAGCACGATCGCCTCCGCCCGCGCGTCGTGCTCCCGGGCGACGGCGAGCAGCTGCTTGCGGGCGCCCGCCTGCACATTGGTGGCGTCCACGACGGTCAGCCGGCCGGCCGCCAGGCGCTTGCCGACCAGGAAGTGCAGCAGCTCGAAGGCGTCCGCGGTGACCGACTGGTCGTTCTCGTCGTCGCCCACCAGGGCGCGGCAGGTGTCGGAGGAGACCACCTCGGTCGGGCGGAAGTGGCGACGGGCGAAGGTCGACTTGCCCGCGGCACTGGTGCCGACCAGGAGGACGAGGGAGCCCTCGGTCAGGGGGAGGACGGGGTGGGGGTCGGGTGCGGGTGCGGGCGTGGGTGTGCTGGGTGCGTCGTCGGGCCGGGTCATCGGGGCCCACCTCCTCCGGGGGCCGGGATACCGCGTTCGAACAGGGCGAGCAGGGGCGGTCGGGGGACCACCGGGAGGGTGACGGTGTAGCCGTACCCGGCGGCCGTCCGCCGCGCCCAGGCGGCGAAGGCCGCGCCGTCGGCACCGGGCGGCGCGGTCGCCACCACGGCCGGGGGACGGGCGGCACCGAACACGGCGTGCTCCAGGTACGCCGGGTGCGCGGCGGGCGTCACCCGGTCCGTCGCCCGGTCCGTCGCCCCGGGCAGGGGCAGGACGGCGGGCGCGGACGTGGACCCGGGCCCGGGATCGGGCTCGGGCTCGGGCCCCGACGCGGGCCCGGACAGCGCTTCGGCCGGGGCTTCGAACACCGTCGCGTCGAACCCCGTCCGACGGGCGTCCCCGTAAACCGGCGCGCCCTGCACCAGCCGGACCCGGGCGCGGCCCGCTCCGCTCCGCAGCTCCCACTCCGGCGCGGGGTCCTCCGTACGCGCCAGCCCCAGCCGGTGGGCGGCCGCAGCCAGGGCCGCCGGCGAGACGTCCACGCCGAGCAGTTCGGTGAAACCGCCGTCCGCGAGCAGCCCCGCGAGCAGATCTCCCTGCCCGCACCCGAGGTGCACCACCCGGCTCGCCCCGACCGCGGCCAGCGCGGCCCGCACGGCCGCCCCGTCGTCCCGGCCGTCGCCGTCCCGGGTCACGGCGTGGCCGTGCCGGGCCAGGCGACGGGCGATCACGGCCCGCTCGGGATGAGCGGCGAGCAGCCCGTCGACATCCGCCCGCTCCGGCGGCACCCAGTGGTGCGCGGCGCCGTCCAGCACCGGCAGCAGCGCCGCCAGCTGCCGCAACGCCTCGGCCGGCCGGACCGCCGGCGCTGCCAGCCGGAGCCGCAGGTACGGCGAACCGCCGGGGACCGCCGGAGCGTCGTCCAGTGGCAGTTCCGCCGCCTCGACCCGCCAGCCCAGCGGCTCGAACAGCCGTCGCGCCAGCGCGACACCGTCGGCACCGCCCGGGGCGGGCCCCGGCTCCCGGTCGGCGCGGACGACCGGCAGCTCGATCTCCAGCGGCAGCCCCTCGTCCCCGGAGAACTCGGACGCCTCGGAGGGCTCGGAGGGCTCGGAGGGCTCGGAGGGCTCGGATCGCGCGGACGCATCGGACGACTGCTCGAGCGGCTGCCGGAACACCGTCCGCAGGACCGCCGCGAACAGCGAGGAGGCCGCGTAGGGGCGGTCTCCGACACGCGCATCGGGCACGGCGGGCGGGCGCTCCTTGCCCCGGCGGCCGCGGGCCGGTGTCTCCGGGCCGGGTTCCACCAGCAGCACGGCGGTGCAGCGCTCCGCGTCGGCCTCGGGGAAGAAGAGGTGCGCCTCACCGAACGCGGTCGCGACCCGGTGCACCGCGTCCGGCCGCCGGTGCAGCAGGCGCGCCAGATCGGTGGCCGGGCGTCCGGCGGGACCGGCGGGACCGGTCGCTCCAGCGGCTCCGGTGGTAGAGATCGACATGAACACCCGTCCGAGTATCGCCCAGCCGCGCCCGCCCGACCGCCGGATTTTCCCCGGTGCGTCGCGTCCCGCCGATCTGTCCGGACGGTGAGCGCGTTCGGCAACGGCCGCCCTGATTCGTTAACGTGCACGATGTGACTGCTGAATCCACCTCCCCCGTGAGCGGCGCCGTTGCCGCAGGTCTGGCCACCATCGCCGCGGACGGCACCGTCCTCGACACCTGGTACCCGGCCCCCGCGCTGACCGCCGCGCCCGGCCCGGCCGGGACCGTCCTCCTGACCGCCGAGCAGGCCGAGGCCGAGCTGGGCTCGGGTGCCGCCGAGGCACTGCGCGCCGACGCCCGCCGCGGTGTCGAGGTGGTCGCCGTGCGCACCGCCATCGCCTCGCTGGACGAGAAGCCGCTCGACGCGCACGACGCCTACCTGCGTCTGCACCTGCTCAGCCACCGCCTGGTCCAGCCGCACGGTCTGAGCCTGGACGGTGTCTTCGGGCTGCTCGCCAACGTGGCGTGGACCAGCATCGGCCCGGTCCCGGTGGACAAGGTCGAGCAGGCCCGGCTGGCCGTGCGCGCCCAGGGCGGGCAGCTCGCCGTCTACGGGATCGACAAGTTCCCGCGGATGACCGACTACGTCGCCCCCTCCGGTGTGCGCATCGCCCACGCGGACCGCGTCCGCCTCGGCGCGCACCTGGCTGTCGGCACCACCGTGATGCACGAGGGCTTCGTCAACTTCAACGCGGGCACGCTGGGCACCTCGATGGTCGAGGGCCGGATCAGTGCCGGCGTCGTGGTCGGCGACCACAGCGACATCGGCGGCGGTGCCTCGATCATGGGCACGCTGTCGGGTGGCGGCAAGCAGGTCGTCTCCGTCGGCGAGCGCTGCCTGCTCGGCGCCAACGCGGGCATCGGCATCTCGCTCGGCAACGACTGCGTCGTCGAGGCCGGCCTCTACGTCACCGCCGGCACCCGGGTGACCACCCCGGACGGCACCGTGGCCAAGGCCGTCGAACTGTCCGGCCAGGACAACCTCCTGTTCCGCCGCAACTCCCAGACCGGCGCCGTCGAGGTCATCGCCCGCTCCGGCTCCTGGGGCGGCCTCAACGCCGACCTCCACGCCCACAACTGACCCCACGCCCCTGAGGGTCCGGCTCCTGGTGCCGGGGCTCCGAGCCATCGCCTCGGAGCCCCGGCACCAGCTGTTCCGGCAGGTATCGCCCGCCGGCGGCCCCGGAGTGGGAAGTCGGCGTGGTCGACTTCCCACTCCGCGCCGCCGGTCGGCCTTCCGGCCGTGACGTCGACCGGGTGCTCGGAGCGCCCGGTCGACGAGGTCAGAGGAGTCGAAGGTTGGTCCTGGGGTGGCCCCCCCGCGCCCCGCGGGGGGCCCCCCCCCCCCCCCCCCCCCCCCCCCCCCCCCCCCCCCCCCGCCCCCCCCCCCCCCCCCCCCCCCCCCCCCCCCCCCCCCCCCCCCCCCCCCCCCCCCGCCCCGGGGGGGGGGGGGGGGGGGGGGGGGGGGGGGGGGGGGCGCGGGGGGGGGTGTTGTTCTTTGTTGTTGTTGTTGGGGGGGGGGGCCCCCCGGGGGCGCCGGGGGGGCCCCACCCCTCCCCCTCCCCTCCCCCTCCCTCCCGATCCCCTGCCCTTTCCCTCGCCCGTCCGCCCGCCACCCGCCGCCCGCCACCCGCCACCCGCCACCCGCCACCGTCCGCCTGCCCCGTTCCTCGGTGGCCCGCCACGGTGGGGCGGGCCACCCGGAGGACGGACGTCCCTCGGCAGCCCCTCCGTGCACCCGGGTGGCCGTAGCCCAGCCGGGTTGGTGGCGGCAAGCCCGGGGTCACCCGGTCGGCTTACCCGTACCGGCGGTTGGACCGCATCGAGTGGTGCCCGGTGACCGCGTGGCGGGGTGTTCGTTGGTTGCAGCGGCGGGGCCGCGTCCGGTCTCCCGCCAACCGCTCCACACCGCACCACCGATCCGAAGAGGTCCGCTCATGTCCGAGCCCTGGTCCGAGGTGTCCGCCGCCTCGCAGTACCCCACCGCCGACGGGGCGGCGGCGCCGGCCGCCCCGAAGAGCCTGTTGGAGCAGATGCAGGAGTTGCTCGCCTCGGTGACCGCGGACCTCGCCGACCTTCAGGCCATCGGTGCCCGTACCACCTCCCCCGTCGCGACCGCTTCCGCCGACGGCGAGGACGGCGGGCTCTCCGCCGCCCGCTGACCCGGCGGGTCGAGCCGGAGCACCAGTAACCGCTCCTCGTGCTCCGTCGCCGGCTCGGGGAGCCGTCGGGCACCGTCCGGCCCGAGCGGCTCCCCGGGCCCGCCCTCCGCCGCCCCGCACCGCTCCGCCTCGTACTCCTCGGACCGCTCCCCCGCCATCCGCCCTACGGCGTCGAGCAGTTGGTCGACCAGCTGGGTGCACTCCGCGCCGGCGTCGACCCCGTCGATGCAGGCCCAGTAGAGGCTCTCGGTGTCGGCCCCGCAGGCCAGCACGACCAGCGTCTCCCCCATGTCCCTCAGCAGGCGCCCGAGTTCGTCGAGCATCGGCCCGAACTCCCCGAGCTCGGTGAGCCTCCGGGCCCGGCCGCCCGGGCCGAAGGCGGACGCGGAGGAGGCGCCCTCCTCCGGATGCTCCAGGCAACAGGCCGCGTGGGTGGCGGCCTCGGCCAACAGCTGCCCGAGGCCGGAGAGTCCCTCCTCGCCGGACCTGGCGAGCCGGGTGGCCACCGCCTCGGTGAGCAGCGCGGCCTGCCGGGCCTCGGCCAGCACGTCGGACACGTTCCTGGTCTCCGCCAGGGCGTGCCGGGCGGTCTTGATCAGTCGCAGCGCTTCCACGGCCGGACACCCCTTCCGTCGCCCGCGCGGCGCCCTGCCGTGCGGTCACGGTGAGAGGGTGCGACGGGGCGCGGGGGTGGCGCATCGGGACTTCGGAAACCTGTGGACAAGCCCGTGGCTGTGGACAACTTTCGTCGCCCGCGGGGGTTATGAACGACGCTACGGGTTGACTTCCTCGCCCTCGGCGGGGGTGTCGGGGACCGGGAAGCGCAACTCGTTCCGCTCGATCTTGGCCGCCAGGGCCGTCAGCGGATCGACCCCGACTGCCGTGCAGAACTGGAGCAGGTAGGCGAGCACGTCGGCCACCTCGTCGCGCACCCGGTGGGCGCGGTCCGGGTCGGCCATCACGGCGGACGCCTGCTCGGGGGTGAGCCACTGGAAGATCTCCAGCAGTTCGCCGGCCTCCACGGTCAGGGCCGAGGCGAGGTTCTTGGGGGTGTGGAAGGGCTCCCAGCGGCGGGCCGCGGCGAAGTCGGCGAGCCGTTGCCGCAGCTCCTCCAGGGCGGGCCCGGCGGGTTCCGTGTGTCGTTCGTTCACCTGTCCAGGTCTACCGCATCGCCCGCCGTCCGGTGCGCCCCGGGGCCCGACGCCCCGCCCTCCGGCGACCCCGAACCCGAACCCGAACCCGCTACGGAAACCGAACCCGAACCCGCTACCGACCCCGACCCCGGCTCCGCCACCGGTCCCGAGGCCGCCGGCGCCCCGTCCCGCACCGCCTGGACCGGCACCCGCGCGGTCTCCGTCCGCAGCACCGTGAGCCCCGAGCCCGGATCACGCCGGCACTCCACCACCGCCACCCCGGCCGGAAGTTCGCCCGCCCCGCCCAGCGCGTCCCGGGCCGCCGCCGGCTCCTGGAGCGTGGCGAGCACCCGCAGCTGGTTGCGCCCCGACATGTCGCGGGCGAGCCGCAGCAGCGAGGCGGCCTGGTCGGTGGAGAGCCCGGCCCCGAGGTCCTCGGCCAGCACGGTGAGCTGCCGCTGCGCCCACGGCACCTCGGCGGCCACGTCGAGGTCCAGCACGCCGGCGCCGGTGAGCAGCACCGCGGCGAAAGCGAGGTGGCGGAGCATGCCGTCGGAGGCCTGGTCGGCGCCGGTGCGGCCGAGCACGCCCTCGTCGAACACGGCGAGCACCCGCCGGTCGGCTCCGGTGCCGCGGTGGGCGAGGTCGAGGCCGAGCAGCGGGTGCGGGGCGGCGGACTGGACGACGCGCAGCAGCTGGCCGAACCGGCGGCCGCACTCACTGCCGAGCCGGGCGACGACGGCGGAGATGTTGGCGGCCGAGCTGAGCAGCCTGGCCTCCGGGTGGGGGCGGGCCCAGCCCCGCATCAGGGCGGGCACGGGGCAGACGGGGAAGACCTCGCGCAGCGCGGTCAGCAGTTGTTCGGCGGCCGCGAGGACCTTGCGCTCGCCGGGCGAGGAACCGGCGACGCGCAGCGGGATCTGGGCGGTGACCAGGGTGCCGCTGGGGAAGGGGGCGCGGATGTCGCCCTGCCGGGTGTCGTTGTGCCAGCTGACGTTGACACGGCGGTGGCGCAGGTCCTGTTCGCCGGTCTCGACGAGGGTCCGGCCGTCGAGGGTGAGCTGTTCCCTGGCGATCCGGACGGGGCCGTCGGTGCGGATGACGACCTCCAGCGCGATCGGTCCGTCCGGGGAGCGGACGGTGCAGCCGAGGATGACGGCGTTGCGGCCGTGCGGCACGCATCCGGCGAGGCCGCCGCGGACGGGGGCGGCGAGCGGCCCGGTGGTGCCGGGCCTGCCGTCGAGGGAGTCGCCGATCTCCTCGCCGAGGGCGAGCCGGGAGAGGACGGCGAGCGCGTCGAGCGCGTTGGACTTGCCGACGCCGGCCGGGCCGTGCAGCACGGTGAGGGGGGCGAGCGGGAGTGCCGCGCGCCGGTAGGACTTGAAGGAGGTGAGCCGGAGTTCCTCGACGATCGGGCGCCGGGCGGTCGCCGCCGCCGGTCCTGGTTCCGGGGCGCGCTGCTGCGGGTGGGCCGGCCGGGCGGGGCGGGTGGCGTCGCGATTCACCCGTCGGACGTTAGCCGCAGGTCACGCGGCAGAAACGTGCCTGCCCGGCAGATTCATCCCATCGGGGTGACTCCGGCGCAGGGCTGCGGCACGGGGCCGCGGCGCCGGGCGGCCGGCCCCCGCGCCGGGGGCCGGTCCGCCGGTTCAGCGCCGGTAGGCGGCGACGGTGACGGAGGCCGTCACCTCGACCGGGTCGGGCAGGGCTGCGAGCCGCTCCGCGAGCCGGGCCGGGTCGGTGTGCCAGGCGCTCGGCCCCATGCCCACCACGGTCCGCACGTCCTCGGCGGACAGCCGCACGGTGAACTCGACCTCGCGCCGCCCGGCGGGCGTCAGGTAGGGCCCGAGCTTCTCGTCGATGCGTCGCTGCTTTTCCTCGTCGACGGACAACAGGCCCAGGGTGTTGACGAGTTCGCGCAGGTGCCGGGCGGTGGGCGAGACCAGCAGCAGGGTGCCGCCGGGCCGCAGCACGCGGCGGATCTCGGGTCCGTTGCGCGGGGCGAACACATTGAGGACGAGGTCGGCGGAGGCGTCCAGCAGGGGCAGCGGCCGCCAGGCGTCGCAGACCACGGCGCCGATCCGGGGGTGGGCCCTGGCGGCGCGGCGCAGCGCGTACTTGGAGATGTCGAGGGCGGCACCGGGCCGGCCGGGCAGGGCGTCCAGGACGTGGGCGAGGTAGTGGCCGGTGCCCGCGCCGAGGTCGGCGACCAGCCCACGGGCACCGGCACCGGCACCGGCACCACCGTCACCGGTGGCGTCACCACCGGCTTCGGCTTCGGCTCCGGCGACGGCCGCGACGGCTGCCTCCGTGAGCGCGTCGGCGATCGGCCGGTAGTGGCCGGCGGCGAGGAAGTCGCCCCGGGCGGCGACCATCTCGGCGGTGTCCCCGGTGCCGGTGTGGGCGTCACCGGCGAGCAGGCTGACGTAGCCCTGCTTGGCGAGGTCGTGGCTGTGCCCGCCGGGGCAGCGCAGGGTGCGCCCGTCGAGGGTGAGCGGCCGCGCGCAGTGCGGGCACGCCAGGTAGGGCTCGATGTCCTGCAGCAAGGGTCCGTCTTCTCTCGCGGCCCGGTCGTGTGCTCGGTCGTCTGCTCGGGCCGGGAGTGCCAGCCTAACCAGCGGCGGCGCCCGGCCCCGCATCCGCCGGTGCCGGCGTCGCGGTGCCGGTGCCGTCCGCCCGCTGGCGGGGGACCCCGGCCGCCGAGCCGGTCGCCGACCCCGCCCGGCCGACCCGCAGCGCGAGCGCGGCGAGCGCCTCGGGCGCCCCGGCCTGTCCCCGGATGCCCGGGAAGGCGTTGACGTCGACGACCACCGGTTCGCCCGGCCCGTCCAGCAGGTCGACGCCGTAGACGTCGAGGCCGAACACCTCGCCCGCCCGCAGGGCCACCGCGGCCCGCTCGGCGGACAGCTCGGCGAGCCCGAACCCGCCTTCACCGCCGGGCAGTTCGGCGTGTTCGGGACCGGCGAGCTCGGAGCGGCGGCGGGCGCAGAACAGCTGCCCGGCGACGACCCACAGTTTCTGGTCCCAGCCGGTGCTGGGCAGGTAGGGCTGGGCGACAACGGGTTCGTCCGGCCATTCCTCGGTGAGGGAGCGCAGCCGGGCGCTGTCGTCGACGCGGGCGACGAGGTCGTGGCGGCGGCTGTGCCGGCTCTTGACGACGATCGGCAGGAGGAGCTCCCCCGCCTCGACCGCCGCGAGCAGTTCGGCGGGGTCGGCGGCGGCGCGGGTGGCCGCGAAGGGCAGCCCGGCCTCCCGGGCGAGTTCGGCCATGGCCAGCCGGTCCTGGCAGAGTTCGGTGGCGGCGACCGGGTTGACGACGGGCACGCCGCGCTCCTCCAGCCCCCGGGCGAGGGCGAGTGCCGCCGGGGTGTGCGCCTTGAGCAGGTACACGTCGGCGGGCGGGTGCACCGGCCCGTCCGGACCGGACGTCGGGTCGAGGACCTCGACGCGGTGGCCGCCCGCGGTCAGCAGCGCGGCGGTCGCGGCGAGCACCGGGTGGTCCGGGGCGGAGGTGATCAGTCCGATCCTCATATCGCGCCGCCGACCGGCGCGGCCCCGATGCCACCGACACCGACACCACTCACACCGACACCACCCACACCCACACCACCCATGCCGACGCCGACACCGCCGACCGCGACGCCACCGCCCCCGAGTCCGCCCGCGACGCCGGCCCCGACCGCCGCGCCGCCGCCCTGCGCGGGCATCAGGACCGCTCCGGCCCCCAGCCCGACCGCCTCCAGCCCCGAGGCGTCGAGCGCCACCGCAGGGGCCGTGACCGCCGTGCCGGTGCGGGCCAGCCGCAGCACCGCCCGCGCGACTCGCGCGACCGCGTCCGGCACCTGCCGGAAGCTCGGGAAGTCGTTGATGTCGACGACCACCGGACCGTCCGGCCCGAGCAGCACGTCGACGCCGTAGAGGTCGAGCCCGAACACCTCGCCGACCTGCGCGGCGATCCGCGCGACCTCGGCGGGCAGCGGCACCTGCCGCTCCCGCACCCCCTGGTCGGGGTTGAGCGGCGAGCACCGCTCGGTCGCGTACAGCTCGCCGTCGACGCAGTACACCTTGAGGTCGGTGCCGGAGTTGGGCACGTAGGGCTGGGCGATCAGCAGGCCCTCGCCGGCCAGCAGGGGACCGAGTTCGGCGAGGTGCCCGGGGTCGCGGACGAGCCGCACGGCGCGCCCGGAGCTGCCGTCGGCGGGCTTGACGACCAGCGGGTACTCGGCCGCGGGGATCTCGGCGAGCCGTTCCCACCGGGCGGCCGCGTAGGTGACGGGGACGGGCAGCCCCCGGGTGCGGGCGATCACGGAGGCGAGGGCCTTGTCGCGGACGCCGCGGATGGACCGGACGTCGTTGACGGTGGTGAGGCCGACGGCGGCGGCGGCCTCCAGCAGGGTGAGGCCCGGTCCGCCGGAGACGGTCTTGAGCACCCAGGCGTCGTGGCTGCCGGCCCGGACCGCCTCGGAGATCGCCATCAGCGAGTCGCCGGGGCGCACCACGTCCACCCGGTGCCCCCACGCGGTGAGTTGGCGTACGACGTCGAGCGGCATGCCGTCGTGCCGGTAGTGCTCCTCCACCAGAAAGCAGAGCCTCATGAGCCAGTCATCCCCCTCGCTTCGCCCAGCGCGGACGTCCGCCGTTCACGTCCGGCAGAGCTGTAAAAGCCCCAGGATGCCACGCGGCTCCCACACAAGATCGCCCGGCCTGTAAGCGTTCGGCAACAATCGCGGTGAAATGCCCGGGCCGAACGGCCGCCGGGCCGCTCCGCAGGTCACGCCGGCGCGGGGCGGGAGCGGACCCGGCCGGACGGAGCCGGACGGAGGCGAACCCAGGCGGACCCAGGCGGGCGAAGCCGGAGCCGGACGGGACCGGGCGGGCCGTCCGGAAATTCCCGGCGGGAACGCGGCGGGCCTGCTTTGATGCACCGCGTGACCTCCCACGATCCCGCAGCCACCGCCCCGGACGCCACCACCGCCACCACCGACCCGAGCGCCCCGAACGCCGGCGCCGAACCGACGCAGCCCGCCCCGGCCCTCCTCGAAGCGATCGAGCGCTACTACGACGCCGTTCCGCGCAGCTCCGCCCGGGTCGAGGACTTCGGCCCGCTCAGCCTGTTCGTCGCGGAAGGCACCGGCTGGCCGTACTACGCCCGGCCGGCGCTGGGCCACGCGGGCCCGGCCGTCACCGCGGAGGACGTCCGCCGGGTACGGGCCCGCCAGCGCGAGCTGGGACTGCCGGAGGCCTTCGAGTGGGTCGCGGAGCACGACCCGCTGCTGCGCGCCGCCGTGGAGGAGGCGGGACTGACCGTGCACGAGCATCCGCTGCTGGTACTCGGCCCGCGGGACGGACATCCGGACGAGCACGGGAGCGGGCGTCCGGAGACCCACGGGGACGGGCCCGGGGACGTCGCCCGACCGGACGGCGTGTCGGTACGGGTGCTGGCCGCCGACGATCCGGCCCTCGCCGAGGCACTGGCCGTTCCGCACCTGGCCTTCGGCGAGCCGGGCACCGGCGTCGGCAGCGCCGGTCCGGCCGAACTCGCCGTACGGGCCGAGGCGTTGAAGGCGGACGGAAGCGCGGAGCGGCTCGCCGGGCGGATCACCGCCGGGATGACGGCGCTCGCGGCGGCCTTCGGTGACGGCACGGCGCTCTGCGCGGGCCAGCACAACCCGGTCGGCGAGGTCACCGAGGTGGCCGGGGTGGGCACCCTCCCCTCGGCCCGGCGGCGGGGCCTCGCGCAGGCGGTCACCGCGGCCCTGGTCGCGCACGCCCGGGCCGGCGGGGTGCGGACGGTGTTCCTGTCCGCCGCGGACGAGGACGTGGCCCGGATCTACCGCCGGGCGGGTTTCCGCTCCTTCGCGACCGCACTGATCGCCGAACCGGCAGCCGAACGGGCAGCCGCCCCGACAGCCGAACCGGAGACCGGGTCCCACTGATCCCCCCGGCCTCCCCGGCCGCCGCTCCCGCCCCCGCCGCTCACTCCGCCTCGTCGTCGTCCTCGCCGCTGACCTCCTCGTCCTCGGCCTCGTCCACCACCCAGACGGCCAGCCGGTCCGCCACCCCGGAGACGGTCAGCCGCCCCTCACGGATGGCCCGGGCGAGGCTGCGCACCTCGCGGGCGGTGGTGGCCACCGTGCAGCCGCTGGCCACCAGGTAGGCGTACGCGACGGCGGTGGCGAACAGCTCGTTGGTCTTCTCGAGCGCCGGCACCCGGATCAGCTGGTGCATGAGGGCGGCGGCGCGGTCCTGCGGCTCGGGGTAGACGGCGATGTCGAAGATCTCGGCCTGGTGCCGGGCGACGGCGGCGAGCAGCGATCCGTAGTCGGTGACCTGCGGGTCACCGGGCGTGTACTGCTCGGCGGTCATGAGCAGCCACGAGAGGTCGACCTCCAGTTTCAACGGCGCACGTCCTGGAGGTCGGCCTCGCCCCGCTGCTCGCCGAACTCGGCCAGGAAGGCCGTCTCGTACTCCTTCATGAACTGCGCGGCCGCGTCGACGAAGACCCGGCCCGCCTCGCCCATGTCCTGCTGGACCAGGCGTTCGATGTACTGGTTCATGCTGATCCCCTGCTGCTCCGCCCGCTCCCGGGCCATCTCCGCGGTGGTGGCGTCCACCCGGACGTTCAGCTGCTTCTTACCCATGACTTCAAGCTAGCGCCGAAGTGCTAGCACAACAAGGGCTCGCACATCCGCCGCGCGCCCCACCGGCGCACACCCGCACGCCCCACCGGCACGCCCGCCGTACGCCCCTACCGACTACCCGCTCCCCCGTCGTCCGACGCGCCCGGGCCCGCCGGGAGTGAGACTTGAAGAGTTCTTCACCTTCGGAGACTCTGAAGTGCCCTGAGCATTCCCTGGAGCGGCACCGACCGGTTGTGGAGGCCGGCAATGACAGCCATGTTCGACCAGGAGCTGCGCGAGCAGCTCGACCAGGCCCGCAAGGAACTCGCGGCCGCCCGGGCCGAGGGGGACGCCGACGGCGTCCAGGCGTACGAGGGCCGGATCGCCGGGCTGCTGCGGCTCGCCGCCCAGCACGGCGTCGACCTGCCGCACGACGCCCGGGAAGAGGAGCACAACCTGCCCTGAGCCGCCGCACCGGCCCACGAGACGACGGAGGCGGTACCCGCGCGAACGCCGGGTACCGCCTCCGTCCTGTGCAGTCCGGTGCAGTCCTGTGCCGGACCGCCCTGCCCTTCCTTGCCCGTGCCTCCCGCGGCGCCTACGCGCCCGCGATCGGCTCCAGGATCGCCACGCACTCGAAGTGGTGCGTCATCGGGAACAGGTCGAACGCCCGCAGCGACACCGGACGGTAACCGCCCTCGCGGAAGAACCCGAGGTCCCGGGCCAGCGCCGCCGGGTCGCACGCCACGTACGCGATCCGGCGGGCGCCGAGACCGGCCAGGTGCGCGACGGTCTCCCGCCCGGCCCCCGCGCGCGGCGGGTCGAGTACGACGAGGTCGGTGGCGGTGATACCGGTGCGCGGCAGCAGCGTCTCCACCCGGTCGCACTCGATCCGGACGTTCTCCAGCGCGGCCAGGTTGTGCCGGGCGTCGGCCACCGCCTGCTTGCCGGACTCGATGCCGAGCACCGCGCCGTCCTCGCCGACCCGGTCGGCCAGCGCGCCCGCGAACAGGCCCACCCCGCAGTACAGGTCCAGCGCGTTCTCGCCCCACTGCGGGTCCAGACCGTCCATGACGGCGTCGACCAGCGTGTCCGGGGCCTCGGGGTGGATCTGCCAGAAGCCGCCGTCGCTGACCCGCCAGGTCCGCCCGGCGGCCCGCTCCCGGACGAAGTTCCGGCCGTGCACCCGGTGGTAGTCGCCCTGCTCGTCGATCCGGCTGATGGAGACCGGCCGGTCCAGCTCGACCAGCGGCAGCTGGGCGCCCGGGGCCGGGGTGAGCACCACCTGGCGGTCGGAGGAGCCGGCGGCGGCGATGACCTCGACCGAGGCGACGCCCGGCCAGTCGTGCGCCTCCACGCCCAGCTCGGTGACGCCCTCGGCCGCGATCAGGCAGCGGTCGATCGGCTGGATGTCGTGCGAGCGGTGCTTGCGCAGCCCCACCTTGCCGGTGCCCGGGTCGACCGCGTACTGGATCCGGGTGCGCCAGGCCGGCACCTGCCCGGCCGGCAGCTTGTCGCCGACCGGCTCGACACTGCCGTCCCAGCCGGCCTCGGCCGGGGTCAGGCCGGCGAGCTTGGCCAGCTGCTCGGTCAGCACCTGCACCTTGAGCTTGCGCTGGCCACCGGGCGTCACGTGCTGCCAGTCGCAGCCGCCGCACTTGCCGGGCCCGGCGAACGGGCACGGCGGAGCGATCCGCTCCTTGGCGGGCTCCAGCACCTCGACCGCGTCGGCGCGCAGGAACCGCGAGGAGGAGGTGCCCTCGGTGACCTGGGCGATCACCCTCTCGCCCGGCAGCGCGTGCCGGACGAACAGCACCCGGCCCTCGTGCCGCGCCACGCAGTGCCCGCCGCCGTGGGCGACCGGGCCGACCTCGACCTCGTAGCGCTCGCCGACCAGCGGGTCACCGGCGGGCGCCTTGGGCGCGGACTCGGCCCGGGGCGCGCGGACGGTGGAGCGCAGCGCGCGGGGCGGGCGCACGGCCTGCTTGCGCGGGCGCGCGCCGTCCTTCGACCGGTCGCCCGGCTGACCCTGCTGACCCGAACGGTCGGAGCGGTCGGAACGGCCCTCGCGCTCGCCGCGCGGCGCACGCTCGGCCCGCCCGGACTTCGCCGGCCGCCCCGCACCCCCGGACCGCTCGGAGCGTCCGGACTTCTCCGGCCGGTCGGTGCGCTCGGTGCGCTCGGAACGCTCGGCCCGCTCCGGAGCGCGCTCCTCCGGCGCGAGCGGCGCCGTCCGCGCGGTGAATCCGTCGCGGTCGGTCGCCTCCGGCCGCTGCGGCTTGCCCCAGCGGGGCCGGGCCACCTGCCCGGGCCGGCCGGACGAACCGCCCTTGCGGGCACCCTTGCCGGAGGAGCCGTTGGAACGAGACGGGGTGTTGCGGGTCACTGGGAGGAGTCCTTCTTGCCGCTGTCAGCCGACCCGGCGGGCTTCGCCGAGACTTCCGACTTTACGGCCTTCGGCGCCCGGGGCTCACCTCGTCGCACCGCACCCGGCGCCGACCAGGCCTTCTGCGGCTTGCGCCGCTCGGACGACTCCAGCTGCCACGGCACCGAGGTCACCATCACCCCCGGCTTGAACAGCAGCCGGCCCTTCAGCCGCAGCGCGCTCTGGTTGTGCAGCAGGTGCTCGTACCAGTGGCCGACCACGTACTCCGGGATGTAGACCGAGACCACGTCGCGCGGACTGCTGCGGCGCAGGTTCTTCACGTAGTCCAGCACCGGCGCGGTGATCTCCCGGTACGGCGAGTCCAGGACCTTCAGCGGCACCTCGATGCCGCGCTCGTCCCACTCCGCGCGCAGCGCCGCGGTGTCCGCCGGATCGACGTTCACCGTCACCGCCTCCAGGGTGTGCGCCCGGGCGAGCCGCGCGTACGCCAGCGCGCGCAGCGCCGGCTTGTGCAGCTTGGAGACCAGGACGATGGCGTGCACCCGGGTCGGCAGCACCACGTCGTCCGGCTCCTCGGCGGCGACCAGCTCCGCCGAGACCCGGTCGTAGTGCCGGCGGATCGCCTTCATCATCACGAACAGCACGACCATCGCCGCGATCGCGATCCAGGCGTGGCTGATCTTGGTGGCGAGCACGACGATCAGCACGGCCATGGTCATCACCAGGCCGAAGGTGTTGATCGCCCGGCTGCGCTGCATGTGGCGGCGCTTGGCCGGGTCGGTCTCGGTGCGCAGGTGCCGGGTCCAGTGCCGGATCATGCCGGACTGGCTCATGTTGAACGACACGAAGACGCCGACGATGTAGAGCTGGATCAGCCGGGTCGGGTCCGCGTCGAAGGCGATGATGAACAGGATCGCGGCCAGCGCCAGCAGGATGATGCCGTTGGAGAAGGCCAGCCGGTCACCGCGGGTGTGCAGCTGGCGCGGCAGGTAGCGGTCCTGGGCCAGGATCGAGCCCAGCACCGGGAAGCCGTTGAACGCGGTGTTCGCGGCCAGCACCAGGATCAGGCCGGTCACGGCCGCGACGAAGTAGAAGCCCGGCGTGAAGTTGGAGAACACGGCCTCGCTGATCTGCGCCAGCGCGGTCTTCTGGTGGTAGTCGCCGGGCACGCCGACCAGCTGCTCCGCGGGCTGCTCGGCCATCTGGACGCCGGTCAGCCGGGCCAGCCAGATGATGCCCATGAACATCACGACCGCGATGCTGGCCATCATCAGCAGGGTGGTCGCCGCGTTCTTGCTCTTCGGCTTGCGGAACGCGGGCACGCCGTTGGAGATCGCCTCGACGCCGGTCAGCGCCGCACAGCCCGAGGAGAACGCCTTGAGCAGCAGGAACACCATGGCGAAGCCCGCCAGGGACTCGTTCCCCGGCGTCGCCTGCAGATGGAAGCCGGAGCTCTCGGCGGGCATGTCCTGCCCCAGGCCGAAGTGCCGGACCACCCCGTACACCACCATGCCCAGCACGCCGACCATGAAGGCGTAGGTCGGGACGGCGAAGGCCGAACCGGACTCCCGCACACCGCGCAGGTTCATGCCCATCAGCACGATGACCACGACCACCGACAGGGTCAGCTCGTGACCGCGCAGCGCCGGCACCGCCGACACCACGTTGGCCACGCCCGAGGTCGTGGAGACCGCGACGGTGAGGATGTAGTCGACCATCAGCGCGCTCGCGACCACCAGGCCGGAGTTGGGGCCGTGGTTCACGGTGGCGACCTCGTAGTCGCCGCCGCCGCTCGGGTAGGCATGCACGTTCTGCCGGTAGGAGGCCACCACGGCGAGCATGACGATGGCGACGACGACGCCGATCTGCCACGAGAAGTGGATGGCCGAGGCACCCGCCAGGGAGAGTGTCAGCAGGATCTCCTCGGGCGCGTACGCGACCGAGGAGAGCGCGTCCGAGGCGAAGACGGGCAGCGCGATGCGCTTGGGGAGCAGAGTCTCCCCCAGCTTGTCGCTGCGCAACGCACGCCCGATCAGGATGCGTTTCGGTAGGTCAGTCGGCATAGGCACGTTAAGGAATCGTAGGGGTAGTCGACGCCGGGGTCCGCAGGGCCACCCCCGTCCCGCCCGTCGGGGTGCCCCTTCGTCGCGACTGTGTTCGGTGGACCGGCTAGCGTGTCGGATACGAGCAGGGCGGCAACACTCAGGTTGTCGTACCGAGCCCCACGAGGACGCCCGCCCCGGACACCGGGGCGGGGAAACGGAGATTCAGCGGTGTTTGCGCAGGTCATGGCCCCAACGCGACGGGTGAGGTAGCGCCGGTGCACATCGTCATCATGGGCTGCGGCCGGGTGGGCTCCGCGCTCGCCCGCGCACTGGAGAAACAGGGCCACTCGGTGGCCGTGGTCGACCAGGACCCGACGTCGTTCCGCCGGCTGGGTGCCGGGTTCAACGGGCGCCGGGTGACCGGGGTCGGCTTCGACCAGGACACCCTGAAGGAGGCGGGCATCGAGGAGGCCGGCGCCTTCGCCGCCGTCTCCAGCGGCGACAACTCCAACATCATCGCCGCCCGGGTGGCCCGCGAGAACTTCGGTGTGGAGAACGTCGCGGCCCGGATCTACGACCCCCGTCGCGCCGAGGTCTACCAGCGCCTGGGCATCCCGACCGTCGCCACCGTCCGCTGGACGGCCGACCAGATGCTGCGCCGGCTGCTGCCGAGCGGCGCCGAGCCGCTCTGGCAGGACCCGAGCGGCGCCGTCCAGCTCGCCGAGGTCGCCTACGCCCCGGAGTGGGTCGGCCGCCGGGTGAGCGAGCTGGAGGAGTCCTCCGGCACCCGGGTCGCGTTCCTCACCCGGCTCGGCGAGGGCGTGCTGCCCTCGCCCCAGATGGTGGTCCAGGAGGGCGACCTGGTGCACGTGATGCTGCGCCGCGCCGACCTGACGACGGTCGAGGCCGCGTTCGCGCGGGGCCCGGAGAAGGAGGGCCACTGATGCGAGTCGCCATTGCCGGAGCCGGCGCCGTCGGCCGCTCGATCGCGGGCGAGCTGCTGGAGAACGGCCACGAGGTCCTGCTGATCGACAAGAACCCGAACTCCATCTCGGTGGAGCGGGTCCCCATGGCGGAGTGGCTGCTGGCCGACGCCTGCGAGATCACCTCGCTCGACGAGGCGGCACTGCAGCGCTGCCACGTGGTGATCGCCGCGACCGGCGACGACAAGGTCAACCTGGTCGTCTCGCTGCTCGCGAAGACCGAGTACGGGGTGCCCCGGGTGGTCGCCCGGGTGAACAACCCGAAGAACGAGTGGCTCTTCAACGAGTCCTGGGGCGTGGACGTCGCCGTCTCCACCCCGCGCCTGATGTCCGCCCTGGTCGAGGAGGCCGTCAGCGTCGGCGACCTGGTCCGGCTGATGCGCTTCAGCCAGGGCAACGCCAACCTCGTCGAACTGACCCTCGCCTCCGACACCGAGCTGGTCGGCACCCGGGTCGGCGACGTGGCCTGGCCGCAGGACACCGCCCTGGTGACGATCATCCGCGAGGGCCGGGTCCTGGTGCCGGGCAAGGACGACACCCTGGAGGGCGGCGACGAGCTGCTCTTCGTGGCGGCCCAGGAACGCGAGGAGGAGCTGGAGGACCTGCTCTCCAGCGCCCCGGGCACCCAGTAGCGGCAACGCCGCACAGCACGCGGGGCCCGCACTCGTGAAGAGTGCGGGCCCCGCGTGCCGTACCGGTACCGGTCCGGTCAGTTCCCCCGGGCCGGACCGCCGGCGGAGTGCTCGTGGTCGGACCGCGCCTGCCCCTCCTCCGGCTCCTCGTCCAGCTGCGCCTTGATCGGCGGCGGCGCCTTCAGCAGGATCTGCCAGGTCACGTACATCGCCAGCAGCAGCGGCGGAATGCCCAGGGCGACCTTGAGCCAGCCCAGCAGGTTGACGTTGTGGGTGAAGTACAGCGGGAAGAGGATCAGCGGCTTGATGCCCATGATCACCACCCAGGCCCAGGTGGCCTTGGTGTAGGCGGCCAGCCGGCCCGGGTTCTCCTTGCGCCAGGTGAACATCTCGCCGGTCACCGGGCCCAGCATGATGCCGATCAGCGGCCACCGGACCAGCGCCGACACGGCCAGGCCCACGCAGTAGCCGACGTTCCAGAGCAGGCCGGGCAGGTAGAAGTTCTCCGCCTTGCCGGTCTTCATCGAGATCCAGGCACCGATCGCGACGCCGAACACCCCGCTGAAGGCGTGCTGGACGGTCTCCCGCTTCAGCAGCCGCGCGACCACGAACAGCGCGCTCAGGGCCAGCGCCGCCCAGGCGGCCGCCGGCACCTTGTGGGTGATGTTGTACGTGACGATGAAGACCAGACCGGGCAGGGTCATGTCGATCATGCCCCGGACCCCGCCGAACGCCTTCATCACGGTGTCGGCGGCCTCCCGCGAGGCCTGCGCCTGCCGGGCGGCCTCCTCGGCGTCGGCCTCCACCAGACCGAGCTGGGCGGCGGAATCCCCGCCGGACTGCTTGCTCACGCTCATTCGCTCCCGTGTCCGACCGGACGCAGCTCGTAGCGGGGGTTGAACAGCACCCGCCGACCGCGCGCATGACTGATCCGGCCGCTGGCGACCAGACGGCGCCCCGGCTCGATGCCCATGATGGAGCGGCGACCGAGCCAGACCACGTCCAGCGCCTCGGTACCGTCGAAGAGCTCCGCCTCCAGGGCCGGCACACCGGCCCTCGGGCGCAGCGTCACGGTGCGCAGGGTGCCCGCGACGGTGACCAGTTCCCGGTCCCCGCAGCTGGCGATCGGGGTACAGCCCGACTCCGCCGCGATCTCCTGCCGCAGCTCCTCGGCCTGGAGCTCCTCCGCGGAGGAGGTCAGCCGGCTGAGCATGCGGCGGAAGCGCCCCTGTGGCTGGCCGCTGCTGTTGTCACCACTCATGCCGGAAGGGTACCGGTTCCGGGGCCCCGGGCGGCAGGCCGCGCAGGACGCCCGGGAGCCTCCCGGGCCTCCTCCTGACGTCCCGCGGCGGCCGTCGCGCGCTCCCGGACGCCCGCCCGCTCACGCCTCGAAGCGGTAGCCCATCCCCGGCTCGGTGATGAAGTGGCGCGGGTGGGAGGGGTCCCGTTCGAGCTTGCGCCGCAGCTGGGCGAGGTACACCCGCAGATAGTTCGTCTCGGTGCGGTAGGCCGGTCCCCACACCTCCTGGAGCAGCTGGGTCTGGCTGACCAGCCGGCCCGCGTTGCGGACCAGGACCTCCAGCAGATGCCACTCGGTCGGGGTAAGGCGGATGTCGCCGCCGTCCCGGTTCACCTTCTTCGCCGCCAGGTCGACGGTGAAGCTCTCGGTGACCACCACCGAGTCGTCCTCACCCGCGACCGGCTCGGCCCGGCGGACGGCGGCGCGCATCCGGGCGAGCAGTTCGTCCATGCCGAAGGGCTTGGTGACGTAGTCGTCGGCGCCCGCGTCCAGGGCCTCGACCTTCTCGTCGGAGGCGTGCCGGGCCGAGAGCACGATGATCGGCACCCGGGTCCAGCCGCGCAGGCCCCTGATCACCTCGACCCCGTCCATGTCGGGCAGGCCGAGGTCGAGGACGACGACGTCGGGGTGGCGGGCGGCGGCGAGCTCCAGGGCGCTCGCGCCGTCGTGCGCCGCGTCGACCTCGTACTTGCGGGCCTTGAGGTTGATCACCAGCGCGCGGACGATCTGCGGTTCGTCGTCCACGACGAGGACCCGGGTCATGCGGGCTCCGCCTTTCGGGGCTGTCGGATCGGGAGGTGGTCGTCGGGCGACCGGTCGTGCGGGGCCCGGCCTTCGGGCGGCCGTGCGGCCGCGGCCCGGCTCTCGGGCGAACGGTGGCCGGGCGAACGGTCGTACGGGGGGAGCCGTCCGGCCCCGGGCGCTCCCGGGGCGGCGCCGGTCATGCGGGAGCCGCGGGAAGCCCGGACCCCGGGGGGTCCCCCGGTCCGGGCACCCGCTCGGCGGCCGGCAGGGTGACCACCATGGTCAGCCCGCCGCCCGGGGTGTCCTCGGCCGTCACGGAGCCGTCCATCGCCTCGACGAAGCCCCGCGCCACCGCGAGCCCGAGCCCCACCCCGGCCCCGCGCGGCGCGTCGCCGTAGCGCTGGAAGGGCGCGAAGATCCGCTCCTTGGCGTCCTCCGGTACCCCCGGGCCCCGGTCCACGATCCGCAGCTCGACCCGGCCCGGCTCCCCCGGCGGCCGCAGCGCACCGGCCTTGACCAGCACCTTCACCCCCTCCGGGCTGTACTTCACGGCGTTCTCGATCAGATTGGCGAGCGAGCGTTCCAGCAGCCCGCCGTCCGCCCGGATCATCGGCAGGGACTCCGGCACGTCCAGCCGGACGGCTCCCGGCGGGACACCGCCCAGTGCGAACGGCACCACCTCGTCCAGATCGGTCTCCTGGATCAGCGGGGTGACCGTACCGGTCTGCAGCCGGCTCATGTCGAGCAGATTGTTGATCAGGTGGTCGAGCCGGTCCGCGCCCTCCTCGATCCCGGCCAGCAGCTCCGCCTCGTCCGCCTCGTCCCACTCCACGTCCGCCGAGCGGAGCGAACTCACCGAGGCCTTGATCCCGGCCAGCGGGGTCCGCAGATCGTGCGAGACCGCCGCCAGCAGCGCGGTCCGGATCCGGTTGCCCTCCGCCTCGCGGCGCGCGGCCGCCGCCTCCCCCGCCAGCCGCCGGCGCTCCAGCACCACGGCGGCCTGGGCCGCGAACGCGCCGAGCAGCCGCCGGTCCTCGCCCGGCAGCACCCGGCCCCGCAGCGCCAGGGCCAGGTTCTCCCCGACCGGCACGTCGACGTCGGCCGTCTCCGGCCGCTGCGGCGGGCGCGGGCCCGCCGTCGCCACCGGGTGCCACGCCCCGAGCGGGTCGGGCCGCTCCAGCAACGCCGCCGATTCCTGCTGGAAGGTCTCCCGGACCTGCTCCATCAGCGCGGTCAGCACCCCGTCCCCGCTGGGCGCCCCGCGCAGCACCGTGCCCGCCAGCGCGCTGAGCGTCTGCGCCTCGGCCTGGCTGCGGGCCGCCTGATGGGTCCGCCGGGCCGCCAGGTCGACCACCGAGGCCACGGCGATGCCGACGGCGGTGAATATCGCCACCGCCAGGATGTTCTGCGGCTCGTCGATCGTGAAGGTGTGTATCGGTGGAGCGAAGTAGTAGTTCAGCGCCGAGGAACTGACCAGCGCCGAGGCCATCGCCGGGTAAAGGCCGCCCACCAGCGCCGCGCACACCGTCAGCGACAGGAACAGCAGCATGTCCGTGGTCAGGCCGAGACCGTCCACGTTGATCAGCAGCAGCGCCAGCAGCGGCGGCCCCGCCACCCCGATCAGCCAGCCCGCGACCGTCCGCGTCCGGCCGAGGTCGGTCACCCGGCGGACCGGGATCCGCCCCCGGCCCTTCGCCTCGTGCTCGTGCGTGACGATGTGCACGTCGATGTCGCCCGACTCCCGGGTCACCGTGCCGCTCACACCGGGGCCGTAGACGTACTGCCAGGCCGGGCGGCGGCTGGTGCCCAGCACGATCTGGGTCGCGTTCACCCCGCGGGCGAACTCCAGCAGTCCGGCGGCCGGATCGTCCCCCAGCACCGCGTGGTACGAACCGCCCAGGCTCTCCACCAGCGCCCGCTGCTCGATCAGCGCCTGCGAGGACCCCGAGCCGGAACCGGCGAGCCCGTCCGAGCGGGAGATGTGCACGGCCAGCAGCTCACCGCCCGATCCGCGGGCCGCGATCCGGGCCGCCCGGCGGATCAGCGTGGCACCCTCCGGACCGCCCGTCAGACCGACCACGATCCGCTCGCGCGCCTGCCAGGTGCCCTTGATCCCCTGTTCGGCCCGGTACTTCTGCAGGTACTCGTCGACCCGGTCGGCCGTCCACAGCAGCGCCAGCTCCCGCAGCGCCGTCAGGTTCCCCGGCCGGAAGTAGTTGGCGAGCGCCGCGTCGACCTTCTCCGGCGCGTACACGTTGCCGTGCGCGAGCCGGCGCCGGAGCGCCTGCGGCGACATGTCGACCAGCTCGATCTGGTCCGCCCGGCGCACCGCCTCGTCCGGCACGGTCTCCCGCTGCCGCACTCCGGTGATGCCCTCGACCACGTCCCCGAGCGACTCCAGGTGCTGGATGTTCACCGTCGAGATGACATCGATCCCGGCCGCGAGCAGTTCCTCGACGTCCTGCCAGCGCTTCTCGTTCCGGCACCCCGGCACATTGGTGTGTGCCAGCTCGTCCACCAGAGCCACCTGCGGCCGGCGCGCCAGCAGCGCGTCCAGGTCCAGCTCCGTGAAGACGGCCCCGCGGTGCGTCAGCTCCCGCCGCGGCACCAGCTCGAGCCCCTCCACCTGGGCCGCCGTGTGCCGGCGCCCGTGGTCCTCGACGAACGCGGCCACGACGTCCGTGCCGCGCTCCAGCCGCCGGTGCGCCTCCGCGAGCATGGCGTACGTCTTGCCGACCCCGGGGGCCGCCCCGAGGTAGATCCGTAGCCTGCCGCGTCCCATGTGCACCATTCTTGATCCGACCGAAGCTGGCTGCCATCCCGGACACCAGTTCCCTTCGCCTTCGAGACTACGGCGAAGACGTCGCTTTGCCAGCGATCCGGGCCTTGAGCTGGGAGTTTTAGCGCCATTTTGATGGGCTGCGGAGGGTGCCGCGCCCGGCCGGGGCGGCTCGGGGCCTGCCGTGCCGGCGAATTCACGGCTTTCTCCGCAGAATTCGGGCGGAACGCAAAGAACCCCCGCCGGTTTCCCGACGGGGGTTCTTCACAATGATTGTTCGGCGGCGTCCTACTCTCCCACAGGGTCCCCCCTGCAGTACCATCGGCGCTGTGAGGCTTAGCTTCCGGGTTCGGAATGTAACCGGGCGTTTCCCTCACGCTATGACCACCGAAACACTATGAAACTGTCAACCGCACCCGGTTCCTGGCCAGGAACCGGGGGTCGTTGTTTCAGAACAACACAGTGGACGCGAGCAACTGAGGACAAGCCCTCGGCCTATTAGTACCGGTCAACTCCACCCCTCACAGGGCTTCCATATCCGGCCTATCAACCCAGTCGTCTACTGGGAGCC